>JBQKHY010000090.1:0-302 GCA_052118065.1 Ruminococcus sp. LCP21S3_E8 | reverse complement strand
ATTAATTATCTTTCACCTTGTGATTTTGAGAAGTCACTTCACACCGATTAGCAATGTAAATATCCCCCTCTTTTTTACTTTTTTTATATCAAATTATTGACAAAGTCCCAACACAGTCTGTACAAATCTAAAATTAGTACGCAATTTTTAAATAGTACAGACTTTATAAATTAGTAAAAATTATGGTAAAAACAAAGGCTCCCTCGCTGAGGGAGCTGTCATTCGTGAATTGCAAAGCAATTCACCTTTTAAAGAATGACTGAAGGAGTGGTTGATATTTTAAACTTGTTTAAAATATCATC
>JBQKHY010000088.1:0-308 GCA_052118065.1 Ruminococcus sp. LCP21S3_E8 | reverse complement strand
CGCTGACATCTCCCTTTACACAAGGGAGACTGGCGAATATGTATAAATTTAGGGTAACTACATAGGACAAAATTACAACAAACTTTTGGCTCACAGTCGTAAGGGCGAACACCGTTCGCCCGTTTAATAGTAAAATGTTTTATACAATTTTGTCCTATGTAGAAACTAGAAATTATAACTTGCTACATAGGGCAAAATACCTATATAAAGGCTAGTTTGTAACGGGACATCAATGATGTCCCCTACAACTGTATCTCATAATGTTCATTGTATTTTATAGTTAGAAATAAAGGAAAGTTTCTTCTATG
>JBQKHY010000087.1:0-313 GCA_052118065.1 Ruminococcus sp. LCP21S3_E8 | reverse complement strand
AATTATATAATAACCTTATGATGATGACTTGTCAACACTATAAATAAAAAAGGGTGATTTAATGATACAAAACAATCTTGAAATCAGACAAAAAGCAAAAGAAAAGGGGGTGTTACTTTGGGAAGTAGCCGACACACTAAAAATAAGTGAGGCAACAATGACTAGAAAATTAAGAAAGGAACTTCCACCGGAAGAAAAAAGCCAACTCCTCAATATCATTGAAAAATTGGCAAAAGAAAAAGACCGCTGTTAAAGGTTTAGCAGTCTTACAGCGGTCTAAGATATTAGGACTATATAAATAGTCTTTAATTTC
>JBQKHY010000086.1:0-315 GCA_052118065.1 Ruminococcus sp. LCP21S3_E8 | reverse complement strand
TCTCCCTTTACACAAGGGCGACTGGCGAATATGTACAAATTAAAGGTAACTACATAGGACAAAATAACAACAAACTATAGGCTTACAGTCATAGGGGCAAACATCGTTTGCTCGTTTAATAGTAAAATATTTTATGTAACTTTGTCCTATGTAGAAACCAGAAATTATAACTTACTACATAGGGCAAAGCACCTATATAAAGGCTAGTTTGTAACGGGACATCAATGATGTCCCCTACAACTGTATCTCATAATGTTCATTGTATTTTATAGTTAGAAATAAAGGAAAGTTTCATCTATGATGATATTTTAAACA
>JBQKHY010000085.1:0-323 GCA_052118065.1 Ruminococcus sp. LCP21S3_E8 | reverse complement strand
CCACCTCCCTCAGCGAGGGAGGCAACAAGGTATGTACAATTTCTTTAATTATGTACAAATTTATAAGTTTGTACATATTATGCTTGGCTCCCTCAGACGAGGGAGCTGTCGCTCGTAAATTGGAAGAATGACAATTTACTTTTAAAGAGCGACTGAGGGATTGTTATGGTAGATAGTGTTCTCTAGATAAAATGTGTACGATAAGATAAAAATTATCTATAAATAACGGAACGAACATTGTTCGTTCCCTACATCATATATCGAATAAATCTTATATAATCTAAAGTGCCTACCAAAACAATCCTTCCACCACTTCGTGGTCC
>JBQKHY010000084.1:0-325 GCA_052118065.1 Ruminococcus sp. LCP21S3_E8 | reverse complement strand
CTTTAGAGAGATAAGTGTCTTAAAGATTGCTGTTGATGTTGGGTTTGTTGTTGGGATAACTGCACCTACAACACCGATTGGTTCTGCAACCTTGATTGTACCGAAACTTTCATCTCTTTCGATAATGTCACAAGTCTTTGTGTTCTTGTATGCGTTGTAAATATATTCTGCTGCGTAGTTGTTCTTGATTACCTTATCTTCTACTACGCCCATGCCTGTTTCTTCTACTGCCTGTTTTGCTAGAGGAATTCTTGCCTGGTTTGCTGCAATTGCTGCTGCCTTGAAGATCTTGTCAACCTGTTCCTGTGTGTATGTTGAGAATTTC
>JBQKHY010000083.1:0-327 GCA_052118065.1 Ruminococcus sp. LCP21S3_E8 | reverse complement strand
TGGCTTATCCGTATCATTCCTAGGGTCTTGTTCAACATCATCACCATCTGGCTTGTCCGTATCATTCCTAGTGTTTTGTTCAACATCATCACCATTTGGCTTGTCCGTATCATTCCTAGGGTCTTGTTCTACATCATCACTATTTGGTTTGTCCGTATCATTCCTAGTGTCTTGTTCAACATCATCACCATTTGGTTTATCCGTATCATTCCTAGAGTCTAGTTCTACATCATCACCATTTGGTTTATCCGTATCATTCCTAGAGTCTAGTTCTACATCATCAACTTCTGGCTTATCTGTATCATTCCTAGTGTCTAGTTCTACATC
>JBQKHY010000082.1:0-331 GCA_052118065.1 Ruminococcus sp. LCP21S3_E8 | reverse complement strand
GGGGACCACGAAGTGGTGGAAGGATTGTTTTGGTAGGCATTATTGATTATATCAAACATCTGCGATATAACAGATTGAATTATTAGTTTTATCTCATCGTACACATTTTATCCAGAGAACACAATCTACCGTGACAATCCCTCTGTTTTGCATTTGCAAAACATCTCCCTTTACACAAGGGAGACTGGCGAATATGTACAAATTTAGGGTAACTACATAGGACAAAATAAGAACAAATTTTATGGCTTACAGTCGTAGGGGCGAACATCGTTCGCCCGTTTAATAGTAAAATGTTTTATACAATTTTGTCCTATGTAGAAACTAGAAATTA
>JBQKHY010000081.1:0-337 GCA_052118065.1 Ruminococcus sp. LCP21S3_E8 | reverse complement strand
TTGCTTTTAATCGCTTATCATATTTTCTGCTCATGGTTTCCTCCATTGGAATATTGATTTTATTATATCATATTCCCCCTGTTACTCTATCAAAAATATGATAAACTCTCACAAAGTATGTACAATTTTGAAAATATGTACATACTTATTGATTTGTAGAAACTGTATCTGGCTCCCTCATACGAGGGAGCTGTCATTCGTGAATTGCAAAGCAATTCACCTTTTTAAGAATGACTGAAGGAGTGGTTGATATTTTAAACTTGTTTAAAATATCATCATAGAAGAAACTTTCCTTTATTTCTAACTATAAAATACAATGAACATTATGAGATACAGT
>JBQKHY010000080.1:0-361 GCA_052118065.1 Ruminococcus sp. LCP21S3_E8 | reverse complement strand
TTGATGCAGTTCTTGATAAAATCAATAATAGACCTAGAAAATGTTTAGACATTCTTTCACCTATTGACTATTTTAATCAAAGTGTTGCACTTGGCTTGACAATCTAAGGAGACTGGCGAATATGTACAAATTTAGGGTAACTACATAGGACAAAATTACGACAAAATTTTGGCTTACAGTCGTAGGGGCGAACATCGTTCGCCCGTTTAATAGTAAAATGTTTTATACAATTTTGTCCTATGTAGAAACCAGAAATTATAACTTGCTACATAGGGCAAAGTACCTATATAAAGGCTAGTTTGTAACGGGACATCAATGATGTCCCCTACAACTGTATCTCATAATGTTCATTGTATTTTAT
>JBQKHY010000079.1:0-365 GCA_052118065.1 Ruminococcus sp. LCP21S3_E8 | reverse complement strand
TGGTGACCCGTGCGAGAATCGAACTCGCGTTGCCGCCGTGAGAGGGCGGAGTCTTAACCGCTTGACCAACGGGCCAATTCTCTTCGGCCAGAGCCGGTTGCCCAGCTCCAACCTTCTCTTTGGTGCGCCATCAGGGGTTCGAACCCGGGACACCCTGATTAAGAGTCAGGTGCTCTACCAACTGAGCTAATGGCGCATATTGTGCTCTGCACCTTCAAAACTGAATAAAGAATTTCTAGCTTACTAGCTGACCAAAAAAGACTCTTGTGGTCAAGCCCTCGACCTATTAGTACTGCCAAGCTGAACATGTCACCATGCTTACACACGCAGCCTATCAACCTCGTAGTCTACAAGGGGTCTTACTC
>JBQKHY010000078.1:0-418 GCA_052118065.1 Ruminococcus sp. LCP21S3_E8 | reverse complement strand
CGCAGTTATCACAGACGAAAAGAGTGGTATTAAGTACCCTCTAGCTGACTATCAGCTACTACCAAAGATGGCTATTGTTGATACAGATATGCATATGACAGCTCCTAAGGGTCTAACAGCTGCATCAGGTGTTGACGCACTAACACATGCTCTGGAAGCTTATGCATCAATTATGGCAACAGATTATTCAGACAGTCTAGCTCTAAAGGCTGCAAAGACAATCTTCGAATATCTACCAACATGTTACGATAACGGTCCTAATGAACCTGTAGCAAGAGAAAAGATGGCAAACGCAGCTACAATGGCTGGTATGGCTTTCGCAAATGCATTCCTAGGTGTATGTCACTCAATGGCTCATAAGCTAGGTGCTTATCATCACCTACCACACGGTATTGCAAATGCTCTACTAATCGACCTA
>JBQKHY010000077.1:0-439 GCA_052118065.1 Ruminococcus sp. LCP21S3_E8 | reverse complement strand
GTTTTGTACTTAGATATGATGCTAGTTTAAGTGTATTGTTGCTAGATTATATTAGTCTTAGAAAGTATATTTTAACTTTGCAAAATTAAATATTGGTTTCCGTAAACCAATGAAAAAAGTCTAAAAGAAGAACAATCTCAGTAAAAAGTTTCTATTAGATTTATAAATTTCAATTAGATTTATGAAATACAAACCCCCTCACAATCGTGAGGGGTTATTTTTGTGGGAAAATATTTTTTGTTTTAAGAAAATTAGTGCTTTTAATTTGTTGTCTATTTAAAAATTCAGTTCTACAAATTAGGGTTTGTGGGTGTGAATATAAAGTGTCAATTTTTAGCAAATAAGGCTCCCTTGTGTAAAGGGAGCTGTCGCTCGTAAATTGGAAGAATGACAATTTACTCTTAAAGAGCGACTGAGGGATTGTTATGGTACAAACTAT
>JBQKHY010000076.1:0-443 GCA_052118065.1 Ruminococcus sp. LCP21S3_E8 | reverse complement strand
GATATTATGCTAGAACAGTTTAGTGATATTATGCTAGAACAGTTTAGTGATATTATGCTAGAACAGTTTAGTGATATTATGCTAGAACAGTTTAGTGATATTATGCTAGAATAGTTTAGTGATATTATGCTAGAGTAGTTCAGTGGTAGAATAATTGCCTCGTAATCAATAGGTCGTGGGTTCAATTCCCATCTCTAGCTCCAAAATCCGATAGGTTTACCTGTCGGATTTTTCTTTTGTTTTTTCAATTTTGTCTGTGGATAAAGGTTAGTTTTATAAATTAGGGTTTGTAGTGCTATTAAATAGTATCTTCTATTGTGGAATTGTAAATAAATTTACAATTCCAACCACTCCTTCCGTCTTTGCATACGCAAAGCCACCTCCCTCAGCGAGGGAGGCAAAATAGTTTGTACAAATCTAAAATAAGTACGCAATTTTTAAAT
>JBQKHY010000075.1:0-471 GCA_052118065.1 Ruminococcus sp. LCP21S3_E8 | reverse complement strand
GTGTACAAGGCCCGGGAACGTATTCACCGCGGCATGCTGATCCGCGATTACTAGCAATTCCAACTTCATACAGGCGAGTTGCAGCCTGCAATCTGAACTGGGAATGCTTTTTGGGGTTTGCTCCATATCGCTATTTTGCTTCCCTCTGTTAACATCCATTGTAGTACGTGTGTAGCCCAGGTCATAAGGGGCATGATGATTTGACGTCGTCCCCACCTTCCTCCGTTTTGTCAACGGCAGTCCTATTAGAGTGCTCTTGCGTAGCAACTAATAGCAAGGGTTGCGCTCGTTGCGGGACTTAACCCAACATCTCACGACACGAGCTGACGACAACCATGCACCACCTGTCTTCGTGTCCCGAAGGAAAAATCTATCTCTAGATTCGTCACTCGATGTCAAGACCTGGTAAGGTTCTTCGCGTTGCTTCGAATTAAACCACATACTCCACTGCTTGTGCGGGCCCCCGTCAAT
>JBQKHY010000074.1:0-473 GCA_052118065.1 Ruminococcus sp. LCP21S3_E8 | reverse complement strand
GATAGTTAGTAATTTTTTTAAATGTAAGAAAAATTATAAGTACCGGTGTAGGGTCTTTCAGCAAAAATTTTTATTGCATAAAACTTTTGCATAAGTTCACATTAGCAAATCATACTTCGCCTATGGCTCGTTTTCTTTGATGTTCACTTAATTGTTGGACGAGCAAATTAGCCACTCTATTGGCATATAGCCCTATTAACAATTCTAAAATAAAAATAAGAAATTCAAACAATAAACGAGCAACCAAATAAATGATAGCAAAACTACGGCAACAGGTGTATGGGACATCATTGATGTCCCGTAACAAATTTTCATATTTATCGTACATTGTCCCATGTAGATTATTAGAATTAGCAGAGACTAGCCAGCCTTCCTTGTGTAAAGGAAGGTGTCACCGCTAGGTGACGGATGGATTGTCACGGTAGATAGTATTCTCTAGATAGAATGTGTACGATGAGATATAATTTTAAATA
>JBQKHY010000073.1:0-516 GCA_052118065.1 Ruminococcus sp. LCP21S3_E8 | reverse complement strand
CCTTTTAAAGAATGACTGAAGGAGTGGTTGATATTTTAAACTTGTTTAAAATATCATCATAGATGAAACTTTCCTTTATTTCTAACTATAAAATACAATGAACATTATGAGTTACAGTTGTAGGGGACATCATTGATGTCCCGTTACAAACTAGCCTTTATATAGGTGCTTTGCCCTATGTAGTAAGTTATAATTTTTAGTTCCTACATAGGACAAAGTTACATAAAATATTTTACAATTAAACGGGCGAACGATGTTCGCCCCTACAACTGTAAGCCAAAATTTTGTTGTTATTTTGTCCTATGTAGTTACCTTTAATTTGTACATATTCGCCAGTCGCCCTTGTGTAAAGGGATAAGTGAGCATCCAAATTTTAATTTGGCTTTGCGAACTTATGCAGTGGCTGATGTTTTGCGTATGCAAAACAGAGGGATTGTCACGGTAGATTGTGTTCTCTATATAAAATGTGTACGATGAGATAAAACTAATAATTCAATCTGTTATATCGCAGATGTT
>JBQKHY010000072.1:0-518 GCA_052118065.1 Ruminococcus sp. LCP21S3_E8 | reverse complement strand
TGAGCGAATTCTTCTGCAATGTCAACGCTTTCAACTTCACCGATGATAACCTTTGTATCAACAGGAACATCAACACCTGCTAAAGCAGCGATTGTGTGAGCTGACTGACCAACAATCTTAGCATTTAAAGCACCGTTGATGATGATTGTCTTTCTTACCTTTTCTGTTTCTTCAGGGTTTAGGAAGTAACAGCCTCTGTACTGGAATTCCTTCTTAACCTTTTCGTAAATATCCTTAACAACGATTACTGACTGTTCTGATGCACAAATCATACCGTTATCAAATGTCTTTGAGTGGATGATTGAAGATACAGCTAGTAGGATATCTGCTGAGCTATCAATGATAGCAGGAGTATTACCGGCACCAACACCTAGAGCTGGCTTACCACTTGAATAAGCAGCCTTAACCATACCGGGACCACCTGTTGCTAGGATAATGTCTGATTCCTTCATTAGTAGGTTTGTCATATCTAGTGAAGGAATATCAATCCAACCGATGATGTTTTCAGGAGCACCTGC
>JBQKHY010000071.1:0-535 GCA_052118065.1 Ruminococcus sp. LCP21S3_E8 | reverse complement strand
TTTGCATAAGTTCACATTAGCAAATCAAACTTCGCCTATGGCTCGTTTTCTTTGATGTTCACTTAATTGTTGGACGAGCAAATTAGCCTTTCTATTAGCATATAGCCCTATGTACGCAATTGAGTATTTGTACTTCTAAATAACTATAGAAAGTAAAATAACCAAACTCCCACAACTTACTAGTGCAAAGAGGGAACTACCAACCACCCTTGAAAGTTACACATTTGAATTAAAGTATCTGATGAAATCCCCTCACAAAATAGATAATTAAAAATGATGAATAGTATTAAGTTAGATATATGTTATATAGGAAACAATACTACGGCTAACAGGTGTAGGGGACATCATTGATGTCCCGTAACAAATTTTTTCTCCTAATCATTACTTTGACCTGTGTAAATAATAAAATTTAGTACAAAACAAAAAGAGAGTTTATCATATTTTTGATAGAGTAACAGGGGGAATATGATATAATAAAATCAATATTCCAATGGAGGAAACCATGAGCAGAAAATATGATAAGCGATTAAAAGCA
>JBQKHY010000070.1:0-563 GCA_052118065.1 Ruminococcus sp. LCP21S3_E8 | reverse complement strand
GTGAGTCGGCTTTTCCTCTTTGGTGGGCTTAAGTGGACTCGAACCACCGACCTCCCGCTTATCAGGCGGACGCTCTAACCAGCTGAGCTATAAGCCCATTTTTTCTGGCTTGGTGCTTCTATTACTCAAGCCTTTGGTGGAGATAAGCGGGATCGAACCGCTGACCCCCTGCTTGCAAAGCAGGTGCTCTCCCAGCTGAGCTATACCCCCATATCTCTTTAGGGTCGGACCCTGAAAATTAAACAACAAACTTGAAATCCATTCTGACCTTGGATATGAGCTACTTCTTTCACTCATTTCTCCATAGAAAGGAGGTGATCCAGCCGCACCTTCCGATACGGCTACCTTGTTACGACTTCACCCCAGTCGCCAATCCTACCTTCGACAGCGCTCTCCTTACGGTTAAACTACTGGCTTCGGGTATTACCGGCTCCCATGGTGTGACGGGCGGTGTGTACAAGGCCCGGGAACGTATTCACCGCGGCATGCTGATCCGCGATTACTAGCAATTCCAACTTCATACAGGCGAGTTGCAGCCTGCAATCTGAACTGGGAATGCTTTT
>JBQKHY010000069.1:0-564 GCA_052118065.1 Ruminococcus sp. LCP21S3_E8 | reverse complement strand
GAACATTTAATTGTAGAAAGCCAATATGGTGAGGTTACTGTTAACAGATATGTATCTACCGACTCGCCTAATGATCCACCTACTTTTAAAGATGATTTTAAGGATGTTAAAGCTGCTGATATTTATGCAACTGTTGTTGATGATTATTTGGCAAAAAAATATGACATAGATGATTATTGTGTAATTGCATATGTAAGTAACTATTTTGGGAAAAACTATGACATTAAAAGAATAACAAAAGAATGTTATAACACTAATGTTTCTGTTTATGTTAATGGTAAAGTCGGATTAAAAACTTTTAAAATGATTACTACAGATTTAATTGACTATATGAAAGAAAATACCGGTAAAAATATTGTTTCGGCTGATATTTATTTTATTAACAGTTCTGATTTTAGTATGGATTTACCTGAAGAATTTAATAATGGTTTAAGTAGAGATATTATAAAAAAACATATTTCTTATTATCGGTACGATGATGGCGAGGAAAAAATTTTTGGAGATGAGGATGAGTGATATGAAATTGTCAGATTCTCAACTTATGTTACTAGAACAGATAACATA
>JBQKHY010000067.1:0-590 GCA_052118065.1 Ruminococcus sp. LCP21S3_E8 | reverse complement strand
TACTAGACAATCCTTCCACCACTTCGTGGTCCCCCTCCCTTTACACAAGGGAGGCTGGTTAGTCTCTGCTAATTCTAAATATCTACCACAAAACAAGGTGAATTCTAACTCCACAAACCCTAATTTGTGAAACTTACCTTTCCCCACAGTCAAAATTCAAAAACATATATTAGAAAAAGGCAAGGATAAACCTTGCCTTTTATAAATCTTAATAGATAATAATGATGACTGTAGTTAAATTTAATTATTACTAACCATATCTAATTAAAATAATACTGCTTATTTAAATCAAAATCATCACTTAATAAATTTAAATTACTACTTTCTAGATTAATTATTAAACTGAGAATTTGACATCTTTCTAACATCAATTTCTTCTTGAACCTTTTTAAATTCTTCATCTAGTGCGTCATATTCTTTCTTTACTTCTTCATCTTTCAACTGTTCATTTAAAAAATCATCGAATTTTGTCATAGTAATCTCCTCGTATAATAAAGTAGTAGTATTTATAGACCCTCTCCAAGGTCTGTGTGCTATAATGATAGAGATACTGTGGATTGTTTACATTCTCCTACCACTTGATGGTTTAA
>JBQKHY010000066.1:0-623 GCA_052118065.1 Ruminococcus sp. LCP21S3_E8 | reverse complement strand
CAAATTTGGATGCTCACTTATCCCTTTACACAAGGGAGACTGGCGAATATGTACAAATTTAGGGTAACTACATAGGACAAAATTACAACAAACTTTTGGCTCACAGTCGTAAGGGCGAACACCGTTCGCCCGTTTAATAGTAAAATGTTTTGTACAATTTTGTCCTATGTAGAAACTAGAAATTATAACTTGCTACATAGGGCAAAGTACCTATATAAAGGCTAGTTTGTAACGGGATATCAATGATGTTCCCTACAACTGTATCTCATAATGTTCATTGTATTTTATAGTTAGAAATAAAGGAAAGTTTCTTCTATGATGATATTTTAAACTTGTTTAAAATATCAACCACTCCTTCAGTCATTCTTTAAATGGTGAATTGCTTTACAATTCACGAATGACAGCTCCCTCAGCGAGGGAGCCTTTGTCTTTACCATAATTTATACTAATTTATAAAGTCTATACTATTTAAAAATTGCGTACTTATTTTAGATTTGTACAAACTATTTTGCCTCCTTAGATTGTCAAGCCAAGTGCAACACTTTGATTAAAATAGTCAATAGGTGAAAGAATGTCTAAACATTTTCTAGGTCTATTATTGATTTTATCAAGAACTGCATCAA
>JBQKHY010000065.1:0-627 GCA_052118065.1 Ruminococcus sp. LCP21S3_E8 | reverse complement strand
TGTATCACCTTCAAAATCTCCAAATCTTCCTCTTTCGTCAATTATAGAATCACGATTATGAATTGATTTTTCAGAATGTTTAGTGTAGGATTTACGCTCAGTTCTGTAAGGTTTTCCTCTTCTTCTAAGATGTGATGCAGGTGAAATACCCGGGAATAATTTAGAACGAATTGCACGATAAATAGAAGAAAAAGAAATCTTAATATTATGATTTAAATTCCATTTATCAGCTATTATTTCCGGTGACCAAAAGGAATGTAATTTATCAAACACATAATTATATATATCTGTGTATATGAGTAAATTATTTTTCCTATGGCAATTTTTTCGCCTTGCTAAATATTTAACATGTGCACCCCATGAACGATAGTGTTTTCGCCTTTTACTAGAGTTTCTTTTTAACTCTCTACTGATTGTAGAGGGACTTCGTTCAAGAATTTTTGCAATTTTTCTTATACTATAACCTTTTTCGTAAAGTTCCTGTAGACATTCTCTTTCAATTAGTGTAAGATGTGTATATGACAATATGTTTACCTCCGTATTATGCTTGGTGTGCAACTACATTTTACACGATGGTTTACATATTGTCTATTTTTTTAGTGTTGCACTTGTTATTATAATCTACCC
>JBQKHY010000064.1:0-664 GCA_052118065.1 Ruminococcus sp. LCP21S3_E8 | reverse complement strand
GTTCGAAAAGAGTTATGAAAAATTTTCTTTTAGTGTTATTGGGTACTTGTAATGCACTTGTAGTTTTAAATGAACACTAAGAAATAACATATAAGATGGGCTTTATTTCTAATAGGAAGAAATATGGTGTAAATACACAGTCTGGAGATGATAAAGAAGATATGAAAATTAAATAATTTAAATGATGTGATAGTTTTATAAATTAGTCAAAGCAGAAAAATATAAATAAAATATCATATTTCGAGGAGTATATGATAAAAAATTAAAACGGAGGTAAAAAATGAAATGTAAAATGCGGAAATGTTTATCTACAGTTTCTATCATCCTATGCTTTGCAATGATATATTTAATTCCGATGAATGTTGTTGCTTTAGTTCAGGATAACAGTAGTCAAAACTCTAACTCGGAATCTAATAGTGCCGACTTTAGTAATGTTAAAAGTGAAACTGAAGAAATAGGCAATATTGTCAGTGAAGATAGCGAGCAGAGAACTGAGAATTCTAAAACATTCTTGTTAGATGATGGAACAAAAATGTTTGTTGATTACGGTGAGCCTGTTCATTATAAAAACAGTAAAAATGAATGGGTAGATTATGATAATACCCTTGTAAAGTCTGATGACAATTCAACATACAGTAATAAAGAAAGTGATGTAAATGTATCC
>JBQKHY010000063.1:0-674 GCA_052118065.1 Ruminococcus sp. LCP21S3_E8 | reverse complement strand
ATGGAATTTAAATCATAATATTAAGATTTCTTTTTCTTCTATTTATCGTGCAATTCGTTCTAAATTATTCCCGGGTATTTCACCTGCATCACATCTTAGAAGAAGAGGAAAGCCTTACAGAACTGAGCGTAAATCCTACACTAAACATTCTGAAAAATCAATTCATAATCGTGATTCTATAATTGACGAAAGAGGAAGATTTGGAGATTTTGAAGGTGATACAATTTACGGTTCAGTTGGAAAAGGTTATCTTGTTACTGCTATTGATAGAAAATCAAGATTTCTTGTAGCTGCTACCTGTAAAGATAAATCTATTTCATCAATTAATTCAGCATTTAGAGAAGCATTTGAAAAAGCTTCATTAAAAATCAAACCACTAACATTAACTTTGGATAATGGTTCTGAATTTAACGGCTATGCTGATATTGAAAAAGATTTAGATTTAGAAATATACTTTGCAGATCTTCATGCTCCTTGGCAACGAGGTTCAAATGAAAATATTAATGGTCTATTAAGATTTTTCTTTCCAAGAGGTACTGATTTCAGAAAGGTCACAAGAGTACAACTTGATGCAGTTCTTGATAAAATCAATAATAGACCTAGAAAATGTTTAGACATTCTTTCACCTATTGACTATTTTAATCAAAGTGTTGCACTTGGCTTGACAATCTAAG
>JBQKHY010000062.1:0-674 GCA_052118065.1 Ruminococcus sp. LCP21S3_E8 | reverse complement strand
GGGAGGTGGCTTTGCGTATGCAAAGACGGAAGGAGTGGTTAATATTTTAAACTTGTTTAAAATATTATCTTTACTCAACCTATCTTCTTAATTAATACTATTATCTTTTCTGTTTTCCCTCCCTCAGTCACCTTTCGGTGCCAGCTCCCTCGTCTGAGGGAGCCTTTGTTAAATCTGCACTAATCTTTAGCACTCATAACAAAGGAAGGAATAGAACCTACTTTATAGCCTCCCTCGCTGAGGGAGGTGGCTTTGCGTATGCAAAGACGGAAGGAGTGGTTAATATTTTAAACTTGTTTAAAATATTACAATAGATGTAATTCCTAGTTTAGCACATAAGACAATGTTTCATCTATCTAACACCTTTTCCCTCCTTCAGTCATTCCTTAAGAGTGAATTGCTTTGCAATTCACGAATGACAGCTCCCTCGTCTGAGGGAGCCTTTGTTAAGTCTGCACTAATCTTTAGTACTCATAACAAAGGAAGGAATAGAACCCATTTTATAGCCTCCCTCGCTGAGGGAGGTGGCTTTGCGTATGCAAAGACGGAAGGAGTGGTTAATATTTTAAACTTGTTTAAAATATTATCTTTACTCAACCTATCTTCTTAATTAATACTATTATCTTTTCTGTTTTCCCTCCCTCAGTCACCTTTCGGTGCCAGCTCCCTCGTCT
>JBQKHY010000061.1:0-759 GCA_052118065.1 Ruminococcus sp. LCP21S3_E8 | reverse complement strand
TTAGTAGGGAAGCAAGCTTAGATAGAGGCGAGAAAAGTTTTGTGAATGTAATGTTGGTGCCCGTACCGCAAACCGACACAGGTGGACAGGAAGAGAATTCTAAGGCCAGCGGGAGAAGGGTAGTTAAGGAACTCGGCAAATTGACTCCGTAACTTCGGGAAAAGGAGTGCTCTCGAGAGAGAGCCGCAGTGAATAGGCCCAGGCGACTGTTTAGCAAAAACACAGGTCTCTGCCAAATCGAAAGATGAAGTATAGGGGCTGACACCTGCCCGGTGCTGGAAGGTTAAGAGGAGGAGTGAGAGCTCCGAATTGAAGCCCCAGTAAACGGCGGCCGTAACTATAACGGTCCTAAGGTAGCGAAATTCCTTGTCGGGTAAGTTCCGACCCGCACGAATGGTGTAACGATCTGGGCACTGTCTCAACTACCCGCCCGGCGAAATTGTAGTACCGGTGAAGATGCCGGTTACCTGCGACAAGACGGAAAGACCCCATGGAGCTTTACTGTAGCTTGATATTGGGTTTCGGTAATTTATGTACAGGATATGTGGGAGACTGGGAAGTTATGGCGCCAGCCATAATGGAGTCGATGTTGGGATACCACACTTAGATTGCTGGAATTCTAACCTGTGGCCATGAAACTGGTCAGGGGACATTGTCAGGTGGGCAGTTTGACTGGGGCGGTCGCCTCCGAAAGAGTAACGGAGGCGCTCAAAGGTTGGCTCAGCACGGACGGAAACCGTGCATAAGAGTGTAAACGCG
>JBQKHY010000060.1:0-890 GCA_052118065.1 Ruminococcus sp. LCP21S3_E8 | reverse complement strand
TCTGTGTTGTAAATAGATATGACCCATTTTAGGGTAAAAATAAAATACGATTTAATATTTCGCTTGTTTTACTGACTTTTGATTATGAATATTAATTAATGAATGGATTTCAATTCTAACTTTTCACTCAATAACTGCATTGGACTCTTGTAATCAAGTGTTCTCATTGTTTTGTTATTACTCCATTCCAAATGTCCTTTTAATTTTGTGTTTAATTCTTCAATATTTCTGAATGTTTCCCATTCATAGAAATATCTTTGGTCGTTTCTATGACTTCTTTCTACCTTTCCGTTGTGCCAAGGTGTTCGTGGTGGTATTAATTTATGATTTATACCTAGTTTGTTTAATTCTATTTCAAAAGGACTTTTCACTTCACTGCTCTGATATTTATATGTGAACTCTCTTCCGTTATCTGTTTGAATAGTCTGTATTTTAAACGGAAATTCTTTCAATAACATTTTCAAGAATTTGGTTGAGTTTTCAGGTGTGTGTTCTTCAAACCCATATACAAATCTCATCCTTGTACATTCATCTATTGCAGTCCATTGATAAAAATGCTTTCCGTCCCTTAAAGCCTTACCTCTTAAGCAATTATATGGCACTTCTTTTACATCTATCTGCACCTTTTCTCCAGGTATTAACAGTTCCGGATATCTTCTATGCTTACGGCTCTTTTTCTTGGTCTTTTTATATTTTACTAAGCCCATTCTTTTAGCTGCATATATCATTCCTGAGTAGCTTCTTGTATATCCTTTTCTCTTTAAATCACTGTATACTCCATCCCATCCATATCTTTCATAGCACTTTTTGAAAGAATTTCTAATTTGTCTTTCTTCTCTTTTTGTGTGCCTGTTAGGATGACTATGTGGTCTGTGTGATTTAGGCAATAG
>JBQKHY010000059.1:0-915 GCA_052118065.1 Ruminococcus sp. LCP21S3_E8 | reverse complement strand
TCCCGGTTCAGGATTTCTTTCATCAACTGCTTTTTTCAATGTTTCTATCATTTCATTAGATGTTTGATGTTCTTCAAGATTCCAAGCTACGATTTTCCTAGAATAAGCATCCATATATGTAATCAAATAATAATTACCTTCATCTATTGTTTTAATGTAAGTAATATCAGTTGTCCATACTTGATTTATTCCTGTTATTTCTAAATTTTTAATTAAATTCACTATCTTTGATTTTTCTTCTTCAGACATTGAACTTTTTCTATGAACAAATTTTTCGGCTACAATACTGCGTATTCCAAGAGTTTTCATTGCTCTTGATACCTTAGACACAGAACATTTAATTCCTTTTGCACATAAATTCTTTGTTATTTTAGGTGCTCCATAATAACCTTTTAAATTGGCATATTCCTTAATCACTTGTTGTAGAAACTCCACTTTGTTTTCAAAAGATTTTTTGCCATTGTTTTTCCAATAATGATATGAAGAATAATTCACATCAAGAGACTTACAAATCTCATAAACTGAATAATACTTTGAAAGAGTTTCTATACTTTGATAAAGATTTAATTGTCCTTTGCTAACATAATTAGTGTTTTTTTTAATATCTCATTTTTTCTCTTAAGAACTCTTACTTCATGTTCTAATTCACTAATTCTTTCTTCATCAGAAAGAGCACTGATTTCATAGACCTTAGGGTCTTTGTGATATGCAGTAACCCATTTTTCAACAGTTTTAAGAGGGATGTTGTATTCTTTTGCAGTTCTACTTGTAGATTTGCCTAATTCACATATATCATATACTACACTTGCTTTTAATCGCTTATCATATTTTCTGCTCATGGTTTCCTCCATTGGAATATTGATTTTATTATATCATATTCCCCCTGTTACTCTATCAAAAATATGATAAACTCTC
>JBQKHY010000058.1:0-917 GCA_052118065.1 Ruminococcus sp. LCP21S3_E8 | reverse complement strand
ATTAAGTTTAGTGGCGGACGGGTGAGTAACGCGTGAGTAACCTGCCTTTGAGAGGGGAATAACTTCCCGAAAGGGATGCTAATACCGCATAACGCATAGAAGTCGCATGGCTTTTATGCCAAAGATTTATCGCTCAAAGATGGACTCGCGTCCGATTAGCCAGTTGGCGGGGTAACGGCCCACCAAAGCGACGATCGGTAGCCGGACTGAGAGGTTGAACGGCCACATTGGGACTGAGACACGGCCCAGACTCCTACGGGAGGCAGCAGTGGGGGATATTGCGCAATGGGGGGAACCCTGACGCAGCAACGCCGCGTGAAGGATGAAGGTTTTCGGATTGTAAACTTCTTTTATTTAGGACGAACAATGACGGTACTAAATGAATAAGCTCCGGCTAACTACGTGCCAGCAGCCGCGGTAATACGTAGGGAGCAAGCGTTATCCGGATTTACTGGGTGTAAAGGGTGCGTAGGCGGCTTGATAAGTCAGATGTGAAATGTATGGGCTCAACCCATGCACTGCATTTGAAACTATTGAGCTTGAGTGAAGTAGAGGTAGGCGGAATTCCCTGTGTAGCGGTGAAATGCGTAGAGATAGGGAGGAACACCAGTGGCGAAGGCGGCCTACTGGGCTTTAACTGACGCTGAGGCACGAAAGCGTGGGTAGCAAACAGGATTAGATACCCTGGTAGTCCACGCTGTAAACGATGATTACTAGGTGTGGGGGGTCTGACCCCTTCCGTGCCGGAGTTAACACAATAAGTAATCCACCTGGGGAGTACGACCGCAAGGTTGAAACTCAAAGGAATTGACGGGGGCCCGCACAAGCAGTGGAGTATGTGGTTTAATTCGAAGCAACGCGAAGAACCTTACCAGGTCTTGACATCGAGTGACGAATCTAGAGATAGATTTTTCCTT
>JBQKHY010000057.1:0-921 GCA_052118065.1 Ruminococcus sp. LCP21S3_E8 | reverse complement strand
TTCGGTCCCTTACGCCCGGGATTACCAGCACCCGGGTCAAGCCCTTCTAAAGTGTCATTTTGTTTAAGTTGTCAGTGGTTACGGAATATCAACCGTATGTGCATCGACTACGCCTTTCGGCCTCGCCTTAGCTCCCGACTTACTTGGAGCGGACGAACCTTCCTCCAAAAACCTTAGACTTTCGGCCATTAAGATTCTCACTTAATTCTCGCTACTCATTCCGGCATTCTCACTCATGTAAAGTCCACCACCGCTTTCGCTATGACTTCACCCCTTACATGACGCTCTCCTACCATACCTTGCGGTATCCCAAGCTTCGGTTTATAGTTTAGCCCCGTTAAATTTTCGGCGCGGGATCACTCGACCAGTGAGCTATTACGCACTCTTTTAATGAGTGGCTGCTTCTAAGCCAACATCCTGGTTGTCTATGCAATCCCACATCCTTCTCCACTTAACTATAATTTGGGACCTTAGCTGTGGGTCTGGGCTGTTTCCCTTTTGACGATGAAACTTATCTCCCACCGTCTGACTCCTGAAAAACGATTATCTGGCATTCTGAGTTTGATAAGGTTCAGTAACCTTTCGGCCCCTAGCCAATTCAGTGCTTTACCTCCAGTAATCTATTTCAAGGCTAGCCCTAAAGCTATTTCGGAGAGAACCAGCTATCTCCGGGTTCGATTGGAATTTCTCCGCTACCCACAACTCATCCGCTACCATTTCAACGGGAGTCGGTTCGGCCCTCCATGAAGTTTTACCTTCACTTCAGCCTGGCCATGGGTAGGTCACCCGGTTTCGGGTCGTATACATCTAACTTGTCGCCCTGTTCAGACTTGCTTTCGCTTTGGCTTCACACCTTAAGTGCTTAACCTTGCTAGATACATACACTCGCCGGACCATTCTACAAAAGGTACCCGATCGTCC
>JBQKHY010000056.1:0-1104 GCA_052118065.1 Ruminococcus sp. LCP21S3_E8 | reverse complement strand
ACTTGTCGCCCTGTTCAGACTTGCTTTCGCTTTGGCTTCACACCTTAAGTGCTTAACCTTGCTAGATACATACACTCGCCGGACCATTCTACAAAAGGTACCCGATCGTCCTTTGATGGACTTTCGGTGCTTGTAAACACAAGGTTTCAGGTTCTCTTTCACTCCCCTCCCGGGGTGCTTTTCACCTTTCCTTCACAGTACTTCTTCTCTATCGGTCACTAGGTAGTATTTAGGCTTGGAGGATGGTCCCCCCGTATTCCCACCGGGTTTCACGTGTCCGGCGGTACTCTGGATTCAACTGACTGACTCTTCCTTTCGCTTACAGGACTCTCACCTTCTTCGGTTAGCTTTCCCACACTATTCAGCTAGAAATTATCAATATCGTATGTTGTCCGAACCCCAAAGGTATTTCTACCTCTGGTTTGGCCTCTTCCGCGTTCGCTCGCCACTACTAGCGGAATCTCGGTTGATTTCTCTTCCTCGCCCTACTTAGATGTTTCAGTTCAGGCGGTTCCCCTCATATACCTATGTATTCAGTATATGATGACTGTGCATGACCACAGCCGGATTGCTCCATTCGGAAATCTACGGATTAATGTTTACTTACAACTCCCCGTAGCTTATCGCAGTTAGTCACGTCCTTCTTCGGCTCCTAGTGCCAAGGCATTCCCCTTGTGCTCTTTATAGCTTGACCATTGAGATATCTTTTTGGTTCTTTCGTTTAAGTAAATTAATTTACTCTACTCGCAGATAAATAGGCTTTATTTCCTATTTACCCTTTTCAGCTTAATTGTAGTTTTATTACCTGTTAGTTTAAATAAATACTTGAGTTTTATTTTCCTGTTTGTAATAAACTATCTCGCTATCTTTTCTTTATTCAGTTTTCAAGGTGCATATTTAGAGGATTACATTTATTAATGTCTAGCCTCGTTTCACTTCCCTGTTCTTAAAATTACTTCTCACTCCACTAAGCAATCGTAATTTTAAGGCTCCGTGAGTCGGCTTTTCCTCTTTGGTGGGCTTAAGTGGACTCGAACCACCGACCTCCCGCTTATCAGGCGGACGCTCTAACCAGCTGAGCTATAAGCCCATTTTTTCTGGCTT
>JBQKHY010000055.1:0-1106 GCA_052118065.1 Ruminococcus sp. LCP21S3_E8 | reverse complement strand
CCTGTTCATTATAAAAACAGTAAAAATGAATGGGTAGATTATGATAATACCCTTGTAAAGTCTGATGACAATTCAACATACAGTAATAAAGAAAGTGATGTAAATGTATCCCTTTCAAAAAATACAAGTAGTGATAGTTTGGTTTCAGTTGAAAATGACAAACACGAAATTAGTTGGAATTATGATGACGCTAATAAAAGTAACATTGTAGTTCAGAACGGAAAAACTAATGACGATAAAAATGATACTACTTTAGAAAATATTACTTCAAATGCTGAATATAAGAATATTTATAATAATGTTGACTTGCAATGCAATGTTACAACAAAAGGTGTAAAAGAAAATATTGTTCTAAATAGCCCAAATGTAAATAATGAGTATGTTATTTCGTATAATATTGGAAAACTAATTCCAAAATTAAAAGATGATAATACTATTGATTTGTATAATGGAAAGAATGTTGTGTATACAATTTCAGCACCATATATGGTAGATGCAAATCAAAAGTATAGTGAGAATATATCTTTAGAAATTTTAAATCATAAAGATGATACTATGCAGGTTAAATTAATAGCTGATAAGGATTTTCTATTATCATCAGATATTAAATATCCTGTAACTATTGATCCGGAAATATCTTCCGGTCAAGTATCTAATACTAATTATTCATATGTAGGATATGGTACATCATCTCCAAAGTACAATCCACCATATCTATTGTCTTCATCAGAGTACTTTAGATGGATAATCAAGAAAATACCAACATTATCATCAGCCCAAAAAATTACAAAAGCTACATACTCATATTCAATCAGTAGTGTGGTTGGTGATTTATCTAATGATAAACCATTTATCATAAAGTTGCACAATTACAAGAATACTGCACCATATTACGATAGTTTAGTCAAAGATTACTGTGCAGTAGCAAATAGTAGCGATGAAGTATCATTTGATATTACTTCATTAGTAAATTCATGGGCTACAGGTGAAAGTACAAATAATGGCTTTATTCTGGAAGCTAAAGATAGTGCAAAAACAAGAACCGTAAATCTATCAATCGGTGATAAAACTCATCATAAGCCAATGTTTACAATGGTTTATAAAGA
>JBQKHY010000054.1:0-1394 GCA_052118065.1 Ruminococcus sp. LCP21S3_E8 | reverse complement strand
GGCTCTATAATAAATGTTGGGGTAAGAAAAATAGAGCCTACGAAAAAAATATAAAAAAGTAGAGCATAAATTTGAAAAATCCGTTAAAATGGAATTGACAAAAAACCAGAACGGAGGTCAAAATTATGCTCTACACTTATTTTATCGAAAAACTAACAGGATTGCAAGGCTTAATAATAAATAATATTGAAAGCAATGAAAAAGAGGTCCATATTCATTGTGAATTGGAAAGAAAACCCCATAAGTGTCCTAATTGTGGTTGTGTAACAGATTGTGTTCATGACTACAGAGTGCAAGTAATTAAGGATATTCCAAGTTTTGGTAAGTTCGTGTATATACATCTAAGGAAAAGAAGATACCGTTGTAAATGTGGAAAAAGGTTTGCTGAAGATAATAATTTTCTTGCTAAATACCAAAGATATACAACAAGATTTATCATATATATAATCGAACTATTAAGGAATACAACATCGTTTACTCAAATAGCAAGAGAAAATAATACTAGTGTAACCAAGGTTATGCGTATATTTGATATGATATTCTACTCATTAAATGAATTACCGAGAACTGTTGCAATAGATGAATTTAAGGGTAATACCGGAAAAGAAAAATACAACTGTATTATTACTGACCCTGAAAACAGGGTCGTATTAGATATACTTCCAACGAGAAAAATGTACGATTTAATCAAGTATTTTAAGGAGTTTCCTAAAGAAAATAGGATGGAAGTTGAGTTATTTGTAAGTGATATGTGGAAAACATATTCAAATGTATCCGGCACTTGGTTAAAAAATGCAACACAGGTAGTGGATAAATACCATTGGGTAAGGCAGATAATATGGGCATTTGAAAGAGTACGAAAAGAGGAACAGAAGAAGTTCCCAAAGAGTGAAAGAAAATATTTCAAACACTCAAGAAAGCTTTTATTAAAACGATTTGATGAATTAAATGATGAACAAAAACAACAAGTAAATATTATGTTGTATAAATCAGCAAACCTAAATATTGCACATTGGTTTAAGGAAGATTTTCTAAAAATACTTGATTGCAATGACAGAGAAGAAGCCAAGAAAAGAATGTCTGAATGGATAGATTCGGCACTTGATAGCGGAATTGAACATTTAGAAAAATGTGCAAAAACAATGCTTAATTGGCTGAATGGTATATTAAATTCATTCTTGACACCTATAACTAATGGTTTTACAGAAGGTTGCAACAACAAAATCAAAGTTCTAAAAAGGAATGCTTATGGTTATCAAAATTTTAATAGATTTCGTAACCGTATTTTACATATGTTTTCACTACAAAAGCAAAAACAAGTGATAGCATAATACTATCACTTGTCTATCTAATTTCATTTTAGTGGATTTACCCCAACTATTGACACAGAGCCA
>JBQKHY010000053.1:0-1576 GCA_052118065.1 Ruminococcus sp. LCP21S3_E8 | reverse complement strand
TCTCCTCGTATAATAAAGTAGTAGTATTTATAGACCCTCTCCAAGGTCTGTGTGCTATAATGATAGAGATACTGTGGATTGTTTACATTCTCCTACCACTTGATGGTTTAATAAAGGCTACAACCACAGTCTCTTTGTATATTTGTTAATTAGTTAGATACCGCATGACGGTTTATTTAGAACGAGGTTACAATCGCAAGGAGTACCAGTGGTCTAAACAGTATCAAAAATTCACTCACAAGGAGTTTTCATTATGATTTATATTGGAATTGATGTTGCTAAAAATAAACACGACTGTTTTATTACTAATTCAGATGGTGAAGTCTTATTTAAATCTTTTACTATCTCTAACAATCGTGAAGGTTTTGAAACCTTATTTCAGAAAGTACAATCCATTTCAGATGATTTAACAAAAGTAAAAGTAGGGCTTGAAGCCACCGGACACTATAGTTACAATCTTCTGGGATTCCTTCTTGATAAAGGTTTGCCGACCTACATTATCAATCCATTACATACAAATCTATACAGAAAAAGTTTAAGTCTTAGAAAGACGAAAACAGATAAAGTTGATGCCCGTACAATTGCTTCTATGATTATGTCTGATGTGAACTTAAAGTCCTACTCAAATACATCATACCACAATGAGGAGCTAAAGTCACTAACTAGATACCGTTTTGATAAAGTAAAAGAAAGAGCAAAATTAAAATCTTCTATTTCTAGACTGGTATGTATCCTTTTTCCTGAATTAGAAAAACTCGTTCCTACACTTCATATGGCTTCAGTTTATGCCCTATTATCTGAATTTCCATCTGCTAATGCTATTGCATCTTCACACCTTACTAGACTTACCAATTTGCTATCTGAAAATTCACATGGACGATATGGTAAAGATACAGCCAATCTAATTCGTAATGCTGCCAGAAATTCTATTGGCTCACATATGCCGGCAAAATCTTTAGAACTAAAACACACTATTAAGCTTATCAAAGAATTAACTACTGAAATTAATGAAATTGAAACAGAAATCAAATCTATTATGGATAAAATTAATTCTCCAATACTTACAATCCCAGGTATCGGTTACAATACAGGAGCTATGATTATCGCTGAAATTGGAGATTTCAATCGTTTTGATTCAGCTGATAAAATACTTGCATATGCCGGAATGTCACCTTCTACCTACCAATCCGGTCAATTAGAGAACTGTCATTCTCATATGGAAAAGCGTGGTTCAAGGTACTTACGATACGCTCTGTACAATGCAACAAAATATGTTTGTTTTTGGGATGAATCTTTTGGTGTATATCTTGGTAAGAAACGCTCAGAAGGCAAACATTACAATGTTGCATTATCCCATGCAACAAAGAAACTTGTTCGCTTAATTTTTGCAATGGAAAAATCTAAACAACCATACCAACCAACAGTTTAATTCTTTTCATAAATATCTTATTTTTGAGCACCATTTATGATGCTCTTTTTGTCATGCCATTTTTACGATTCCAATACGATCTAAAGGATTTTTTTGATTAATTCAAAATATCTTCATTATAGCCTTGACTTTTAATAGTTAGTCTTT
>JBQKHY010000052.1:0-1971 GCA_052118065.1 Ruminococcus sp. LCP21S3_E8 | reverse complement strand
TTTCTTTGCTTCTTGTGTTATCATATTCATGAGGAGTACTTCTTTCTTAGGTTAATGTTTTTAGCGATTCCATTATACCATATTTTGAAGTTACTCCTCTTTTTTATTGGGCCATATCATTTTAGCACATACATATATTATTTTTGTCAATTTTTTGCCATTTCACATTGGCATATGTTTGACAATTATAATAAATAGTTTATAATGTAATTATATTTATGTAGGAGGAAGATTATGTTTATTTCAACAACAGAAACAGTACCGGGTATGAATTATCAAATTCTTGGTGTTGTACAAGGTAACACAGTACAGTCAAAGGACTTTGTAAGTGACTTTAAACAAGGTTTTAAGAGCATTGTCGGTGGTGAACTAAATGACTATACAGAAATGATGAATACTGCAAGAGGTGTTGCTCTAGACAGAATGGTTAATCAGGCAATGCAGATGGGTGCTGACGGTGTTATTGGTATTAGATACACAACATCATCAATTTTACAACAAAGCTCTGAAATCTTAGCATATGGAACTGCTATTAAATTTGTTTATTAATTTTAATATTTAATTCTATATAAGAAAAAAAGTCCGATTTTGTCGGACTTTTCTTTTTACCTAATTTTGATATTTTATATTTTCATTAATGATTAGCGGATAACTGATAAGTGTATCACTGTCTAAATTTTCCTTATGCATATCTATTGCAGTAATCTGGTGGTTATCATATGTTGTATAGTAGTAAATACCCTTATCACAATTACAACAAGAAGTATAAATTGTAATCTCATACTTACCCTCAGTTACTTCACAACAGCCTCTTTGTTGGTCAACTGAATTTAGAATATGGAAAAACTGACTTACACTTGAATTTTCTTCCGGAGAAGATTTACTGTTCATTTTCACAAATGCAACTCTGGCAAATCTTGATGCTGATGATAAGTCACCGGGTAAGCCTAAAGCACCCATTCCCCTACTATACTGAGTGAAATCTAACTTTTCATTTTGAGAAAAAGTATTTTCCGGTTGTTTAGGAGAAAGTCCCATATAGTTATTAAGCATAAACATTTGCTGAGGAAATGGTGGGTTATTTGTTAAGACACCTACTTTATTATCATAAATGTGCATACCATCTTCCATTGTTTCTACAACAATACAACTTTCCTTATCAGCAACAATATAGTGTAATTGAGCTAAAGGGTAATTTTCATTAAACTGAGTTGCAGTAATATTTATATTCTTTAGCTTTTTCTTTACCTCTGTAACATTTGCACATTGACTGAGAATATAGTTAATAAACTCATACTGTGCTACATTTTCTTTATCCTTATCAACATCATAATACTTTGCATTACCAACAAAATTAAGACCTGCCATACCAAGACCTTTTTCATTAATAGCATCATAATACAGTGGATAATCATTTGCAATATGAGCCATACCAATCATAGCATAGTGATTCTTCACTTCACCCATAAAGTGAAAATTAATAGGATAATTTCTAGGTGTTATTGCTACTACTTCACCATAAGAAAATTCATAATCAAGTGTTCTGCCAAAATAAAAATCATTTGTCTTGTATGTTGCTGATGTACACATAATATGCTCCTTAGTTTTAATCTTATTTTCCCTAAATTATTATAGATTTAGTATATCATTTTATAAATTATTCAGCAATGTTTTTTATATAATTTTCAGATTGCTCTGTTAATTATTTTGTTTCATATGTAGAATATATAGGTTTGATAAAATTAGTTTTTTCAATTTTGTCTGTGGGTAAAGGTGAGATTGATAAATTAGGGTTTGTGGGGATAAAAAAATCCTTGTTTTGTGGTAGTTATTTAGAATTAGCTGAGACTAACCAGCCTCCCTTGTGTAAAGGAAGGGGGACCACGAAGTGGTGGAAGGATTGTTTTGGTAGGCATTATTGATTATATCAAACATCTGCGATATAACAGATTGAATTATTAGTTTTATCTC
>JBQKHY010000051.1:0-2569 GCA_052118065.1 Ruminococcus sp. LCP21S3_E8 | reverse complement strand
ACCCCCTTTTCTTTTGCTTTTTGTCTGATTTCAAGATTGTTTTGTATCATTAAATCACCCTTTTTTATTTATAGTGTTGACAAGTCATCATCATAAGGTTATTATATAATTATGATGACGACTGCCATAATTATATTATAGCAGTGTCAGTTGTATTTGTAAAGTTCTGTGTCACTATTTGTATTGAATTTGTGGCAAGTGGAACAATACGCGGTGAGGTGATAAAAATGTGTGACGATAATATAACAATAACTAGGTTTAGAAAATTAGTGGATAAAGAAAAGTCTAGGGATAGTATGTCAAAGAAAATGGCAGAACAAGGACTAAGTTGTAATACTTCTACTATTACTAAGCATTACAATGGCGATAGGTCTATAAGTACAGAATATGTTATCAAATATGCTAAATACTTTGGTGTATCAACTGATTATTTACTAGGTTTATCTAATGTTTCTACAACGGAAACAGATATAAGAATGATAAATGAATATACAGGGTTATCTGAATTAGCTATTGATACACTTAATAAACATAATCAAATTAGCAAATTAGAAAGTGATATATTAAAAAACAGCAATACAGATATAATGAATTTTCTTATTGAAAATATAGGAAATACAAGTCTTTTATTTGATGATTTAAAATTATTAGTAAATAATTCTTTTAAAGATATATCATATAAATTTGACAGTAAATTAATTGAAGAATTAGGTGATGAAAAGTACGAAGAAATAATAGGTCTTTTATATAGAAACGGTGCTATTTTGACCGGTGCTACATATAGGAGCTTTTTAAAAACAGATTTAAAGGATATATTGGACTCATTAATTGATGACTTTTGTACTGAATTAAACAAACAGAGTTATGACCGCGGTAATTACAAGTCATTGAGTTTCTATAGTATTGAAAGTTTAGATAAAACATTAGAATTAGCAAAGAACTATAGAAAAAGGAGAGAGGAAAAGCATAAAGGTGGTGATGTAAGTAATGGCAACAATCAGAAAGAAAAAGGATAACAAGTATGAAATTACCGTATCTTTAGGTTATGATATAAACGGTAAGCAGATAAGAAAGTATCTAACCTATACACCTAAAGCCAAAACACCAAAGCAGATAGAAAAAGAAGTAAAGAAACAAGCTGTATTATTTGAGGAAAAGTGTTTGAGCGGTCAAGTCCTTAACGGTAATATGAAATTCAAAGATTTTGCAGATATTTGGTTTAAAGACCGTAAGAAAGATTTAAGACCTAAAACCTATGAAAGATACTTGACTTTATTACCTCGTATAAATCAAGCTATCGGGCATTTATCGTTGTCAAAGATACAGCCACCACACCTACGCAAGTTCTATAAAAACCTTGCAGAAGGCGGAATTAGACTTGATACTAAATACAAGCTAAATATTAGCCTTGATGATTACTTAAAGGAAAATAACTTGACTACTGCGGAATTTTGCAGACGTTCAAACCTTCCTAATACTACAGTTATTTCTATCCGGAAAGGGAACAATGTTTCTAAAGAGAACGCGGAAAAGGTGTGTAATGCTTTAGATATGGCACTAGAAAATATCTTTACTGCTGTAGATATTAGTAAACCACTAGCAGACGAAACAATAAGACACCACCACCGTTTAATATCTAGTATTTTAAGTACAGCAGTAGAATGGGGATATATTTACTCTAACCCTTGTGAGAGAACTAAACCACCAAAAGTAGCACATAAAGACCCTATTTATCTTGATGAAAAGCAATGCCAAATACTATTGGAACTATTAGAACACGAAACACCAACATATAAAACATTGATACACTTGTTATTAATGGAAGGTATGAGAAGGGGCGAGTGCTTAGGTTTAAAGTGGTGTGATGTTGATTTTGATAACCACACTATGAAGATATGCAGAACTATTCAATACACGAAGGAAAATGGAGTGTATGAGGACGAAACAAAGAATAATAGTTCTAATAGAGTTATAGCATTATCACATAGCATAATGCAGGAATTAAAGGACTACAGACGATACCAAAACGAACAACGGTTAAAAGTAGGGGATAGGTGGAAGGATAAAGGATATATCTTTACTAATGACTTCGGCGAACCCCTAAACCCTAATACTGTTTCTAGTTGGTTTAGTAAGTTTATGAAAAAGCATACCGACCAACTACCTTATATTACTTTGCATAAGTTAAGACATACCAACGCAACATTACAAATTGCTTTAGGTACACCAATTACAACAGTTGCCGACCGTTTAGGACATAGCACAAGTTCAACCACAGCGGATATATACGCACACGCGATACAATCAGCTAATAGAAAAGCTAGTGAGAAATTAGACTCTTTACTATATGGGAATAATAAAAAGAATATAGGCTAAAAAAATAAAGGCTCTGACTAAAGAAAAAATATTTTCAATGGTCAAAGCCTTTTAAATTTATTTTTATTTTTTGTAATTTAAAATAATTATTTGCGGTCATTTTTAATTTTTTGAACTGAATAAACGGTCAATAAACGGTCACCCGAGGATTTTTGCATAAATTTGGTTGAATTAGATAAAAGAAAAAACACCC
>JBQKHY010000050.1:0-3031 GCA_052118065.1 Ruminococcus sp. LCP21S3_E8 | reverse complement strand
ATTTTACATATGTTTTCACTACAAAAGCAAAAACAAGTGATAGCATAATACTATCACTTGTCTATCTAATTTCATTTTAGTGGATTTACCCCAACTATTGACACAGAGCCAAAAGAATTAATGGTACAGTAAAATCACAGAAAGGAGAGAAAATATGAAGTTAAGTATTTTTAAAAATCCAAAATTTTCTGAACCGGAAGTTATACTGAATTATTCCGAAGAAACCGATGAAGTAAATAAGCTGATTGAAACACTGAATTCACTTAATAATACAATTCAATGTTTCAAAAACGGCAGTAATTTTAATATAAAGCTAAATGATATTTACTACTTTGAAAGTGTTGACGAAAGGTCATATGTATATACAAAAGATAATGTGTATGAATGTAAAGAAAAGTTATACACAATAGAAGAAACTTTCAAAAACACTTCTATTGTAAGGGTAAGTAAAAGTTGTATTCTCAATATAACAAAGCTAAAAAGTGTCAGACCGTTTATTAACGGTAAATTTGAGGCTACTATGTTAAGTAATGAAAAAATAATAATCAACCGTCACTATGTTTCTGCTTTTAAGAAAAAGTTTAATATTTAGGAGGTTACTTATGTTAAATAGAATCAAACATTATTTTACACTTGACTGTGTAATTTTCACTATTATGACTGTGGTTTTGTCCATTGTTTATTATTTTGCAACTTGGGACAGTACAGTAAAAACAATTACAGTAGAGGGACTTTTCAAAACTTTTGGAACAATGGTATTCAGCTACTTTACAGTTACAACTGTTATGACCTTTTTGTTTATGATTTTGGAAAGAGCTATAAACAAAAATGGTTATATAGGTCATCTAATATCAATGACAATTGTACTTTCTTGTGTATATGGACTTGGTGGTGGAGTGTTTAACTGGTTCCCTATTTTCTCTATTTGGTCACTATACGCTTTCATAGTACTTATGATTGTATACACAATTGTGTTTTTCACAATGTTTCACAAAAATGTTGAAGACAGTAACAAAATCAATGAAAAGCTAAAGAAAATGCAGGAGAAAAACAATGAGTAATATTATTGAAATTAAGAATCTGAAAAAATCCTACAAAGATGTTAAGGCAGTTAAAGGCATTGACTTTTATGTTGAAGAAGGAAAACTTTTTGCACTACTTGGACCTAACGGTGCAGGTAAAAGCACAACTATTGATATGATTTGTACTGCACTAAAACCTGACAGTGGCAGTATTATTGTTGACGGTAAACTTGTAGGCAAAGATGACAATGCTATTCGTAAAGAAATCGGCATTGTGTTTCAAGATAATTTCCTTGACCCTATTCTAACAGTTGGAGAGAATATTTCAATCAGAGGCAGTTTTTACGGATTAAAAGGAAATGAACTGAAAAATGCAGTAAAGAAAGTTTGTGAAACTGTTGGTATTACCGACTTAATGAAACGACCTTACGGTAAACTTTCAGGTGGTCAAAGAAGAAGAGCTGACATTGCAAGGGCATTGGTTAACACTCCTAAAATTCTATTTCTTGATGAACCAACAACAGGTCTTGACCCACAATCAAGGCAGAATGTTTGGCAGATGATTACCAAACTACAGAAAGAAAACAATATGACAGTTTTCTTAACCACCCACTATATGGAAGAAGTTACTGATGCAGACTATGTTATAGTAATTGACAGTGGTGAAATTGTTGCAAAAGGTACACCGGCTACACTTAAAGAAAAATATGCAAAGAACTATTTGCATATTACACCTAAAGACAAAGAGAAATTAATCACCACACTAAAGGCTAACAATATTGACTTTACAGTAATTGCTGATGTATATACTGTTGAGGTAGACAAAACAGAAGATGCTTTGCCTATTATTGATTTAGTTAGGGATAACATAGAAAGTTTTGAAGTTATCAAAGGTACAATGGATGATGCCTTTATCGGAATTACAGGTAAGGAGATTAGAAAATGAAAGGTTTAGTTATTAGAAATTTAAAGTTATATTTCAAAGACAAAGGTGCAGTATTTTTCTCTTTACTTGGTGTACTGATTGTTATAGGATTATACATTCTTTTCTTAGGAGATACATTTACAGATGGCTTAAAAGAATTTTACAAACCTGAAAACATAATGAGTGGTTGGATAATGGCAGGGTTACTTGCTATCACATCACTAACTACAACAATGGGTGCATTCTCCACAATGATACAAGACAAAGAAAAAAAGATTTTCAAAGACTTTTACTGTGCACCTATCAGCAGAAGTGCTTTATCACTTGGCTATATAATCAGCTCAGTAATAATCGGCTTACTGATGACATTACTTGTATTCGTTATTGCTATTATTTATCTTGCAGTTAATAATGTTATAGTTATTTCATTTACAATGATTTTGAAGTTAATAGGAGTTTTCCTACTAAACACTTGTTCAAATACTGCAATGGCACTTTTCATTGTTTCACTTTTGAATACAGAGAAAACTTTCAGTGCAGTTTCCGGTATTACCTCAGCATTAATCGGTTTTGTAACAGGTATCTATTTGCCGGTAGGTCAGTTGCCTGAATATGTACAGTATATTGTTAAGTGTTTCCCTACTTCACATGGTGCAGAATTATTCCGTCAAATCTTAATGGATGATGCACTTAATAAAGGTGTATCAAAAATGCCTACCGAAGCAAAGGCAGTTGCACTAAAAGAAGTGAAAAACATCCTTGGTGTTACCTTTAAATTTGGCGATACAGAATGTACAACCTTAGTTAGTGTCCTTGTCCTAGTTGTGTCATTAGTCCTATTCTCTGCCCTATCAATCTGGAATATTAACCGTAAAAAAGCAGTTTGAGTTTTATATTTTTTATTTTTAAATTCAATTGTGTTAATCTATAAATTTGGGTTTTTCAATTTTGTCTGTGGGTAAAGGTTAGTTTTATAAATTTGGGTTTGTGGGTGTGAATTATAACAAAATTTTGGCTTACAGTCGTAGGGGCGAACATCGTTCGCCCGTTTAATAGTAAAATGTTTTATACAATTTTGTCCTAT
>JBQKHY010000049.1:0-3446 GCA_052118065.1 Ruminococcus sp. LCP21S3_E8 | reverse complement strand
AAGAATTCTATCAAAGAAGTTCCGTTCGACTTGCATGTGTTAGGCACGCCGCCAGCGTTCATCCTGAGCCAGGATCAAACTCTCTAATAATTTGTATATTAGACCTTTCGGCTTAACATCTTATTAAATCGTCAAGCTCATTTCTGAATACTTGCGTGTTTGTGTATTTTTTAGTGTTCACATTCACTATCCTTAAAACTTGAGTTTCTTAACTCAAAGTCATTTTCGGGTTTCTTGTTCGTTGTTTAATTTTCAAGGTCCGTTGTTCCAAACTTACTGAACTTCTTACTCTCGATTCCTCTTGAGTTTTCCGTTCCCTCAGCGGAACGAGTTTTATTATACGGCTTTTTTCTCCTGTTGTCAACACTTTTTTGAAAAAAATTTCAATTTTTTTAAATTATTTTTAACTTTACTATAACTTGTGGTTAATATTATATTGCACTACAATATACAGAATATATAATTTCAATTATAGTTGATTTATTAACTAATATCATATATAATAAAGATAAATTCTAAAAATAATTTAGAAAAAATATTTTTAAGGAGATTTTTATGTACAATCAAATCAATGTTCAACACATTAAGAACTATTTTAGGAAGCCATCTGTATTAGTTCTTACTGTCTGCAAGGCTGTCACCGTTTTTATTTCTTGCTTTTTAGGTATATTTGCCGTTGGAGCAGTTAACGACCTTTTGAGAACTTTGGCTACTGTATCTCATGATGCTGATTTATATGAGTTCTCATCTTTATCAGTTGCATCATCCATTCCTAGTGTAATTATTAATTCAATTATAGCACTTATACCTGCTGCACTTTGGTTATGGATTTACCTTTCTGCAAAAAGTAATAATATTAATAGAAAACCTGACACAGTTTTTACAGTTAACTTTGTATTTGCAGTTTTAGGTATTGTCGGTTCAGCTCTTGCAATTATTTGTTCCGGACTATTTTTCTTACTCGGTATCGGTATGGCATTACCTTATGATGATATGACTGGTTCTGAACAGGAAACGATGTCCTTTGTTTCAGCTTTATTAATTGTAATTTCAATTATACTATTAATTAATTCTGTTATTTCATTAATCTATAGTATTGCTAAAGCTAAGTTCTTCAGTTCAGCTAAAAAAAGTATGTTCAGCGATAGAGTATATCCATCAGGTGCTGTTTACGGTATTTTTTCTATTATCCAAGCTGCAATTAATTTATTAGTATGTCTGGGAACTATTTTCTTTGGTTTTGTTCTATATAACAGTAATGAGTTTGCAACTGATATTACTGCTTTATCAAACCTACTACCTTTCATTGCTATTTCAAGGAATATTCCTCTTATCATTATTATTTCCGGCTTCACCGGTTTTATCACTGTATTTGCTTTAGTACTTGAAGGTATCATTGCTCTTGGTTACAACAAAATGGCAAAGGCAGTACCTCCTACACCTGACTTTAACCCTTACAATAATGGTTACAATCAATTTAATCAGTATAACCAAAATCAGTACAATCCTAATTTCAATGGTCAGTACAATAACTTCAACAATCAAAACTTTAATCAACCTTATCAAAACAACCAAGGTTATAACAATCAAAACTTTGTAAATCAACAACCAAACCCTAATCAGCAAGCTGCTGTACCAAATCAACCTATTGATAATAATGCTTACTTTGATGGTTTTGAAAATCCAAGTCAGCAGTTAAGCAATCAAATGAATTTAGAAAATCAAATTAATAATGATTTAGACAACAACCCTTACAAATAATCAATAAACAACACAAGCCACTATCAGTTAGATAGTGGCTTTCTTTTTGTCTTATTATATTTATAACTGATAATTATTTTAAATAGGAATATCTTTATCCCTATTATATATCATTTAGCACAATGTAACTTTCAGCGTATTAAAGGTACCACAATAAGCATTATAAAAGGAAAACCTCTCAAAGCAGTAAACATTAAGAGGTTAAGTAAATTATTTTGCTTTGTATTCTTTGAAGAACTTTTCAGCATCTGCCTTTTTATTTTCATTCTTCTTTTCTGTACTGGAATCCTGATAGATAAGTAGGAAGTTATCATCAGCACTTAAAGTTGCATCAATCTTTTCATCAGAACCCTTAAGAGTAAAGTAACCATTTTCCTTTACTTCATTAATGATTTCCTTAGAAACATCTGTATTCTTTTTACTATCGTAACGGTAAAGTTCAACATTAACATCACTATTATTGTATTTGAAAGCATATCTTGCACCTTCAACTGCACCAACTGATAGATAACCACCATATTCCTGTTCTTTACCGTCAGTACCTTCCTGTTTTACAGGTGACATTTCAGTCTCAGTAACATCTTTCTTAGGAATATAACCCTTATCTACCATTTTATCTTTTAGAGTTTGTAAAGTATCAGATAGCTTTACCTTTACATCTTTTTGCTGAGTTGTTGTTGCACAGCCTGTAAAACATACTGCTAACATTAAAATTGCAACAACAAGTGTAATTGTTTTTTTCATAAAATCACCTATTTTTTTCAAAGTGTTTTTATTATACCCTATTTCTTTTTTATTTTCAATAGTATATAATAAATGTTATGGATAAGATACTAGGAAAATTTAGAGCTTGTATTGATAAATACAATATGATTGAAGAAAATGACTGTATTGCAGTTGGTGTATCCGGTGGAAAGGATAGTCTTGTGCTTTTATGTGCATTAGCAAGGTTAAGGGACTTTTATCCAAAAAAATTTACAGTAAAAGCAATTACTGTTGACCCTTACTTTCAAAATAAACCAGGTAATTACCAGGCAATTAAAGTACTTTGTGAAAAAATTAATGTTGAGTATATTATAAGGAAAACTTCTCTATACAACATTATCTTTGAGGACAGAAAAGAACCTAACCCTTGTTCCTTATGTGCCAGAATGAGGAAAGGAATTATTCACAACTGTGCAAAAGAAAACGGTTGTAACAAAATCGCTTTAGGTCATCATGGTGATGATGCAATTGAAACTTTCCTTATTAACCTATTCAACGGTGGAAAAATTGGTTGTTTTAGTCCTGTTACATATCTTTCAAGAAAAGATATTACACTTATAAGACCTATGCTTTACTTATGGGAAAACGAAGTCGCTAATGCTTGTAAAAGAGAAAATCTTCCAATAGTAAAAAGCAAATGTCCTGCTGATGGCGTTACAGAAAGACAGAATACCAAAGATTACATAAGCAATTTACAGAAAACCTATCCTGATATTAAAGCTAAACTGTTTGGCGCTATGGAAAGAGGCAATGTTTCCGGTTTTCATCAGTAAGGTTTGATTTTTAGTTTATGTTAGATATGCAAATTTGGGTTTGTAGTGCTATTAAATAGTATCTTCTATTGTGGAATTGTAAATGAATTTACAATTCCAACCACTCCTTCCGTCTTTGCATACGCAAAGCCACCAGCCTCTGCATAA
>JBQKHY010000048.1:0-4656 GCA_052118065.1 Ruminococcus sp. LCP21S3_E8 | reverse complement strand
TGCCTTGAAGATCTTGTCAACCTGTTCCTGTGTGTATGTTGAGAATTTCTTCTGTGCTTCTCTAACCTGTGCTAGTTTTGCTTCTAGTGCTTCTACTGAATCTACAATATTGCTATCTTTTACTTCTGTTACAACAGCTTTTTCTTCTGTTGCTTTAGCATTGTTCTTGCTATTCTTAGCCATAACTGAATCTCCTTAAATTCTTAAATAAATCCGTAACTTTCCTACGGTTTGTTAAAATTTTAACACATTTAATCATACAAGTAAAATCTAAAATATGCATAACGATATATCAAAAATGATATAACTTAATAATTGCCCATATTTCGTGAAAAATATAGGCAATTTCTTGGTTATTATTTAGTTTTAATGTTCCTTAATAGAATTTTCCAGCTCATTTATAAACAATTCATCGAAAGAATCTAATTTTTGTTTTTTTCGATAAATCAGCACATCCTTGTACATTCCCACTTTGTCACTGCATTTTATTTCTTTTAAGCCATAAATATTAAGCAAATGCTTTGGCATTGGGGATACAAACATACAGGTGTTTTTCACTTTACTTAACAGTTCAAGCTGACTTGCTCTTTCATAAACAAAGATATGTCTTTCATTATTATAACCCATATCCTCTTTCTGTAAATCATGTGCCGGTAATGATGGTACATATGGATCGGCATGGCTTATAATAATATAATTGCTTAAATCTTCTGTTGTGACACTATTTTTTAATGCTAATGGATTATTCTTTGACACAATAATATTATATTTAAACTGAAAAATATCCTTTGCTTCTAGTTTCTTTTCTGCAAGGTACTTTTTGAATGTTTCTTCATAATTCACATCATATCGCACAATGCCCATTTTAAAGTCATTTTCCAATATATTGCGAATTGCTTGTTGGTTGTTGGTTTCTTGATAATAAATTTCTGCCCTTTTATCTTCATCAATCTTACTACAGAAATTTACAAATGCTGATGAAATGTAACTTGACCTTGGAACAGAAATTGAAAACTTCTGGGTATTTCTCTTATTCTTAGAAAACAGATTTTCCACCTGATCAACTTGTGCAAGAATTTTCTTTGCATAACCTAAAAACTCAATACCCTCAGGTGTTGGAATCATACCCTTGGAGGTTCTTTGGAAAATCTTTACACCCATTGACCTTTCAAGTTCCTTAATTGCTCTGGAAAGGTTAGGTTGACCCATATATAAATTTTCTGCAGCCTTGTTGATAGACTGAGTTTTCTCAATTTCTATTGCATATTTTAAGTGGAGTAAGTTCATCTCCACACCCCCTATCAAATAAAAAGATTAGCTATTTTCAAGTTCTTCCCACTTCATAAATGCATCTTCTTGGGAAGTTTGAAGTTCATTTAGCTTTTCCGTATATTCCATAAGTTTCTCATAATCCGAAGTGATGCTTTCATCAGCTAACATACTTTCAGTTTGGGCAATTTCTTCATCAAGCTTTTCAATTAGTGCTTGAATTTTCTTAATGTCATTTTGCTTTTTACGAATCTTGGCTCTTTCTTCTTTTTCCTTTTTATAGTCATTAACCTTCGGTTTATCGTTTCTAACCTTTAGTTCAGGTGTATCAACAGGATTGTCCTTTGTTCTTTCTATAAAGTAATCATAGTTACCTAAGTACTCAACAAAACCCTTATCTGTCATATACAAAATTCTGTCTGCAATTTTATTTACAAAGTATCTATCGTGGCTGATTACAAGCAAAGTGCCTTCATATTCATTTAAAGTTTTTTCAAGGCTTTCCCTTGAAAAAGTATCTAAGTGGTTAGTAGGTTCGTCAAGAAGAAGGAAGTTATCTCCACTTAACATAAGTTTCAGTAGGTTTACTCTTGCCCTTTCACCACCGGACATTAGCTTTAGCTTTTTAAATACTTCGTCACCTCTAAAGCGAAATCTGCCTAAAGCAGTTCTAACTTCAGTTTCTGTCATATTAGGAAAAGTATCATAAACCTCTGTATAGGCATCATTCTCTAGGTTTAAGTTACCTTGCATTTGGTCAAAATAACCAATCTTTACACCTGTGCCATAGTCAATATAACCACTATCAGGCATTTCTTTGCCTAATAACATTTTGAACAAGGTGGTTTTGCCAATACCGTTGCCACCCATAATAACAACCTTTTCACCTTTTCTGATATGGAATGAAAGGTTGCTGAAAAGATGATTATTTCCAAAAGACTTTTCAAGGTCTTTGCACATTACAACATCGTTACCACTTTCTTCATTTACATGGAACTTAAATCTTAAGTCATGATTTTCTTCTTCAGGTGGCACAAGTTGTGCTTTTATTCTGTCAATTTCTTTCTGCTTACTGGCAGCAGTAATATAGTTACGCTCTTGTGACCATTCAATCTGTTGCTGAATAATACCCTCAAGTCGCTTAATTTCTTTTAAATCGTTTTCATATTTATTACGGATACTTTCTTGGTCTTTTTCTTTCTTATCCATAAAGGCTGAGTAGTTGCCCTTATACATAATTAAGTGGTTACAATAAAGTTCCATTGTTCTGTTTGTAACTGCATCAAGGAAGTATCTGTCATGGCTGATGATAATAACACTACCGTCAAAATCTTTCAAAAAGTTTTCAAGCCAAGATACTGCATTAATGTCAAGGTGGTTGGTAGGTTCGTCAAGGAGAAGAATATTAGCACCTGAAAGCAGTAGCTTTGCAAGGCTAAGTTTACTTTTTTGTCCACCTGAAAGTTTTGACACTTCCATAGCGAAATCTTCTTCGGTAAAACCTAAACCTATAAGAGAACTTCTTGTTCTGCTTTTATAAGTTAAGCCACCATTATCCTGAAACTTTTGAAGTAACAAATCCTGCTTTTCTATTAAAGAATGTATATCATCAGTTGCATTTTCTATTTGCTTAGGAAGTTCTTCAAGCTCCTTTTCCATATCTATTAATGGTTGAAAGACAGAAAGTAACTCCTCATAAACTGTTCTGTTTAGGCTTGTACAAGCGTGTTGTTCCATATAACCTACAGTAGTATTTTTGCTAACAGTAACTGTGCCGGTATCCGGTGAAAGTTGTCCTGTTAAAATTTTAAACAATGTGGTTTTACCACTACCGTTTGCACCGATAAAGCCTATTTTGTCTTTTTCTTCTACAGTAAAAGTAATGCTATCAAACAGCTTTCTCTCTATAAAAGACATACTTAAATCATAAGCTGATAATACAGACATTTTGTCACCTCTCCATTTCTTTAACCTTTATTTTACAATATTATTCTAAAAAGTGCAATTAATTTTGACATATCTACTTTTTTGTTATTTTGACATATCTACTTTTTTGTTATATCCTAATATATAGAATTTTTGAGGAGAAAGAAAAATGGAAAATACAAAATGGGTATCAACTTGGGCTAATGCAACTTCTATTATCACTCGTCAGGTAGAGAACTACACTAAGGATATAACACTTCGTTATCCTATTAAATCAGCATTTAAGGGCAGCAAACTTAGATTTGGTTTTTCTAACTTTTGTGGTACAGAAAGCATTACAATCACAAGTGCTACTGTAGCAAAAAGTGATGAGAAAGGTAACTTGCTAAGTGACACAACTGCTATTACTTTTGACGGCAAAGAAAGTGTTACTATTGAAAAAGGTATTGAAATTAAAAGTGATGAAATTCCTTTCAATATTAATAGTGATGAATATATTTCTGTTAGTTTCTACTTAATGGACTTTACAGAAACAAGATCTGCAGTACTTGTTACAGGACCATTATCTAAGGGTTATTATGCACTTGGTAACAATATTAATGAAAAAGTATTGCCGGTAGAGAAAATGAAAAGTACAAACTGGTTCTACTTCTTAAACAATGTTGAAGTATTGACAGAGGAAAAGAACAAAACTGTTATTTGCTACGGTGACTCAATTACTGCACAGTCTTGGCCTGATTACTTGGCAGAAAAATGCTTTGAAAACTACAAAGATACTGCAATTGTCAGGAGAGCAGTATGTGGCACAAGAATTTTAAGACAATATGAGTGTATTCAATATGACAGTTACGGACTAAAGGGTAGTAACCGTTTTGAAAGGGAAATTTCTTCTATTTCAGGTGCTGACTCTGTTATTATTCAACATGGCATTAACGATATTATTCATCCCGTTGGTGTTGAGAACAATGTGTTTAGACCTTGGAGTGACCTACCTACTGCTGAAGAAATGATTGCCGGTATTGAAGAATACATTAAAATTGCAAGAAACCTTGGCTTAAAGGTTTACGGTGGCACACTTCTACCTATTGAGGGCTGGAGAACTTATGCTGACTTTAGAGAAAAGCTAAGAAATGAAGTTAATGATTGGATAAGAACCACAGATAAATTTGACGGTGTTGTTGACTTTGATAAAGCACTTCGTGACGAAAACAATCATTCTGCCTTTAAGAATGGTTATGACAGTGGTGACCACCTACACCCATCAGAAATCGCCTATAAAGTTATGGCTGAAACAGTACCTGAAAGTATTTTGGAGTAAGTTTATTTTATTGTGCAACTTGAAAATTCAGTTTTATAAATTAGGGTTTGTGGAGTTGTTTATGTAATGTAGGTTAATTAGATATCAACCGATTAATTCATTTAATTTATAGTTTTATCCCTCCTTCAGTCGATTTATAAAAG
>JBQKHY010000047.1:0-5405 GCA_052118065.1 Ruminococcus sp. LCP21S3_E8 | reverse complement strand
CTATCTTCTTAATTAATACTATTATCTTTTCTGTTTTCCCTCCCTCAGTCACCTTTCGGTGCCAGCTCCCTCGTCTGAGGGAGCCTTTGTTAAATCTGCACTAATCTTTAGTACTCATAACAAAGGAAAAACAGTACTATCTTTTCAATCTAATCTTTACTACTTTATCTATCTCAGTACAAACACCTTGAAAATTTCTATCCAAATCATAGTTAGAAATTCTTAAAACATACAATCCGATTTTTTCAAGGGTCCTTGTTCTCAAATCATCCTTTGCCTTCTCATCATCTCTATAATGTTGACTACCGTCCAATTCAATTGCCAACTGGGCTTTAGCACAATAGAAATCAACAATGTAATTATCTATTACCTTTTGTCTTTGAAAACGAATAGGATATTTGGATAAATAATCATACCATAAGTGCCTTTCTTGTGGTGTAAGATTATTTCTAAGATTAATAGCATTTTTGATTAATTTTGAATTATAATCTAGTGACATTATGTCTCTTTATCATCCTCAACTGAGAATGTCATAGACATTTTCATATGACCACCAAGGATTTCGTTGATACATTCAGGGTCATTACCCTCAACCCACATTAGGACTGTATATTTATCAACTTGGTTTGGCTTAAAGTTTTCACTTTTTGTTGTCATAATTTCTTTATCATTTATCCAAGCCTTAGAATTAAGTGACTTTGGAATAAACTTACTATCGTCTTCCGGTTCATTACTTTTATGCTTTTTGTGAGCATAAACAGTAGGTTCACCGTTTTTGAAAACAATAATTCTAACTGCTTCATTCATACTCTTGGCAGCACCCTTATTAATAAGAGTTGCATCATAAGTTAAGGACTGATTACCGGCATTCTTACAATAGAATGTATAAGCCAAGTAATTTTCACCGGCGTTATTAGTACCGGCAATTTTCTTTTTATTGTTGTTACTGTCACCGTTATGACTGCCACCATCAATTGACTTGTCTTTACTTGACACATACTTATCTAAATAAGAAATATCACCATTAAGTGTCATATTATCAGTTAGCCAAGCATAAGTAATGTTGGTTACATTATCAACACCTTTACCGGATAAAACTGTTTCAGGATGTTTGAAGTCTGATGTTTCCGAAAGGATAATACCTTTCTGGTCAGCTAATCGGTCAACATCAATAACCAAGTCACCGGCTCTTGTCCACCAAAACATCAGTAACCACAAGCAAAGTAGAAAAGCAATTAAAAGTAGACTTAACCAAAACAGAAGTCTTTTTCTTCTTCTGGTTTTGTCCAGAACTTCAGCGTCTCTTGCTTGTCTAAACTTACCGTATGAACTTTCTTTTCCGGTTTCTCTAGCACCTTTTTGAGTTAATTTACTAAGGTCACTTGGAGTAAAGTCCACATTTTCATTTTTCTTTTTCTTAAACAACTTTTATCTCCTCCCTATCTTAGTAAATTTTTATGAATTAACCTGCGTCAGCTTCCCCACCAAATGTTAGGATTGCTTCCATAGTTGCTTCCTGAATTTTGTTAACACATTCAGGGTCTTCACCCTCAAACCAAACTCTAACTGTAACTTTCTGTGGAGTTAGTTTCTTAAGGTCACAAATTTTGTTTGCATCACTGTAAGTCATTGGTCTTGACAAATCAAATGTTGTTTGACCTGCAACTGATGAACCTTTGTTTGGTTCATATATAATAGTTCTGCCATCTTCATTAGTAAAGCTAAAGCGAACTGCCTTAACAATATCAGCCTTATCACCTGTTTCTTTAGTAGAAACCTGAGTACCTTTGATTCTGTTTTCATTGTCAGCATCATTAGTAAGGTGAACTGTTAAATCTTTAGTTGAAATTAAGTATAGGTCAAATTCAAGGAAAGTGTTTTTGTTGCTTTCCATATCTCTACCACTTCTGCTCTTAAATGCTCTACCGTTTGAAGAAGTAACAGGATCAAGAACTTGGTCTTTCATTGTTGTATTAAATCTATCGGTTAGTTCCTTATCAATCATATCGCCTGTAACGGTCTTTACATATTGTTTAAAGTTACTACCGTGATTTTCTGTACTGATTCTAAGGTCCGGTGCAGTACCAATAGTCATATCTAACTTTTCAACATTGGCAAGTGTACTAATAGTAAACCAAGCAAATGTTACTAAGATTAAACTCATAAATGAAATGAATAACAACACCAAACTGGTCTTTCTGCGAACACGCACATTGACTTTGTCCATTATTTCTTTTTCAGCAAGAGCCTTTTGAAGTTCAAAGGTTAACTCATCCTTGTTATCCATCATTGCACCACCTTATTTTACTTTTTAGTAGATAGTTCACAAATCGTACACAAACTATCGGAACATTAATTATTATACTACAATCTAGTTGTTTCTTCAACAAAATCTCCAATTTTCTACCTTTTCCATAGTGGCACTTACTGCGATTTATGCAAAAGTTCACAAAACCATCAAATCAAGAGTAAAGTTGCACAATTAGAAATTTTTATTTATAGCAAAATGCACAAACAAAATTTACCATTTAATACATTTAGAAATTTTGCACAAAATTTATGTAATTTTAATTATGAACATATTGTAAATATATATGCGATAATTCTTTAACAAAATTATAATAGCATATATTTCTACAGAACAAATATATTTTAAAAAAATATGTGTTAAATGTTTATTTTTGTCTGATTATGTGTTATCATAGAGAAAAATGATTTAGGAAGTATTATATATGAAAGTGAAATCAATTATTATTACAACTATACTCGTAATATTAGCTATTATTTCAGTTATCTGTGCCGGTCTAACCCTTTATGGTGTAGACATTGTTGAGGAAGCAAAAAATATGCTGAACATAACCACAAATGCTCAGTCCGTTAGTTTTAAGACAAAAGAAATTACTTTAGGCGTTGGACAAGAGTCATCTCTTGATGTTGTTCTTTCTCCTAAGGATGCAAAAAGCACTTATAAACTTTCTTCTACAGACAGTAGCATAGTTAAGGTTAACGGTAACAAGGTTGTGGCACTTAAGAAAGGTGACTGTTCTATTAAGGTAACAACAGATAATGACCTTACCAATTATGCTGACATTACTGTAGTAGCTGCACCTAAGAAAATTTCTGCACCTAAGAAAATCGTAATGGCTAATAATGAAAGCTATACATTTAAACCGGATGACAGTGAAAATACTCCAAGTGACTTCTATACATATAATATAGATAACAAAAATGTTGCTACTATTGATAAGAACGGTACAATCAAAGCAGTATCAAAAGGTAATGCAAATATTACAATTACAAGTTACAATGGTATCGAAAAGAAAGTTAAGTTACAAATCTTTAATGAACCTACCAGCTTTAAGCTAAACTTAGCTAACACAACAATGGGTGTTGGTGGTACAATCAATATTGTTCCTGAATTTAATAAAAATGAAGGTACTTCTAGCTATACATTCACAACAGACAATGACCATATTGTTTCTGTTGATAACAAAGGTTTTGTAAAAGCTCTTAGAGAAGGTGAAGCTAATGTTACCTGTACTTTATACAACAACCTTTCTGCTACCTGCAAAATTACTGTTACAGAACAAAAGGCTAAAATTCGTAAGAACCTAGACAGAACAAAGCCTATGGTTGCACTTACATTTGATGACGGTCCTGATGCAAGTAACACAGAGCAAATTCTAAAATCACTAAAGAGTGTTGATGGTAGAGCAACATTCTTCCTAGTTGGTTCTAGAATTGAAGGTGAAGAAGATATTGTTCAACAAGAATTTAATGCCGGTCATGAAATCGGTAACCACTCTTGGGACCACCAATATGCAAATAATATTAGTGAGAAAAAGCAGAGAGCTGAAATGAGCAAGACAAATGAAGCTATTAAAAAAGTAATCGGTGAATATCCTACCGTTTTCCGTTGTCCGGGTGGTATTACTTCTAATGTATATGAAACTGAGAACATTAACCCTATTATCCTATGGTCAATTGATACTCTAGACTGGAGCACAAAGAGCAGTCAGGCTACTTTCAATGCTATTAAGAGTGTATTTAAGAAAGGTCAGAACCTTGATGGTGACATTGTTCTAATGCATGATATTCAAGATTCTACACCAAAGGCAGTTGCAAATATAGTTAAGTATCTTGATAAAAAGGGTTATCAGCTGGTTACTGTTTCTGAACTTGCTTACTATAGAAACACAACTATGAAGAATGGTGAAACATATTCTTGCTTCTACCCTACAACAAATTATTCTCAAAAGAAAAATAACAATAATACAAATAATAGCCAAACAGAGTTTAGTACAAACCAAAGTAACAACTCAAACAATACAACAGTAGCAAATAATCAAAATGCTATGACAGATAATACAACACCTACTGTTGACTAAACAAAAGAATTAAGGAGTGACCAAAACGGTCACTCCTTTTTTGTTTGAAAAATAATTGAATTTTAGATAAACTTCTGTAAATCAAAGTTAGAAGTATCAACTTCTTTATCAAAATCAACTTCAGATACCTTTTCAAGGAAAATCTTATTTAATTCTCTATACTTTTCAATATCTTCATCGGCAATACCATCTGTAACCTGATGAATTAGGTTAAATAGCTTTTCCTTTTGCTTAAGAATAACAGGTTCTGCAACTTCTTTATTAATGAAAATTCTTAGAACTCTTCTATCTTTTTCATCAACTGCAGTAGTTACATAGTTACCTTTTCTTAAAGTTTCTACTTCTCTTGAAATAAGACCTTTGCTAAACTCTAGGCTATCTGCAAGGTCACTGACTGTGTTTAGTTCCGGGTAGTATCTTAGTGTTGTTAAAATCTGCAAACCACAAACACTTACCTTTTCCCCTTCTACAGCAAGTTTGCTGAATGTACGGTAAGCCTTTAGGGTTGTTTTTACAACACGCATAACCTCTACACCGGTGTCATGTAAAAATTTTTCGTCCATCATAAACCACTCTTCCTTTTACATAGTAAACAATTTTACATCACTATGTTAACAAATATCTTTTTAGCTGTCAATGTTATCACACTAAAAAGAACACAAACAATAAATTAGCTATCTAATTTAAAATTCATTTATATATATATTACTGCACATTTGTTTATTTTCATATAGTAAATATTGCATATACATATCATTATTTTTACATTTTATAGAGGTTATATTCATTGTTATTATTTGTAATATAAATATTTCAATTTTGTTTGTAGGTTAAGAATAGTCAGTTAAACAAATTAGGGTTTGTAGTGCTATTAAATAGTATCTTCTATTGTGGAATTGTAAATGAATTTACAATTCCAACCACTCCTTCCGTCTTTGCATACGCAAAGCCACCTCCCTCAGCGAGGGAGGCAAAATAGTTTGTACAAATCTAAAATAAGTACGCAATTTTTAAATA
>JBQKHY010000046.1:0-6846 GCA_052118065.1 Ruminococcus sp. LCP21S3_E8 | reverse complement strand
TAGAAATAAAGCCCATCTTATATGTTATTTCTTAGTGTTCATTTAAAACTACAAGTGCATTACAAGTACCCAATAACACTAAAAGAAAATTTTTCATAACTCTTTTCGAACGGAAATAAAAAACTTCGCCTATACGCCCATAATAAAATAAATAAAAACAAATATTAATTCATTTTACTTAATGTGTTTATATACTGACAATTAATACGCATTCTATGCGTATTATTATAGAATTTGTATAATATTGTCACTTAATATGATATTATTCTACTACAATACAAATTAAATGACAATATAAATAATAATTTTATTGTATAGTTATTATTACTATTACATTTGACAATTAGTAAGAGTAAAAAAAGCTACTAGCATTTGCTAACAGCTTTGATTAAAATATGATTTTCTATTAAAGACTTATTAAGAAAACATATAATGTTCTATAACGATTTGTATATTTGAAAAAAGGAAAAAAGGTTAAGTACAGCCTAATTTTGCGTATTATTCTTATTATACCAATAATTATAATATTAATTACGATATTCTCACTTAATTAGTTTACACGACGGGCTATCGTGTATAGCATTTACCTTTTATGATGATTAAAGTCTATATTATGCTATATTTCAACTTCAATTATTGGTAATTCCTCTATTAATTATGTAATTTTATATATTGTTGTAACAAATATTTTAAATGTTAGAAAACACTCTTTAGGAAAATCAAAATTTGCATACAAGATCTTAGGCACAAAAGTAAATATCGCACCATAACCAAAACGGCTAAAAGTGCGATAAATACTGGGTTTCTGATATATTTTTTGGCGGAGAGCAAGGGATTCGAACCCTCGAAACCACTTTAATGGTTTACACGATTTCCAATTGTATTCAGTGTTTACCTTTTATGATGATATAAGTTGATTTAATGCGATATATTACCTTCAATTATTGGTAAATATACTACAATAATATAAATACACATAAGTCTGTAATAAATAATTCTTTAAAAGCACTAAATTCTTTAGGAAAGTCTTTAGGAAATATTAAATATATTCTAAAAGCATGGGTAATATTAATAAATATATAAAATATCCTAATATGATCCTTATGTAAATGAGAAATAAAGACATAATCAATCTCTTCATTCTTTTTAAAGTAACTACGTATTTTAGATTTAATATTTACAGTTTCAGTACTTGTACCACAATCATATACAATATTGAATTTTTCTTCTCCAATTTCAAATTTCTCTAGATAAAAAGCACCTTGACCAACCGGAACAAAAATACGATGCATCATAATAATTCACCCTATAAACAAATTTGTTAAAGCAATAATACCAAAGCTTATGCTTATATTATATCACAATATGATATATTTTCACATATAATATTCAAACTATGTAATAAATTTTCACTACAATAATTTGTACATTATATACAAACATTATTAGTTCATTAAAAAATCTCCCCTACTCAAATTCAATGAGTAAGGGAGATTTAATTGATTGTTACTATGAGTATAACAACTAAAATGAACCAATATAGAGAAAACACTTTGTTTATAAAACTGCTATACTTTTCTTTTTCGTTTTACAGAATGTCTTTCGTTATCATTTTCCTTTTCCTTATCAATCAAATTAGCTATATCAAATGAAGACAAGTAACCATTTTTGTTATGTTGAAAGACATAACTATCATAAGAAACAATACCATATACATAATCAACAAAATGATCAATATATATTCCGGATTCATTATATTGGAATTGTTCATACTTTAGTTCTCCAAATTTATATAGTTGGCAAAAGCCAAAAAGATATAATATAATTCTTCCAAAATCATCGTAAAAACATTCACTGATACTGTCCAATTCCGGCTTAGTAGATTTAGGTGTACGAAATCTATATCCTATTGAATAATTATCCTTATATTCGATAAATTCAATATTATCAATCTCATCACATCTAGCAAATATTAACCTATGTTTTTCATCAAAACCATATTCAAATCCATATGATGATAATTTGTTTTTATTTTTAAGAAGCCTTCCTCTTTTACAATTTCCTATAACAACATCTTGTACCGGACTCGGACAATAAAAACCTCTATGTATTTCAGAGCCTTTTGAAGAATATTCTTTCCTTACTATGTTCCTTGTTACTTTGGAATATAATTCATTGTATCTTGGAGAATACTCTTTAGACAATGTATCGTAATACTCACATTTCTTTTTACAGTAATTTTTAATATCATTTTTTGTGATATCAAAAAGATTGCCTTTAAATATAAGATCCATACATATCTCCTATTAATGTCAAATTCTGAATAAATCACTTGCAGCTGATAACATTACTTTTATAACTCCTAAAATAGCTAGAGTCCTTTTTTTATTACCTTTACCTCTTTTTAGTAATCGATATACCTGATTATGATATTTTTTTGTATGTAAATGTTTGTGCAATCTATAATTAATGGATATCAAATTAACACTATCACTAGTCTTAATATTAGCCTTTTTTAATAATTTGCGTGATCCTTCGGCTGCTTTAGCTTTTTTGGCAACAATATGATGTACCTCATTATTCTTAGATTTGCTTTTTGTCTTTGCCCGCGCGATAACATCATCTATCGCATCACCTAAATCATTACATACACTTCGAACACTATTTCCAATTAAATCACATAATCTATTAATGCTTTCTTTAACAGCAGGAATTGATATAATAGAATATGTTATTACAACAGCAGATACGACAATAGTACCTAGAACAATAAGATATACTATATCATCTACTAAAAGGAATCTACCAGTTGAATCGGTGTAATTAATAGGATTATTCTCACAATATGTAAATATATTAGCACTTAAAACTGTACCGGTAGCACCAATATACGCAGTATCATCAGCATTGATAAATCTACCTGTTGTTGGGTCATAATATCTACTTTGTAGATAATACATTGCAGTATCTTCATCATACACATAACCACGATAACGAAGTGGATTTAATCTCCTTAATATTGGCTCGCCTTTCTCTTCAAGAATATTACCCCAAGAATCATATACATAACTTGCATAGCTAATACCGTCTTCATCAAGAATCTTAACTATGTCACCTTGCAAGTTCTTTACATAGTAGAACATTTTTCCATTATAGGATAATGCTACAGGGCTATTCTCAGTATCATAGTAAAAGAAAAGTGTTGCACTGTCAGTCTTTTCAGCAATTAGATTATTATTGCTATCATAATAATAGTTAGTTACCTTAGAACCTACTTGCTTCTGAGTTCTCATTCCGTTGGCATTGTAACGGTAAGTTATCTTTGTACCATCATCTAGAGTAGTTGTTGACAACCATCTACCATTTTTCCATGTAAATGACATACCGTCACGATAATTTAACGGATTTCCTATTTCGTCATAAGTTATATTAGTACCGTTAATGTTTGTTAACTTATCACGCCATTCTTTATCATCGTAACAATAATAATTTCCATGTGGTTTACCCGTAGCAGATGAATCAGCAGGTTGTCTATGAACAGTTAGGATATTACCATCATTATCAAAAGAATAATTTATATGGAAATTATGAACATAATCATATTCCTCGACTAATTGATTCTTTGAATCATAATAATACCTATTTGTTACACCATCCTCAGTTTCTACACCTGTTAATTTACTGTCTTGTGCAACCATTATAATATTTCCATTTCCGTCGTAAGAATAGGTATATGATGCAACTGTTTCAGTATCAAAGGACTGAGTTAAGCTACTAACAGTTTTAGATGTTGAATTAGTTTCCTTGCCATCGGCATAAGTATATTCAACTTCATAATCCTTATTATCCTTTAGTCCTTTAGTTAAAATAGAAGTAGTTCTACCGAAGGAGTCTTTTTCTTCTGTTGTTTTTAGTCCGTTATAATCAACAAATGATTTACCGTCACTATCAGTACCACTAGTTATTGTTCTCGTGTTATTTCCGATTTCTGTTTTTTCTACAGTATTGCCATTTTCATCGGTTGTAACACTATTTGCAAGGGTGCTGTCTTTACCAAGTATAAACTGACTCTCTAAGTTTCCGTTACAATCATAGTAATAATAAGTTGTTTCTCCACTTTCGGAGTCATCACAAACAGAAATTTGACTATTCTTGTTATAAGTATACTTAGCGACAATATTGTCGTTACATTTAATATTTGTAACATTATTGTACTCATCATATGTATATGAGATTACACTACCGTTTGCATATGATACTTTCAATAAATTCCCGTTATATGGACTATATATATTAGAAACTATCTGTGAATCGCCAACATATGTTGATAACAGTTTGTTGTATTCATTATAATTAAACTTAAAAGAAAAGTTATTATGTGATATTGACTCAACATTACCTTGATAGTCATAATCATACTTATTGCTTGCACCACCGGTTGTAATAGAAGTGGCATTATCAGAAGAATCATATGTATATGATGTTTCTACATTATTACCATTAGTTATGGATGATTTGTTTCCGTTAGCGTCATATGTATATTTGGTAGTATTACCGTTTTCATCAGTTTCTTCTGTTATATAGTTACCTTTAGTATCATAAGTTGACTCTGACTTAATATATGATTTTGAAGTATCTAATTCTTCAGAAAGCATATCGCCATATTCAACTTCACTACTTGCACTTGTTGTTCCTTGGGTATTATCATCACCGTTAGAAGAAGATGCACTATCAGTTGAAGTAGTTTCAGGTGATACCATAACTTTCAACATGGCATTACTTGGTATCATTGTATTACTATTATAACCATAAACAAATGCATAGTCAACACATTGTACGAGCTTTTCACTATTTTCCGGTGTTACTGACAATGATACTGACTGTACAGAGGTTGTATTAGAATTAAATGATTGATAATGACTTTCAGGAGTTTTTTCACCATTGTAATAAACATTAAGTGCTATACCAAAAGTTCTATTTTCATTTGATAAAGGAACAGAAACACCTTGTGCTTGTCCTGTTAATACAAATGAAACATTCTTAGCATTTACATTTACTCTCTGATATATATACTTATTAGATAAATAATTTGTCTTATCAGTATTTTCTTCATCAGTGGTGTCAGAGTTATTCGAATTATCACTAGTATCTTCTGATTCAACAGTATTATTAGAATTGTTAGAATCTCCTACATTACTAGAATTATTGGATTCATCAGCATCACTTGAATCTTTATCATCATTTACTACTTCATAAACTCTGTTATATACACCTTCTACTGATTTTACTACATTTCCGTATACATCTGTAGTGTCAACCACATCATGTTCAGTAGCAGTTACTGTGGCAACAGTTTCAGCTGGCTTACTAGTTGTGGTTACATCTGTAGAAGTAGCAGTAGACGACGAAGGTACTGAAGTTTCAGTATCATTACTATCAATTTTCACATATAAAGGTTCACCAAAAATATATGGTCTGCCATATGTAAATGTAAATTTTTCATCTTTGTTGTCAAGCCAATTATTTGCATTAGTGAAATCACTGTTTTTCAATGCATTGTAATCATTTACAGTTTCGCTTTCTTCTAACTGTAAACAATCAAACCATGTAGTATAATTCTTACCGTTTGACTTTAAAAGAACCTTTACATCAGTTGCTGTTGATGGAAGCTTTGCAGTTACACTAATTCTTTTCCAATTAATTTCATCACTTACTGCAAAACCATCAATAGTTTTTTCTTCTGAATTGTCCTTATACTGAATAGCCAGATTTACTTTGCCTGTACCGTTATTTTCGCACATTGCCTTAACATATGCAGAGAATGTAACGTACTTACCTAACAATGATTTTTGACTAATATTGTGATAAATCACACTGTCCTTGTCTTGTTTATCTTTGTTATAGATTTTAATAGCATTTGTACCAAAGTATTTTGTATCGGTATCTAAACTATACTTATTATCAGGATTTGAACTTTCGCTATAGTAATAGCCATCATTGTTCTTAATACCGGAAAAGTCAGATGTTTCATCAAGATAATTCTTGATGAAGTTATCTTTACTTTTAGTTACAGTAAGTTCTGAACTTTGACTATTTGAAATATAACCATTTGCATTCATTGTTGAAACTTTTGTTCCATCAGTATCAAAAGTATATGTTTCTGATGAACCGTTTCTATCTGTAACTTTAGTTGTATTATCAGCTTTGTATTCAAAGTTTAGATAATTACCTATTTTATTCTCTGAGCTTCTTTCAGTAATATTAGTAACTTTATTAGCAGTATTATAAGTTAATGAATATGAAGAACCTGTTTTTACTTCTGAACCGTTTTCTTTTGTATATTTTACTGAAATTAATCTACCTAGATTATCATAAGTATAATTTGAACAACTGTTATCAGGTAATTTAACTTTAGTCAACAGTACTTTTCCGTTTGACTGTGTATATGATAAATTAACCTTTCTTGAATTAGGAAGATTAATAGTTGTTATATACTTCTTACTGTTAATAGTGGTTGTTGTAAAAGTAGCTTGTGTTTGATTTGTAGAATCATAAATATAGTTTATATATCCATCACTACTATTTCGACCATAAACAATATGATTTTTCTCATTATCTAATTCGGTGATTTTATATAAAACACCTTTACCATTGCTAGACTGGAAATAAAGCTTTTCTGAATCTTTTTCAAGGATATATCCACTGCTTGTCTTAGTTAATTTTAAACCTAAATCCTCATCATCTTCCCATTCAGTTGGTGCATTGCCTTCACCTCTAAGATAATGTTTTCTTCTATCTGACTCAATATATACATATTGATATGGATTATCACCGGTATTTAAGTTA
>JBQKHY010000045.1:0-7271 GCA_052118065.1 Ruminococcus sp. LCP21S3_E8 | reverse complement strand
CATACCGGGACCACCTGTTGCTAGGATAATGTCTGATTCCTTCATTAGTAGGTTTGTCATATCTAGTGAAGGAATATCAATCCAACCGATGATGTTTTCAGGAGCACCTGCCTTAACAGCTGCGTCTAAAACAACCTTTGCTGCTGCGATTGTGCTTTTCTTTGCTCTTGGGTGAGGGGAAATGATGATACCATTTCTTGTCTTTAGAGAGATAAGTGTCTTAAAGATTGCTGTTGATGTTGGGTTTGTTGTTGGGATAACTGCACCTACAACACCGATTGGTTCTGCAACCTTGATTGTACCGAAACTTTCGTCTCTTTCGATAATGTCACAAGTCTTTGTGTTCTTGTATGCGTTGTAAATATATTCTGCTGCGTAGTTGTTCTTGATTACCTTATCTTCTACTACGCCCATACCTGTTTCTTCTACTGCCTGTTTTGCTAGAGGAATTCTTGCCTGGTTTGCTGCAATTGCTGCTGCCTTGAAGATCTTGTCAACCTGTTCCTGTGTGTATGTTGAGAATTTCTTCTGTGCTTCTCTAACCTGTGCTAGTTTTGCTTCTAGTGCTTCTACTGAATCTACAATATTATTAGCCATAGATTATAACTCCTTTTTTAAGTTCTGTTAAAATTTTAACAAATATTTTGTCGGTTGTAAATACTATATTTTATTTTCCCTATTTTACACAATAGAACTTGTTTTTAAAAGTCTAAAGTTAGATATTATGCTCCCTATTTTTCCTATTTTTTTACATACTGTTTCTTTTAATTTTACATAAGAGAATTATGGGGATTTTTGCAGTTTATTTTGTAAAGTATTATATCTATATAAACGACAATTACAACACATATTAAAATAATTATTTTACAAATTTATAAACAAAACAAAATCTCATAGATATCACACTTTTTAACGGGCGAACGGTGTTCGCCCCTACGACTGTAAGCCATAAAATGATATAGAATTTTGTAATCAATATATTTCTGCAAAAAAAAAATAAGCCCTATGAAAGGCTTATTTTAATTCTTTTAAATAATATTAAAATGTTCTAGTAAAATCTTGATACCAAGACAAATAAGGATAATACCACCGGCAAGTTCTGCTTTGTTCTTATACTTTAGTCCAAAGATATTACCAATCTTTACACCAATACAAGAAATTATAAATGTTGTAATACCGATAATAATTGATGCTAAAGTTGTATTTAGAAAGTCACCAAGCATTGAAGAAATATTAACATCAACACAAGCAAAGGTAACACCTACTGCTAATGCATCAATACTTGTAGCAATAGCCATAGTAAACATAATCTTTACACCTAAGCTATCGTTAGCCTTTTCTTCTTCCTTAGAAAGGGACTCCTTAATCATATTACCACCGATTAAAGAAAGCAAAACAAATGCTATCCAAGGGGTAATACTTGTAATGTAGCCTGTAAAACCGGCACCTAAAAGGTAGCCAATCATAGGCATCAAAAACTGAAAGCCTCCAAACCATGCACCACATATTGCCATTGTCTTAAAATTAATCTTAGGGATTGCCAAGCCCTTACATACAGATACTGCAAATGCGTCCATTGAAAGCCCTACTGCCAATAAGATAACTTCAACTAAACTCATAATAATTCTCTTTTCTTTGAACTCTGCTCTCTATAATACAATAAAGGAAGATATTTGTAAACGCTTTAGTAAATATCTTCCTTTTATATATTCATATGAAATTTTATTTAAAGAAATGAATTATTATTCTTCAACTGCACTCATAAATTTGTTATAAATTTCCGGGCTAATTCTCTTAATAGAAATCGGTTTATGATTTTCATTTACAACACAATGGGTTGAGTGACCTGTACAAGCCAATGAATTATCGGAAGTAAAACGAATTTCATAATCAAACTTCTGCTTTACACCATTAAAATAAGTCATCTTAATATAAACTGCAAATTCATCTGAACAACCCAGTGACTTATGGTACTTAGCATAAACATCAACAACAGGAATAATCATATTTTGTCGTTCCATTTCAATTAAGTCACAACCAATTTGCTCCATTGCATATATTCTGGCTTCTTCAAAATAGCGAATATAATTAGAATGATGGACAATAGACATTCTGTCAGTTTCATAATAATTAACTTTGCGAATATATGGTTTAAATTTCATAAAATCACTTCCTTAATAATAATCCTGCTTCAAAGTCTTTCTTAGCTTGTTCTTTAACCTTATAATGTTGTTTCTTACCTGTAGCAGTATGTGGTAGTTCATCAACAAAGCGATAATATCTTGGACATTTGTACTTTGATAGATTTGGGTGTTTATCACAATAATCAATCATTTCCTTGACTGTAATTGACTTATCCTCAGGGATAATATAAGCAACAAGTACTTCGCCTCTTGTTTTGTCAGGTACAGAAGTGACAATACTTTCCTGAACCTTAGGGTGCATATTTAGTACTTCTTCAATCTGTGGTGGATAAATATTTTCACCACTACAGATAATCATATCATCCTTACGACCTGCAATAGTTACATATTCTTTGTCATCCCAAGTAGCAAGGTCACCTGTATATAGATAGCCCTTATAGTATTTTTCTTTTGTAACTTTAGGGTTATCAAAGTAGCACATAGTTGACTTTGATGGTGACTTGATGATAACTTCACCAACCTCTTTACCGTCTTTAGCTACAAATTCATTAGGTTCGGCTTTTTTATCTTCATAAGCCTTAACAACTCTAACATCATCATCAGTACATGAACGACCTGCCGAACCTGACATTTCAGGTAAATCATATGGTCTAAGGAATGTATTCCAGAATGTTTCTGTTGTACCGTAACCGTTGAAAATATTTGGTGTTAAAGTTTCTTGGAAACGGATACACTGAGCCTTTTCAAGTGGTGCACCCATTGTAACAATGCCCTTGATTTTTGATAAATCTACAGGGTGCTTTTCTTGACGAGTTGCAAGAGAAGTTAGAACTGCCGGTACACCAACAAGGAAAGTTACACCATACTTTTCAGCATAAGTTAGACAAACTCTAGGGTTATAATTACGCAAAATTACAACTGAACCACCGGCATAAAATGTTGGTGTAAGTCCACCTGAATGTAGTCCACCTCTATGAAACCAAGGTGTCATATTCATAGTAACATCAGTTGGATTTAGTGGGAAATGCATAATAACATCATGAGCAGAAAGTACTTCGTTAATGTTATTTAGTGGTACACCCTTAGGCAGTGAAGTTGTACCGGAAGTAAACAGTCTTGTAACTTCATCATAAACATGAGGCTGAAAGTCAACTTCAGGGTCAGTATCAGGTGCATCCTTCATAAAGTCTTCAAAACGGATATGTCCCTTTGGTAAAGTTTCACACTTATTATCGTAGTCAACCATTAGCACAACTTCAGGCTTTTCAACGCAAAGTGCCAATGCTTGTTTCATTTCGTGCATATACTCATAATCATAAATAAACACCTTAGGCTTATTGTGATTGATAAGCAATGAAGTTTCACCTGCTGCTAAGTTAAAGTTAGCAGGACAGTTGATAGCACCAATCTTCTGTGGTGCAATATATGAAAGTGCAAACTGTGGTGAATTTGGAAGTAGATAAAGTATAGTATCGTTCTTCTTCACACCACTTGCTTTTAGTGCATTTGCAAGACGGTTTGCATCCTTGTTAAGTTCTTCATAAGTCCAGGTTTGTTCCTTTTGAGGATCTACCATTGCAGTTTTGTAACCAAAACGGCGAACATTTCGCATAAAGCCATTTAGCCATGTAAATTCATGTTCAAATGTGTCTTTAAACATTGTAATATCATAAGTATAACTCATAAAATAACCTCTTTCTTTTTATTATGGAACAAGCCTTTAGGTTAGTCCACTTTATTTATTATATTTACCAACAATTACACTACTATTCTGACCACCAAAACCAAGAGAGTTGCTCATTGCAAAATCAATATCTTTCTTTAGTGGTTCGTCCTTAACAAGGTTAAGGTCGATTTCTTCATCAACTTCATGTAGGTTTAGAGTATAAGGAATAACACCCTCTGTTACTGCCTTGATACAAGCGATACATTCAGTAATACCACCTGCACCCATCATATGACCTGTTGCACCCTTTGTTGAAGAAACATAAGGTTTATAGTCACCGAATACAGAGTTGATTGCGATACCTTCAACAACATCACCTTTGTGAGTTGCAGTACCATGAGCGTTAATGTAACCGATTTGGTCGGAATTAATACCGGCTTCTTCAATAGCCAGTTTCATTGCTCTGATTGCACCGTCACCTTCCGGATGAGGAGCAGTAATATGATAAGCGTCACTTGTGTTGCCACAGCCCTTTAGTTCGCAAATAATATTTGCACCACGAGCAAGAGCATGTTCTTCTGTTTCCAGTACAAGTGCACCACCACCTTCGCCAATTACGAAACCATCTCTGGTAACATCAAATGGACGAGAAGCAGTTTGTGGATTTTCGTTATTCTTAGAAAGTGCCTTTGCGTTAGCTAATGAGTAGATAACGATTGGACATAGTGCACTTTCTGCGCCTACTGCTATCATTGTATCAGCCTTACCGGCTTGCATTAACATTGCAGCAGTATAAATTGCGTCACCGCCTGATGAACAAGCAGTATTTATAGTAAATGATGGGCCTTGAATATTGTGCATAATTGCAATATGTGTAGCAGCAACATTACCTAGAATTTTCGGAATAAATCTAGGACCGACCTTTTTATGAGAAGCACCTGTCAGTGCTTCTTGAGTATAAGCAGTTGTTGCAATACCGTTTAGAGCAGTACCCATAACGATACCTGTTCTTGTTGGGTCAATCTTTACTTCACTCATTTTTAGAGCTTCTTCTGCTGCAATATAAGCATACTGCATAAATGGGTCTGTTTGTCTTAGAATCTGCTTAGGAATATAATCTGCTGGATTAAGATTCTTGATTTCTCCGGCAAACTTAACTGCTAGTTCAGATGGGTCAAAAGAAGTGATTTTGTCAATACCGCTTTTGCCATCTAGCAGATTTTTCCAATATTCATCTACACCAATGCCTATTGGTGTAACTGCACCCATACCTGTAATTACAATTTTCTTCATTTTGTGAAAGTCCTTTCAATACGCGTATATATTTTAGTGTGCGTCCACACTAAAGCAAGAATAAATAAAACCATTAATGTTCTTTTAACTTACAATAAGAATTATATCAAAGTAAGAAAAATTTAGCAATAAGCTATATAATGCTGAATATCTATAATCAACATCAGTTTATGCATATATTGCATAAATAATAATTATATTTCTTTTTAAGAATTATAATATACTTTTCTAATGATATTCTTTAATAAATAATAGGTGGTGGCTTTATGGATATAAATTTAATTAAATATTTTGTTTCTGTTGCACAGAATTTAAATTTCTCAGAGACTGCAAGGCAGAACTTTGTTTCTCAAAGTACAATTTCAAGAGGTATCAAAGAAATGGAAAAGGAACTTGGTGCATCTCTATTTTCTCGAACAAAGAGAAATGTTGTACTGACTCCTGAGGGAAAAGCACTTCTCCCCTATGCAATGGAAATTATTGAAAACCTTAACTCTGCAACATTTATAATAGATAAGCTACAGAAGGGTATTGACGGTAAACTTACTGTAGGTTATGACGAAACAAGTGGACCTTATATTAGTAAATACCTACAAGGGTTTGTGGCTAAATATCCGGACATAACAGTTGACATTAAGAAAATTCAAGTTAGTGAGGAAATTTTGGCACTTGATAACAATGAATATGACATTGTATTTATGCTTAGAGATATGATGCCTGATTCTCCTGACATTGACCATCTTGATGCTTATGATGACACACTTTCTGTTATTAGCAAAAAAGGATTACTAGCCGGTGGTGGAATTGACTTTGACCAACTTCATCAACAAAATATTGTTTTGCTTTCTGAGGTCATCAGTCCTATTCTTTATATGGAAATTTTGGACTTATTCAGAACATACAACATTATTCCTAACATAGTAAACAGATATGATGATGTTCGTTCAGTAGTTACTGCAGTATCAGCCGGAATTGGTATTTCTATTTTGCCTACTTCACTATGTAGAGCAATGTTCAACAGTCAATTTGAAATTCATAGAATTAAAGGTATTGATACTACTATTTCATATATTATGACTTGGAATAAAGCTATGCGTAATCCCAGTACTAAGTTGTTTCTTAAAGAGGCAAGTAAGGTTAATATTGAAGATATTTGAATTTTCTGTTTGTACGATTTTATCATATTAATAAAACTAAAATCAGCTAAATAGGGCATGATATCTTATAAAGGATAGTTTGTAACGAAACATCACTGTTTTAAGAGTAATATGGTATACAATTAAAATATACTATATTCTTGCTATTTCACTGTTAAATCTTTTGCCTGTGACAGCATCAAATTTTGCTATTATAAAGTTACAATAACGAGCAATAAATGTATTTCCTTTTTTGCTTAGTTTTAATTCTATTTGTTTTCCAATCACCGTTTTGCTTAAATATTCTTACCATTTGGTAAATCCAATAAGATGAAATAGACTATATAGACAATTGATGACATTAAGCTATCAATTGTGTTTCAGTGCTTTCGATATTATTAATTATTATGTCCTGCAATCCTGTAGTTTTGATAAAATAAGTGTAGAGCATAATTTTGACCTCCGTTATGGTTTCTTGTCAATTTCATTTTAACGGATTTTTCAAATTTATGCTCTACTTTTTTATATTTTTTTCGTAGGCTCTATTTTTCTTACCCCAACATTTATTATAGAGCCTTTTAAATATAAACATAACATAGTAATTAGTAATTAAAAAAATCAAATAGAAATAGACCACAAAATATAAAACTCCCTCAACTTACTTTAGCTTAAAGGAAATCACCTACCACACTTGAGAATTAATGTAACTCTTCAAATCTACTCGCTAAAAACAGTCCAATAATAGGAAAAATAATATTAAGTTAGTTATATGATTGATAGAAAACAAGACTAGGCAAACTGAAAACCCAACCACCAGTCAATAGAGAACGAACAAACTAATAAATAGTAATTTTGAAATATAATAAAAACTATGGCTAACAGGTGTAGGGTCTTTCAGCAAAAATTTTTATTACATAAAACTTTTGCATAAGTTCACATTAGCAAATCAAACTTCGCCTATGGCTCGTTTTCTTTGATGTTCACTTAATTGTTGGACGAGCAAATTAGCCTTTCTATTAGCATATAGCCCTA
>JBQKHY010000044.1:0-8683 GCA_052118065.1 Ruminococcus sp. LCP21S3_E8 | reverse complement strand
TTTACCTTTTATAAATCGACTGAAGGAGGGATAAAACTATAAATTAAATGAATTAATCGGTTGATATATAATTAACCTACATTACATAAACAACTCCACAAACCCTAATTTATCTAACTAATCTTTACCCACAATCAAAATAAAAGCATTAATAAAAATCATCTTCATCTCGTAAATCCGGTGGGAGAAACTGATACATTTCTTCATAATTTTCGTATTCATCTTGGGTAACTACTTCTGCCGGAATAAGGCCTGTACAATCATATGATGAGCAAGTACTAAATTCCATATTCATATCAGGTTCTTCTATATTTGATATATTATATCTTTTATTTGACTTTCTATTGTTAGGTTCTTTATTATTTTTATTTCTTAACATAAAAAATCACCTCACACTTATTGTGTGCAAGGTGATTTAAATTATAAATTTTAATTTCAAGAAAAACTTAATTTTTCTCATTAATCAAGCAAACACTATGAGCAGAAATACCTTCTTTTCTACCGGTAAAGCCTAGGTATTCTTCTGTTGTAGCCTTTACACTGACTCTATCAACATCAATATTACAAGCATTTGCAATATTTTCCCTCATAGTAAGAATATAGTCTTTCATCTTAGGGGCTTGAGCAATAATTGTTGAGTCTATATTTTCAATATAATAACCATTTTGGTCAAGTAGCTTTACAACCTCTTTAAGTAGCATTAAGCTATCAGCACCTTTATACTTAGGGTCTGTATCAGGAAAATGCTTTCCAATATCACCTAAAGCACAAGCACCTAGTAATGCATCGGAAATTGCATGTAATAGCACATCAGCATCACTATGACCTAACAGTCCCATAGTATGGGGAATCTTTACCCCACCAATTATTAAATCTCTGTTTTCAACTAGCTTATGAACATCATAACCATGACCGATTCTCATATTATTCTCTACCTTTCAAAATACTTTCTGCCAATATAATATCATCTTGTGTTGTTAACTTTATGTTTGTATATAAACCGTCAACAACAGTTACCTTTTCTCCAAAGTATTCAAAAAGTTTGCAATCATCTGTAAAGTCAACTGCATCATTTTTTGCATTTTCAAGGAACTTTATGTATTTATCTTTGTCAAAAACTTGTGGTGTTTGAATTGCTCTTAAGGTACTTCTGTCAGGTGTATCCTTAATAGTTTCATCATCATTTACAACCTTAATTGTATCCTTAACTTTAACACCTAAAGCTGATGCACCTGTAAGTAATGCTGACAAAATCACCTTTTCAATTTCATTTGTTGTAATTAAGCACCTTGCACCATCATGAATAGCAATATAAGTTGCTTTTTCACTTGTTGCATCAATGCCATTCTTTACACTTAATGAACGAGTTTCTCCACCATTTACTATTGCAACTACTTTTGTAAAGCCGTACTTTGCAACAATACTTTGAAAATCAGCTTTGTCACATTCTCTGCATACAATAACAACTTCTTTAACTGACAAAGAATTTTCAAAGGCTAAAAGTGTATAATATACTGCCGGGTTGCCCAGTAAATCAATAAACTGCTTTGACTTATTAAGTCCCATTCTTGTGCTGTTACCTGCACAAACAATTACTGCTGAAACGAAAGGTTCTTTCTTATTCTTATTTTCTTTCTCATATGGATTAAAATGTTTGTTTAGAGCTTTAGTTAATCTCATTTTTTCCTCTTACTGATAGAACAATGTTTTGATAAAGTCAATTAGCCAGTCTGCACCCCAAATAAAGCCACAGAATATTAAAATCAACAAAACTGCTGAAACAATCCTTACAAGTGTTCTTTTGCCGGGATTCATTTCTTCAAATTCTTCAATGTCTTTATCATACTGTTCTTTTTTGCTTTCAATATCTGCTTTTGTTTTTTCGTCAATGGTATCATCATCAACTACACCGATACCGATACAAATATCAAGTGCCTTGTCATATGCTTGATAAGGTACAGTAATAATAACACCGGAAAGGTCATCGCCTGTAATAGCCTCTGCTGAAGCCTTTACTTTTTGTTCACCGGAAGGGATACCTGCATCTTCCAAAGCACCATGAACTCTCAATTTATCTACACCGGAAACTTTACAAACACCTACAGGGGTGTTCTTGTTTTCAATGTTCTTTAGTTTTTTTCTACAGTCAGAACAAGTAACCTCTGAGTCATCATATATTTTCTTACATTTTGGACAAATTTTCATACAATCATTCCTTATTTCAGATAGTCACATTTTATCATATAGTGTAGTAAAAAACAAGTAGCCCCATATATATGAGGCTACTAAAATTTATTAATCTATATAAACACAGGCTGATATTGTTTATTCTCGTAAGCTAATGTTATACATTCCGGAATAAGGGTAAAATCACTTACCAAGGAATTAGGCTTTTTCACACAATCATCCTGTGACATTGGAACAAAATATACATTTTTAGTATTTAGGAGTTTTCCTATATTCATTGCAGATGCACCAAGACCATCATTTGTTGCTATTGCCAGCAGTACAGGTCGCTGAATTCTTAGGTGGCTTTTTACTGCCATAGTAACAGGTGTGTCGGTTATAGCGTTGGCAATTTTTCCAAGGGTATTGCCGGTACAAGGAGCTACTACAAGAACATCACACATTTTCTTTGGCCCAACCGGCTCTGCATCTTCTATTGTCCTAATAACTTTCTTATTTGTCAGGTTTTCTACTTCCGTTACAAATGTCTGTGCAGTTCCAAATCTTGTGTCTTTAGTACTTGCATTTGTGGACATAATGGGAATAACATCATACCCCATCTCCACTAATTTTTTTAGCTGTGCTATTGATTTACTAAAGGTACAAAAGGAAGCCGACAGAGCATATCCGACGGCAAGCTTTTTCACCCGTCATCCTCCTTGAGTATGCTCAAAATTGTGCTTTCAATAATTTCTCCGGCTGACTTTGGTGCTACCTTTCCCGGCAAAGACAAGGCATGAATTGTTTTTACCCCAAGCTCTTTAGCTTTCTCAAAGTCCACCCCACCCGGGTAAGAAGCTAAATCTATAATTAATGCACCGGACTTTATTCTCTTTAACTTTTCTTCATCAAAAATCATAGCAGGTACAGTGTTAAATATCAAGTCATATTTTTCTAATTCAGAAAAATAACCTGTCTTAACACCCTGAAAACTATTGAGCTTTATCCACGCAAGGTCACTGCTCTTTCTGGCAGAAACAGTGACCTCAGAACCCATCCCACGAAGCATCTCTGAAAGTACCTTGCCAATTCTACCATAGCCACAAACAAGTGACTTGCTACCGTTTATAGTAAAGTCACTGCTGTTTATTGCTTTTTCTATTGCACCCTCTGCTGTAGGTACTGCATTTTTTACAGAGAACTCTTCTCTATCACTATATGACAAGGTTTCCTTTTCCATACCTGAAAATTCTGAAAGAAATTTTTCTCTCTTGCCGGTAAAGACTTTTTTACCCTTTAATTTATCCTCATAACCACTTAGGTCAACAGTCTTTTCAGCATAGGGGGACTTTACCTCTTTCCCCTTATCAAAAGGAATAATAGGAAGAACAATCACATCACTGTCTAAAGCAGAAGATACTTCACAACTCATATTTGACAGTTTTTCAAAGCCACATAGCTTTACTTCATAACCGTCATTCTTTAGTGCCTTAGCTAGGTAGTAATTTCTTTTATCTCCACCAAGAATACCAAAAGTCAGTTTATCACTTTTCATAAAAAGCACCTTTTATCTTATTATCTTAACTATTTATTTTTCGTCTTATACTTTATTATATGTAAGCGACACTAAGTTGTGTCGCCATAAAATAATTTAATGTGCAAAAGTTATTAGCAACTGCACTTTGACTTTGCTACAAAACTTTCGCAGTCAACACATTTACTTTCACTAGGATGTGGTTCATGTGTACCGATATTTACTGTGTCTAGGGCACAATAGTTTTCTGACATATTGTGGTTTTCACAAGAAGTAACGGTACAACGGATTGAATGGTTCTTATTTGTCTTGTCCATATTTATCACCTCAAAATATTTTGCACAATTCTTTGTGCTTAATTATTATGGTTCAAAATTTAATAAATTATACAGACAAAATTAAATTATCAACATATTATGTAGTGAGGTGGTTATATGGTATTTCTATATACATTACTTTTTATATTTGCTATTGTTGGTTTTACGGAAATTGTCAGCTACTTAATCTTTAGAATTATGAGTGTAAAAAATGAATGTTCAACTATGCTGATTACACCTATTAACAGTAATTCAAATTATGAATTTATCATTAGAAGTGCAATAGAAAAAGCAAAATGGATGGGTAGTTTTAGGCCACAGAAAATTATTATTGTTACTGAAAATTTATCTAAAGAAGCAATAAATGACATTAAGTCCCTGACCTATGGTTATGACTTTATAAAAATTATTGACAAAAAGTGTCTTTCTAATGAGGTTAATTCATTGTAAATATAGCCGTTTAGTGTTATAATATAATTTATGGATAATAATGAAATTTTACAAATTACAGGGACAATTGAAGATATTATTTATAGAAACAATGACAATGGTTACAGTGTAGTTGATGTAGATGTTAAGAAAGAATTAATCACTGCTACAGGAGTAATGCCTACTGTTGAAGTTGGTATGGAAGTTAGACTATATGGTCGGTATAAAAGTCACCCAAGCTATGGTTTACAGTTTTGTGTAGAAACATTTGAACCTACTATTCCTACAACCACTAACGGTATTTTGCGTTATCTTTCATCCGGTGCAATTAAAGGTGTTGGTTCATCTACCGCTACAATGCTTGTAAAGGAATTTGGAGAAAAAACTCTTGAAGTGCTGGAAAATGAACCTGAGAGAGTTGCACTTTTAAAAGGTATTTCAGAAAAGAAAGCCAATGATATTTCCAAACAACTAAAGGAAAGTATCGGTATAAGGGAACTTATGCTATACCTTAGTGAATTCCAAATTTCTGCAAATACTGCTGTAAGAATTTACAAATACTTTGGCAACAGAAGTCTTGAATACATTAGGGATAATCCATACACATTATGTGACAATGGACTTAGAGTTAGTTTTGAAATGGCTGATATGATAGCCAAAAAGCAAGACAGACCTATTGATGATAAAAATAGAGTGAGAGCAGGTATTGCCCATGTACTAAACCACAACAAGCAAAACGGTCACACTTGTTTACCGGAGGAAAGGCTAATTGCCACTACTACAAACTTCCTACAAGTTGATACGAACCTTGTGAAAGACGCACTTAATAATATGATTTTTGATGCATCACTTATGCGTGAAAATTTTGACGATAAGAATTTTATTTTCTTACCTGAAATGCACAGAGCAGAAACATTCATTGCAAACAGAATTAAGCTAATGCAAAGTTTTCCTGCTGCTAAGTTCTCAAACACAGATACACTTATTGAAAAGATACAACAAGAGGACAACATTCAATATGCAGAAAAGCAGATTGAGGCTATTAAATCAGCTATGGAAAAAGGCTTTCTTATTCTTACAGGTGGTCCCGGTACAGGCAAAACCACAACGCTAAATGCCATTATTAAGATACTTGAAAAGAATGGACAAACTGTACTGCTAACTGCACCTACAGGCAGAGCATCACAGAGAATGGGTGAAGTTACCGGCAAAGAGGCAAAGACAATTCACAGACTACTGGAAGTTGCCTATGATAAGGATGACAAGCCGGTATTTAAGAAGAACGAAAAGAACCTACTAAAATGTGATGCACTTATTGTTGATGAAGTTTCTATGGTGGATAGTCAGTTATTTGCAAGTTTAATAGAGGCTTTACCATTTGCTACAAGACTAATTCTTGTAGGCGACAGTAATCAGCTACCGTCAGTTGGACCGGGTAATGTTCTTGGCAACTTAATTGAATGTGAAAGGTTGCCATTTGTAGAATTAACAGAAATTTTCAGACAATCACTAAAAAGTCTTATTGTTACTAACGCTCACAAAATTGTTGAGGGTGAACTGCCTGACATTTCAAAGCACAACAATGACTTTTTCTTCTTGCCAACTAAAAATGGCACAGAGGCAACTAACCTTGTAATTGACCTTTTCACAAGACGACTTGTAAAAAGCTACAACTATTCCCCTACTGAGGATATACAAATTTTGTGTCCCGGTAGAAAAGGTGCTTTAGGTGCAACCGATTTAAACGAAAGACTACAAAATGCACTTAACCCACCGGCTAAGGATAAGCAAGAAATTAAGTTTGGCAGAAAGGTTCTTCGTATTGGTGACAAGGTTATGCAGTACAAAAATAACTATGACATAATGTACACTAAGGATGATGGAGAAACTTCTACCGGTATTTTCAACGGTGATATTGGCACAATAATTGAAATTAACAAAAAGCAACAATATATCAAAATTCGATTTGATGATAAGGTTGCTACCTATGACTATGACTCAGCACAGGATGTTGAATTAAGCTATGCAACAACTATACACAAAAGTCAGGGTAATGAATTTGAGGCAGTTATTATTCCTTTGTTCCACACACCACCACAGTTGTGTTACAGAAACTTACTTTACACAGGTGTTACAAGGGCAAAGAAACTACTTATTATTGTTGGGGATAGCAACATTATTGCTAATATGACCCACAGTAACAAGAAGAATAAACGATATACAGGACTAAAATATTTTTTACAACAAGATAGTGCTATATGAGTATTGCAGATAAAATCAAAAACTTTTTCTTTCCAAACAGATGTCCGTTCTGTAACAAAGTTATTGAAGAAAAGGAAATTGTATGTAAAGATTGCATCAAGAAATTCCCTATAAATTATTTTGATGGTTTTGCTATTGGTGGATTTAGGTGTATTTCACCATTTTACTATGAAGATGATTTCAGGAAAGGTATGCTGAACTTTAAATTTTATGATAAAAAATACCTTGGCAAACCTATGGGAATTTTAATGGTTGATACTATTAAGAAAAGTTATGGTGATTTGCACTTTGACATTATCACAGCAGTACCTTTACATAATAAAAGGCTGAAAGAAAGAGGCTACAATCAATCGGAAATTTTAGCCAGAACAATTGCCGAAGAGCTTAACATTCCCTACATTGAAACACTATTTAAGCACAAAAACAACAAAGTGCAACACACCTTAAAAGGCAAAGAAAGAATGAATAATGTTAAGAATGCCTACAAGGTAATTGACAAAAGTCTAATAAAAGACAAAAATATACTTATTGTTGATGATATAATTACAACAGGTTGTACTATCGGTGAATGTGCAAAAACACTATTCAAAGGTGGATGCAACACAGTATGTTGTTGTACACTATGCAAAGCATAAATTTAGGAGAACATAATGAATATTGCTATAGATATTGGCACTTGCAATACTCAAGTTGCTACAAAAAATAAAGGTGTTATAATCTCTGAACCATCAGTTATTACATATGACACCTATACAAATTCAATAATAGCAGTTGGGGAAATGGCATACAAAACCATCGGTAAAACTCCTGAGAGAGTAAAGTCTACCTTTCCTATGGTTGACGGTGCAGTATCTTCCTCAGAGCTTATGGAAAATATGATAAGAATTTTCATAGAAAAAGGTTGCCGAAAAAGAATATCTATGCCTAAAATTATAACTGCTGTTCCCGGTGGAATAACCGAAGTGGAAAAAAGAGCAATAGTAAATGCTATCAGCAGTTATGGTGTACGGTCTGTATATTTAATTGAAACACCTAAAGCATCAGCAATGGGTGCAGGTCTTGACATACTTTCAGGTGAGGGAAAGTTAGTTGCAGACTTAGGTGGTGGTACTGCTGACATTGCAGTACTTTCATTAGGTGGAGTCAGTTCCGGTATTTCCATAAAAAGGGCCGGTAATGAAATGGACAAGAATATTATTAAATATATGAAAAGTCATTACAATCTTTCAATAGGTCAACAAATGGCTGAACGATGTAAGAAGGAAATCGGTGCAGTTAAATTTGTTGATGCTGACAAAACCTTTATTATGAAAGGCAGAGATATGGTAAGTGGCTTACCTAAGGCAATTGAAGTTAGAAAAAGTCAGCTAATACCTATCTATCAAAGAACTATGCTGGAAATTATCAGAGGTATTGTTGATGTACTGGAAAACACCCCTCCTGAATTAAACGGTGATATTCTTAAAAGTGGCATTGTGTTTACCGGTGGACTTAGCAAAATTGAGGGTTTAAAGGAACTTGTTAAGGATTACATAAGAAACCTAAAAATCACAATTGCAAGCGAACCTGAACTTTGCACAATTAAAGGCATTGTAAAAGCCTCTCAGTACATAAATAAGGTTGATAATAATAAAGGTCATGAGATTAACCCTTTACTTGCAGTTTATTAAAATTTGTATTATATAGATTATGCTATTAAGGATAATTCATTGTAATTTTCTTTATTAATTTGATAATAAATTCAATATATTAAAATTTATATTATGTTAAAAGGTCGGTATTTTTATTACCGACCTTTATTGTTAACTGTTTCCCATTATTTTTTAGTTTTGTTTTTACCAATAGGTTATCTTAACCCACCTCTACAAATTAGGGTTTGTAGTGCTATTTGATAGTTTCAGCTAATATGGAATTGTAAATGAATTTACAATTCCAATCACTCCTTCCGTCTTTGCCTACGCAAAGCCACCTCCCT
>JBQKHY010000043.1:0-10736 GCA_052118065.1 Ruminococcus sp. LCP21S3_E8 | reverse complement strand
TGTTTTATACAATTTTGTCCTATGTAGAAACTAGAAATTATAACTTGCTACATAGGGCAAAGTACCTATATAAAGGCTAGTTTGTAACGGGACATCAATGATGTCCCCTACGACTGTAAGCCAAAATTTTGTTATAATTCACACTCACAAACCCTAATTTGTTAAAGTGATTTAGGTTATTGCAGACAAATTATCTCATAGGAAATCAAAAACTAATCTATACAACCACATTTACTTAAAATAAATTTAAAGAAAAAAATAATACACATAAAGAAAGCAGTTTGTGATTTAATTTTCACAAACTGCTTTTCTATTACATAATTAATTTATGCTACTTAATTATTGATACCTACTCAACCTAACGATACTAATTATATAAATATAAATATAGGCACTAATTAAATTTAAAAATCAAAAATTACTTTTGTACAGGAACAACACAGAACATAACGAAGTCCTCATCACCTGTATTGATGATACTATGGCTATTACCGTTAGGGCAATAATGACACTGTCCGGCAGAAAAAGATTCTTCACCGTCATTATAAAGAACCTTAGCATTACCACTGATGGCGTAAACAATCTCACCGTTACCCTCATGCTTATGATAACCGATAGATGCACCGGGCTTTAGGACAGCCTTCATAACTTTGCCATGTTCATCATCAAACATTTGAGCAGAGATTTCTTTTTCTCCACCTTTAAAATTTTTAATAACAGTTGTTTCCATATTATTATAATCAAAAATCACAATAAAACACTCCTTACTGTAAATAAACTATTAACATTATACCATTAAATTATGAATAAATAAAGTGGAAAAACCAAATTGTTTTTGCATTTTTCATTCATTGTTCATAACTTATTAATAAATTCAATCAAAAACAATCAACAATAAGTGAATTGATAAAGTTTTCACAATGTTTTTCTTCAAAAAATATAAAAAATGTGCAAAAAGTGTTGACATTACAGAAAATATATGTAAAATATAATTGTGCGAATTAAATTATTCCATTTTTAAAATGAATAAATGCAAAAATATAAAAAATATAAATTTAAAATTAAAAGGAGTTTTTACTATGGGTAACGAACTATACAACAACACAATCATCCTAAACAAGCTATGTAAGGCTATCACAAACAACTACCGTAACTGTGCACAAACAAGCCTAGTTAACAATGAGGTTATCTCACCTACAGGTATGGCTATCCTTACCAGCCTTTATGTAAACCCTAGTGATGACACAATCAGCAACATTGCAACTAACATTTATGTTTCTAAGGGTCTTGTTTCAAGAGAAGTTGAGAAGCTTCGTAAAGACGGTTATCTACAGACTATCTCTGATGAAAACGACAGAAGAATGGTAAGACTAAAGCTTGTTGACTCAACAATCCCTCTAGTACAGAAAGAAATGGAAACACTTGATGTTTTAACAGACAAGGTTACCGAAGATGTTTCTGAAGAAGATTTCAAGAAGTTCCTTGAAATTGTTGACAAAATTCAGAACAACCTTAACCACCTAGCTTATTCCGATACACATAACTAATAAAATAACTAGTAGTATTTTCCTTCAATTTAGCGGTCACGAAAGTGGCGGCTATTTTTTTATATTGTAAGTAATTTGTAACCCTAAATATTGTTGACTTATAATATACCAAATGATAAAATAAATTAGTTAAAGTATGTGTATTTTTAGCCCAGCAATTAGCTGATTATTACACAGTTTTTATAAAAATAACTAAATTTATATTTGAGGTATAATTATGGCAAAAACAATGATTGTTACCAGTGCTACTTCCGGCATTGGCAAGGCTATTGCAAAGAAATTACTAAAAGAATCAACAGATAAAAATGACAAGCTGATTATAAATTATTTTGACAAAAATCAGATGGAAGAAATGTCAAATGAACTTTCCGAAGCTGATAAAGAAAAGGTTACTTTCATTTATGCCGATATGTCAACATATGAAGGTATGGAAGGCTTTGTTAATGATGTACTAAAGGTATCTGACAAAATCGACTGGCTTGTATGTAACACAGCTATCGGCACATACAAGAAGTTTGAAGAATATGACTATGAACTATGGGATACAATTCTAAGAACAAACCTTTCTGTTCCTACATTTATGGTACAGAAGTTTAAGCCACACTTTAATGACGGTGGCAAGATTATCTTTATGGGTTCACTATGCGGTAAGCTTTCATACAGTTCTTCCCTAGTATATTCTGTTTCAAAGGCAGGTGTTCATCACCTTGCAAAATGTTTACTAAAGGAATTTGATGGTCAGAATGTTTCTATCAATGCTATTGCACCATCATTTGTTGAAACACCTTGGCAGAAGGGTCGTTCACAGGAAAGCTACGACAGAATCAACAGAAAGATTAACCTTCACCGTTTTGCACAACCTGATGAAGTTGCAAAGCTTGTATACGATACAATGACTAATGACTTTATCAACGGTACATTACTGGAAATTAGTGGTGGTTACGAATATTTCTAATTAATACTTTAAAGTTCACTTATTTGGAGTATATAAAAAATGCTAACACAACATCAAGAAATTTTGTATCAGCTACTTATTGAAATGGCTGATATTTGCACAGAACACAATATTTCTTACGGTATTGGTAGCGACACACTTTTGGGAGCAATCAGCATTAACTCTATGCTTCCGGAAAGCCACACTATCTCTGTTTATATGAAAAGCAATGACTACTACAAGTTCATTGAAATTTGCAGTAAAAAATGTGAAAGAACAAACCATCGTTTCTTAGATTGCAGAGAAACAAATGAGTTTTGTACAAATTCTTTTGCCAGATATGTAAACACAAAAACCACTTTAATTGACAAGCACAATCTAATTACCGGTGATAAAGCAGGTATCGGTATTGACATTTACTGCTTGGATAATGTTAGAAATCACAAAAATGATGCTAACCATTATTACAAAAAGTTAAGGCTTTACTGTGACTTTCTTAACAATAGCAAGAACTACAGTATACCGTATGAGGACAACAAATTTTCTTATCTATTTAATAAAGCAAAAGGCAAAGTAGTTTCTAAGGACTCTATTCTTCAGTCTTTGGAATATAACCTGGAAAAATTTAATAATGACAACTGCAATTTTTATATGGTTAGAGAACCTTCATTGCCTGTATGTATTCCAAAGAAAATTGTAGGTTCATTTAATTCTATAGTAACCATTGCAGGTAGAAAGTTCAGAACTTTTGAAAATCCTTATTCTTACCTTTCCATTATATATGGAGAGGAATGGATGTATCAGAACAGTCCTAAGAATACAGATGATACACTTATTCTTAACAAGAAAACCACTTATGAAAATATTAAGTCGGAGCTATATAACTTTATTGACAAGGAAGAACTTGATAAAAAGTATAATAGCAAAAAGAACTTTGACTTTTTAACAGAAAAGCAAGGACTAAAGGTTCAGGACTTTAGAAGTAAAATTGAACTTATCGGCAAAAGCCTGGAGGATCACAACTTTTTGCGTAGCAAAAATGATGAAATAGAAAAATATATTGAAGAAGAAAACTACAACAAGCTTTCTGAGATTTTTTCTGAGTACATAAAAAATCAAAGCAGTAAAAGACTAATCGGTAGCAAGGATTTGGACAACATATATCGTTACCATCACCCACTGCTGATTAAGATTGACCCTGAGTATTATGAGGCAGTTGTACTTACACTTTTTCATACCAGCAGAATTGACAAAGCAAAAAGGTTCATTCGGGTTTACTCCTATCATTTCAAGAAAACAATTGTAATGAAGGTAGTTGAAGAAAATATTTTTCGCTACAAAAAAGCCCTTGCCCTTATTGATGAAAATAAATTCGACAGAGCAATTACTATACTTGATAAACTTCTAAAGAAATACCCTAAAAATATTTCTTTTATTAAGCTAAAAATTTATTGTTTGTTAAAGAGTTTCTTTGCTGATGACCACACAGAAGAAATCAAGGGTCTTATTAACCTAGGACTTGAGATGTTCCCTAATGACGGTGATTTGCTAAAGTATCAAAATGAGCTTTTGATAAATGATAACTTAGAAAAAGCTATTTTAGGGTATATTGATGCTTACTTTAAGACAGACAATATTATTACAAAAAGAGAAATCAGGTACACCCTTGATAAGCACCTTGATACACTTATTAAGGATACCCATAACATAGATTTTCTTGACAGACTTCTACTTATTCTTAATGATGACTTTAGGTTATACAACAAAAAGTTTCAGCTGATGAATAATGAAATTGAAAAGACAGAAGGCAGAGAAAGAAAAGCTAAAAAGCAATATGACTTTGTGTATTATCTTGTTAACCTAAGATACAAATACAAAGAAAAATTTGCTCAAAATATTTTTTCAAAAACAGAAAGAACAATATCACAGTGGTATCACAACATTGTTAAAGGAATTTGCAACAATGAATTTATCACCTGTGTTTCAGCAGAGATAATCAACTGTACCGACTTTAACAAACTGTCTATGATACTTGACAACATAGACAGTTATATGGTGAACTTAGATATTGGTGACATTAATTATCTATACTGTTTAATATTAAAATCCCATGTGCTAAGAAAAATTGGAGAATTTCAAAAGTCTGGCAAAATTCTGATTCAGGTTGCTAAGGAGAACAAAGACCCTTACTTAACAATTGTAATCAAAAAGGATTTTTTAGGTGAAATAAACTGTATTTATAGAGAACTTACAAGTTCAACCGAACATATATATGACAGTAGTTTTGATAGCAAAATCAGTGCTAAAAAAATTAATGAAAAAGAAAAAAGTGATGAAAAATCTGTTTATGATTTTTACAAAGAAAGAATCAAGGGTATTTACCCAAGTGTTCTGAATTTCTTGGAAATTATCACTAAGGTTGGACTGATAACTATTCAGCAAAGAAATGACTTTGTAAAAGATCTTTCTATTGATGAAAGCAGTACCTTTAACAAGGAAATTGCAGAAACTCTCTATAAATTAACTAGTCAAATTCAAATTTAATGTAAGGAAATAAAAAGCTATGATGACTGATAAACAAAAACATTTGTATGTTCTATATAAAGAAGTAGATGAATTATGTAGAAAGCACAATATTGACTACCAGCTTGCCGGTGGTACACTAATCGGTGCTATTCGTCACAGAGGTTTTATCCCATGGGATGACGATATGGATATTACAATGACAAGAAACAACTGGGAAAAGTTTGTTGAAGTTTGCAAGACTGAACTACCTGATGACAGAATTCTGGAATGTCAGGAGCTTAACCACAACTTCCACAATGTTATTGCAAGATATACAGACAGAACAACATCTGCTGTACACTCAACACAGGTACTTTTTGATGATGTAGCCGGTGATATGATTGACATTATCTGTTATGACTATCTACCTGACAACAACAAATCATGGAAACAATATACAAAGGATATTACACTATACAGTGACCTGATTAACCCTTGTATTGTTTATTCTTATCGTTTTGGTTGTAACCACCTTAGATACGGTTTCTACCGTTTAAAAATGAGATTTCAGGGCAAAGACAAGGTCCTTGATAATCTACAGAAGAAGATGTTTAGCTACAAAGAAGAGGACTGTCCTTATGTAGTTCTTCGTTGGGGTGGTACACCACTGTTATTCAGAAAAGAAATCTTTGGTGACAGTAAGAACCGGGTTCTTTTTGAAGATACTATGGGTCAAGCACCTGACTATATCAGCGACTACCTTGTAGAACACTATGAGGATGAATGGATGTTTGTACCTCCTGCTACCGAACAGGCCGGTCACAACGCTATCTTCTCACTTGATACTAACTACAAAGTTATCAGAAACGAAATTAAGCATTTTGTTGACCCTGAAAAGCAGATGAAAACTTTTCTTCGCAAGAAAGCTTTTGTTATGCCTTTTATGTCACTATGGCTTGTTGTTAAGAACTTTAACATTTTAGTTTCTCTAAAGTCAAAGGCAAAGGGCTTTAGAGATGAATATAACAATTGCAAGGCTGATATTAACAGAGCATATGAAAACAACGACTTTGCTACTCTTGAAGAAATTTTCTCAGACTATATTGCACTACAGTTCCGTAAGGACTACTTTGGTCGTGACAACTACAATGATGTTTATAAGTACCGTCATCCTGTACTGCTAAAGTTACCGGATGAAATTGCCGACAAGGTTGTACTTACTCTGTTTAACAGAAACAACATCTCAAAGGCAATGAGATACATTACAGTTACCGAACAGAAGAAAGCAGTAACACCATATATGCTAAAGCTAAAGAGAGATATTCTTTTCTTTAGAGAAACTGTACACAACACAAGTATTGGCAAGTTAGTTGACGCTGAAGAACAAAGTGAGTATTTATACAAGAAATATCCTTACTCAATCGGTGTTATTAAGCTAAGAATTTACATTCTAATGAAACTTGGAATGAACAAATATTTCCACGACATTAACAAGCTTGTTAACCAAGGTCTAAAGATTTATCCTGATGACGGTGATCTTCTAAAGTATCAGCTTGACCTTGAATGTGGTGGAAAAACCGAAAAGCTGGTAAACTCATATATTGATGCATTCCACAACACTCTAAATGGATTTACTCAGCTTGATATTCAGGATATTGTTACAGAGAACCTTCCTAATATTAATACAATTTTTGATGCAGAAAAAGCACTTTCTGTTCTACCTGAAAACACAGAACTAATCAACAAATATGTTGACCTGGTAATTAAGGAAGGCAAAAACGACAAGGTATATTCACTGTTTGCATTTCTTAAAGATAAAATCCGTTTTCTCTCTGATAAATACGAAAGCACAGTTAACAAGGTTACTTCTTTCTTTATTGCAGTTGAAAAGGAAAACAAGCTATTCCTAAACTCACTGCTTTGTGAAGATTATGATGAACTTCTAAAGCTGGAAGAAAAGGTTAACAAGCTACAGGACTCAAGTGTTAAGGACCTTATCCTTGGTGATATTCTTTACAAAAAAGGTGAAAGTGAAAAGGCTATTGAGTCTTACATTAAGGCAACAGAAAACACAGATAATGACAAGACACTTTGCATCTTAAAGTACAGATTCTACAGTGACCTTGAAAAGTTGGATAGCTACTTAGAACAAGTTAACTTCTTACGCAAACTGAATATTGAAACAAGAAAAGAAGAAGAAGCCTCTGAAGAAAGAAAGGCAATTATGCGTAAGAATATGTTTGAACAGTGGAAAGCTCCATACAAAGACAGTAAGACAATCAGCAAAATCTACAGCAAAGTTTCTCTAATAGACAAAATGTTTGTTGGTGAAGAAATTGACCTTACAACAATGATTGACATTATTGAAGAAGTAGGTGCATATGCTGACCCTGAGGTTAAGACAACTCCTATTGTTTTAGGCAAAAGATTTAGAAATACTGTTGATGGACCTCAACACACAGACCACAACCTAGTTGCTCCCGGTGATAGTAATGTATGATAAATCTGCAAGTATTTATGTAGTAAAGTTACTTGAAGAACTTGATGATATTTGCAAGAAAAACAATATTTCCTATTCCCTATACGGCAAAACTGCAGTAAGTGCAATTACAAAACACACTATTGAAGATGATTGTGCCAGAATAATAATGCATAATGATGACTTTACAAAGCTATGTAAAGCGATGAGCAAGGAAAGACTCTACACAAGAACCTTTGATTCTATGTACAACAATCCTGAATATATGGATTATTCAGCAAGATACTGCAACAGTGAAACAACAAATATTTCCCTAGACCAAAAGTCAAACACCTTTATGTCCGGTATATATGTTGAGATTTTGCCTATTAGAAATGAAGAAACTACCAAGTTTCAACATTTCAAGTTGAGATTTTTTGAACATGGATGGGAAAAGCACTTTTGCAGTTTTGTAAATGTTGAAAGTTTTAAGTACCTTTTGCCTGTACCTATTATTAATATAATGAAACTTACCGGCAAAAACAAAACATCCAAAAAGATTTTTGAGAAACTTTCATTAGCCTATTCAGGGAAAATCACTTCCCGTTGTTCTATTAAGGGCTTTAACGAAACACTGGAAACTTTCTCTTATGACCCACTTGCAAAAACAAAAAATGTAGAGATTGACGGTAAAAGCTTTTCAATCTCTACCAGGATAGACTCTATCTTGGACAAACTGTATAGCTATGATTGGCGAAACGAAATGCCAAAGGAAGAAAAGGACAACATTGTTCTCCTAGACACTTCCTGCAAACAGTTTTCAAGAACACTAACTCGAAACAAAAATATATGGAAAAGATATTTTAGAAGGAAGTCACGACATATGTTTATTTACAAATTTTCTAATAAATATGACAGACAGAAGAAACACATTTGGAGCTTAGCAAAAAGAACCGGCACAAGAGCCAGACTACACTTTTACTATATGCCAAAGATGGGTGTTATCCGTAACCTTGAGAAAAACAAGGACTACTACAGACTGTCACAGATTATGAGACCAAACAGAATTGCAACACTTATTGCTTTTAAACAAGGCAAAGGCTTTGCAGTTAACAAAGAGCTTTTTGATATTCAGATGATGCTGTTTAGATTTGAAGGTAATGATGAAATTGCCGACAAGCTGGAAGAAATCACTCCTGAGTATTATATGAACTCTATTATCTCTCTTAATTCAAAGTAAGGTAACATTATGAAAAGAATTATTAGCTTTTCTTTACTGATAGTTTTCCTCATTTCTTTCGCAGGATGTGGAAAAAGTTCTGAAAATATCGAAAGTACAGAACAGTCAAAAGCTACTTCACAATCAGTTACTTCCACTAATACTGAAAATACTACCGAGAAAAAAGCTACCGAAAATTCAACTACAAAGCCAACTGAAAAGAAAGGCAAACTTTCCGGTTTCAAGGTTCTCCTTGATGCAGGTCACGGATGTAGTGGCAATTATGTAGAACCAAAGTATAAAGGTGCAAGTGACAGTGAAGTAACTTACGAAAACAGTTCAACAGGTGCTACCGGTGTTGTAACCAAAAAGCGTGAGGGTGACTTAACCCTTGAAATTGCTTTGAAGTTGCAGAAAAAGTTACAAAATCTCGGTGCTGATGTGCTTATGATTAGAACTAAGAAAACTACACCAATGAGCCTTGTACAAAGGGCAGAATACGGCAACAAACACAAGGTTGACTTAGCATTTAGAATTCATGCTGACGGACTTGATGACCAATCAGTTAACGGTGCATCTACCCTATACCCATCAGCAGAACATATTAATAATAAAATAGCAGAAAAAAGTAAAAACATTGCGTCAATTATTCAAAGGGAATACATTAAGTCTACAGGACTTGCAGACAGAGGTACTGTTGAAAGAAACGATTTAGTAGGCTTTAACTTTACTACTGTTCCCTCTATTCTTCTTGAACTTGGTTTTATGACTAATCCTGAAGAGGACAAGAAAATGTCAGACAAAAAATTCCAAGAAAAAATGGTTGACGGTATAACAAACGGAATGATTGCTTATTACACAAATAAGCATTAAATATTTTTGAGGTGATATTTTATGTCAAATGGAAAACATGGAAATAACAGTCACAAAGGACTTGTAATCTTAATTGTAGTTATCCTTATTGTAGCAATTCTTGCAGTTGGTGGTTTTGTATTTAGAAGTGAACTGTCAAAGGCATTTAACAGTGCTAAGGATACTATTATCGGTACAACAACTACAACAACTACCACTGTTTCAACTACTGAACCTACAACAACTTCTCCTATTAGTCAGAATGTAATTAAAGCTGAAGAATATATTGAGAAAATGTCTCTAAACGAAAAGGTTTGTCAGTTATTTGTTGTAACTCCTGAACAGTTAACCGGTGTTGATGTAGCTACAATTGCAGGTGAAACAACAAAATCTCAGTTAAAGAAATACCCTGTCGGTGGTATTGTTTATTATCCTCAAAATGTTGAAAGTAAAAAGGCATTTAACGAAATGATAGACACTACTCAGTCTTACTCAAAAACACCTCTATTCATTATGAAGGATGGCTCAAAAACAACATTTACTTACAAAGACCAGCTACAGGTTTCTGATAGCCTAGCAAAAAGCAAAAACATTAAGAAGGATGTTCTGACTGCTTTTGATGACGGCAACCAGATTATCCTAATGCCAAAGGACTTAGAAACTGCAGTAAAGACAATTACAAGTGCAGTTAAAAACGGCAAAATTAAGGAAGAAGACCTTGAAGTTGCAGTTGCCGAAATTATCAACACTAAGTACGAAAACGGTATTATGAAGTAATAATATAGTATTATAAAATACTGTTTGTGAAATAAACATTACAAACCCTATGGTAAAATAATATAACTTATAAGTGGGCATTATTATTGCCCACTTTTTCTTTTTAATTTTGTATTTTTAGTTTTGATTGTGGGTTAAGGCTAGTTAGACAAATTAGAGTTTGTAGTGCTATTAAATAGTATCTTCTATTGTGGAATTGTAAATGAATTTACAATTCCAATCACTCCTTCCGTCTTTGCATACGCAAAGCCACTCCCTCAGCGAGGGAGGCAACAAGGTATGTACAATTTCTTTAATTATGTACAAATTTATAAGTTTGTACATATTATGATTGGCTCCCTCGCTGAGGGAGCTGTCATTCGTGAATTGCAAAGCAATTCACCTTTTAAAGAATGACTGAAGGAGTGGTTGATATTTTAAACTTGTTTAAAATATCATCATAGA
>JBQKHY010000042.1:0-12413 GCA_052118065.1 Ruminococcus sp. LCP21S3_E8 | reverse complement strand
ACCTAATTTATCAATCTTACCTTTACGCACAGACAAAATTGAAAAACCCTAATTTGCAAAACTAATTAATCGTAATGCACAAACAAAATTGAAAAAAACAATTTAAAGAACTGTATTTTTCTTAATAAAAATTGAAAATAATAAATTAACAATCGTAACTTCAACAATAAAACAATTTAAGGAAGATTGACAATTGAAAATATAATTGATTAAAGAAAATTTGTAAATTTAATAATTTAGATGTTGACATATGTTATAAATTGGTATATAATACAATTAAACTAATGATAAGTAATTTATCTTCTATTAATCAGAGTACAAGTTTTAGTTTTTATTCATATACCTACTTCCTATGGGATGCTGAGGCTTATGCCTCAGCATTTCTCTTTTGTTTTTTAATTTTTAAATCATCTGATATATTTTATAAATTAACTAACACATTATAAAATGACAAAAGAAAATAGCCAAAACCTGATACTTTTTAGACTCTAATGTATCTTATAATTTTGGCTATAAATTAAAGTTGAAATAAAATTTTAATTTCTTTTACAGAATTTTATTATTAATCTGCAACTTTTCTGATTTTGTTTGCAATAAAGTTGATTGGAATACAGAGGAAACCCCACAATGTGCTATAAAGAATACAAATCTGACCTGACAGATTAAGTGGCATTCTGCTGTAATTCCACACATTCATATGAAAAATTAAGTTAACTATACAACCAACCACAAATTCAAGTGCAGTTATTACAATTGCACCTAAAACGCATTTTTCCATTAAAGAATAATTACTCATATATCCAAACAGTTTATACAAAGTTAAAAAGCATAATCCACCAAGTAGTACCATTGTCCAATGGGTGTTACCTCTCCACATAATTTCAATCATTGCATAGGTAACTCCACCAATCAGAAACACCACCATATCCCATTTTATACTCATAAAAAATCACCACTTTTAGTATTAGTTAAAGTGGTGATTTTATTTATCATATTAATTTTTCTCTAGAATTTCTTTTATCTCATCTTTTGTAACCAGCACATTTAAAGCTGAAATCATTGCATTAGTTGTTAGGTATGTAGGTAGGTTAAGATACTTTAGCACCTTTTCCCTATTTACCTTTGAATTATCTCTACCTGTTAAGCCAAGTTCAAAGAAATCATTTTTTGTAATTTTTTCGGTTTGCTTAACATTTTCCCCTTCAATAGTGGCATTTGACCTTTTGATTGCATTTATAATTTCTTCATCACTAATACCCTCAACACCTAGGTAACCCTCTTTTGATGGTTTTTCTTTTCTCTTTTCCTTACCCTTTAGCTGAGGAATATAGCACTGTTTAATTGTACTGTCCTTTACAATTCCTTTTAAGAAATTTCTAATTACAAAACCTGCCGAGTCACTGTCTGTAATTATCAGCAGTCCTCTTTTATTTGCCAGTTGCCTAATTAAATTTTGCTTTTCTTTATCCTTAAAAACTCTAAAGCCGTTAGTTTCAATTATAGGTGCATCAATAATGCCTTTTAGCTTTATTTTGTCATACTTACCTTCTACAACAACAGCCTCTTTAATTCTTAGCATAGCTAATCTCCTTTGCTATTAAAGAAAGTTTTACAATTAATTTTTCCACCAATATTCTACCGTTAGCTGATGTACTTTTTAGCTTTAAGTCTGTATTAATAATTTCATCAATACTTTTTCTGATTGCCGGTGTTGAGATATACCTACCATCTCTAGCTGAATTAGTCAGCACAAAACTTCTTTTGCCATAGTTAAATTCATTTGCTACAACAGTAATCGGAATTCCACTTTCACCGGCTACTCTGGCTCTATACAAATCCATATATGCATTTGCAATATTTGCAACAATAATAATAGGCTCTGTCTTTTGATAAAAGAGAATATCAAGTTCTTTATATGCTCTTTGCAAATCATTTTTGATAATATAATTTGAAATATAATAAACCTTAGTTTCTAGATTAATATGAACCAAATCGTTTATCATATCAATGGTAATTTCTTTACCGTCAGCATAGGCACAAAGTTTATCAATTTCATTTTGTAAAGCAGTTAAATCTGTACCAACATAATCAACAATTTTACCTGCATTAGCTAGTGTTAAGGGGCAACCTCTCTTTGATGCTGCTCTGACTAATTCTTTTGAAGTTGCATGTGAATCATACTTAGGGTACTCAACCACAACACCGTTTTTATTAACCAGCTTTACAATAGACTTAAACTGAGCCTTTCTTGTATCTTTTCTGCCTTCCATACCACCTGTTGACAGTGTAGGGAAAGTAAAAATCAACTTAGTTGATGGTGAAAGATTCTTGATAATAGTCTTTAGCTTTTCCATATCTGACTTAATAAGTGACTCAATGTTTAAGTCAGTTACCACAACACAATTGTATTCACTCATAAATGGCATAACATCACAAGCTACTGCAATATCATTTAGTTCACTGTTATTGTCAAAATTATGGAAGTTAAATTCAGGTGGTTCTTCCCCCATTATTGCAGTTACAAGTTGCTTTGTATAAACCTTTACCAAGAACTTTTCTTCACCATAGATTAAATAAACATTGCTAAATTCTTTTTTCTTAATTTGTCTTTTAAATTCCGATTCATTTAGTACCATTTACCACACCTCTGTTTTTGAAGAAAAGTCACCATTAAAAGTTGTATAAAGTTCATTTGAATGTATTGCTATATTTTCCATTGCCTTTTTATAGCTATCTTCTGTACAACACAAAATAAGAAGATTTGTATTTATCAAATTGCTATTACTTATGTAAGATTTATCTGTAACTGTAATGTTAGGATTACGATACTGTTTGTCTAAGTATTTACAATCACCATTAGGTGGCAAAATCAAAATTGACTTATCGTTAACTTTAGCATAAATAAAAACACTATTATTTCTAACAAGATATGTTATCTTTATATCACCTATATTTACAGTAGTGTCTTTCTTAAATTCTGAAATATTTTCATAGCTATATGTATTTTCATAATTTCTTTTATCTATCCTATGATATAGTAAAACCTTCTTTAAGTCAAATTCATTTAAAACATCACTACTGAAAATTGACCTTTTACTACTGTTATCTGTAATACTGAAAAAGTCATAGCTGTTGCTACTGTCACCTAAACCGGTAATAGGGTCATATGTAACAGAACCACCACTACTGAGAATTGCTGATTTATTTTTGCAATGAACACTAAGGGTTATACCATCACCTGTATCATAAACATTAATTCTAGGTGTATTGTAGCTAACTATATAATCGGAAATAGAACCTACCACCAACACAAAAATCATAACTAAAATTGCTAAAGGTACAGTTCTTTTATAATTCTTTGAAAGAACTACTAAACAAATCATTGCAAAACACATTCCAAGAAATATATATACAAAAACTTTGTTTGTACTGATATAACTGAAAGGTAATTTAGATGTAGTACTTGCAACCCATCTAATATAGGTTGCCAATTTATCAGCAGTAAATAGAAATGGTGAATAAAGTACTGCAATACCTGTTAATCCTAAAACTCCACCTATCATAACAACAATTAGTAACAATTCAAATACAGGTGAAATCAATAAATTTGAAAGTATCTGCACTAGTGAAATTCTTTTAAAGAATAATATTAATATAGGTGTAGAGAATGTACAAGCTGATAAAGTTATTGCTATTAAATCTAATATATGAATTAAAATTCTTTTGTGGAATTTTAACTTTTCTACAAGGAAATTTCTTATTGGTCTTGAGAAAAGGATAATTCCCATTGTTGAACCAAAAGAAAGCAATAACCCAACATCACCGGCAGAATAAGGATTGAAAAGTAAAATCACAAATGCTGAAATGCCAAGGCTATTTAAGGAATCCGACTGCCTACTAATCATTATTCCAAGTAACATAAGAATAACCATTATGCTACTTCTGATTACAGAAAAAGAAAGTCCAGTAAGTACCATATAAAACAAAACTAAAAGTATTGTTAAAGGACAGTAGATAAACTTTTTCTTAAATAGCTTTTTGAATATGAATAGGAATATCATAGATACAACACTCATATGCATACCGGATACCACCAACAAATGTGACATACCTGCCTTTTTAAAGTCACTTTTCACATTATCTGAAAGGTAATTTCTTTCGCCAAAGCCTATTGCACTACAAATTCCACTGTTGTCACTATCCATATAAGAATTGATTACAGTTACTAACATTTCCCTTAATTTATAAGGAAAATATTTTATAGAGTGTGATGTTGCCTTAGTTACTGCACAATTACTGTTGTCATAAATTGTTGCCTTCAAATAATAACCTTTAGTTTTGTAATAGTTAGTTGAATTATTCTTTAAAATTCCTACAAAATCAACAGTATCATCCAAATCAGCCTTTAAATCACTTTTTGAAATTAGGGTGACTTTTACTGATTTTTCTTCACTTCCAATAGTAGTAGTTTTTATAGGATAATAGTACTGACCAAAACTTTCATATGGTGAGTCAAGTACAATTCCTGATACTGTTGTTTCTTCATCAGAATTATTATATACAATTGGCTTATAATAGAAATTTGTGAAAATAGCAAAAAGCAGTGCTGAAAAAATCACAACACCTAAAACCGACTTTATATAGTAATTCTTTCTATATTTCTTTACTATGAAAGAAAGTACAAACAATACAAAAGCAATAGCAGAAAAAATTAGTGAAAACTTTACACCAACAAAATAAGCGAATGAAAGCACTACTAAAGAAGTTATCCCAAGTAATGCACCCATTCGCTTCATAATTTTACCTCATATTATGTAAATAGTGGTAGTTTCTCTAGGAATACAATGTCATCTCTTTCAGCAGCATCGCCCTCAGCAAGAACTGATGCACAACAAGCAGTATGACCTCCGGCAGACTTACAAAGAGCCTTTAGTGCCTCTAGGCTTTCACCTGTGCTGATAACATCATCAACAATAAGAACATTCTTGCCTTTAAGCATATTAGCCTTTGCACCGTCAAGATATAGCTTTTGTACTTTTTGTGTTGTAATAGACTTTACATTAACAGACACAATGTCGTTCATATAAAGTTTAACTGACTTTCTTGCAACAACATAAGGCTTGTTGCTTTGTCTTGATATTTCATAAGCTAAAGGAATACCCTTTGCTTCAGCAGTCAAAATAACATCAAAGTCACTGACTTTCTTTAGTAATTCCGTTGCTGACTTTACAGTAACTTCTGTGTCACCAAACATAATAAATGCTGCAATAGTTAGGTTGTCATCAACTTTACAAAGTGGAAGTTCTCTCTCACAACCGGCAATAGTCATCTTATATGATTTCATAATTTACTCCTTAAGCCATTTCTGTGTTAAGTTTCTTACCACCAAGTAGATGGAAATGTAGGTGGAAAACTGTCTGACCTGCTTCCTCTTTACAGTTAGTTACTACTCTGTAGCCGTTTTCAAGTCCAAGTTCCTTTGCAACCTTAGGAATAACTTCAAAAATGTGAGCAACTACTGAAGAATTTTCACTTGTAATTTCATCAGCACAACATATATGTTCCTTTGGAATAAATAAAACATGAACGGGAGCCATAGGGTTTAAATCCTTGAAACAAAGAATTTGGTCATCCTCGTAAACCTTTGTTGATGGGATTTCACCTGAGGCAATTTTACAAAAAATACAATCACTCATAACAAATACTCCTTACTTTTTTGCTTTTATTTTTTTCTCTTCCCCACGAAGTAGTCTGCCGATATTCTCATGGTGCTTGATTATAACAACAACACCTGTTAGCAACGCAATGGCAGAAACAATAAATACATAGGTTAGAGATAGAATTTGTGTAGTCTGATTTCTATATTCAAAGAAATATGTAACTAAGAAAGTAATTGGTCCGTAAAGTGCTGCACAAATAAGTGAACCTAGAGAAATAATCTTGCTACATAGGAAGATTATTAGGAAGATACCTAGGATAATTAGGAATGTTCTCCAGTCCAGTACAAAAATCATACCGATTGCAGCAACAACACCCTTACCGCCTTTAAAGTGGAAATAAATTGGGAACATATGACCAAGAATACAACAGAAACCTGCAACATAGTTACATATTGAAGTACCTTCTACAAGTAAGTTTTGGTTAGTAGCCAAGAACACCTGTGCATCATTACTGTGGAAAATTGATGTAAATACTGCAACACCTACCCAAATAAATACATTGGATAAAAGTACTGCCACAACAGCCTTTAAAAAGTCACACACAATGGTGATGATAGCAGGAACTTTACCAACACAACGAAGTACATTGGTAAAACCGGCATTGCCACTACCCATTTCTTTAATATTGCCACCTTTAGTTACAATCTTAGTAACAATGATGGCTGTGTTAATTGAACCAAGCAAATAAGCTAATATTGCCGGAATAATGCAAGATAAAGCAATTATCAAATACATTAGTACTTTTCTCCTCTCTCTCTGACAATAATACGGATTGGTGTACCCTCTAGTCCAAATGACTCACGAATACGGTTTTCCAAATATCTTTGATATGAGAAGTGGAAAAGCTCCTTATTATTACAGAAGAATACAAATGTAGGAGGCTTAGTTGATGCCTGAGTACAATAATAAATTTTAAGTCTTTTACCCTTATCTGTAGGTGGCTGAACTCTTGTAGTTGCAACATTTAATAAATCATTTAGCATACCTGTACGGATACGCATTGCGTTATTATTTGCAACAGTTGTAATAAGTTCAAATAGGTTGTTAACTCTCTGACCTGTTTTTGCAGAAATGAAAATATACGGTGTATAGCTCATAAATGCAAATTCTCTGTCAAGAGTCTTTCTAAAGTCACCCATTGTGTGAGTATCTTTATCAATAGCATCCCACTTATTAACTGCGATAATGCAACCCTTACCGGCTTCCAGAGCCATACCTGCAACCTTACTGTCCTGTTCAGTATAGCCAACTTCAGCATCAATCATAATTACACAAACATCACATCTGTCAATTGCCATTCTGGCTCTGATAATACTGTACTTTTCAATGTTGTCATAAACTCTGGCTTTTCTACGCATACCGGCAGTATCAATAAAGTTGAATTTACCATATTCGTTTTCAACAATAGTATCAATAGAATCTCTTGTTGTACCGGCAATATCGGAAACAATACAACGGTTCTCGCCTGTAATATAGTTAATAAGTGAGGATTTACCAACATTAGGCTTACCGATAACTGCAACAGAAATTACATCTTCATCAAGTTCAGCTTCATCTTCCGGTGGTAGGAACTTACAAACTTCTTCAAGCAAGTCACCTGTACCTGTACCATGAACAGAAGAAACCTGAATTGGTTCACCTAAACCTAGGTTATAAAATTCATAAAACTGTGCAGGTGGTTCACCGATTTGGTCACATTTATTGACACAAAGCACAACCGGCTTACCACTCTTTTGTAGCATTTGAGCAACTTCTTCATCAGTTGCAACAACACCGTCACGAACATCAGTTACAAGAACAGTAACATCAGCAGTATCAATAGCAAGTTCTGCTTGTCGTCTCATTTGTTTTAGGATAACATCATCGGAATATGGTTCAATACCACCTGTATCAATAATACGGATTTTGCGATTATTCCACTCACATTCACCATAAATTCTATCACGAGTAACACCCGGTGTATCATCTACAATAGAAAGACGCTCACCTATAAGTTTATTAAACAATGTTGATTTACCAACATTCGGTCTGCCTACAATAGCTACGATTGGTGTGGACATAAAACCCCTCCTATCTATAAATCAAAATTCTTAATTTTTCAATTCTTTTTATTTTTTAGCATATAAAATAAAAAATCATAAATATAATATTTTATCTCAAATACTAAACACAATAATCCATTATATTTTAAGCTAAATACACTTTTATTATACCCTATTTTACGGCAAAATAAAAGATAATATAAGAAATATTTGACATAAAAAAAGACGGATATAAAATCCGTCTGTTTTTTATAAATTAAAATTATTCAGCTTCTACTGCAATAACCTGTCTGCCGTTGTACTGACCACAGTTCTTGCAAACCTTATGTGGAGCTTTGTATTCGCCACATGTTGGACAAACTGCAAGTGCAGGAGTGTTTAACTTCCAAACATTGGATCTTCTCTTCATTTTTCTTGCGTGTGAATGTTTTCTCTTTGGTACTGCCATTTTTATTTCCTCCTGTAATATATGTTATTTCAATAATTCCTTTAGTACCTCTAAACGAGGGTCAATTTCTTCTGTCTGACAACCACATTCTCCATCATTCAAATCTTTACCACATTTAGGGCAAATACCCTTGCAGTCCTCTTTACATAGAAACTTAACAGGTAAGTTAAGAATAATATCTGTCTGAACACAATTATCAACATCAAGAGTGTAATCCGGAACTTCAATGTAGTCATCATTGTCATCACCCTGAAGTGAAACCACAAGACGATGATTAAACTGGTAATTTAATTCTCTACTAACATCCTTAAAACATCTGTCACAAGGACGGTTGTAGGTAAATGATACATCAAAATTAACATCGACAAGACCAGCACGGTTTGAAGCCTCACCCTTTACCATTATAGGTGAAACGAATGGATAAACACCACTAATGTCTATGTCTGACATTGAAAAGGAATACTCAAAAGCCTTTTTACTGCCTTCCTGTAGGAAAACTTCTTTAAGGTTTAATATCATAAATACACCTTCTCCCAATAAACACGACTAATATTATACTCATCAAGTAGCATTTTGTCAATAGAAAAATGCCATTTTATTAGATTTTTTCTGAATTTTTTGTAATTTTCTTTGGTAGAATTAAATACAATAATTTATTAATAATTATAGTATATTCATTAAGAAAAATCGGACAATTAATATGGTAACTTTAAAGGTTAAATCGTCAAAAAAGGACTGTTAAGTAACAGCCCTTTTAAGAGTTTTTAATTTAATTTTGAAAACTAATCTAAAATTAAACCTTTTCGCAAACTGCGTTAATACCTACCGGTAGGTCTTCTTCAGCAGCAGAAATTAGGAAAGTAATCTTTGTTTCTGATGCGTCAGCTAGGTTAGATGCTTTCTTAACGAATGCTTCTAAACCGTCAATACCTTCTGGGCAAATCTTGAATGTGCTATCAACAAAAATGTCTGTAACATCATAGTTACCTGCACAGATACCACTTAGGAAACCGAATAGTGCATCATAGCCCTGAATTTCGTAATGGTCAGTGTCAACAAGTCTAGCCTTATGAGTTACATCATATGTAAGTTTTTGACCTTTCTCAACTACAACAACATTGCCACTTGATGAAGCAACAGCTTCGTTAGCAAGTTGGATTAATTTCTTAGTTTTGCCTGAACCTTTCTTACCTGTTAGTAAAGTTACCATTTAGTCGTCCTCCTTTTAGGATAAATTTTAATATTTTTTAGTTAAGTCTTGCTTCTAGTTCAGCTTTCTGATCTTCATAACCAGGTTTGCCTAGTAGAGCAAACATATTCTTCTTGTATGATTCTACACCAGGCTGGTTGAATGGGTTAACACCTAGTAGGTAACCACTGATTGCACAAGCCTTTTCAAAGAAGTAGATTAGGTAGCCAAGTTCTGTTTCTGTCATTTCTTCAACATCAAGAACCATATTAGGAACGCCACCGTCATTATGAGCAAGAACTGTACCCTGGAAAGCCTTTTTGTTAACAAAGTCCATAGTCTTGCCTGATAGGAAGTTTAGACCATCAACATTTTCTGGGTCTGTATCAAGAGTAATTTCTCTTGCAACCTTACCAAACTGTACAACAGTTTCGAATAATGTTCTTCTGCCTTCCTGAATGTACTGACCCATTGAGTGTAGGTCTGTTGAGAATACAACAGATGCAGGGAAAATACCCTTGTTGTCCTTACCTTCACTTTCACCAAACAACTGCTTGAACCATTCGTTCATCATTGTAAATGCTGGTTCATAAGCAACAAGTAGTTCTGTCTGGTAACCCTTTCTGTAAAGAATGTTACGAAGAGCAGCATACTTATAACAGTCATTTGTAAATAGGTCATCATTATCAAAGTCGTTCTGAGCCTTTCTTGCACCTTCCATAAGAGCATCAATGTCACAACCTGCAACTGCAATTGGAAGTAGGCCAACAGCTGTTAGAACTGAGAATCTACCACCTACATCATCAGGTACTACGAATGTTTCGTAACCTTCCTTAGTAGCAAGTTCCTTTAGAGTACCCTTTGCCTTATCAGTAGTACAGAAGATTCTTTCCTTAGCACCTTCCTTGCCGTACTTCTTCTCTAGCATTTCACGAAGAACTCTGAAAGCGATAGCAGGTTCTGTTGTTGTACCTGACTTTGAAATCATATTAATAGAAACATCTTTACCCTCACAGATTTCTACAAGTTCAGAAAGAGCATTACTGCTGATTGAGTTACCTGTAAAGAAAATTTGTGGAGTATCTTTGCATAGTAGATTATAGTTAGGGGATTTTAAAAATTCAATAGCTGCTCTTGCACCAAGGTAAGAACCACCAATACCGATAACGATAAATACATCAGTATTCTTCTTAACTTTTTCAGCAGCTGCCTTAATACGAGCAAATTCTTCCTTATCGTAATCTGTTGGAAGTGTTAACCAACCGATAAAGTCATTACCTAGGCAATCACCTGTATGAAGTGCATTATGAGCAAGTTTCACCTGTGGTGCCATTGCTTCATATTCATGTTCACTTACAAATCCCTTTAAATATTTGTCACTTAACTTAGTAGCCATTTCTTTTTGTGCCTCCTTATCGTTCCATAAAAGAATTATACACATATTATTTTATGGATTGGCACTATTATACTATATTTTGTACATTTTTGCAACAGAAAAGTAACACTTTCACTAAATAAAATTTAATTTTTTATAAAGACACTAAAAAAGCCCACAAGTATCGGAAAGAATTAGCAAAAGAACATTCTTCTATATCTTCTTTTGCCCTAACTTTTACCTTTTCCACTAACTTTCCGTTTAAATTATATTCAATTTCACCAATCACTTTATCCTGCTTTATCGGTGCATCTATTGAGTCGGGAATGTTTACTTTTGTATCTATTTTATCATTGTTGCCTTTTGAAATTAAAATTGACTTAGGTTCATTTGCAACCAGAGAAAGTTCTTCTTTCATACCTTTATTTACTTTGATTTTATCAATCTTAACTTTTTCAGGTACTTTTATTCCGAAATTATTAAAACCGTAGTCAAGCATTGTTGATGCACTTTTGAATCTTTCATTGGTACTGTTACAACCTAAGGACACTGCAATTAAATTCATTCCATCTCTCCTAGCTGTAGCAGAAATACAACTACCTGCCTCTGATGTTGTGCCTGTTTTTAGTCCTGTAATACCGTTATAGGACTTTAAAAGTTTATTGGTATTTACAATTTGAGTTTTGCCATCTCGCAAAAAGTCAAGCCATATAGAAGTATAATCAAAAACTTTGGTATGCTTTATAAGTTCTGCTGACATTAAAGCCACATCATAAGCACTTGAATAGTGACCTTCTTCATCAAGTCCGTTACAATTCTTAAAAACAGTATCTTTCATACCTAGTTCTTTTGCTCGTAAGTTCATTCGTTTTACAAAGGCATCTTCACTGCCTTCGGTATATTCAGCCAAAGCTACTGCTGCATCATTAGCAGAAGCAACCAAAGTTGCCTTTAGCATATCGTCAAGGGACATTTGTTCTCCCTCTTCAAGCCAAATATCCGAACCACCCATTGATGATGCGTGTTTACTGGCAGTTACTGTATCTTTCAGGCTGATTTTTCCACTTTCAATATCCTCCATAACAAGCAAAACGGTCATTACTTTTGTAATAGAGGCTACTGACCTTTTCTCGTGACTATTTTTCTCATAAAGAATATTAAAGTTGTCACCCTCAACCAATATTGCTGATGGTGCCGATATATCTTCAGCAGTAAGTGCCTTTACTCCTATCGGCAAAGAAAACAATATCATCAACACACCAAGTAATATTGAAAAACTCCTTTTCACATACATTTTAACACCTCTTTCAAATAGTAAAATGTATGTGGATAAGACTTATATTATGAATTGGGATTATCTAATTTTTCTAATTCTTCAATAGTTTTATTTACTACTTTTCCCTCTTTAACTTTTTATAGCCTTTTCAATCTGTCTTTGGTTTGAGTCTGAATAGAATAATTTATTTTCTTTTATAGAATTTTGATTATTTTTCTTATCCATTATTATCACTTCCTTATTTCATTTTAATAAAATAATCATCCTTAATCAAGGTAGTTGTTATGTAATTTTTTCATATAAAAAATTTAAATTTTCTGATTTCTTTTGTGGGTTAAAATAAGTTTATTTTACAAATTAGGG
>JBQKHY010000041.1:0-13499 GCA_052118065.1 Ruminococcus sp. LCP21S3_E8 | reverse complement strand
TCTACAAATCAATAAGTATGTACATATTTTCAAAATTGTACATACTTTGTTGCCTCCCTCGCTGAGGGAGGTGGCTTTGCGTATGCAAAGACGGAAGGAGTGATTGGAATTGTAAATTTATTCACAATTCCACAATAGAAGATACTATTTAATAGCACTACAAACCCTAATTTATCTAACTAACCTTAACCCACAGACAAAATTGAAAACCCTAATTTTCAATACAGTTTAAAAACACAATATTATTTTACAATTAAAATAATATTGTGAAAATGAAAAGAATTTCTATAATTTTTGTATGTGATGTAAAAAAGAAGGGACCTAATTCTTTAAATTTTGCTAAATTACCACTTTACAAGTTTAGCGAAATAAAGTAAAATAGGTAGGTAAGTTTAAAATGAATTTGTAAAGGAAGTATTATTATGAAAAAGTTATTTGCATTTTTAGTTTTAGGCTTAACTACTTTGTTGGCGATTAATAATAGAAGATATAAGAAAATGGTTTCCAACAAGAAAAAATAAAAAAGTAAAAGAGGGTACAAAAATGAAAAAAGTATTAGCATTAGTATTATGTGCAGTTATGGCTGTGCTTGTTACTGCTTGTGGCAGTTCAGGTTCTGACTATGAATACATCAAGGATAAGGGTGAATTGGTTGTAGGTATTACTGACTATGCACCAATGAACTATAAGGATGATAAGGGTAACTGGACAGGTTTTGATACAGAATTTGCTCAGGCTGTCGGTAAAAAAATGGGCGTTAAGGTTAAGTTTATTGAAATCGACTGGGATAACAAGTTTATGGAACTTAACACAAAGTCAATTGACTGTGCTTGGAACGGTATGACAATTACAAATGAAGTTAAGAAGAACACAAGTGTTACTGATGCTTATGCTAAGAATGAACAGGTTGTTGTTATGAAGAAGGATGAACTTAACAAGTATAAGGATGTTAAGTCACTTTCAAAGCTAAAGTTTGCAGTTGAATCAGGTTCTGCAGGTGAAGCTGCTGCTAAGGATAACAACCTAAAATATACTCCTGTATCAGCACAGAGTGATACTCTACTTGAAGTTAAGTCAGGTTCTGTTGATGCTTGTATTATTGACAGCACAATGGCTGACGCTATGACAGGTAAGGGTACAAGTTATGAAACACTGGGTCATAGCATATCTCTAACTAAGGAAGAATACGGTGTTGGTTTCCGTAAGAAGTCTGATATGACAGAAAAGTTCAATCAGTACATTAAGGACTTAATTAAGGATGGCACACTTGAAAAGCTATCTAAGAAATATAATGTGGCACTTTGTAAGTAATACATAAGGAATGATAAATAAATGAGCGATTTTCTATCTATCACTCTTGACCTATTAAACGGATTTTTGTCTACACTTCAGCTATTTGGATTGACACTTTTATTTTCACTACCACTTGGCTTAATAATCTGTTTTGGCTCAATGAGTAAGTTCAAACCACTAAGGTGGCTAATCCGTACCTTCGTTTGGATTATCAGAGGTACACCACTACTACTTCAATTAATAATTGTATATTACGGTCCGGGACTTATCTTAAATACAGGACTGTTACCAAGATTCTCAGCAGCATTACTTGCATTTGTAATTAACTATTCTTGCTACTTCTCAGAAATTTACAGAGGTGGTATTGAGTCAATCTCAAAGGGACAGTATGAGGCAGGTCAAGTTCTTGGTATGACAAAGTCACAAATTTTCTTTAAGATTGTGTTACTACAGGTTATCAAGAGAATTGTGCCACCAATGAGTAACGAAATCATTACTCTTGTAAAGGATACTTCTCTTGCAAGAATTATTGCAGTATATGAAATTATTTGGACTGCACAGGTATATATCAAGACAGATGGTCTAATCTGGCCATTGTTCTATACAGGTGCTTTCTACTTGATTTTCTCAGGACTACTTACAATTCTCTTTAACTTTATTGAGAAAAAACTAAGTTACTTCAGGAGTTAACTATGGCTATATTAGAAGTAAAAAATTTAAGAAAAAGTTTTGGTAAAACAGAGGTTCTAAAAGGTATTGACTTTTCACTTGAAAAGGGTGAAGTACTTTCTATTATCGGTTCATCAGGTAGTGGTAAAACAACATTATTAAGATGCCTTAACTTCCTTGAAACTGCCGAGAATGGTACTATTTCTGTAAATGGTAAAGAAATTTTTGACGGTTCAAAGAACAAGAAATATAAGGAAGATGAAATCAGAAAGAACAGACTGCACTTTGGTCTTGTATTCCAAAACTTTAACCTATTTCCACAGTACAATGTTCTAAAGAATGTTACTCTTGCACCAACACTAATGAAGATTGACACTCCCGAAAACATTGAAAAGCGTGGTAAAGAATTAATTGAAACAGTTGGACTAACAGATAGAATTGAGCATTATCCTTGTCAGCTTTCCGGTGGACAACAACAGAGAGTTGCAATTGCCAGAGCGTTGGCAATGAATCCTGATATTCTTTGCTTTGATGAACCAACATCAGCACTAGACCCTGAACTTACAGGTGAAGTGCTAAAGGTTATTCAAGGTCTTAAAAGTACAGACAACACAATGATTGTTGTTACTCACGAAATGAGCTTTGCAAAGAATATTTCCGATAAAGTTATCTTTATGGCTGATGGTGTTATTGAAGAATTCGGTACACCTGAAGAGGTATTTGATAATCCTAAATCTGAAAAAACTAAAGCATTCCTTAATAAATCCCTTGAGGGTATTTAAATCTTAGTTTTTTAATAAAACATAAAATTACACCCACCTTTTGGTGGGTGTTTTTCAATTTTGATTGTGCGTTAAGATTAGTTAGATAAATTTGTTTTTTTCAATTTTGTCTGTGTGTAAAGGTAAGATTGATAAATTAGGGCTTGACTTTTTAATCTTGATTGTAGGTTAGGGTGAATTTGTTTTAAATTAAATCGGCTATAAAGAAAAATTCATAGTGAGAATATATACCATAAAATCATATGAAACTATGACTCACAGGTGTAGGGGACATCATTGATGTCCCGTTTGAAAATTAACCTTTCTATTTGTATTTTGTCCTTTGTAGATATTATAAATTTATAGTATGCAAACAGGACAAAAATCCCATAGGTATCACACTTTTTAACGGGCGAACGATGTTCGCCCCTACACATGCAACTCATAATTTTTCTTATATCTTATAGTTAAAGATGAAGGAAAGTTTCTTCTATGATGATATTTTAAACAAGTTTAAAATATCAACCACTCCTTCAGTCATTCTTTAAAAGGTAAATTGCCGTACCGTCAATTTACAATCGACAGCTCCCTCGTCTGAGGAAGCCAGATACAGTTTCTACAAATCAATAAGTAGGTACATATTTTCAAAATTGTACATACTTTGTTGCCTCCCTCGCTGAGGGATAAGTGAGCATCCAAATTTTATATTTGGCTTTGCGAACTTATGCAGAGGCTGGTGGCTTTGCGTATGCAAAGACGGAAGGAGTGATTGGAATTGTAAATTTATTTACAATTCCATATTAACTGAAACTTTCCTCTATTTCTAACTACAAAATATAAGAAAAATTATGAGTTACATGTGTAGGGTCCAACATCGTTGGACCGAGCAAATTAACCTTTTTATTGGCATATTGTCCTATGTATTAAGTTATAATTTTAGTTTCTACATAGGACAAAGTTACATAAAACATTTTACTATTAAACGGGCGAACGGTGTTCGCCCCTACGACTGTGAGCCAAAAGTTTGCTATAATTCACACCCACAAACCCTAATTTGCAAAACTAATTTATCGTAACGCAGAAACAAAATTGAAAAAACAAATTTATATTACTGATTTACTTTACCGAAAAGCAAAATTAAAATAACAAGAGAGAATTGAGTGGGAAATATTTTGAATTGAAAGAAAATTAAAAAACTTTTAAAATTATGCGACCTTTTGTAGAGTTGAAAAGTATTATATATAGAAGACCAAATTAAAGATACAAAAAAAGCGAAGTAACAGGCATATAAAAGTCAAAATAAAGATATATAGAGTGTAAAATAAAAGGTCAAAATACCTATTGTTTATTGATAATATCTATTATAAAAATATAAGATAACTGAAAACAAAACATATCAAAATAAGTAATAGTCATACATATAGGTATAAATAATCAGCGTACAAGAGATAATAATCGTTCTCATACCCTTTCTTGAAATCCTCTCCGTTATGGGGAGGATTTCTTATAATCGTAAATAAATAATCTTGAATTTTATTATTAATGGGATAAAATAAAGTATAATGCTTTTATTGACTAATGCAGAAATATGTTATATATTGTAAACAGAATTATGGAAGTGAGTTTAGGTATGAAAGAGAATAAAACCCAAAAGGACTTTTTCACATTTGATGAAGAAAATGTGGAAAAAGTTTCGAAGAAAAAGAAAAATAAAAAGCCTTTCTTTAAGCGACCTGCCGGTATTATTTTAATTGTTGTTTTGGTGCTGATTATCGGTGGTGGTGTTACTTGCTACGCACTGAGAAACCAAATCCTAAAGGCGATTTTAGGTCCGGTAAATTATTATGTTTACAAAGAAGGTATGAATATTTCTGCTATTACCAGTGAAGATTTTTCTGTAAAGGGCAACCTTGCTTTAGGTCAGGATTATAAGTCTATTCTTTCCTTTACAGGTGCAAATTCTTCCGATATTGCAGTAGATGTTGAAAGGTCAGTTGAAAAGGATAAGCTAAAGGCAGAATTTAATGTTTTTGATATTATGGACTATGAGTTGCTTATTGACGGTAACTACCTTTCTTCTTCAATTAATGAGGGTGAGCCTTATGTTGTAAATCTTAAGGAAAAAGCTCCTAAGAAGAAAAGTTCATCAAGTAACAAAAATAATAAAAAGAAAACTACTGCTACAACTACAACCACAATTGCAACTTCAACAACAGTACCTGCTACTGTAAATAAAGAGGATTATGAAGTAGGTAAAATCGAACTTGCAAAGTGGGCATATACATTCTCAAAGGAATGTATCTCAGGTAAAATCGAAGATGGTTTTATTAAGGAAAGTACAGAAGAATTTAAGGGTATGGAATGTGATGTAACTACCTTTACTTTTAACAACAAACTGTTTGCCAATATCCTTTCAAGTGTTGCAGATAAAATGAAAGCAGATGAGGAAACTCAGAAGGTTACTAAGTATATTTACTACAATGTGCTAGGTGGTAAAAGTGATAAGTTTGACCCTAAAGCTATTGCTGAAACTTTAGAGAATAACGCAAAGAATCTTGCTAATAAAAAGGACAAGGACATTGTGTATAAGGTTTATTACTATGACAATGAAATTGTAAACAGAGTAAATGACAACACAAATATCGGTACATTTACAAAGGGTGACAAGAAATACCTTTCAATCGGTAACAAAAGCACTCTTTACGGTGAACTGCTCATTAGCGATACTCCTAATGTAAGTGACATTAAGGTGGATAAATCAAAGGCACAGTCAAATGGTGCAGAGTTTAAGGACTCTATAAACGGTATCTTCAAAACCTCAGTTTCATTTGTTCTTCGTTCAGTTTTAGGCGATGATGTAGGTAAGGCAGTTGCTGATTATATAATGTAAACAGTAAATATTTCAATTGAGCAGTTTCTACAAAAAAGGAACTGCTTTTTTGTGTTTTAGTGGGTAGGTTGCAATTTTGTTGTTGATGTGTTATAATGTTGTAAAACAATAGGGATTTTGCGGTGATTATATGGAAAATAAGCATTACAGAATTAAATATCACGCAATGAGTACAACAGGAAATGTTCGTAAAAATAATGAGGATAATTTGCTTTGTGACGGACATTCAAGAGATGTAAACGATGAAGAAGATTTCTCTTATTACGGAGAAATTCTCAGTGACGATAGTAAAATCCTAGCTGTCTTTGACGGCATGGGTGGTGGAGAGCAAGGTGAGGTTGCTTCTTCAATGGCTACTGATGTTGCAAGAAATTACAACTTTGGTGATGAAAGTAAAAGTCTTTCAGACCATATTCTTGAATGTGCAAAGGAAATGAACAACAAGGTTCATACTTATGCTGAAGAAAATCAGCTTGAGCATATGGGTACAACATTTGCCGGAATTGTCTTTGGAAAAAATGAAATTTCTATAGGCAATGTTGGTGACTCAAGAATTTATAAAGTGCGAAACGGAAAGATAGAACAGTTGTCTGTTGACCATGTGTTGCCGGAAGAACTTAAGTCTTTCAAAAATATTATTACTCAGTATGTTGGTATGGGTGAAGAAGAAAAGGAATTTTCACCGGCACTTTCAACAGAAGATTATTGTAACGGTGACAGATATATTATCTGTTCCGATGGCTTAACAGAAAAACTTAATGATGAAGAAGTAGGGGTTCTTTGTCATGTGGCACAGTCAGTAACTGATGCATCGGATATTTTGGTTTCTCAAGCATTGGGACAAGGAAGTAACGACAACATAACAGTTATTGTGTGTGAACTAGAGGAGTTAACAAGTTAGTACAGCTTATGTATTTTCTTGTTAACTTTTTTATTATTACAAAATAGTCATAATCATTGATGAAATAAACTAGTTTTTGTATAATGAATTTATATGCAAAATATGTTTGATATTGTAGATATATAGAAAATAAGATTGTATTTTAGGGCAGAGGTATTTATGGAGAATTATAAGGATGTAAAAATGGGCATTAGAAAATTAAACATTGCCCTAGCTGTTACAGGTCGTGGCAGTGAAGGCAGAGATGAGGACAGCTATAGCTATTGTTTCAATGACAATGGTGGTTTTATTGGTGTATTTGATGGCTTTGGAGAAATGGACTCAACTACATATTCAAAGCTGGGTAGAAGAACCGGTGGCTATATTGCCGGTAGATTGGCAGCAGAAAGCACAATAAAAATGTTCCAAAACGGTAACTTTACTTTTAGCGAGATGGATAGCATTAAGCTAACTTCAGACTTAAAGAAATATATTGATAAGGTAAAGAAGAACTTTGCCGATAATCAGGATACTGCTTTAGTACCAACAACTGCAAGTATTATTGCTTGTGACTATAGCAAGAAAGACAGCATTATGTTTGAGTATCTTTGGGCAGGTAACAGTAGAGGATATTTCCTTGACAAAAACGGTCTTTGTCAGATTACAGAGGATGATGTTGTAGAACAGATTAGTCCTATTGATGAAACAAAGAAACCAAGAGTTATTAACCTGGTTAATGCTGAAACTGACTTTAAGATTAATATTAAAACCGTTAGAACAGATGCACCTACTATTTTGGTTACTGCAACAGATGGTGCTTACGGTAGCTTTGCAACACCAATGGAATTTGAGTATGCTTTACTTTATACACTTAACAGAGCAAAGAATGTTGCTCAGTGGGAAAGCTTACTAAGAAGACTTGTCAGTGAATTTGCAAAAGATGACTTTGCTATTATGATTGTTGCATTTGGCTTTGATGATTTTAAGGACTTAAAGCACTATTTCTTTGAAAGAACAAAGAAAATGTTTAATGAATACATTGAGCCAATTTCTAAGGCAAAGGAAGAAAATTCCACTTCTAAGGTAGAAGAATTGTGGAATAATTATAAGGCAGATTATTATAGATAAGGAGAAGGTGATTTTCTTTGTGGATTTGTCCGAAATGTTCTCGTGAAAACGGCAATTCTTTTAATAGTTGTAAAGGTTGTGGATATGTTATATCTGAAGATGAGAAGATTATAGCTATTAATAATACCAAAAAACAACTTGCAGACTATAGCAGTAAACATTCTACTTACAAAAATACATATGGTCACTCTTCTTATACAGGACCTAAGCTGGAATATGATGAAGATGATAGTTATCTTGAAAACTACTACAGTGACGATATGTTTGATGATGATGAATATCATGAAAATAAAAAGTGGAAAGTATTTAAGCCTATTTTGATTATTGTTTTAATAATCTGTATCTTAGGTGGTGGCGTAATGTTCCTTGACAAAGAGGGCATTATCCATGTATTTTCCGATACAAATTATAAATATTCAAGTGTTGATGGTGGTGTTGAAATCACCGGTACAAAGAGCAGTGACGCTACAATTGAAATTCCCGATACAATTAACGGTAAATCGGTTGTAAGTATTGCCGATATGGCTTTTGCCGAAAGTGATATTAAGTCTGTTACTTTGCCAAGTACAATTAAAAGAATAGGCGAAAGAGCTTTCTTTAATTGTAAGTCACTTCACTATATTAAGTTACAAGACGGTGTAACAGAAATCGGAGACAAAGCTTTTGCTTCTTGTAATAAGCTATCTGATATTTTTATTCCGGAAACAGTTACTTCTATCGGTGAAGACATAATGAAGGATAGCAACAATAGCTATATTCAGGGTGTACCCGGTTCTCAGTCAATGGTTTATGCTACAGAAAATGACATTAACTTTACACCGACTAACAAAAACGGTGAGGCAATGAATGTTACACCTGTTAGAGTAAATGATGAAGAAACTTATACAACATCAAAGGCAGGTTACGGTGCAGGTTATTTATTTAGCTTTGTTCCTTATGAAAGTGCAAAATACACAATTACTGTTGAGGCATCAATTGACGGTTATCTAAAGATTAATGATTTTAGTACAATGGGAAATGCCCAGACAGATGAAAGCAATAGTGGTGAAAACCATACAACAACATTAACTGCTGACTTAAAGAAAGAAAAGAAATATTACTTTGGTATTGAAAATGAGGGTTCTGAACAAAACAAGAATATTGAATTCTCTATCAGTATAGAGCTTTATAACGATGAGCGTTCAAAGGCTGAATCAGTAGCAAAGAAATTCTTAGATAAGAAATATACTTTCACAGCATATACAGATTTGTTCTATGACCAGCACAGTCAGTCAGGTTCCAGTCATTATCTGGAATGGAATACTAATGTTCAGAAGGTTGTTGACTATTATGTTGAAGACAGTGGTGCAATTTGGTTAGCTATTAAAGTTCCTGAAGGCTACAACACAACATCTTATGATGAATATGGAAATGTAGTTGAACCGGCAACTAATTGGTGGCATAAGCTAGAGGAATAAGGAGGATTTTATGTTTTGTAAAAAATGTGGTAAGGATATTGATATAAATAGCAAGGTTTGCCCTAACTGTGGTGAAGAAACTAACTTTCTAAAGGGTATTGATGGTAGCGAAATGCCTGACCATCTAAAAACTTTTGAAAAGGAAATCAATGCAGCTTTTAACGGTTCACCTGTAGAGAAAGTTCACGAAGACGAATATGAAGATATTTCTTCTTATACAACTTCAAATACAGGCTTTATCCCAAAGGTTTCTACAAAAGAACCTCCTGTTGAAGATAATAATGTTACAAGTTCATTTGAAAAGCCAAAGAAAAAGTCAAAGCCTAAGAAAAAGAAAAAAGAAGATTATAATGATACATATGTAGACGATAAACCAAGCAACATATGGAAGTTTGTTGCCGGTGGTTGTGTGGTAGTAATTGTTATTTGCTTGATTATTATTTTTGTTGCATCATGTAATAGCAACTCAAAGCCAAGTGGAGGTACAACTACTTCAACTGTTCCTTCTACAGTAGCTACAACTACTGCACCAAAGAACACAACTACTGTTCCTACTACAACAGTTCCAACAACTGCACAAAGTGTTGATTCTTACATTCAGTCATCAACTGCTAATGACACTACAGCAGTACAGACAGCTCAGAGCTTCTATGCCGATATTGAAGATGCTTGTGCTAAGGGTGACTTAACTAAGTTCAAGACTTACTTCTCATCAGCTTATACAGATGCTGAAATTGAAGAAATTTATAATCAGTACAAAGATACTTGTGCAGGTTACGAATCATTTATTGTAGGTTACACACAGACAGTTTCTTGTGACCAGTATATCTATGTTTATGTTGCATCAACAACTAATGCAACTACAGGTGATTATGTAGAAAACACATTTGTACTTTCTAAGGAAGACGGTACATTTAAGGTTGATGGCAAAACAGATGGTGCAAAGGCTTATTTACAACAAGCACCAACTAAAATGGCACAGTAATTTTACTGTTTAAGGAAAGTGATTTAGTGATAGTTTCAACTAAAGGAAGATATGCACTTAGAGTTATTATTGACCTTGCTATTAACGGCAATGATGAATATATCTCACTCAAGGATATTTCAGAACGGTCATTAATTTCAATGAAATATTTGGAAAGCATTGTGTCAAATTTAAATAAGCATGGTTTGCTTGATTCTTTGCGTGGCAAAAAAGGTGGTTATAAACTTAACCGACCAACCTGTGAATATACAGTGGGTATGATTTTAAAGGCCAGTGAGGGTTCTCTTGCACCGGTAGCTTGTGTAAATTGTGGTGATGTTCAGTGTAACGAGGCTCACGACTGCATTACTCTTCCAATGTGGAAAAAACTTGACAGTGTAATTGATAGTTACCTTGAAAGTGTGACTATTGAAGATTTAATTAATGGTAAAGTAGAGTAAAGTAATGGTCGGCTTAGTCCGACCATTCTTTGTATAGAGGTGTAAAATGATAAATCAGTATTCCCGTACAGAGCTTTTGATTGGTTCTGATGGATTAGAAAAGTTAAAGAATTCAAGAGTAGCAGTTTTTGGTGTGGGTGGAGTTGGTGGTTTCACCGTTGAAGCACTTGCAAGAAGTGGCGTGGGTACAATTGATATTATTGATAACGATACTGTTTCTCTGACTAATATTAACAGACAGATTATTGCAACTCATTCAACAGTAGGTAAGCTGAAAGTTGATGTTATGGAAGAAAGGATAAAGGATATTTCTCCATCAACAGTTGTCAATAAGTATGATTGCTTTTTCTTGCCTGAAAATGCCGAGAATTTCGATTTCAGACGATTTGACTATGTAGTTGATGCAATAGACACAGTGTCCGGAAAAATCGGTCTGGCAGAAAAATGCAAGGAGTATAATGTAAAATTAATTTCATCAATGGGTGCAGGCAACAAACTTGACCCAACTGCATTTGAAGTTACTGATATTTTCAAAACAAGTATGGACCCATTAGCAAGGGTAATGCGTGGTGCATTAAAGAAAAGAGGTATCAAAAAGCTAAAGGTTGTTTATTCTAAGGAGCAACCACTAAAGCCTTTGGAAAGTGAAGAAGTTACTAATAAAAGAACTGTTCCCGGTTCAATAGCTTTTGTTCCTAGTGTAGTAGGACTTATTATTGCAGGTGAAGTTATTAAGGATATTACAGGTTTTAACGGATAAAAAACAACAAATGAATATTTTATAAAGAATATACGCATAATTCCTATTGACATGTTAGGAATTATGTGTTATTTTATTCCTATAAAGTTTATAGGAAATAGGAGAGTGAAACCAATGTTAGTTTATGCTGATAATGCAGCAACAACAAAGATTAGTGATACTGCCTTAAATGCTATGATGCCAATGTTTGCAGATGTTTACGGTAATCCAAGCTCACTTCACTCTATTGGCCAAAAGGCTAAAGAATATCTTGAAGATGCTAGAGCAAAGGTGGCTAAGTGTATTAACGCCGAACCATCAACAATTTACTTTACATCCGGTGGTAGTGAAGCAGACAACCAAGCATTACGCTCAGCTGCTTATATGGGTAAGCGTAAAGGTAAAAATCATATTATTTCCAGTAAGTTTGAACACCATGCAATTCTTCATACTTTAAAGGCTCTTGAAAAGGAAGGCTTTGAAGTAACTTTACTTGATGTTTATTCTGATGGTATTGTAAAACCTGAAGATGTTAAAAACGCAATCACAGACAAAACTTGTCTTGTTACTATAATGACTGCAAATAACGAAATCGGTACAATTCAGCCAATTAAAGAAATTGGTGCAATTTGTCACGAAAAGGGTGTACTGTTCCACACAGATGCAGTACAAGCAGTTGGACATATTCCGGTTGATGTAAAAGAAATGAATATTGATATGCTTTCTATGAGTGGTCATAAGTTCCATGGACCTAAGGGTGTTGGTGCTTTATATGCTCGAAAGGGTATCTTGCTAACCAACATTATTGAGGGTGGTGCTCAGGAAAGAAAGAAAAGAGCCGGTACAGAAAATATGCCGGGTATTGTTGGTATGGCAGCAGCTTTAGTTGAAGCAACTGAAAATCTTGATAAGAATATGAAGTATGTAACTTCACTTCGTAACAAGTTGGTTGACGGACTAAAGGATATTGAAAAGTCAAGAATTAATGGTAATATGGAACACCATCTTCCCGGTACACTTAATATGTGCTTTGAAGGAATCGAAGGTGAAGGTATTTTGCTATGGCTAGACCAAAAGGGTGTTGAAGCATCTTCCGGTTCAGCTTGTACAAGTGGTAGCCTTGACCCAAGTCATGTTCTACTTGCTATTGGTGTACCTGTAGAAATTGCCCATGGTAGCTTAAGACTTTCTATCAGTGAATTTAATACTGAAGAAGAAATTGACCATATTATTAAGGTTGTTCCTGAAGTAGTAACATATCTAAGAGGTATGTCACCTGTTTGGGAAAGAATGATGAAGGAGGAAAAATAATGGCTCTTTATAGCGAAAAGGTTATGGACCATTTTACTAACCCAAGAAATGTTGGTAAGATTGAAGACGCTGACGGTATCGGTGAAGTAGGTAACGCTCAGTGTGGCGATATTATGAAAATCTATATTAAAGTTAAGGATGATATTATTACAGATGTAAAGTTCAACACATTTGGTTGTGCATCTGCAATTGCATCATCTTCTATGGCTACAGAAATGATTAAGGGTCAGCCTATCAGCAAGGCTCTTGAACTTTCTAATAAAGCAGTTGTTGAAGCTCTTGATGGACTACCACCTGTAAAGGTTCACTGTTCAGTTCTAGCAGAAGAAGCAGTTAAAGCAGCAGTTAAGGATTACTATGACAAGAACGGTATCTTTTATGAACCTGAACTATTAGCACCAAAGGGTTGTGTAGATTGTCACGGTGACCATCACTGATATATAATCAGTATTATTAAGGAGAGCATTATGCTCTCCTTTTTTTATATTTAAAAATACTTTTATCTTATTTTTATGCATTTAGGTTAAATAAAGGTTATATAATAGAGAAATTCAAAATTATCTGAAAAACCTAACAAGCCCAAAACGGCATAGGAATGGGCATTTTAAAGGATTGTAAAATAAAAATGAAAAATTTTTAAAAAAAGTTGAAAAAAAGTGTTGACAAAGTTGAGAAATAGCCGTATAATAAAACTCGTTCCGCTGAGGGAACAGAAGAACTCAAGAGAAATCGAGAGTAAGGAAGAAACTCAGAAGGAACAACGGACCTTGAAAATTAAACAACGAACAAGAAACCCGAAAATGACTTTGAGTTAAGAAACTCAAGTTTTAAGGATAGTGAATGTGAACACTAAAAAATACACAACACGCAAGTATTCAGAAATGAGCTTGACGATTTAATAAGATGTTAAACCGAAAGGTCTAATATACAAATTATTAGAGAGTTT
>JBQKHY010000040.1:0-14646 GCA_052118065.1 Ruminococcus sp. LCP21S3_E8 | reverse complement strand
AAACTACTTGCAAGCATATTCCCTTATTTACAACTATATTGAGAATTTTTACAATACTAAAAGAATTCATTCATCTATTAATTATCTTTCACCTTGTGATTTTGAGAAGTCGCTTCACACCGATTAGCAATGTAAATATCCCCCTCTTTTTTACTTTTTTTATATCAAATTATTGACAAAGTCCCGCTTTGCGTATGCAAAGACGGAAGGAGTGATTGGAATTGTAAATTCATTTACAATTCCATATTAGCTGAAACTATCAAATAGCACTACAAACCCTAATTTATATTACTGATTTACCTTTACCAACAGACAAAAATTGAAAAAAAACAAAAGAGAAAAGCAGATGTCATATGACACCTGCTTTCCTAAAAAGGATAGGTATAAAACTAAGTATAAGTTCTTCAGGAAGGAACTATACTAGTAAGCTAAATTAATTAGTCATTAAGGGCATCGTAACCGGTTTCACCTGTACGAACTCTCATAACATCTTCAACATCAGATACAAAGATCTTACCACTACCTCTATGTTCAGTACCGATAGCCTTTTGAGCTGCTGCAACTACAAGACCAGGGTCAACAGTTGAAACAACAATATCTACCTTTACCTTTGGATATAGGTTCATAGATGTTGGAACACCCTTATATCTACCTAGGTGACCCTTTTCAACACCACAACCCATAACCTGTGTAACTGTCATACCGGTTACACCGATAGCGTTCATTGTATCTCTTAAAGCACCAAACTTGTCTTCAGGACAGATAACTGAAACCTGAGTATATTTGCCTGTAGCCTTTGTACCTAGTGTTAGGTCAACAGGCTTAACACCCTTAAGGTCAACTTCTTCTGCAACTTCACCGTTGTAAGCAGGTGTTGTTGACATAAAGTCTGCATATGCTGATGATAGACCATGTTCAGCAACATCCATACCGATGATTTCATCTTCAGCAGAAACTCTTAGACCGATTGTGTGTTTAATAATCTGGAATACAATTGTCATTGCTACTACAACATAAGCAACGATACAACAAATACCTAAAGCCTGGATACCTAGAAGTTTAAAGCCACCACCATAGAATAGACCGGCTAAAGCAGAACCATCTACGAAAGCACCTTCGCCCTTACCTGTTGCAAATAGACCAACTGCAAGAGTACCCCAAATACCATTTGCCATATGAACACCAACAGCACCTACAGGGTCATCAATGTGTAACTTTTTATCAAGTAGTTCAACAACTACATCAACTAAGATACCGGCAACAATACCGATGATAAATGCACCAAGAGCATCAACAGATGCACAAGGAGCTGTGATAGCTACCAGACCTGCTAGGGATGCGTTTAGACACATACCAACATCAGGCTTACCGTCCTTAATCCAAGTAAAGACCATACAAGAAACTGTAGCAGCACCTGTAGCAACAGTTGTTGTTAGGAATACAGAACCTAAACTTTCGATTGTAGTACAAGCAGCACCGTTAAAGCCGTACCAACCGAACCAAAGAATGAATACACCAAGTGCACCAAGTGTTAGTGAGTGACCAGGGATAGCGTTTGACTTAATCTTGCCACTCTTTGTCTTGCTATATTTACCGATACGAGGACCAACTAAGATAGCACCGATAAGAGCAGTTGTACCACCAACTGTATGAATAACAGCAGAACCGGCAAAGTCAACAAACTGTAACTGATGTAGCCAACCGGCTGAGTTCCAAACCCAACCTGCTTCAATAGGATAAACAACAGCACTGATAACTGCTGAATAAATACAATAAGCACTAAACTTTGTTCTTTCTGCCATTGAACCTGAAACGATTGTAGCAGCAGTAGCACAGAATACTAACTGGAATACAAAGCTTGAATAATCAAAACCACTGTAATTAGTGAAAATTCCTAAGTTAGGAGCACCAATTACACCTGCAATGTAGTCTTCAGACATCATAAGACCGAAGCCTAAGAACATAAATACAACAGAACCGATACAGAAGTCCATAAGGTTCTTCATAATGATATTACCGGCACTCTTAGCTCTGGTAAAACCGGTCTCAACCATTGCGAAGCCGGCTTGCATAAAGAATACAAGTGCAGCACCAATCAAAAACCAAATACCAAAAGAGGTACTTGTCACCATGTCTAATACAGAATTTGCATCCATATCTCCTTCATCTCCTCAAGTAAAAATGTTAAATGTTAAAAAAGAATAGATATAAAAAAGTATGCTCCCTGCTCCTGACACAAGGAGCATACTGTTTTTGAAGATTAAAGGTTAATATTTAATTTTAAATAAAAATCTTTAAATGTTAAATTGAATGTTAATAAATGTTATATGTTGTGTTATCAAACACCAAATAGAAGTTCATCATATGTTGGATATGGCCAGTAGTCAGATGATGTAATTGTTTCCATTTCATCACTAACTGCTCTTAGTTCATTCATTGCCGCAAATACAACATCATGATAGTAGTTTGCCTTTTCCTGAGCATCTTCAATGTCGTTACCCTTAACTACATCTTCTGATAGAGTATCAATCTTTTCTACGAATGATACTAGGTCATTAGATAGAGTAGCTACTAGGTCTTCTTCAACAGAAGTAGGAATTGCATTTGATAGAGCCTTCTTAGCAAGAGCTGTGTCAGTTAGTTCCTTAACATATGCTGATACTGCAGGTAGAATATCCTGTTTTGCCATTTCTAGCATTGTTAATGCTTCAATGTTGATTGTCTTTGCATATTCTTCAAGAGTGATTACCTTTCTAGCCTTGATTTCAACTTCGTCATGAACATTGTTCTTAACAAATAGGTCAATGTTCTTCTGGTCGTCAAAGTGAGCAAGAGCTTCAGGTAGTGAACGGTAGTTTGGTAGGCCTCTCTTTTCAGCTTCAACAGGCCATTCATCAGAATAACCGTCACCATTAAAGATAATTCTCTGATGTTCTGTAAATGTCTTTTTGATAAGTTCTTTAATAGCCTTATCCTTATCATCAGCCTTTTCAATTTCGTCACAGAACTGATTTAGTTCTTCAGCCATAATTGTATTAATCATAATGTTTGGACAAGCAATGTTTACTGCTGAACCTAACATTCTAAATTCAAAACGGTTACCTGTAAATGCGAAAGGTGATGTTCTGTTTCTATCTGTTGTATCCTTCTTAAATTCAGGAAGAACATCAACACCAAGGTGCATTGGAACTTTACCCGGAGTTGCATAATCCTTATCTTCAACAATAGACTTAACAACAGCTTCAAGTTCATCACCTAAGAACATTGAAACGATAGCAGGAGGAGCTTCGTTAGCACCTAGTCTGTGGTCATTACCTGCAGATGCAACTGAAATTCTTAGAAGGTCTGCATATTCGTCAACACCCTTCATAATAGCTGCTAGAATAAATAGGAACTGTGTATTGTTGATTGGGTTCTTACCAGGGCTAATTAGGTTTTCACCTTCATTTGTACACATTGACCAGTTGTTGTGCTTACCTGAACCGTTAACACCTGCAAATGGCTTTTCGTGAAGTAAGCAAACCATACCATGCTTTTCAGCAGTTTTCTTAAGTGTTTCCATTACTAACTGGTTGTGGTCAGTAGCAATATTTGTTGTTCCAAAGATTGGAGCAACTTCGTGCTGAGCAGGAGCAACTTCGTTATGTCTTGTCTTTGATGTAATACCAAGTTTCCAAAGTTCAACATCAAGGTCTGCCATAAAGTCCTTAACTCTAGTCTTTAGTGCACCAAAGTAGTGGTCGTCAAGTTCCTGACCCTTTGGAGCAGCTGCACCAAATAGTGTTCTGCCTGTAAAAATAAGGTCTTTTCTCTGATCAAAATATTCTTTATCAACTAGGAAGTATTCCTGTTCAGGACCAACTGTTGATGTAACCTTCTTAACATCTTTACCAAATAGCTTTAGTGTTCTGCAAGCTGCATTTGAAAGAACTTCCATTGAACGAAGTAAAGGAGTTTTCTTATCAAGTGCTTCACCTGTGTAAGAACAGAAAGCAGTAGGAATATATAATGTAGTATCTCTGATAAATGCCGGTGAAGTAGGGTCCCATGCTGTGTAACCTCTTGCTTCAAAAGTAGCTCTAATACCACCACTTGGGAATGAAGAAGCATCAGGTTCACCCTTTACTAATTCCTTACCACCGAATTCCATAATAGCTGTACCGTCACCTGCAGGATCAATAAAGCTATCATGCTTTTCTGCTGTAACACCTGTCATTGGCTGGAACCAGTGAGTGTAGTGAGTACAACCTTTTTCAACTGCCCAATCCTTCATTGCATTGGCAACAACATTAGCAACTGAAATATCAAGTGGTTCACCAAGATCAATTGTCTTCTTTAAAGCTTTGTATGTAGCCTTTGGAAGTCTTTCTTTCATTGTAGCATCATTAAATACCATACTACCGAAAATTTCTGGAACATTTACCATTGTGAGTAATCTCCTATCCTAATAAAAATTTTTACTAAAAACAAAAATGGCGCAGCAGATAAAGAGTTTCTTAATCTGCAGCGCCTTTGCTGTTTCGTTGTACACATTATAGCCCTATACACAGACAATGTCAATAGAATTTTGAGAATTTATTTTAATTTATAAGAATTTGCAAGATTTTTATATTTTCTTGCAAAATACTTGTACAAAATGTAAAAAGATATATAAAAACGCACTTAAAAGACGGATAATAAAAGAAAAGTTGCAATTTCTCCTTGACGAATATAGAAAATTCACTATATAATAATAGCAGTAAATTATTGCGTAGATTTTTCTGTAAACAAAGATATTTTTACAGAAAAACAGTGTGAAATTAACTTTACATACCTTTCTTGTGATTTTTTCAGATAATTTTAGGCAATTAAAAACATAAAAAACAACCTATTTTCCTTATACATTATATATAGGCGAAAAAAATGTTGATTTTTTCATAAAAATTTTGCTTTTTGTCTTTCTTTAGAAGAAAAAATTTGTTATAATTCTTATATGCAATATCTTTACTAAGAATATAGTATAGAATATAGTGAGTGATTTATGTGAAAAAGGCAATAGTAGTGTCCAAACTAAACAACACCCAGGCTTTGACAGTTCTATTAAAGGAAGAAGGCTTTGGCTCTGTAGTAAGTGCCGAAACTTCTGAAATTGCAAAAGACTTTATCGAAAACGATGAGTTTGACCTAATCCTTATTAATTCTCCTTTGGAGAATGAAACAGGACTTGAATTTGCAATTAGTTGTAGCAAAACCACAATAGCAAGTATTCTTGTTATTGTTCCTGTTAAAAGCTCAAATGATGTTGCTCAGATGATGACATCACAAGGTATTATGGTAATATCCAAACCTATTAGCAAACATCTTTTTCACCATTATCTGTTATTCTCTGAATGTTTTAAGGAGAGAATGAACAGAGTAGTCAAAGAAAATACAAAGTTAAAAACACAGGTTGAAACAATGAAACTTGTGAATCGTGCAAAAATTCTTCTTATGCAAAACTTGCGTATGACAGAAAGTCAGGCACACCATTATCTTGAGAAACAAGCAATGAACTTGCGTAAAAGCAAGTATGATGTTGCTCTTAGAGTTCTAAAGACATATGAAAACTAACTTTATGAAAGGAATGTAATTTTAATGGAGTCAAAGGCATATCTAATCCTTGAAAACGGAAAAGTTTTTGAAGGTAAATCCTTTGGAGCAAAAAAGGAAACTACAGGGGAACTTGTTTTTACAACAGCTATGACAGGTTATCTTGAAACACTCACCGACCCTAGTTATTTTGGTCAGGTGGTTATTCAGACATTCCCTCTTATTGGTAACTATGGGGTTATTCCTTCCGATTTTGAAAGTAAAAAACCGGCCTTAAAGGCTTATATTGTTAGAAACTGGTGTCAGGAACCTTCCAATTTTCGTTGCGAGGGCGTACTTGACACCTTTTTAAAAGACTCAGATGTTCCTGGTCTTTACGATATAGACACAAGATGCCTAACACGAATTGTTCGTGAATACGGTGTTATGAACTGCAAATTAACTTATAGTCTTGATAACCTAGACAAGGATATTGAAGAACTAAAGTCATATAGAGTTACTGATGCAGTTAAGAGTGTTACTACTGACAAAGAAGAACTTTTTGAAAGTGAAACACACAAAAAGAATGTTGTTCTTATGGACTTTGGTGCAAAGGATAACATTAGAAGAGAACTAGTAAAGCGTGGTTGTGATGTTACAGTTGTTCCTGCAAGTACAACTTGTGAACAGATTGTTGCTATGAACCCTGATGGTATTATGCTAAGTAACGGTCCCGGGGATCCAACAGAAAATACAGAAATCATTGCTGAACTAAAGAAGTTATGTGAACACAAGATTCCTACATTCGGTATCTGTCTTGGTCATCAGCTACTTGCACTTTCACAGGGTGCAACAACTGAAAAGCTACATTACGGTCACAGAGGTGCTAACCAACCTGCAAAGGATACTGAAACAGGTAGAATTTATATTACAAGCCAAAACCATGGTTATGCCGTAGTTAACGATAGCATTCCTGAAAATGCAAAGGTTAGCTTTGTAAATGGTAATGACGGTACTTGTGAAGGTATCACTTATAATGATATGCCGGTATTTACTGTTCAGTTCCACCCTGAAGCTTGTGGTGGTCCACAGGATACAGCATTTCTATTTGATAAGTTTGTTAGTATGATGGATTAAGTTTATTTTTCCCTTTAATATATATGAAAGGATGCATATAAATGCCTATTAAACCAAATTTAAAAAGAGTTATGGTAATTGGTTCAGGTCCTATCGTTATCGGTCAAGCTGCTGAATTTGACTATGCCGGTACTCAGGCTTGTCGTGCTTTGAAAGAAGAAGGTCTTGAGGTTATTCTTGTAAACTCAAACCCTGCTACTATTATGACTGACAACGCTATGGCAGACAAGGTTTATATTGAACCACTTACTCTTCCGGTTGTTAAGAGAATTATTGAAAAAGAAAAGCCGGACGGTCTAATTTCCACTCTAGGTGGTCAGACAGGTCTTACACTTTCTATGCAACTTGCAAAGGAAGGTTTCCTAGAAAAGAACGGTGTTCAGCTACTTGGTGCTAACCCTGAAACTATTGATAAGGCTGAAGACAGACAGATGTTTAAGGACACAATGGAGGCTATCGGTCAGCCGGTTATCCCTTCACTTGTTGTTAATGATGTTGAGTCAGCAGTTGATTTTGCCAATGAAATCGGCTACCCTGTAATTATCCGTCCTGCATTTACTCTTGGTGGTACCGGTGGTGGTATCGTTGATAATGAAGAAGAACTAAGAGAAATCACATCAAACGGTCTTGAGCTTTCCCCTATTACACAGGTACTTGTTGAAAAGTGTATTGCCGGTTGGAAAGAAATCGAATTTGAAGTTATCCGTGACTCGGACGGTAATGTAATTACAGTTTGTTCAATGGAAAACTTTGACCCTGTTGGTGTACATACAGGTGACTCTATTGTTATTGCTCCTGCAGTAACACTTGCAGATAAAGAATATCAGATGCTTCGTTCAGCATCTCTAAATATTATTCAGGCTCTTGGTGTTGAGGGTGGTTGTAACTGTCAGTTCGCTCTAAACCCAGAAAGTTTTGAATATGCTGTTATCGAAGTAAACCCTAGAGTTTCTCGTTCATCAGCACTAGCATCTAAGGCTACAGGTTATCCTATTGCTAAGGTTGCTGCAAAAATTGCTATTGGTTACACACTTGGTGAAATCAAGAATGCAGTTACAGGTTCTACATATGCTTGTTTCGAACCTGCACTTGACTATGTAGTTGTTAAGTTCCCTAAGTGGCCATTTGATAAGTTTGTTTATGCTAAGAGAACTCTTGGTACACAGATGAAGGCTACCGGTGAAGTTATGGCTATTGCACCAACATTTGAACATGCTATTATGAAAGCAGTTCGTGGTGCTGAAATTTCTCACGATACACTTGACGATAAGAAGTTTGCTAAGATGAGTGATGAGAATGTTGTTGACAGACTTTCTGTTTGTGATGACCAGAGAATTTTCTGTGTATTTGAAGCACTTAAGAGAGGTGTTTCTGTTGACAAGATTCACGAAATTACATTAATTGATGAATGGTTCTTAAACAAGCTACTTATCCTTGTTGATATGGAAAAAACTCTTAAAGAAGGCAATCTTGATGAAGCTACCTACTTTAAGGCTAAGAAACTTGGTTTCCTAGATAGAACTATCGAAGCATTTACAGGTGAAGAATGTAAGTACTCTGCTACACCTGTTTATAAAATGGTTGATACATGTGCTGCTGAATTTGATGCTGAAACACCTTACTTCTACAGTACATTTGATGAAGAAAATGAAGCTGAAGAATTTATTAAAGAAAAAGGTTCTGACAAAGAAACTGTTATGGTATTTGGTTCAGGTCCTATCAGAATCGGTCAAGGTATCGAATTTGACTATTCTTCAGTTCACTGTGTATGGTCACTAAAGAAAGCCGGTTATGATGTTGTTATTGTAAACAACAACCCTGAAACAGTTTCTACTGACTTTGATACTGCTGACAGACTTTACTTTGAACCACTTACAAATGAAGATGTAATGGGTATCATCAAAACAGAAAAGCCTATCGGTGCAGTTGTTGCCTTTGGTGGTCAAACAGCTATTAAACTTACAAAATATCTTTCTGACCATGGAATTAGAATTCTTGGTACATCAGCTGATGCTATTGATATGGCTGAAGACAGAGAAAGATTTGATGAATTACTTGAAGAACACCACATTAGCCGTCCAAAGGGCTTTACAGTTATGAATTGTGAAGAGGCTCTTGAAACTGCTGAAAAGATTGGCTACCCTGTTCTTCTTCGTCCATCTTATGTTTTAGGTGGTCAAAATATGATTATTGCCTTTAACGAGGCAGATGTTAAGGAATATATGGCTATCATCCTTGCACAAAATATAGAGAACCCTGTGCTTATTGATAAGTATATGATGGGTACAGAACTTGAAGTAGATGCAATCTGTGATGGTGATGACATTCTTATTCCGGGTATTATGGAACATGTTGAAAGAGCAGGTGTTCACTCAGGTGACTCAATTGCAGTTTACCCTGCATGGAATATTTCTGATGAAATGACAGAAACAATTGTTAATGCATCTAGAAACCTAGCACTTTCACTACAGACTAAGGGTCTTGTAAATATTCAGTACCTAATTTATAATGGTGAACTAAATGTTATTGAAGTTAACCCTCGTTCATCAAGAACAATTCCTTACATCAGTAAGGTTACCGGTGTTCCAATGGTTGACCTTGCTACAAGAGCTATGTTTGGCGAAAAGCTAAAGGATATGGGTTACGGTACAGGTCTATACAAGAAGAGTCCTTATGTTGCAGTTAAAGTTCCTGTATTCTCATTTGAAAAGCTAATTAATGTTGATAACCACCTTGGTCCTGAAATGAAGTCAACCGGTGAAGTTCTTGGTATTGCAAGTACACTTGAAGAAGCTCTATACAAGGGTCTTATCGGTGCCGGTTACAAGATGAAGCGTGGTGGTGGTGTATTTATCACCGTTAGAAATAGCGATAAGTGTGAAATCGGTGATGTTGCTAAGAAATATGCAGACCTAGGCTTTAAGATTTACGCTACAGAAGGTACTGCTAACTATCTTCATGAATACGGTATAAACGCAATTACAGTTAAGAAGATTCACGAAGATAATAGAGATAACACACTAACACTTATTGAAAGTGGCAAGATTCAGTATGTAATTTCAACATCAGCTAAGGGCAGACAGCCTGAAAGAGATTCTGTTAAAATCAGAAGAAAAACTGTTGAAAGAAACATTCCTTGCCTAACATCCATCGATACTGCTAATGCACTTGCAGATTGCCTAAAGAGTAAGTACAGCCAGATAAGCACAGAATTGGTTGACATTAACGATATGAGGGATGAAAAGATGAAATTAAACTTCACTAAGATGCACGGTACAGGTAATGACTACATTTACTTTAGTACATTTGACCAGAGAATTGACAATCCTGAGGCTCTATCAGTAAGACTTTCTGACAGACACTTCGGTATTGGTGGTGACGGTATTATCCTAGTTTGTCCTAGTGACAAGGCCGATGCTAAGATGAGAATCTTCAACCTTGACGGTTCAGAAGGTAAAATGTGTGGTAACGGTATCCGTTGTGTGGGTAAGTTCCTATATGACCATGGTATGGTTGATATTAAGAAGAAAGATAAGCTGGACATTGAAACTCTTTCCGGTATTAAGCACCTAAAGGCTTATACACTTGATGGCGAAGTTAAGTCACTAAGAGTTGATATGGGTAAAGCTATCCTTGACCCTAAGGAAATCCCTGCAAAAATGGATAAGGATAAAATTGTTAACGAACCATATACTATTGATGGTGAGGAATACAACATTACTTGTGTATCAATGGGTAACCCTCACTGTGTAGTATTTATCAAGGGTGACATTGATAACCTTGAACTGGATGAAATCGGTCCTAAGTTTGAAAATGATAAGCTCTTCCCTGAAAGAGTAAATACAGAATTTGTAAAAGTTCTTGATGACCATACAATCAAAATGAGAGTTTGGGAAAGAGGTTCAGGTGAAACTTGGGCTTGTGGTACAGGTGCTTGTGCTGCTGCAGTTGCAGCTTGTGAAAACGGCTTCTGTAACAAGGGTGACGACATTACCGTTAAACTAAAAGGTGGCGACCTTGTAATTAACTATACTGATGAAACAGTATATATGACAGGTGAAGCTGAAAAGGTATTTGAAGGTACTGTTGAAGTCTAATTAAAATTTAAGATAATAGTCATTGTCGGTATTTTACCGGCAATGGCATTTTCGTTTTTTTACAGAAATTTATTTTTTGACTAATTTTAAAAAACTAATACATAAAAAGTGAAAATTCCCAATTAATAAGGATTATTCAGGAGGAAAAAAATGAGCAAGATGCCAACAAAGTATATATTTGTTACTGGTGGTGTTGTATCAGGTTTAGGTAAGGGTATTACAGCAGCGTCCCTAGGTCGTCTGTTAAAATCAAGAGGTCTTAAAGTTGCAGCACAAAAGCTTGACCCATACATTAATGTTGACCCTGGTACAATGAGTCCATATCAGCATGGTGAAGTTTATGTTACAGAAGATGGTGCAGAAACTGACCTAGACCTTGGTCACTACGAAAGATTTATTGATGAAAACCTTAACAAGTTTTCTAACCTTACAACAGGTAAGGTATATTCAAATGTTCTTGAAAAAGAAAGAAGAGGCGACTACCTAGGTGAAACAGTACAGGTTATCCCTCACATTACAAACGAAATTAAGCACTTTATTTATCAAGTTGGTAAGAATACTGATGCTGATGTTGTTATTACTGAAATCGGTGGTACAGTTGGTGATATTGAGTCTCAGCCATTCCTAGAAGCTATCCGTCAGGTTAGCCTTGAAGTTGGCAGAGAAAACAGTATCTTCATTCATGTTTGTCTTGTACCTTATATTGCAGGTAGTGAAGAACACAAGAGTAAGCCAACTCAGCACTCTGTTAAAGAACTAAGAGCATTAGGTATTAACCCTGATATTATTGTTCTAAGATGTGATAAGCCACTGGAACAGTCAATCTTCAAGAAGATTGCTATGTTCTGTAATGTACAGCCTGATTGCGTTATTGAAAATATCACAATTCCTGTTCTATACAAAGCTCCACTAATGCTAGAAAAAGCTAACTTCTGTGATGTTGTTTGTAGAGAACTTAATATTAAGGCTGAAAAAGGCGATATGAAAGAATGGCACGATATGCTTGAACGCATTGATGCTAGAGAAAAGACAGTTAAAATTGCACTTTGTGGTAAGTATGTTCAGCTACATGATGCTTATCTATCAGTTGCAGAGGCACTTCGTCATGCCGGTTATGAAAACAAGGCTTTTGTAGAAATCAAGTGGGTTGATACAGAACTTATTACAGAATACACAGTAAATGACCTACTAGGTGATGTTGACGGTATTCTAGTACCGGGTGGCTTTGGTCAGCGTGGTGTTGAAGGTAAGATTAAAGCAGCAGAATATGCTCGTAAGAACAACATTCCTTATCTTGGTATCTGCCTAGGTATGCAGGTTGCAGTTATGGAATTTGCAAGAAATGTGCTTGGCTTTGAAGATGCAAACTCCGGTGAATTTGCTCCTGAAAGCAAACACAAGGTTATTGACATTATGGAAGAACAGATGGGTGTTGTTACTAAGGGTGGTACAATGCGTCTTGGTGCTTATCCTTGTAAGGTTAAGCCCGGTTCAATGCTTGACAAGTGCTACGGTAAGCCTGAAGTTGCTGAAAGACATCGTCATCGTTATGAATTCAACAATGAATTTAGAGATGCATTTGAAAAGGCCGGTATGGTTATCTCAGGTACATCCCCTAACGGACTACTTGTAGAGGCTGTAGAAATTCCAGCTAACAAGTTCTTTGTTGCAGTTCAGTATCATCCTGAATTTAAGTCAAGACCAACTAATGCTCACCCTGTATTTAGAGAATTTATCAAGGCTTCTCTTGGTGAATAATTAACTTGACAAATTATATATAAATGATAAAATAAGTGTAGTTAGTATATGCTAACTACACTTAAACATAGAAATGAATTTTAATCAAGGAGCATAAGAAAATGAAGGTAAATAGAAATTTTGACAATCTAGTTCCTAACTATCTTTTTGCTGAAATTGCAAAGAGAGTTAATGAATATTGCAGTGCTAACCCAGACAAAAAGGTTATTAAGCTAGGTATCGGTGATGTTACACTACCACTACCTAAGATTGCAGTTGAGGCACTTAAGAAAGGTGCTGACGACCTAGGCAACAAGGAAACTTTCAAGGGTTATCCTGACTATGAAGGTTATGAATTTGTAAGAAAAGCAGTTTCTGACTACTACAACACATTTGGTGTAAAGGTTGACCCATCAGAAATTCTTATTACAGACGGTGCTAAGTCTGACTCAGGTAATATTGGTGATATTTTCGATAAGGACAACACAGTTCTTGTAACTGACCCTGTTTACCCTGTATATGTTGACAGTAACATTATGGCAGGCAGAAAGATTATCTATGCTGATTCTAACGAATCTAACGGTTTCTGTGCGATGCCTAACGAAGATGTAAAGGCTGACATTATCTACCTTTGCTCTCCTAACAACCCAACAGGTTCAGCTTACTCATATGACCAGCTAAAGACTTGGGTTGACTATGCTAACAAGAATGATGCAATTATCATCTTTGATGCAGCATATGAAGCATTTATCACAGATGACTCTCCAAGAAGTATCTTTGCAGTTGAAGGTGCTAGAACTTGTGCAATTGAACTTTGTTCTCTATCAAAGACAGCAGGTTTCACAGGTACTCGTTGTGGTTACACAATCATTCCTAAGGAACTTGAAAGAGACGGCAAGAACATTTACAAGCTATGGTACAGAAGAGAAGCTACTAAGTTTAATGGTGTTTCATGGCCTGTACAGTGTGCTGCAGCAGCAGTTCTTTCTGAAGAAGGTCAGAAAGAATTTAAGGAAAACATTAGCTACTATCAGGAAAATGCAAAGATTATCGCTTCAGCAATGGATGAACTGGGCATTTACTACACAGGTGGCAAGAACTCTCCTTACATTTGGCTAAAATGTCCTAACGGTATGGGTAGCTGGGAATTCTTTGATTACCTACTTGAAAATGCAAATGTAGTTGGTACACCCGGTGAAGGCTTTGGTAAGAATGGCGAAGGCTACTTCCGTCTAACTTCATTTGGCGATAGAGAAAACACTATCGAAGCAGTTAGAAGAATTAAGGAACTACTATCTAAGTAATTTTCATTACTATATGCATTATTGTAATGTGATTTTTAAGTAATAGAAATAGAGTTAGTTTAATTTTTAATTATATAATTAAAATTTTATAACTGATTTTTATGATTTAAGCCACCCTTTATGGGTGGCTTTTTCTTGTTCTCTCCCCTATTTATTTGTTTTGTGATTAATCATTTTATCTATTCTATCATATATTAGTACTACAAATTTGGGTTTGTGGGTGTGAATTATAACAAAATTTTGGCTTACAGTCGTAGGGGCGAACATCGTTCGCCCGTTTAATAGTAAAATGTTTTATACAATTTTGTCCTATGTAGAAACTAGAAATTATAACTTGCTACATAGGGCAAAGTACCTATATAAAGGCTAGTTTGTAACGGGACATCAATGATGTCCCCTACAACTGTATCTCATAATGTTCATTGTATTTTATAGTTAGAAATAAAGGAAAGTTTCTTATATGATGATATTTTAAACAAGTTTAAAATATCAACCACTCCTTCAGTCATTCTTTAAAAGGTGAATTGCTTTGCAATTCACGAATGACAGCTCCCTCAGCGAGGGAGGCAACAAGGTATGTACAATTTCTTTAATTATGTATAAATTTATAAGTTTGTACATATTATGCTTGGCTCCCTTGTGTAAAGGTATTCCCTTGCTAAGGGAAATGTCCCGAAGGGACAAAGGGTTTGCCGTTTTCGCTAGAAAAGCTAGTCGCTCGTAAATTGGAAGAATGACAATTTACTCTTAAAGAGCGACTGAGGGATTGTTATGGTACATACTTTTTAATATATCAGTTTTATTCGATAGATATATAATAGGTT
>JBQKHY010000039.1:0-15081 GCA_052118065.1 Ruminococcus sp. LCP21S3_E8 | reverse complement strand
GATATTTAAAAATATCTTCTATACATTCGATTGCACTCTTCTGCGTATCATTCAACTTTTCATAGTCTAAAGGCAATCCTTCTTGCTTCAAAATCTTTTTTTGTCTATCACATAACACATATGACCCCTTACTATTTGAATTATTTCTCAAAATCGGATTAATAAAATTACAACTGCAAAACATTAACGCAATTGTAAAGCACAAAACAATGAGTACAACTTTTTTCTCTCTGTTTGCTATCTTTCCAAATGAATCTATTCTTCCTTCGTGTCCACATGAATATGTAATATTATACTTTCTCATATTTTTTCCTTTTCTATACTATTTAAAATATTCAATGCCTAATCTTTTCATATGATATTTCCCCTAAATTTCGTAATTTGTTTTTATGTTATCTCTTCTAATAACATTAGTTGAGAATCAGATAATTTCATATCACTCGCCCTTTACTTCATATACTTTTTCTTCGCTATCATTCCTATAATATTCGATATGTTTTTTTATCACATCAGTACTTAAGCCATTATCAAATTCTTCTGATATATTCATACTAAAATCAGAACTATTTATTAATTCTATATCAGCTTCAACTAACATATCACCTGTATTATTTTTCATAAAATCAACTAAATCTTTACTAATATCTTTAAATATCTTCAAGCCTAAACTGTCATCAACATAAAGATATACACAACAATTACAATTTTGGGTTATAGTTTTAGTGTCAAAAGTATCATCTAAATATTTGCTTACACTTACATCTACAAGATACTTATCTGTATCATATTTTTTTGCCAAATAATCATCAACAACAGTTGCATAAATATCAGCAGCTTTAACATCCTTAAAATCATCTTTAAAAGTAGGTGGTTTATCAGGCGAATCAGTAGTTACATACCTATTAACAGTGACCTCTCCATATTGGCTTTCTACAATTAAATGTTCTGGCTCTAGTGTAGAGTATGGTACATATCCTGAATACTTAAATTTTTCTTTTGGATATGTCTTGTCCAGATATTTAAAAATATCTTCTATACATTCGATTGCACTCTTCTGCGTATCATTCAACTTTTCATAGTCTAAAGGCAATCCTTCTTGCTTCAAAATCTTTTTTTGTCTATCACTTAACATATATGACCCCTTACTATTCGATTCGTTTCTCAAAATCGGATTAATAAAATTACAACTACAAAACACTAACGCAATTGTAAAGCACAAAACAATGAGTACAGCTTTTTTCTCTCTGTTTGCTATCTTTCCAAATGATTCTATTCTTCCTTCATGTCTACATGAATATGTAATATTATACTTTCCCATAATTTTCTCCTTTTGAAAATTTAAATTATTCTTCCTAAATTATGTTTTAATTTCTACTGTACAAATTGTATCGTTGTGCCAACCACCATGAGGAACAAGCAAAATCTTTTTAATTGCAAAACCATATTTCTTTCCTATTCCACCACTGCTCCAATACCATATTCCAACATTTAATCGGAAGACCATTTTTAAATTTTAAACAAAATTTTCCCAACTATCCATACCAAAAAATCTTGCAAGTTCATTCGTGCAATCTCGACACAACTCAAAATAGATTGGATTATAGTTATCTATAGTAAGTTTACCACTACATAAAACATTGCTATCATCATCACCAATTCCCCTACTAGAGATTTTCTTCTTACATTTGTCACACATTGTAATTTGCATTTTTAGCTCTCCTTTTTTTATATTCTAACTCATCATCAGCCAGCTGATAAGCCCTAACTTTCTGACAGACTTCTTCCACAAGTTTGAAATAATTATAGTTTGTAGTTACAAAGTTGATTTTGTACTCACACTTCAGATTATCCCTTCGAACTTTATATGCTGTAATCATATCACAATCTCTCCTGTTTCAATATTTACTCTCATTTTGTTACTCTTTTTCTGTGTGTGATAATTCAAATTCATATTGTTTACACTCATCAATTACATCATAAATGTCACTTACAAAAATTTCATCAACTAAAATAAATTTAGCCGTTTTCATTACTTTCATCATCCTCTAACCACCATTCTATACCAAAAAAACTTGCTAGTTCTTTCGTGCAGTCTCGACACAAATCAAAGAAAAATGGATTAAAGTTGCCTACAGTAAACTTACCTCTACTTGAACCTTTTTGTTCATTATCATCAACGCCCCTGCCGTAGATTTTCTTCTTACATTTGTCACACATTCTAACTTGCATTTTTAACTCTCCTTTTTTCATAAAAACTGTTCACTATATTGAAATAGCGAAATAATTTAATAATTCTTTTTTAGTTATTACTTAATACTCTTTACATGAGAATATCTGAATATTTCATTTTTATCAGCTTGTCCGTTATCTAATAAACAAACATAATAATTTTGTTTAGTATAAAAGTTAATCTCATGTTTACATTCTTCAGTCTTATAAAGTACACCGGTAAGAATATCACCATTTAACAACCTTACTTTAACTTTAGAATGCAAATACTTCTCAAGTTCAGATTTTTTCATCACTATCTCCTTCACTAATTTCAATTTTAGATGCATAAACTGAAATATTACTTAATTTATCAATTGTTTTATTAATATCACCTTCATTCAGAATCAGAAATATAAGTAAGTTAGCATAAGAAATAAAGGCATTATGTTGTCTGATGAAATCAACACATACTTGAATGTCTTCCTTTTTATATTCCGTTCTCATTAATTTTACAAATCTTTTTTTACTGATTTTCTTAAACATTCTTTATCCTTTCATTTTAAACTACTCCATTATGGCCCCACAATGAGGGCAATAATTAGAAAATACATATTCCTCATTACTGTCATATAAAGGCTCATTACCACAATGAGAGCAAACCAGTATATTTTCATTCCATACACCATCAGCTTCAATAAAATCAATACCTTGTTCTACAGTTGGCACAGACCAACTTGCTTTAGGAACTTTTTTATAAGTAAATTCGTCCATACTTAAATGCAACAACTCTCATGACAATGTTTGCAAAACATCATTAACAATATTAATTAAAGTTTGTTTATCAAGAATATTTTCGTATTTATCGTAAGCATAACTGTATGCGAGGTCACTGATAAAAGGATTGATTTGTTGACCGGCAGTCACTTTAATAAAATCGTACACATCATTATAAGCAAACGCTTCTAGTTCTTCTTTTGTACACTTGTCTGCGTCAGTTGTATGTTCATCACCATTTTGTTCAATATATTCTAACTTCATTATTATCCTCCAATTGTTTAATTTATCTTAATGCATCAATAATATCACTTGCGTTAGACACTAATGCACAATAATAGCCAATGCCTAGTTCGGTTCGTGGCCGTTCCTTAGCTTTGTTTCCTATTTCTTCAATGCTTCTACCACTGTTAGGATACCAAGAACGAAATTCATCTATGATATTTTCACTGCCATTTGCTAATTCATAGCGTAACTTTCTTGCATAATGAATTTGTTTCTCTGATACACCAACAATTTTAGGTAAATTATTTTTGTTTTCAAATTCATTCATATCTTTTTCTACTTGCTTTCTATAACAATCTGGACAATCTCCATATTTTTCGAGATATTCGATTTGTCTTTCTCTAACACATGTTTTGCCATATAGTTCAATTCTGCCGGTATGACCACAAGAATATTTTATATCGTATTTTGCCATAAGGTTCACTTCCTATCTATATTTATATTATATATATATTATAACATAGTAGGTACTATTTTTTCAATATAAATACATTCTTATATATAAATATATAAATTTTGTCGCTTGTTACAAATAGAAAGCTATTGTTATCATAGCTATTATAGGACAGATTTTTTAAAACTACTTTCATTTTAAAAAAGCATTATAACTTACTAACACAACAATTAAAATTATGCCTACTGCTGTAACAAGCACTAAAACAAAATAGTTCATCTAATACTGCTAATTTGAAAATTTAATTTCATATATAAATATATAAACATTGCCACACCATCACAATAGGAAAGTTCATTGCTACCATAGTTGTATTCATGAACGGTATCGCTTATAAAGGACAAATATATTCATTTTTTCCTACTGCTGTAGGTTAGTTTTATTCATAGACTTTTTTGAAACTACTTTCATTTCAAAAAAATAAATTTATATATAAATATAAAAAATATTCCAATGCACAATTGTTTTGCATTGGAATGTAATACAATTTGGTTTATATTATACTGCTGTAACCGTTGTTGTGTCTTATAACTGTTCTAGCCAGTTTAGTTACCATATGATAATTACTGTCATCAGTAATTATCGTACCGGTATCATTGATAGTGATAAGATGGGATATACTATGAATACCATTGTTACGAAATCTATAATGAATAGATTTAATATCAATTTTTTTATTTTGATAATAATTAAATAAATCATTTATGTATCCGTTATTTCTATTCGCAAGTTCAATCAGTTTATTGGTGTTTAAAAATGTATTGTATATATTAAAACTATTTTCATCAACAGTATTAATTTCAATATAAGATATTTCAGCATTTCTCATTTTTAAAATTCTTTTGGTCATCAATAAAAAATCATCATGTTTAATTTCATATGTTTTCCATTCATTACATTTTGATAATCTTATAACTTCATTATAATCTGTTTCATTTTGATATTCCATTGTTATCACTTTATTAGTTTTTGATATAAATACTTGACCGTATTTCATCAGCATTCCTTCTCTTATTATTTCATTGGATATATTTATATAATGAGTAAAATTATTTAAAATATAAAATTACTATTGTTTACAGCAGTATAAGAAATATAATAATGTAAATAGTTTTATTACTGCTGTAAACCATTAATTAATAATTTTCTTCATCATTATTTATCCAATATTTCTTTCTATCATTTTTCAATTTTAATGCACAATAAAAATAAAGGTTTATCAGAAATATATTTATGATAAGATAAACAATCCAATAATATTTTATTGAATTACAGCAGTAAATATATAATCAATAAAAATTTAATGATAAAAAATAAAACGCAATTCAAACGAACTGCGTTTTATTTGGATATAGAATAATTTGAAGTGTAAATAAATTTATTATCTTTTGTATTCCCTATTCTTGAGCAAAGCACCAACTGATGTATTTAGTGCATTAGCAAATAATACTAACACCTCAACATTTGGTAAAGCCTTACCTTGTTCCAATCTTGAAATTCTTGCTTGATCCAAGAATGTTACTTTTGCTAAATCCTTTTGTGTATAATATTTTTTCTTTCTGATTTCTTTTAAATTTTCACCAAAATCATTTGCATTATATTTATCCATAATTTACCTCATTCATTTCTAATTCTAATTTTTAATAATTAATCTTCTTGTTATATTCGTCTCTTCCATTGATAAATTTCTATTTATTTATCTAACTCAATTATAATCTATGGCTTTTCATAAGTCAATACATTTCGTAATAATTTTTATTATGTGAAACATTAAATCAAAATTCATATATCAGTTTCTCTCTGCAATTTCAATGTTTACTGCTGTATCAATTATGAATATTACAATGAATAATAAAATGGGTTATTTTATAAAATATTTATTTTTAATATAATTTTTTTCAAACTAAATTAATTAAAATTCTTAACACAATAATATTTTTATTATTCCAAAAAATGATTTTAAAAAGGATTTAAATTTTGAACAAACCGTTTTGGCTTTCATGTTTAATAAATCGTTTTTATAACATCAATTTCCAACCCTTTCTGTTTTATTATTTTTCTTTTCATTTTATACTTTCCCATCCTGTCCTATTTCTTTATTTTTCTTACAGCAGTATTCTTACCATCTGGTATGTATTATTATTTTAATTTGTGCTTACAGCAGTATTGCATTACAAATGCAATACTTGATACATTTGTTACTTAATCAACTGTTATTAATTAAATAATACATATTACTGCAAATTGATTTTTAGCAAAATACTTAAATTACATTATCATATAGTCATTAAGAGTAGTACCTACTTTTGAGTACCATTTAGTACCTCGCCTTATCTTAAAATTATAAATTATATACGAACCCTTACTTACACAAATTTAGTATCACAAGAGATTTTTTACAATTATAATATACTTTAATAGCAAGGAAACACAAATCATAAATTGACTGCACCGGTAATTGTACAATAGATAATTGATAGTAACTATTAAAATGGCACGAATATTTGTTTACTATAATAATATTTATTAATATGAAATAATGGATTTTATTTAACAACATTTATTTATATGCTTAATTAATAATCGGTTAATCGTTTCACATTTTAATGCGATATTGGTTTGCCAAACTTGTTTATTATATAAGTAATTATACTGTATATTTAAATGATGATTTTATAAAAATAAGAAGATTAGAAAATTTAAAATTATAAGAATTTTAGGGGCAAATATAGGGGCAATTTGATTAGATTTTAGTGCTTAGAGGGTTTATATATATAAAACATATATAAAACATATAAAAAACGCATATAAAACATAGTATATTTATTAATGTAAGGGATACTGATACTATAAGAGAGGGGGCTTTTTACAACACCTCATTTATTTGAGATGTTCTTATAACAAAAACGGCTCTATATCTAGTCTAACGAGGTGTTTTTTAAATGTTTGACTTTCTCTGACTAATATAAATTACCCCTTTTTTTATAAATTACCTCTTTAATATTTAATTCATGATTTACATAAAAAAAAGGGTGCATAAGCACCCTCTTAAAAATTCTATTATATTATTTTAAAGTATTATTTGTTTAGGTATTTTCCATAGACAATATAATCAATATGTCTCCTCATTTTTATTTTTTTAATTCTCCTATTCTTTCTTATTGTCCTTTGTAATTGAACAATGTTATACAATAGCACAAATGTTAGCAGTGCAAACACTAAAAATGATTTAGATAATATTGCACTTTCTGAACTTCTGCCTAATAACCATAGTTGATTATTTGCAATATACATAGTTACAAAAAACGCAACTAGTATTGATATTATGGTTGTTAATCTTATTGTAATTTTTAATTTATTTTTTCTCATTTTAAAATTTCCCCTTTATAATAGAATTTTTAAATGCTCCACATTAACATAAAATAATACTATTAATATTATGGGATTTAATGAGCATAAATAAGATTACTTTGATTTTGTTGTTTTTTGTGCATCCTTAATCCAGGCAATAGCAGTTTGATATTCTGCATAACTTGCAGTTACATCTTCCCCACAAAGCATATAGTCATAAGATAAATTTTCTTTATCAAGAACTTTGTTATCTTCAGTAACAGATTCATCTAATACTTTTTTATATGCGTTTGCAATTTTATCGAGTGCGTTAATTCCTCTCTTACTAACATAAGAATGTGATGCAGCTTTAATAGGATTATCTTCCTTGAATTTATCATATTTGTTAATCATATAATTATATATATCTTTTAACTCAGACACTTCATTAATAAAATCATCATCAGATATTTTACCGGTAAAATACAAAGTATAAACTTGATCCATACCATCAGCAAAATCATGTAAATCGTTTACATATGTTTGAGTTTTCAACAAAAATTCATTTCCTGTTATTTCCTTTGTACATCCTACAAAGCCTACAAACACCATCACCATGACTAGCAAAGAAATAAAGCACTTTTGTATATGTATAATTGGGTTTCGCATAATAAAAATTATCTCCTATTCTAGTATCTTTGAATTAGTTCCTTTATATTATAATAATTGGATAACAATTCATTACTCTGAGTTTGTGGTAAAGCATATGTGATAGCATTATTAACAGTCACAAAATTGGCGATTATATATTTATACAATTTGTTATCAATAAGAAGTCTAACTCCATCCTTTGAATTGATAAACTTATAAATATCAGTAACATCATCAAAAGCAGATGTAACCTCTAATAGGTGCTTAAGGCACAATGCTAATTTATCATTACCTTTAGTTCCAACAAAAAAATTCTTTGGAAATCGTTTCATTCTGCCTTGCATCACATCCTCAAATATTCGAATTGTTATTTCTTCTTCAGATATGTTTACCTTATTAGGATAAAGTAAAACAGCTAAATAAAAGTAGTCTGTTCTCTTGTCTAGTTCTGAAGGAAAGATTACTTTAGCATACACAGTTTTGAGTTTGTATTGTTTAATTACGGAACTGTCGAATAAGTTACGAGTGTCTTGAGGAGACCAATGTAGATAGCACTCAACAACATATCTTATGATTGATAAAGCTATGTCGTTGTCCAGTAATTTATCACCGGTGAAAAACACATTCGAAAAAACCTTTTTGTTACCGAGTAGAATTTCATCATATTCATACTGTAGAGAATCAGTTATAACTCTCATAATAATAGATACCTCACTTTTTAAATTAGATAAGTATATTATATCATAGTAGTACCTACTATTGCAATAATATGTATTTAACAATGCGTAGAAAATGTGAATTATTATGTTTAATATCGCTCTATATCAATTTTAATAAAGTTTGTAGTGCTTTTATATTCAGAATAAAAAAGTTGTACAGAAACAAAAATAAGGGCATTTAGCTCAAATTAAATGAACTAAACACCCTTATATGAATATTAGATTATTAGTTGAACTACTCCGACAATCATATCTGTATTAATAATACCAAAGTTTCTACTATCTGTACTTTGATTACGATTATCACCCATCACAAAAAACTCATTACTTTTTAGTATGATTTTTTTGTTTTTGTAGTATATATAATTGCCACTACTTTTTATTACTCTCTTTATTATAAATCCATTAGCAATAGGATTTTTTAGAACAACAATGTCATTATTTTGTATTTGTGCTAGTTTATTAACAACAACAATATCATTATTATTAAGAGTAGGATACATTGAATTACCTTTAACTTTAACAATATCGAAGACAAAAAGTCTTAAAACTAATATTAATAAGGCTAACATGATAATAACTATATTAATACATATTTTTAGTCTTTTATTCATCATCATCCCCATCAACAAAATTGTTGGTTGATGAAAAATTATCAATACTGCTTCTGTATTTCTTATTCAGAATTTCTTTATCTATATTTATATTACTGCTGAAAGTATCATCATATTTCTTATTTTTGAGATACCTACTGTGGTATCGTATAAGTACCCATACTAAACCAATGATAATACTTAGAATAAATAATAGTCCGTAAAACATTAAAGATTGCTTCATATAATTATCACCTTATCCTTTTAGTGTCGAAAGTCTTATCGGCAGCACTACGCAATATAAAGTCATTTTCGGTTTGACTATTACTGTAGGCAAAAGAAATTTCTGGGCTGTTAACTGTTATTGTTCTTCTGTTATATACGGCATCAGTTTTAACTACTTGTGTTTGACTTGTTAGCCTAGAATTAAGTGGGTTATCCTCAGTCGAATTTAAATCACTTAAACTAGATGGTGTACTAACTTTAGACCATATGATTTGTTTTGTATCGGCAATAAATAAGTATTCGGAATATGTATAACTAATAACATCAGCATTTGTTAATTGATATATCTTAGTATTGTATGCGTAATATGTACCAGACAGATTAGCAGTAAAAGTAACTTCATCTGAATTAGAATAAAGTGGTGGATATACATTATTATAATTGTCAGATATAGTCCACTTGAAATACTTGTTTTCATTCTGATAATTACGCCATGCTAATGGAGAACTGGTATAAATCATATTATGCTTTGTACCGGTTAAATTTAATTGCTTGAGGTATACTACCTTAATACTATCTTCAGCACTACAACCATCACTAGCTTTATTATTATTTGTTTGTAATGCTTTTTTATATGCATCAAGATAATCATTCAAACCATCTTGTCGGCCCTTAAAATTTTTAAAGTCATATAATGTTAAGTCCTTAACAGTTGTATTTACCGGCTTTAAGTTGTAACCATTAAGTTTACAATTAAAGTTATTCCATATATCTTTAATGTTTGCTTTACTAGGATTGTAAAACAATGAATGTTTATATGGTGATTGATGTGACTTTTCTAGGTCATGGTTACCATTATAACCGTTAATACTTCGGTAATAATCATTCCAATTACTATTATCACCTTCGTTAAATTTAAAACTGTTTGCAACAGATTTTAACTTATCAATATCAGTATCCTTTGTGTTAGAAAGAGTACCATTAAGATGAAATGTGGCCGGATAATTTAAATATGCACCATTATTAGTAGTCCAATTATTTCTACTCGCTAATATGCTTTGTAAATCACTTTGTGGAATATTATACATAGCCATATTAGCATACTGTTGTGATGATGAATTTGTTTGTGGCTTAACATGTGTCATTCCATTATTATTAATGAAGAAATTGTTAGCAATATTATTACATGCATTGTTATAATTATCATAACAAGTGTTATTTTGCCTTTGTTCGGCAGTTTCTTCTGTAACATCTGTACCACCAGAACTACCACCGGTATTGTAATCACCTGTTTCAGCCTTATCGGATAGATACCACTTGTTACCATCCGACCTACCTTTAATAGCATTAACTGCAAAACTAGGCACAATACTTATACTAAGCAACAGTGATAAGAATATTATTCTTTTTTTCATAATTTTAATTCCTTTCTATACAAACACCCACTCAGAATAGAGTGGGTATTTTATATTATTTATTGTTTCCAATGTTATCAATTATGTTGAAGTTTGGATCGAAAGTAAAAGGATTACTTTGCCTTTGTACAGGTGTATTACCAGTACCTACATTTTTTTGAATTTCCATAGATTTTTTATTCTTACTTACAGATAAATCAAATGAGTTTTTGACATTTGTAGGTCCAATAAGTTCTTCTGTTCCTGTAGCAGACTTTAATAACTGTCGTAAATCTCCGTTCATTTCACCTACATTCTTATTATATGATGACTTAATGCTATTAGACTTATCATTACTTGTAATACCCATACTGTTTTTTAAATTTGATGGAGAAGAAAGAGTGTATTTAGATGTTCCATTGGATGCCAATTTAAATACACTACCCACATTAATCATATTATATGCATTCTTGTAAGAAGATGAAGAAGTAAAGCCCTTCACAAGTTTATTTCTCTCTTTTGTTGAACTAGACATCAAAGATTTAATAGATGGTAATTTGCTCATTTTCATGTTTTGCTTTGATGATAGATTACCAAATGTTTTTTTAAAGTAATTTTGAATCTTTACAGAATATCCTTTAGCAAATACACTACTTTTACTATCTCTTGAGTCAACATCAGTAGAATTTCCAAATGAACTTAATTGACTTTTAAAATTCTTATATATAGTATTAAGAACATTATTATCACTATCAAGAGAAGTGATGTTACTTAAGTCATTAAGATTTACACTTTGTAATTGTTTAACTTGTTGATCCCACATATCGGATAAATCATTCGCAGTTAAAGGTGTTGAACCATTATTATCTTGTACGCTATTATTCACACTAGAAGGGACAGTAACACTTTCACTTGTAACATTACTAGTTACTTCACTTGCATGAGTAGTAGCGATAGCTGTAGTTCCAATAATCATAGCCAAACTAACCGGAATAATAATTTTGGGTAATACCTTTATTAACATTTTAAAACTCCTTTCGATATGTATTACTTAATTGTATAATGATTAAAAAAGTGTTCAGATAAAAACAAGGTTTTGAGTTATATAATTTTTCAGTTCTTTTTTATCTAGGCTTTCTTCGTCTATAGGGCTATATTTATCAAGAATGTATGACAGGAAAACCATAAATAATTCATTGCAATCATACTCATGTTTAATAGCAGTAAAGTCTTTTGATTTTGGCCACATATGATTTGCGACAAAAGAGTATTTATTTTTTCTAACGGCTTTGTCGATTAAATTGTATACTCTATCATAATGTTCAAAGGTTATTTCAACCATTTTTATTCACCTCTCAGTATTTTATACCATTATTATATATCAGTAGTACCGATTATTCAATTATTTTTTACTGGTTATTTTAAATAATTTTTATCATTATATATAATATAGATAGAACTCTGAAAGGAACAAAATATATGAATATTGAATATGAAGGAATAAGTGATATTGGTTATGAAAGAACAATTAATGAAGATTTTATTGCAATCGAAAAAATTGATGAAAACATTTTATTTGCTATTGTGCTTGATGGTAGTGGTAGTAAGAATTCTGGTTTACAACCTGGCTCATTAATTGCAACTGAAATGATTAATTCACTTAATAATTATCACAAAGCTAACAAAACTATTTTACTTAACTATTCAGAAGTTATATTAAAAGAATGCATGAATAATGCAGGTAAAGTATTAGGTGCTTTCAAGATGGGTAATGATGAACTATATGCAGGACTAGGTGCAAGTGCTACAGCCATACTAATTTGCAATAACAAACTATCCTGTTGTCATTGTGGTAATACCAGATTATATTTGATTCGGAGTATCAAAGATAATGTCAAAATGTTACAATTGACTAAGGACCAAACTGTAGCTAACAAATTACTTGAAGATAAGAAAATATCAGAAGAAGATTATTATTACCATTCTGACAGATTTAAAATCATTGGTGGTTTAGGAATTGTTGCAGAACCAAAGTTACAACACTTTACTATCCCACTTAAATTAAATGATGTTTTAGCGTTGACAACAGACGGTATTCATTATGCCATTAGAGGAAAATTCATAAAAGAAATCATACTTCAAAGTAGCAACTGCTTAGATGCAGTTAATTCGCTAAAAAAGGCTGTAGAATTACAAGAATATTCTGACAATCTCGCAACAATTATTATGCAAATGAAGGAGGATAAATAAAAATGAAAATTATAACAATCGGTGGCAAAAAAATTAGGTTAGTTGACCGAGATGTTTTAGCAGCTAAAAAAATTATAAATAATTTTTTTGAATTAATTGAGGAAAAAGGAAAAGAATACAATGCTCCACTTTTTAAGTATACGGCTGTTGTATGCATGTATGCTATGTCATCAGAAATGATTGATGATATAACTCCATCAGCATTAGAAACAATATTAAATGCCGTTAACAAAAATGAACAACTGAAAAAAGAGCAAGAAAAATCACCACAATAAAATGTGGTGATTTTTTTACTTACCTTTAAGAATATTGTACTTTTCGTCTTGCATTTTCATTTTTGTCTTAACATCCTGTTCTTCCTTATAAACATCAAGTCCATAACAGTTTTCACTGTATGACGGTGTATCTTGAATAACATTTACCTTGTTAAGAATATTACTTTTTCTTTTATTCTTTAAAACTTTTAACTTAATCTTATTAAAATATCTAAGTACATTAATAGATTGCTTCTTATTATTTGGCTTTTTGTTCTTATTCTCTTTTTTTTGAATAAAATTAAGAATACAAAAACCAATGTATATTCCTAAAAATAAGCCAATCAGCAAAACAATAAAAATTAATATGTATGTAATTATCATACTTTAGCTCCTTTATAACACAATTTCAGCAATTTCCTCCAATGTTTCAACTGCTGTATCTGCTGTCATTTCATTATCTATGTCTTTAGATAGTTGGTCTTCAGCGAATGAATCAGTGTTATTTAATGTATCGTCATTCATAATAGAATTATCAAATTCACTATTAGTTAATTCATTATAATTATTTGCATCATATTCGTTTAAGAATTTGTCATTTTCTGTTTCAACTTCATTTACAGAAAAATTATCATTACTAATTTCACTGTAATCGAGTTCGTTAACATTATCACTGCTAATTTGTTCACCATATTCAATATCATTAGAAAAATCATTACTTTCTAAATCTACATCATTAATTTGTTCGTTAATATTACCATTAACATCTTCAATGAATTGATTAGCTAATGTATCTTCTTGGAAACCACCTGTAATATTACCGAAATCATCAAAAGCACCTTCGACTGAACAACTTACTCCATCAATTTGGAGCGTAGAATTTGTCATATCTAAAGCACTATTAGAGCTAAACACATTTTCAACAAAATTATCAGTATCAATTTTATTTTCGAATGCATCTTCTGTATTAGAAACTTTCTCTTTAATTTTATCGGCAATATCTGTAATTATTTCTTCACTATTATCACCAAATTTATCCGATATAGTATTTAACAGTTCATCCAGTGTGTTAGACAAGGAATCAATATTTTCAATATTCATTTCATTTTCATCAACAAAGGTTGAAATGGAATCAGCAATGCTATCAGCTAAACTATCAATAGTATCTTGGGATAATTCATTAGGTAAATCATCAAACTCATTCTTAATAGCATCTCTTAATTCTGATGATAAATTATTTTCTTCTAATGGTTCAATATCATTATCGTTAATTAATTTATCAAAATTATCACTGATTGAATCAATAGTATAATCAGCATCACTATAGTTTTCAATTCCGATATTGGAATAATCAGTTATATCTATATCTGATTTATTAGTATTATTCACCTTAGATGAATTTTCTGTTTGTTCAACTTTGTTATTTGAAGTGCTTTCCTTATCATTATTAGATAATTCTTTATCTTTCTCTGATTGTTCAACTTCATCTATATCATCAATATCATCCCCATCATCAACTGCTGCATCATTATCATCTTTTTCACTTTTTTCAGTATCATTGTTATGGTCTTTATCTACATCCTCGCCTTCCGGCTTTTCTGTATCATTGTTAGAATCTTGTTCAACATCATCACCATCTGGCATATCCGTATCATTCCTAGGGCCTTGTTCAACATCATCACCATCTGGCTTATCCGTATCATTCCTAGGGTCTTGTTCAACATCATCACCATCTGGCTTGTCCGTATCATTCCTAGTGTTTTGTTCAACATCATCACCATTTGGCTTGTCCATATCATTCCTAGGTTCTTGTTCAACATCATCACTATTTGGCTTATCCGTATCATTCCTAGGGTCTTGTTCAACATCATCACCATCTGGCTTGTCCGTATCATTCCTAGTGTTTTGTTCAACATCATCACCATTTGGCTTGTCCGTATC
>JBQKHY010000038.1:0-15510 GCA_052118065.1 Ruminococcus sp. LCP21S3_E8 | reverse complement strand
TTGATGTCCCGTTACAAACTAGCCTTTATATAGGTACTTTGCCCTATGTAGCAAGTTATAATTTCTAGTTTCTACATAGGACAAAATTGTATAAAACATTTTACTATTAAATGGGCGAACGATGTTCGCCCCTACGACTGTAAGCCAAAATTTTGTTATAATTCACACCCACAAACCCTAATTTATCTAACTAAACTTAACCCACAATAAGAATTGAAAAAACTAATTTGAAATGCTGATATCTATTTATAAATAACAAAATTACAAAAAATTTATAAAGATTTATCTTTACAATTTAAATAGAATAAAAACTTATATAAAACAACAACAGCACAACTTTCGTTGTGCTGCTGCTGTGTATTTTTGATAGTGAGGTATAGAAAAAATACTACATTCATCAAAAAAACATTAACATTTAACATTTTCACTTGAGGGGGAGTCAGGAATCCCACAAGTAATTATATTATAATCCCATTTTTTTAATAAGTCAACTACCCTAAGCTAATATATAACAGAAATGATATACTAAATAGTTATAACAAAAAAGACTTTCACTACAATGTAATGAAAGCCATAATTTATATATTTAGAAATTAATCTTTCTTGCCAAACTTACGGAAACGAGCATATCTTGTTTCAATAAGTTTATCTGTGTCAACAGCCATATTCTTTTCAAATGTTCTGGCAACTAACATTTTTAGTCCCTCAAACATTTTTCTGTCATCGCTATCAACAGGTTCACGAATAATTCTTTCGATAACACCAAGGTCAAACAAGTCATGAGAAGTTAACTTTAAGCAGTTAGAAGCCTCAGGTGCTTTTGTGCTATCTTTCCATAGAATTGATGCACAACCTTCAGGTGAAATAACTGAATAGATACTATCCTCAAGCATCCAAACTTCATCAGCAACTGCAAGTGCCAAAGCACCACCTGAACCACCTTCACCGATAATAATAGAAAGTACAGGTGTTTTAAGTGTCATCATTTCCATAAGGTTCTCAGCAATAGCAAGACCCTGACCTCTTTCCTCAGCACCAATACCCGGATAAGCACCACTGGTATCAACTAAGCAAAATACAGGTCTGTGGAACTTTTCAGCTTGTTTCATAAGTCTTAATGCTTTTCTGTAACCCTCAGGATTAGCAGAACCAAAGTTACGGTTCATTCTTTCCTTAGTATTTCTACCTTTTTCAATACCGATAACTGTGATAGGCTGGTCATAAAGCATTGCTAAACCACCAACAATAGCCTTATCATCACCAAATCTTCTGTCACCATGCATTTCAATAAATGATGAACCGAACATTTTGTTAATATAATCAACGGCAGTTAATCTCTTGGCATCTCTGGCTGCCATTACCTTATCATAAGCATTCATTATTCTTGAACCTCCTTGTTAGGATTGTGAATAGAAAGAAGATAAGCAAGAGTTTTCTTCATATCTTTTCTCTGTACAACAGAATCTACAAAACCTTTTTCAAGTAAGAATTCTGATCTTTGGAAACCCTTAGGAAGTTTAGTGTGGGTTGTCTGTTCAACAACTCTCTGTCCGGCAAATCCAACAAGAGCCTTTGGCTCTGCAAGAATTATGTCACCCTCCATAGCAAATGAAGCAGTAACACCACCTGTTGTTGGGTCAGTTAGAACAGTAATATATAAAAGTCCTGCATCACTGTGACGCTTTACTGCACCGGAAGTCTTTGCCATTTGCATTAGTGACAACACACCTTCCTGCATTCTTGCACCACCTGAAACTGTGAAAATAACAATAGGAAGTCTATTATCTGTAGCGTACTCAATAGCTCTTGTAATCTTTTCACCGGTAACAGTACCCATAGAACCCATCATAAAGTCAGATGACATAACACAAATTGCAGTATCATTGCCACCGATTTTACAAGTACCTGTGATTACATTTTCTTTTTCATTACTTTTTTCTTTAGCAATTCTTAGTTTTTCTTTGTAGTTAGGGAAGTTAAGAATATCTGTACTTTCCATATCCTTATCCATTTCAACGAAAGTACCCTTGTCGGCAACAATATTAATTCTTTCCCTAGCAGTCATTCTAAAGTGATGATTACATTTACTGCAAACACTAAGATTTTCTTTCAAATCACTTGCCAAAAGCATATTGTTACAAGCAGGACACTTTACCCACATTGAATCAGGAACAAATGGCATTGAGTTATTTGATTGGTTAGAACCCTCAAGTTCATTCTTTGGTTTTAAAAAAGTAAATAAATCCAACATAATCACCCATTTCGTAAATTATTCGTAAAAACTATATAAGTACATTATAACACGATTTTCACTTTGATACAATTACTTTTTTCTTCTCTTCTCAAATTCTTCAATAAAATCAGTTGTATAAGAACCATCAATAAATTCTTTAGCAGAAAGAATTTCAATCTGTAGGTTTCTGTTGTGGTCAATACCACTGATTGAAAGTTCAGAAAGTGCCATCTTCATCTTTCTGATAGCAAGGTCACGAGTTCTGCCTTGAACAATAACCTTACCTACCATACTGTCATAGAATGGTGGAATAACATAATCCTGATAAATAGCAGTATCAAAACGAACAAATGAACCACCCGGAATATGTAGCTTTGTAATCTTACCACAAGATGGATGGAAGTCCTTGTCAGGATTTTCAGCATTAATTCTACATTCAATAGCATGGCCATGGAAGAAAATCTGATCCTGTGTTTTATCCAGCTTACAACCGGCAGCAACTCTAATCTGCCACTGTACCAGGTCAAGACCTGTTACCATTTCTGTAACACCATGCTCAACCTGTAAACGAGTATTCATTTCCATAAAGTAGAAGTTCTTGTCCTTATCAAGTAGAAATTCTACTGTACCGACTGAATTGTAGTTTACTGCCTTAGCAGCCTTAGTAGCAGCATCCATCATTTTTGCTCTGATTTCAGGAGTAATTGATGGGCTAGGACTTTCTTCAATTAACTTTTGGTTCTTTCTCTGAACAGAACATTCTCTTTCACCAAGGCATAGAACATTGCCATGCTTATCACAAAGCAACTGCATTTCAATATGCTTAACCGGTTTTAGGAACTTTTCTATGTAACAACCACTGTCACCAAATGCACTTTTAGCTTCACTTGATGCACTTCTGAAAGCATTTAGGAAATCCTCTTCTTTTTCAACAAGACGGATACCTCTACCGCCACCACCGGAACGAGCTTTAATAAGAATTGGATATCCAATCTTACCGGCAGCTGCTTTAGCTTCATTTTCATCTTCAATAACTTCTGTACCGGGAGTAACAGGTACACCGGCTTTCTGCATAGTTTTTCTTGCTTTATCCTTGTCACCAAGGTCCTCAATCATCTGAGAAGATGGACCAATGAAAGTAATGTTACACTTTTCGCAAAGAGAAACAAACTTTGCATTTTCAGAAAGAAGTCCGTATCCCGGATGAATAGCCTGAGCACCGGAAGAAACAGCTATTGTTAAAATATTAAGCATATTTAAGTAGCTATCCCCTACCTGAGCAGGACCAACACAATAAGCTTCATCAGCTAATGATACATGAAGGGCATCCTTATCAGCTTCACTATAAATAGCAACTGTGCTGATACCCATTTCTCTACAAGCTCTGATAATTCTTACTGCAATTTCACCACGGTTTGCAATTAAAATTTTTGAAAACATTTTTTAAATCTCCAATCCTCTAGGAGTTTTACTTTACAGCAAATGACATTTCTGCCTGAACATGAAGTTTGCCGTTTACATAACCCTTTGTACTAATAAAATAGAATGGTTCTCTTACTCTTGTAACTGTAGCAACAGTTTCCAGTGTGTCCCCAGGTAGAACAGGTTTCTTAAACTTAACACCATCCAGCTTAGTAAAGTAAGGTGTACCACCTTTTACCTTATCAGCAAGAAGTACACAACTAGCCTGTCCCATCATTTCACAAAGAATAACACCCGGTACAACAGGGTTTCCAGGAAAGTGACCCTTTAAGAAAAATTCGTCACCTTTAATTGTATAATAACCTTTCGCCTCATTTTCACCTGTTAATTCTGCTCTTTCAACAAGTAGCATATTATCTCTATGAGGTAAAATCTGCTTAATTTCTTCTTGATTCATCTTAAATTACCTTTCTTTAGTTGTAATTTATTTTTGTACATTAATGCATAATGGGGCGAACAATGTTCGCCCATAAATCATTTATAGATTTGTGCAAACTATCTCGGCTCCCTTGTGTAAAGGGAGCTGTCAGCGTTAGCTGACTGAGGGATTGTCATGGCACAATCTTTACTCATTATCAATTATTTTCGATAGATGTTATCATAACTTACATTACATAACTAAATACCATCTATATTTATAATTCAATACTAGACAATCCTTCCACCACTTCGTGGTCCCCCTCCCTTTACACAAGGGAGGCTAATAGGATTTGTACTAAAACAAAATTGCATCATAGGACAAAATCTAGACTATATCCTACTACTTATTACTTTATGTAAAATTATTCAATAACGAAAAGTGGCTGTCCGTATTCGATAATGTCACCGTCTTTAACAAGGATTTCCTTAATAGTGCCATCTTCTTCTGCCTGAATTTCGTTCATTAGCTTCATAGCCTCAATGATACAAACTGTATCACCCTTTTTAACTGTCTTGCCAACAGTTACATATGGTTCGGCTTCAGGAGATGCTGCCTGATAGAAAACACCAACCATAGGCGCTTTGATTGTTTTACCTGATGGCTGTGTAGCAGGTGCTGAAGCAGGAGCAGACTGCTGTACAGGTGCAGTTTCTACCGGCTGAGCTTGTACAGGAGCTGGTGCAACAGCAGGTGTTGGTGCAGTAGCATTAAAAGCTACTGCAGGAGCAACAGGCTTATTCTTTTCAATACGAATTCTTCTGCCCTTTTTTGTTTCTATTTCAAGAACACTTAAATCGTTCTTGTTTGCAAGTTCAATTAATCTTTTAACATCATCAAGGTCATACTTCTTTAGTTTAAAAACTTCCATCTTAGTCCTCCATAAACTTCTTGAAGATTAGACAAGCATTGTGACCACCAAAACCAAGGTTAGTTGATGCTGCAACATTTACATCTCTCTTAACTGCCTTATTAGGTGTGTAGTTAAGGTCACATTCTTCATCTTTTTCTGTGTAGCCGATTGTTGGTGGGATAATACCATTCTTTAGAGCAAGTGTACAAACAATAGCCTCTAATGCACCGGTAGCACCAAATAGGTGACCTGTCATTGACTTAGTTGAAGAAACATTTACTCTGTAAGCATTTTCACCAAGAGCCATTTTGATAGCCTTTGTTTCTGTTACATCATTTAGGTGAGTTGATGTACCGTGAGCATTCCAATACCATTCTTCATCACCTGTAACATTAGCTTCTTTCATAGCTACCTTAATTGCCTTTGCAGGAGTTTCAGCAGTTGCATCAGGAGCAGTAATATGGTGAGCATCACAAGTGTTACCATAACCGGCAATTTCAGCATAAATCTTAGCACCACGAGCCTTAGCGTGTTCATATTCTTCAAGAATCATACAAGCGCCACCTTCACCCATAACAAAACCGTCACGATTCTTGTCAAATGGGATAGAAGCAGTCTTTGGGTCATTTCTTGTTGTAAGTGCCTTACAGTTCTGAAAACCGGCAATTGATAGTGGAGAAACTGCTGCTTCTGCACCACCTGTGATAATTGCATCACAGTAACCGTCTCTGATTGCATGGAAAGCTTCACCGATTGAGTTTGCACCTGTTGCACAAGCAGTTATGATTGGCACACAAGGACCTTTAGCCTTAAACTTAATAGCAATTGTACCTGATGCCATATTAGCAATCATCATTGGAATAAAGAATGGGCTAACCTTTCTTGCACCAAACTTTTCCATATTGATAGAGTTCTTATAGAAACTATCAAGACCACCGATACCGGCACCTACATAAACACCAAAGTTATCTTCTTCAATCTTACCTAGGATGTCACTGTCTTCTACAGCTTCAGTTGCTGCTGCAACTGCATACTGTGTATATAAATCGTTCTTTCTTAAATCTTTCTTTTCAAAATACTTTGTTGGTTCAAAATCTTTAACCAAACCGGCAATCTTAACCTTTAGACCTTCTGTACTAAAGCGTTCTTCAGGAATAAAGTCAATACCTGAAACACCGTTTACAAGGTTGTCCCAAGTTGTTTTAATATCATTACCTACCGGAGTTACTGCTCCAATACCAGTTACTACTACTCTTCTCATATTAGCTACCTTTCTTAGTAAAATTAAGGCAAATTACATTGCCATACCACCGTCAACTCTTAGAACTTCACCTGTTATATATGAAGCATCATCAGAAGCTAAGAAACAAATTGCATTTGCAACATCTTCAGGAGAACCGACTCTCTTCATTGGGATACCACTTGAAATCATATCCTTTGCCTTATCAGAAAGCTGATCTGTCATATCTGTGGCAATATAACCCGGTGCAATAGCATTAACTGTAACATTTCTGCCACCTAGTTCCTTTGCAACTGACTTTGTTAGACCGATGATACCTGCCTTTGATGCAGAATAGTTAGCCTGACCGGCATTACCCATAATACCAACAACTGATGCTAGGGAGATGATTCTACCACTTCTCTGCTTCATAAAGTGCTTATAAGTTGCTTTCATCATATTGTAAGTACCCTTTAGGTTAACATTGATAACTGCATCAAAATCAGCTTCTGTCATTTTAACCATTAGCATATCACGAACAATACCTGCATTGTTAACAAGAATATCAAGACCACCAAAGTCCTTAATAACTGCATTAACAGTTTCCTGTGCTGATTCAAAGTTTGAAACATCACCCTTATAGAACTTTGCCTTTGCTCCCATTTCTTCTAATTCTTTAATAGCAGGAGCTGCCTTTGCTTCGTCACAAATATCAGTAATAATAATTGTAGCACCTTCACTTGCTAACTTCTTACAAGTAGCAAAACCAATACCTCTTGAACCACCGGTTACAAGAGCAATTTTACCTTCTAACTTCATATACTTCTCCTTTTTCTTACACATTTAGTGCATCTAAATCTTCTTTATTTTCAACCTTAATTGCAGTAACATTTCTGTCAATTTTCTTAATTAGACCTGTTAGAGTCTTGCCAACACCAACTTCAATAAATGTGTCAACACCATTTGCAATTAAATTCTCTACTGTTTTCTGCCACTTTACAGGGTTCTTACACTGATTAGTAATAAGTGACTTATAGTCCCCACTATATTCTTCTGCTGTGTAGTTTGCATAAAGTGGAATAGTTGGTTCATTTAGTGTCATATCTGCTAAATATTCACCAAGACCAACAGCTGCCTTAGCCATATAAGGTGAGTGGAATGCACCACTTACTGCTAAAGGTACTGCTCTGCCTTTTTCACTTTTAATCTTTTCACAAAAAGCTTCAAGGTTATCTTTATTCATAGCAACAACTGTCTGTGCAGGTGAGTTGTAGTTAACAGGCCAACACTCATCAAATTCAGAAGCAATTTCTTCAATTCTTTCAGGTGTTAGCTTCATAACTGCTACCATAGCACCTGGAGTTTCATTTGCTGCTTTATCCATTAATTCTGCTCTCTTACAAACAAGTTTGAAAGCATCTTCATAACTCATAATTCCACTAAAGCCAAGTGCTGCAATTTCACCAAGTGAAAAACCTGCAACATAATCAATCTTAACGCCTTTTTCCTTAACTGCTTCAGCAGCAGCAAGATCGGCAGTAAAAACTGTAGGCTGAGTGTTTACTGTAACAGAAAGTTCTTCCTTTGTGCCGTTAAAGCACTGATTGCTTGTACCTTCTCTGATAGAGTCAGCCATATCATAAACTGCCTTAGCAGCAGGAGAACAATCATATAATTCTTTGCCCATACCCGGGTACTGTGCACCCTGACCTGAGAATACTAATGCTATTTTACCCATTGTGTAGCTCCCTTTAGTGTTTCCTCAGCTTGAGCAAACATTTCTTCAATAATTTCCTTAGCAGGTTGTTCTTTCTTAACCATAGCTGCAACCTGACCGGCTAGTACAGTACCGTTCTTTACATCACCTTCACGAGCTGCAAGTCTAAGCTTACCTGTACCCATACTTTCCAGCTTTTCATCATCACAATTTGTACGGTCATATTCACAAGACTGATATTCCTTAGTAAAGCTATTTCTGATTGAACGAACAGGATGACCCAGACGCTTACCTGTAACAACAGTGTCAATATCCTTAGCCTTTAGGACTTTTTCTTTATATTCATGTGCGATAGTACATTCATCACATACTAAAAATCTTGTACCAACCTGTACACCCTTAGCACCTAACATAAATGCAGCAGCAATCTGTCTGCCGTCAGCAATACCACCGGCTGCAATAACAGGAATATTAACTGCATCTACAACCTGAGGTACAAGAGCCATTGTAGTTAAGTCACCAACATGACCACCACTTTCGCCACCTTCGGCAATAACTGCAAAAGCACCACGCTTTTCAACCATTCTTGCAAGTGCAACAGAAGCTACTACAGGGATAACCTTAATACCTGCTTCAGTCCACATTGGCATATATTTTGTAGGAGTACCGGCACCTGTTGTAACAACCTTTACTCCTTCTTCAACAACAACCTTTGCTACTTCATCAACGAATGGTGACATCATCATAATGTTTACACCGAAAGGTTTGTCAGTCATTTCTTTACATTTCTTAATTTCTGCACGAAGTTGTTCTCCGTTAGAATTCATAGCAGCGATAATACCAAGTCCACCGGCATTTGAAACACCGGAAGCTAAAGAAGCATCAGCAACCCAAGCCATACCACCTTGAAAAATAGGGTATTGAATACCTAATTCTTTATTAATAACAGTATCAATCATTATGTACCTCCAATTTACGCAACCTATAAAATAGGTAGTTTTAGTAGATAAACCTTTTTGCAAAATTGCAAAAGGGCACAATTCTCCAATCTTTGTTATTGTACTATAAAAAAGCCTTATTGTCAATGAACTGCACCCTTGTTTTTCCTCTTATAGTTCATAATTAAAAGGTTTTTATAACTTAAAATTTTGTGTATTATTAATCATAATCCTATATTTTTGTCTATTAATTAACCATTTTTGCATATACATTATTTTTAAAAACTGTTTTCGTGCTAAACTAAATCTAACTGCAAAAATCTTCCAAACATTTTCTCAGAGAAGTGTCTCCCTTAACCTCTATCCCCTCTTTTAATTTATCTTGGTCATCATAAGGCAAAGAACTAACAAGAGTATCGGTTTTTATCATTGGAGATTTTTCGTTTTTCTTAAAAACTGCAACATAACCTTTGTAATTTTTCACATAATAATTTTCTGATACATTAGTCTTTTGCTGACTTAAAGTTTGAGTTAATTCTTCCTCCTTGAGTTCAAAATTTGCAGACACAAAAACCGATGCGAAGAGAATACATCCGGTTAGTATAATAGCTACATATTCCTTCATATGTTCAACATCCTTTCACATAATTAGAAAAATATTCCTTCAAGGAATTATTTTTTCATAAAAATATACGAATATTCATATATTAAAAGATTTTTTTTGCACATATAAAGAAAAAGTAAAAAATAGGTTTATTTTTGTATGATAATATGGTACAATGTTATCTGTTATGTTTTACATATATATTGAAAAATTATAATGTAGATAAAGTACATAATAAAATTACAAATAAAACAGAATATTGCCTTAAAAAGGAGGTGGTCGGTTTGAGAGAAACTGATATCAGTAAGATGAGTACTAAGAAACCTTCTGGTAGAAGTGAAATCGAACACGACAAAAAAGGAACTAGTAAAGTAGTATTTTCAGGTATTGGAAAAGCTATATTCACCATTTTTATGGTTTTCGTATGTGCTATGGTTGCTGTAGGTATCAGCCTAGGGGTATATATCTTTGGCATTGCCTCTGAACCAACAGGCATTGACCTTGTTGCTGCAAGTCTAAACCTAACCAGCCACATTTATGTACAAAACGATGATGGTGAATTTAAGGAATATCAATCTATTTACGACACAGAAAACAGAGTGTGGGTTGACTTTAAGGACATTCCTCAGCATATGAAGGATGCTATGGTTGCTATTGAGGACAAGCGTTTTTATGAACACCATGGTGTTGACTGGCAGAGAACTGCCGGTGCTATGCTTTCCCTATCATCCGGTTCAAGTAGCTATGGTGGTTCAACAATCACTCAGCAGTTAATCAAGAACCTTACTGATGACAATCAGGTTTCCCTAAATCGTAAGATTAGAGAAATCTTCAGAGCTTTGAATGTTGAAAAGGAATACACTAAGGACCAGATTCTTGAGGCCTACCTAAATGTTGTAAACTTCGGTAACAACTGTCAAGGCGTTCAGGCTGCATCTCAGCTTTATTTCGGTCAAGATATTCAGAAGTGTTCTATTGCTCAATGTGCTGCTATTGCAAGTATCACACAGAACCCTAGCCAATGGAACCCACTTATCTACCCTGAAAACAATAAGAAGCGTAGAGAAATTGTTATCAAGGAAATGTATAACCAAGGTAAGATAACAAAAAAAGAATATGAAGACGCAATGAAAGAATCCAAGAATATGAAGTTCGTTGGATATAACCAAAAGAAAGAAAAAGAAGAAATCTATGTTCAGAACTGGTATATTGAAGAACTTATGAATGACCTTAAGAAGGATTTAGCAAAGCAGAACGATATTTCTGAAGATGCTGCACAGAGAATGATCTCAACACAGGGTCTAAAGATTTATTGTGCTATGGATGCAAAAATGCAGAATTACATCGAAAAGGTTGGTAGAAGTGTAAACACAGAAAATGATGCTACAGGACTACAAACTGCTATGACTCTTATGGAATATGACGGTAGAGTTGTTGCTACTACCGGTTCTTCCCTAAAGAAAGAAAGTAACAATCTTTTTGACAGAGCTACTTCTGCTGCACTACAGCCGGGTTCTTCTATTAAGCCGGTAGTTGTTTATCCTTATGCTATTGAACACAATGTTCTAACTTATGGTTCACTGGTAGAAGACGAACCACTAGATAACTATAAGGTTGGTACAGACGGATATGCCGAGGCAGGTCCTACCAACTGGTATTACGGTTACAAAGGTACAATGTCACTTCCGGATGCTATCGAAATTTCTTCAAACGCAACAGCTGCTCGGGTTATGGACAAAATCACACCTGCTGCTGCATATAAGCAGGTTACTCAGCTAATGGGCTTTACACATCTTGATGAACAAGACGGTAAAGAAGTTGGTGCATTGTCTATCGGTGGTATGACAGGTGGTGTTACTGCCAGAGAAATGGCAGCTGCCTATCAGTACCTTGGCAATGGTGGTCAGTATTATGAACCATACACTTACTACTATGTAACTGATAATGACGGCAAGATTGTTATCGACAAGAGAGACCAAATGCCAAAACAAGCATACTCTGATGAAACTGCTGCCATTATGAACAGAGAACTTCACTTTAACGTTACTACTTCCCACAACACTCCGGCATATAATGCCAGAATTGACGGTTGGGATATTATCGGTAAAACAGGTACAACTAATGACGATAAGGATAGCTGGTTCTGTGGTTGTTCTCCATATGCAACACTTGCAGTATGGACCGGTTTTGATACACCGGCAACTAACCCGGATACATCTATTGCAGCAAAGAACTTCCAGACAGTTATGTCTAAGTATCTAAAGGGTAAGAAGAAAAAGTCTTACAACTTCCCTGCTGATATGGAAGAAATTTCTTATTGTGTAGACTCCGGTCTGTTAGCTTCATCATATTGTTCAAACACAAGAACAGGTTATTACTTCAAGGATAAAAAACCTGATTATTGTTACGGTGACCACAGTGGTACAGTTTACTACAACAATGATGACACTTATAGCAATGATAGTTACAACAACAATAACTACACTGACTATAACAACTACACAACAGCTTATAGCGATAATAACGATTATAATAACTATGACGCAACAACTGAGGGTGCAACCGAAAGTGGTGGAGAAAATGAACCTGCTTCACAGGAAAATCAACAAACTCAAGCACCTGCAACCCAAGCTCCTGACACAAAGCCTGCCGAAAATAACAACAATGAACCGGTAGCAACTACAGGAGCTGCAAACTAACTAAGATTTTACAAAACAAGATAAATATACAAGAGAGGTACAGATATGATTTCAGTAGCAATTATGGGTCACGGTACAGTTGGCTCAGGTGTAGCAGAAATTCTGACAACACACAAACAGAAACTTTTCAAAGCAGTTGGCGAGGAACTATATGTTAAGCATATTCTTGACTTAAGAGAATTTCCTGACAGCCCACTTGCAGACAGATTTACAAAGAACTTTGAGGACATTGTAAATGACATTGAAGTAAGAGTTGTTGTTGAAGTTATGGGTGGTACAAACCCTGCATATGACTTTGTTAAGAGATGCTTACAGGCAGGCAAAAGCGTCGTAACATCTAATAAAGAACTTGTTGCTAAGCATGGAGCAGAGCTTCTTGCAGTAGCAAAAGAAAACAACGCTAACTTCTTATTTGAAGCATCAGTTGGTGGTGGTATTCCAATTATCAGACCACTTTCACAGTGCTTAGTTGCAAATGAAGTTGACGAAATTGCCGGTATCTTAAACGGTACAACAAACTTCATCTTTGGCAAGATGATTAACGATAATATGGATTTTTCAGATGCTCTTAAGTTAGCTCAAGACTTAGGTTATGCTGAAAGAAATCCTGAAGCTGATATTGAAGGACACGATGCTTGTAGAAAGATTTGTATTCTTGCTTCTCTTGCATTCGGTAAACACATCTACCCTGACAATGTTTACACAAAGGGTATTTCAGAAATCACACTTGATGATGTTAAGTATGCCGATAGTCTAAACTATGTTATCAAATTAATCGGTGATGTTAAGAAAACAGAAGATGGCAAACTGGACATTATGGTTGCTCCAATGCTACTTTCAAAGGATTGTATCCTATCAGACATTAACGATGTATTTAACGGTATCCTAGTTAAGGGTGACTGTACAGGAGATGTAATGTTCTACGGTAAGGGTGCCGGTAAGTTACCAACTGCATCAGCAGTTGTAGCCGATGTTGTTGACTGCGCAAAGCACCTAAAGGCTAGAAAGAGAATTTTCTGGACAGATAGTGACGGAAGTCAAGTTGCTTCATATAAAGATAGTAAGACAGCAATGTACATAAGAGTTGCCGGTAAGGGTGAAATGGCACAGAGCCTATTCCCTGATTCAGAAATTATGAAAGCTGATGGCAACACAGTTCTTATGACACAGGAATATAAGTTTGGTGAAATCGAAGAAAAGATTGCTAAGCTTAACGAAAATGGTGAAAAGGTTCTTTCTGCTATTAGAATTGGCAACCTATAATTAATTAGTTTATCATTTTAAATCTATATAAAAATTCACTTAGGTGGAAAATAAGGAGATAGGAAATGGCACTTATAGTACAAAAGTTCGGTGGCTCATCAGTAGCCGATGCCGAAAGAGTGTTTAATGTTGCAAAGATTGTAACAGACACTTACAAAAAGGGTAATGATGTAGTAGTTGTAGTATCTGCTCAAGGTGATACAACTGATGACCTCATTGCAAAGCAAATGGAAATCAACCCAGAGGCTAACAAAAGAGAAAGAGATATGCTACTTGCTTCAGGTGAGCAGATTTCAATTTCACTACTTGCTATGGCTTGTGAAAAGTTAGGTGTACCTGCAATTTCACTACTAGGCTGGCAAGCAGGTTTCCAGACAACATCAGCACATACATCAGCTAGAATTAAGAATGTTGATGGTCAGAGAATTCGTCAGGAACTTGACCAACACAAGGTTGTTGTTGTTGCCGGTTTCCAGGGTATTAACCGTCACGAAGACCTAACAACTCTAGGTAGAGGTGGTAGTGACACATCTGCAGTTGCTATTGCAGCTTCCCTACACGCTGACCTATGTCAGATTTTCACAGATGTTGAAGGTGTATTCACAGCTGACCCTAGAAAAGTTAAAAACGCAATTAAGCTAAAAGAAATTTCTTATGACGAAATGCTAGAACTTGCAACTCTTGGTGCACAGGTTCTAAACAACCGTTCTGTAGAAATGGCTAAAAAATATGGAATTGAACTTGAAGTACTTTCAAGTCTTACTAATAAACCAGGTACAATAGTAAAGGAGAAACCAAAGATGGAAAAAATGATTATTTCAGGTGTTGCTAAGGACTGCGACATTGCAAGAATTTCAATAAAGGGTATTCCAAACGAACCGGGCTTTGCTTTCAAAGTATTCTCAAAGCTTTCAGCAAAGGATATTAATGTTGACATTATCCTTCAGTCTGTTGGTACTGAAGGCACAAAGGATATTGCATTTACTGTTGCTGCCGATAAGGGTCAGGAAGCTGTTGACACTCTAAACGACAACAAAGATGCTCTAGGCTTTGAAGAAGTAACACTTGATAAGGATGTTGCAAAGATTTCTATTGTTGGTGCAGGTATGGAAAGCCATGCAGGTGTTGCTACAAAGATGTTTGAAGCACTTTACAACAACAATGTTAACATTCAGATGATTGCTACTTCTGAAATTAAGACATCTGTTCTTATTGCTAAGAAAGATGCTGACAGAGCAGTTTCTGCAATTCACGATAAGTTCTTTGACTAATATTTATTAGTATTAACTTACATTTAAATTATTCAGGGGCGAACTTAGTTCGTCCCTTTTTTTATATATAAACCTCTCCCCTAAAATTTTTTATATTAGAAAGTAATTACCTTATATTTGTTGACACTTACCACTAATAATGTTAAACTATATTTATAAACCTTTTTGGAGGACATTATGAAAGACGAAAAAGAAACACTTATACTAAATAAATATCATACATATGATGCTCTTATTGTTGTTGGTACTGCACTTTTACTACTTGGACTTGTTGTTTTTGCTACAGTAATTACCGGTGTAGGTTCACTTGGTAGAGCCTCTGTTATTATTGGGGTTTTACTATTTTTAGTTGGTGGCATTATGGTCGGCAACGGTAGAGTTATTAAGAAAAAGGCACTTGGTGAAGTTGATGACTTCTACTGTGACTATACAAAAAAGAAAAAGCCTACAGAAGAAACTGTTGATACTTCAATAGATGATTCTATAGACTAAAATAATTTTCATTTAATATCTAATATGATATTTTATTGGTATGATTTTTAATCTCATATTCTAAACTCATTAGCTAACTGATTCTATATCAGTTAGCTTTTTTATTTTGAATTTTAATTCTGTTTGTACAAAGTGGTGAATTTATACAACAAATTAAGTTTTTCAATTTAGTGTGCTAATCTAAATAAGTTCTACAAATTTGGGTTTGTGGGGTTGTTTATGTAATGTAGGTTGATTAGATAGCAACCGATTAATTCATCTAGTTTATAGTTTTATCCCTCCTTCAGTCGATTTATAAAGGGTAAATTGCCGTACCGTCAA
>JBQKHY010000037.1:0-15561 GCA_052118065.1 Ruminococcus sp. LCP21S3_E8 | reverse complement strand
TGAGGGAGGTGGCTTTGCGTATGCAAAGACGGAAGGAGTGATTGGAATTGTAAATTCATTTACAATTCCATATTAGTTGAAACTATCAAATAGCCTCACAAACCCAAATTTATAAAACTAATCTTTACCCACAGAAAAATTGAAAAAATAAAAACAAAAGTAAAAAGGCATACCGAAGTATGCCTTTAAAGTGGGATGTAATAGTAGGACGCTAATTAGTAAAATGTAGTAGTAAGATGCTTCTTATTAAATTGTAATAGTAAGACGCTTATTTTATGCAACAGTGTATAAAGAAAGGATAAGGTGAGTTGCATATAATATAATTTCTTTACATTAATTTTTTAAAAGAGATTGTAGTAATATGTATAAAAATTAATTTGAAAGAAAATTACTTAACGATAATTGTACATTTAGCAGTTTTTCTGCCATCTCTGGTTGTTACAGTAACAGTAGCTCTACCCTTTTTCTTAGCAATAACCTTGCCTTTGCTATTTACTGTAGCAACCTTACTGTTACTTGACTTATATGTTACTGTCTTTACATTTGCATTGCTTGGATTAACCGTAGCTTTTAGTGTACAAGTTTTCTGTTTAGCTTTACCCTTTGCCTTTAGAGTAACTGACTTTCTGTTTAGCTTAACAGAAGTAACTCTTTGAACTACTGTTACCTTGCAATTAGCTTTAATCTTGCTATTAGCACTTGATGTTGCTGTAATAACTGCTGTACCTCTAGACTTTAGAGTAACAACACCATTGCCGTTTACTGTAGCTACCTTTGTGTTACTTGACTTATATGTAACCTTTTTATTAGTTGCATTAGTTGGGTTTACAGTAGCCTTTAGTGTTAAAGTACCGTTCTTTGTTGTACGGTTATAAGTATATGATGTTCTGTTTAGCTTAATGCTATTAACATCAACTGTTGTTACCTTTTCACCGGTATCTTCCATAAGGATTGTACCGTTTGCACCACTATTAAATGTTACCTTGCCGTTTGTTACTGCTGATGTTTTTCCATCATAAGTATTCTTTAGAATTGAACCGTTAGCAAATTTAGTTGTGTCAACTGTAATTGTAACATTAGTGTTAGCAGTAGCACCGATACAAGCCATTACCTTATCGGATACTCCGTCCTTATCATAAGTTCTTTCAAATGCTGCACCTGAAGTTGATGCTAATGAAGTGTGAGAACCTGCACCGATTGATACATGGTTGTTACGGAATGTACCGACTTTTTGCCAATGAGAAAGAATATCGTTGTCAATGCTATCCCAGTTCATAAATGAACGAACATCATGGTTACCACTTGTGATAGTTGTATTTAATGTGCCGGAGGCATCAACATACTTTCTGCCTGTTTCATCACCGTAGTAAATCTGTACTGCACCCGGTAGTAGCTGTAATGCTGAGCCTTGATAAATCAGCTTATCCTTATCGTATGAATCAGTGTTTTTATCTCTGCCACATAGTTTAGTATCGTGAGAAGAAATATATGTTAGCACATTGTATGTTGAGCTGGAATTAATATTTCTTGCATACTTTTCATATGTTGTGTTTACACCGGAAGCATCTGTAATACCTCTGCCACCTGAGAATTCAAAGTTAATAGTTGAATCGAACTTACCCTTTGTAAAGTAATCATCACTTGGACCCGAAAGTGCCTTGCCATAAACTTCACCTGTCATCCAGAATGGTTCGTCCCAATCTGCACCGGCTTTATCAGGATTGTTCTTTCTCCAATTTTCAAGAGCCTTAGTACAATCATCCTTTAGTTCAGCCCATGAGTCAAGCTCAACATGTTTTGCAGTATCACAACGGAAACCGTCAATACCATACTTTTCAACATAACTACTTAGCCAGTAACATAGGTAGTTTCTAACTCTCTTAGTTTTGTTGTTATCTTTGAACCATTTATTCATTTCAGCAATCTTAGTATCATAGTTGCCTTCTTGTTTCCATTTATTAGCTAAGAATGTAGGTAGTTCAACTTCTGCAGTTGATTCTGTTCTAAAGTCAGGTAGAAGTCCACCGGCAGAACCCATTAGCACATTGGCTGCACCTGATGCAAAAGCAGGATAACCTTGGAGGCCACCTCTTAACCAGCTAGCACCCCACCATGTTGACCAATCTTTTGCAAGTGAACCGTCATCTTTGGAATCTTCATATGAAATGTACTTATGGTATGTATCATTAAATCCTTTATATGAATAATATTCCTCTTCCCAATCGTTTAAAAGTCTGCCAAAACCAAACTTATTCATATCATACATTGTATTGTATCCCGGGTGGTTCATAACAATGTCAAGTACAACTCTTAGTCCATGCTTATGAGCAGTATCAACCATTGTTTTAAATTCTTCTTCAGTACCAAAGTTTTGGTCAAAGTTTGTATAGTCACCTGCATAATAACCATGATATGCGTAGTGTGGCATAGAGGACTTTTCCTTAGTACCTGTACAAGTATAGCCCTGGATTTGTTCATATGGAGCAGAAACCCAAAGTGCATTTACACCTAGCTTATCAAAGTAACCTTCGTTGATTTTCTCAGTAATACCAACAAAGTCACCACCTTGGAATGATGCTGCATTACTTCTCATTTTGGTAGTAACAGTACCGTCCTTTTCAAGACCTCTGCCGTAGCTATGGTCATTACTTGTATTACCATTGTTGAAACGGTCAGTTAAAAGGAAATAAACCGAAGCATTATCCCAAGTAAAATTATCTTTTGAAGTAGCACTTTCACTAGCCCTAGTAGTTGCTTTATCAACAGTCTTTGCACTAAAGGATGGTGCTAAAGCAACTGTACTTGCCATCATAGTAGCAGACAGTGCCACTGATAAAAACTTCTTCAACCGAAAAACCTCCATTCAAGTTTTCATAATATATCTCGTAACATAATTATAACATATAAGAAGTTAACTCTCAATTAACCTTACACCCAAAGTTTACACCTTATATTTGTACGATTTGCTATAAAACTATGAATAATTTTTAAATTATCTTAACTATTTGTTACAAGTGTATTTTTTATATGGTCTGTTAAACCGAAAAATCAGATAGTAAATTATCTACATAAAATTTGCCATATAACCATTTTTGAAGTATAATTAATAGGTAACTGACAGTAAAAAGGGGCTATATTTTATGGCAAGGTCATTTAAAACTAAAGATACTAGGAGAATTATTAACACACATACAAAAATTCTCAGTCAACTTAATTATGTTATAAATCTTTCAGAGAATTATAAAAACGCAATTAAGGAAAATGTAAACAACTATATTTCCAACAAAATAAATGAAACATTAAGCAGTATTCCTGTTGATGAACTTAATCGCAACAAACAAGGAATTAGGATAAAATCACTTCACGACAATGGTTATAATAATATTTCAGATATAGCCTATAAGACAGTTTTGGAACTTAAAGATATTAACGGTATCAGCCTTGAAAGTGCTTATGCTATTCGTGAAACTGTTGATAAAATGGTTAATCAAGTTGTAGATGTTACGAAACTTGCACTTTCTGTTGACAACAAAGCTCCTGAAACTACAGCTATTGTCAGATGTGTTAATATTTATAGAAAAATTTTTCCTTGTGCCGGTAGATGTACTCAACTGCTAAATACATATTCTGAAAAAGTCAATACAGAAATTGAGAATGTTGCAACTGCAAAGAATGGTGTTAAGTGGTTATTTTCTTCTAAAGAAAATAAAGATAAAGCAGAAAAAGCCTATGAATTTCTAACCTATTTAGCTAAAAGTGAATATGGTACTTTTGCTGATGAAAGTTCAAAATCTGCAATTGATGTTGAGAAAATAACTGATGAAGAATGTTGGAGTGACTTTGAGAAATATTCAATTCAGTTCTATAATATTTTAGAAGAAATCACACCTAATGCACTTGGAAATAACAAAGCCTTAGGTTTGCCTGATGAACTGGCAAAACAAGTTGAAAGTCAAGAGGTTGACCTTACAGGTCTTGCTTGTGAACTTAGAAAGTATCAGTTAACCGGTGTTAAGTATGCATTCTTGCAACAGAAAGTGTTGCTTGGTGATGAGATGGGTTTAGGTAAAACTATTCAGGCTATTGCACTAATGGTTGCACTTAGAAATATCGGTGCTACTCACTTTATGGTTGTATGTCCTGCCAGTGTTATTGCCAATTGGTGTAGAGAAATTACCGAGAAAAGTGACTTAATAGTTGTGAAAATTCATGGTCAAGATAAATCGGTTGCCTTAGAAAATTGGATGCAAAACGGTGGTGTTGCAGTTACTACATATGAAACTACAGGCTATATTGACCTTGAGGACAGTTTTAGGTTTGAAAATTTAATTGTTGATGAAGCCCATTATATTAAGAATCCTGAGGCAAGACGGTCAAGAAATGTTAGAAATATTGCAGACCATGCAAAAAGAATTTTGTTTATGACAGGTACTGCCCTTGAAAATAGGGTAAATGAAATGATAGAGCTTATCTCTATTTTGCAACCACAAATTGCATATGAAGTTGACGGTATGGAGTATCTAAGTTCAGCACCTGAATTTCGTGAAAAGGTAGCACCGGTTTATTACAGAAGAAAAAGAGAAGAAGTACTGACAGAACTTCCTCAGCTTATTGAAAACAAAGAATGGCTTGATATGAATCCTGTTGAAAAGGAAGCATACTACAATGCAGTTATGTCTGATAATATGCAAGCTCCTAGGAGAGTATCATGGAATGTTGCAAATATTGCAGACTCCTCAAAGGCAAAACGACTAAAAGAAATTGTTGATGAAGCTACTGATGATGGCAGAAAAGTTATTGTGTTCTCATATTTTCTAGACACAATAAAAAAGGTTAAGTTAGTACTGGGGGATAAATGTGTTGACCATATTAACGGTGCAGTTTCTCCTCAGCGTAGGCAAGAAATTATTGATGAATTTAATAAAGCCGGTGCCGGTGCAGTATTACCGGCACAAATTCAAGCAGGTGGTACAGGTCTGAATATTCAATCAGCCAGTGTTGTAATTATTTGTGAACCACAGTTTAAACCATCAATAGAAAATCAAGCTATTTCCAGAGCATATCGAATGGGACAAACAAGAAATGTTCTTGTGTATAGACTGCTTTGTGAGGACTCTATTGATGAGCAAATGATGAAAATGCTAAACAAAAAGCAAAATATTTTCAATGAATTTGCCGATAAATCTTCAGCTAAAGATACTATCGAAATCAATGAAGAAACCTTTAATAATATGATGAAAGTTGAGTATGAAAGGGTTAAGAACTTAGTTAATAATTCTAATACAGAAAAATAAATTCACTGCAAAACAAAAGCCAAAGTAAGGTAAAAACTTTACTTTGGCTCTTTTTGTATTTTCTATGTTTTTATAATAGAAGTAAAATTACTCTTATAAACTTAATAAATGTAATTACTGTTCAAGAATTTCTCTTGCAACAAATACACCACTTGCACTTGCATGGGATAGTGAATGAGTAACACCACTACCGTCACCGATAATATACAAACCTTTGTGTAGTGACTCTAGGTGATTATCCACTTCAACTTCCATATTGTAGAACTTAACTTCAACACCATAAAGCAGGGTGTCATCATTTGCAGTACCGGGAGCAATCTTGTCCAGTGCATAAATCATTTCGATAATGCCATCCATAATTCTCTTAGGTAGTACAAGACTTAAATCCCCCGGAGTTGCTGAAAGTGTAGGTACAACAAGACCTTCTTCAATTCTTTTAGGGTTACTTCTTCTACCTCTGATAAGGTCACCAAAACGCTGAACAATAACGCCACCACCAAGCATATTACTTAGTCTTGCGATACTCTCACCATAGCCGTTACTATCCTTAAATGGCTCAGAAAAATGCTTGCTGACAAGTAAAGCAAAGTTTGTGTTGTTAGTCTGCTTTTCTTTATCTTCATAACTATGACCGTTTACTGTAATTATACCGTTAGTATTTTCTGTAACAACACTACCCTTAGGATTCATACAGAATGTTCTTACATTATCTTCAAACTGTTCTGTACGATAAACAATTTTACTTTCATATAGTTCATCTGTTAGATGAGAGAAAATTGCAGCAGGTAGTTCAACTCTTACGCCAATATCAACTCTGTTGGATTTTGTAGGAATCTTTAGTTCGTGACAAACCTTTTCCATCCACTTACTACCACTACGACCAACAGAAATAATACACTTCTTGCACTGATATGTTTCATCCTCTGTATCTACAATATAGCCCTCATCATTATCATTTAGAAGTTTAACTGTAGTAACAGGTGTGTCAAAGTAAAAGTCAACCTTTTCTTTTAGGAAGTGATATAGGTTGTTTAGCACAATATAGTTTATATCTGTACCTAAGTGACGAACTGATGCATCAAGTAGGTTTAGCTTATTTTGTAGGCAAATTTTTTTAAAGCCTGTACCGGCAGTAGAGTATAGCTTTGTACCCTCACCACCAAAGTCCATATTGATTTTGTCAACATATTCCATTAGTTCAATAGCTTTTTTCTTGCCGATATATTCGTAAAGTGTACCACCAAAGTCATTTGTAATGTTGTACTTACCATCAGAAAATGCACCTGCACCACCAAAGCCACTCATAATGGAACAACTTTTACAGTTGATACACTTCTTAATCTTGTCACCGTCAATAGGGCATTTTCTCTTGTTAAGAATGTGACCTTCTTCAAAAACGGCAACCTTAATATCAGGATTGTTAGTTATCAGTTCATAAGCAGAAAAAATACCACCGGGACCTGCACCAACAATAATAACATCATACATTTTCATACAAATTTCTCCTTTGTTAAAATAGGGCATAAAAAAACCACCATAAACAGATAATACTATGCCCCAATGGGGATTATAGTTAACTGTTTGAGGCAGTTAGTAGAAACATTCGACCGTATCTCGAACTTATATAATCTTTTTAACCTTGGGTATTATATCAAAAGAATTCCAAATAGTCAACAGTAAATTTGCACATTTATACACCTAATTATATAGATAATATCACTAAATTTTAAAATATATGTTTCTTATAAAAAATATTATTTCAAATTTGTTTTTTATTTTCTTTGTGGGTTAAGAAAAAATTGATGAATTAGTTTTTTCAATTTTTATTGTGGGTAAAGGTTAGTTAGATAAATTTGGGTTTTTCAATTTTGTCTGTGGGTAAAGGTTAGTTTCATAAATTAGGGTTTGTAGTGCTATTAAATAGTATCTTCTATTGTGGAATTGTAAATGAATTTACAATTCCAATCACTCCTTCCGTCTTTGCATACGCAAAGCCACCAGCCTCTGCATAAGTTCGCAAAGCCAAATATAAAATTTGGATGCTCACTTATCCCTCAGCGAGGGAGGCAAAATAGTTTGTACAAATCTAAAATAAGTACGCAATTTTTAAATAGTACAGACTTTATAAATTAGTAAAAATTATGGTAAAGACAAAGGCTCCCTCGCTGAGGGAGCTGTCATTCGTGAATTGCAAAGCAATTCACCTTTTAAAGAATGACTGAAGGAGTGGTTGATATTTTAAACTTGTTTAAAATATCATCATAGAAGAAACTTTTCTCTATTTCTAACTATTAAATATAATAAATATTATGAGTTACAGTTGTAGGGGACATCATTGATGTCCCGTTACAAACTAGCCTTTATATAGGTACTTTGCCCTATGTAGCAAGTTATAATTTCTAGTTTCTACATAGGACAAAATTGTATAAAACATTTTACTATTAAACGGGTGAACGATGTTCGCCCCTACGACTGTAAGCCAAAAAATTTGTTCTTATTTTGTCCTATGTAGTTACCTTAAATTTGTACATATTCGCCAGTCTCCCTTGTGTAAAGGGATAAGTGAGGGAGGCAAAATAGTTTGTATAAATCTAAAATAAGTACGCAATTTTTAAATAGTACAGACTTTATAAATTAGTATAAATTATGGTAAAGACAAAGGCTCCCTCGCTGAGGGAGCTGTCGATTGTAAATTGACGGTACGGCAATTTACCTTTTATAAATCGACTGAAGGAGTGGTTGATATTTTAAACTTGTTTAAAATATCATCATAGAAGAAACTTTCCTTTATTTCTAACTATAAAATACAATGAACATTATGAGATACAGTTGTAGGGGACATCATTGATGTCCCGTTACAAACTAGCCTTTATATAGGTACTTTGCCCTATGTAGCAAGTTATAATTTCTAGTTTCTACATAGGACAAAATTGTATAAAACATTTTACTATTAAACGGGCGAACGATGTTCGCCCCTACGACTGTGAGCCAAAAGTTTGTTGTAATTTTGTCCTATGTAGTTACCCTAAATTTGTACATATTCGCCAGTCTCCCTTGTGTAAAGGGATAAGTGAGCATCCAAATTTGGGTTTGTGAGGCTATTTGATAGTTTCAACTAATATGGAATTGTAAATGAATTTACAATTCCAATCACTCCTTCCGTCTTTGCATACGCAAAGCCACCTCCCTCAGCGAGGGAGGCAAAATAGTTTGTACAAATCTAAAATAAGTACGCAATTTTTAAATAGTACAGACTTTATAAATTAGTAAAAATTATGGTAAAGACAAAGGCTCCCTCGCTGAGGGAGCTGTCGATTGTAAATTGACGGTACGGCAATTTACCTTTTATAAATCGACTGAAGGAGTGGTTGATATTTTAAACTTGTTTAAAATATCATCATAGAAGAAACTTTCCTTTATTTCTAACTATAAAATACAATGAACATTATGAGATACAGTTGTAGGGGACATCATTGATGTCCCGTTACAAACTATCCTTTATATAGGAACTTTGCCCTATGTAGCAAGTGATAATTTTTAGTTCCTACATAGGACAAAATTGTATAAAACATTTTACTATTAAACGGGCGAACGATGTTTGCCCCTATGACTGTAAGCCTATAGTTTGTTGTTATTTTGTCCTATGTAGTTACCCTAAATTTGTACATATTCGCCAGTCTCCCTTGTGTAAAGGGAGATGTCAGCGATAGCTGACAGAGGGATTGTCACGGTAGATTGTGTTCTCTATATAAAATGTGTACGATGAGATAAAACTAATAATTCAATCTGTTATATCGCAGATGTTTGATATAATCAATAATGCCTACCAAAACAATCCTTCCACCACTTCGTGGTCCCCCTCCCTTTACACAAGGGAGGCTGGTTAGTCTCAGCTAATTCTAAATAACTACCACAAAACAAGGTGAATTCTAACTCTACAAACCCTAATTTGTTTAACTGATTATTCTTAACCCACAGACAAAATTGAAAAACCCCAATTTATAGAAATAATTATCAAATCACACAATGAAATTTACAAAAAAGAAAAAGTGGCAGAATGCTCCACCACTTTAAAATATACTTATTAAATTAGAAATATACCTATTCTATTATCAAAAATACTTGTTAATTTAGGGAACATAATAATTACTAGATACAATAAAAGTCGCCTTTATTTGCATCGTTCATTTCAATTAAATCTTCAATAGTGAACTTATCCACATAATTAGTAACCACATTATAAAGACCTTTCCAGAAAGGTAAAGTCTGGCACATTGAAGCAAGTTCACAAGTATTTTCTTCTGTTTCTAGGCAAGGGATTGGAGCTAAAGAACCCTCAATAAATCTTAGCACATCACCAACAACAATATTATCTGCCGGTCTGGATAGCTTATATCCACCTGAATGACCTCTAAGGCTATTTAAGAAACCACCTTTATTTAGCATACCAACAATGGTTTCCATATATTTAATAGAGATTTTCTGTCTTTCGGAAATACTTTTTATTGAAATATAACCGTCCTTTGCATTAATTGCAAGGTCAATTAAAATTCGTAAAGCATATCTACCTTTGGTGGAAACTTTCATTTTCTTCTCTCCTTTCCCTACTTTTTCTATAGGAATAGTTATATTTTAACAGAGAGATAAGAAAAAATCAAGCCTTCTTTAACTTATTATCAACAATTACTACCTTGTCACCAACATTTATATCCATTTGATAAAGGTACATATCCCCTTGCTTAATAACTTTTTTATTGTTATCTTCATCAAGGAGTACCACTTCATCCATTGGCACCTGACCATCAGGCAAACCTTCACAACCAAAGTCAGGTTCAATAATATCAAGAACTTTATAAATCATTACTTCACCAATTTAATAATCTTTTCAATATCTTCTTTTGGTCTGTAGCCAACTACAGAATCAATGATTTCACCATTCTTAATAACAACAATAGTTGGGATACTTACAATCTTAAAAGCATTTGAAAGTTCAGGTTCTTCATCAACATTTACTTTACAAACCTTTACATCAGGATAATCCTTTGCAACTTCTTCAACTACAGGTGCCATCATTTTGCAAGGACCACACCAAGTTGCCCAAAAGTCAATTACTACTACCTTTTCAGTTTCCATAACCTCATTATGGTAGCTATCTTTAGTTAAATTAATAATACTCATATTTTCACCTTATTTTTCTTTATAGTATAGCATACAGTGACAATAGCCCTCAAAGTTAGGGTCGGCAATTTGTTCTCTAAACTCCTTGCACATACACTTGTAGTCCTCTGTTTTTTCTCTTCTACAAGGGCAGTAGCCACCCTTTTCTTTAAGACCTTGTTTTACTGCCTCTACTATTTCTTTATTTTCGTTGTATCTGATTTTCATTATTTAATTTCCCCCTTTCTCATATGGGTAAGGATGAATAATTTGTACTAAATCTTACTTTATACATAGGGCTAAATATCTATTATATAGGTTAATTTGCTTGGGCGAATGATATTCGCCCCTACAACTGTAAACTATAGTCTTATTTAAAATTTATTTTGCACAAGCTGTGAAAGGTAAAGTCTTGTCATACTTTAGGAAGATATTTTTATATGTATTATAAACTTCCTTATATTCAGGTAGATACTCCTTAATTTCACTACTGCTGAAAGGAATAATCAAATGGTCTCTCCATGTTGCTTGGTTAAAGTAACAGTAAAGTAGATTATTCTCTAGGTTTTCAAAAGTGATTTTTGTTTTACCGTCTTTAGTAGTTTTCTTAACTGTCATAGTAGCAAGAATACTTGTAACCTTGTTATAATTTTCGTCTTGATACTGTGAACATAATAGATTACCCATTGAGTAATAAACCAAAGTATCGCCAACATATCTTGCAGGTTCAATTACATGAGGGTGAGTACCGATTACTAGGTTAACACCATTATCAGCTAGGAACTGTGCCATATCATCCTGATATTCTGATTCATCAGGCATATATTCAACACCGGCATGCATACCAACAATTAAGAAGTCAACATTATCTCTTACTGCTTCAATATCTTTCTTAACCTGCTTTTTATATGCTTGATACTTAGTATCCTTTGCAGGGTCATTAATTTCCAGGTCAATTGGCCAAACATTAACCATATATTCCTTACCATCAGGTACAGGAATACCGTTTGTGCCATATGTATAGTCAAGCATTGTATATTTAATGTCGTTACATTCAAGTACATTTACTGCATCTCTGTCTGCTTGGCTGTCATAAGTACCCATCATATATACATTATGTTCTTTTCTTTGCTTGTCCCAATATTTACAAGAATTTAGGATACCCTCTTCACCACCATCCATTGAATGGTTAGTAGCAGTTGAAACCAGGTTATAACCTAGGTCAACCATAGCGTCACCGGCTTCTTGTGGACTGACAAATAGTGGATAATCGGAAAGTCCCATTTCTGTACCACCAAGGATTGTTTCTTGATTATAGTAGTTTACATCACACTTAGAGGTAAACTGTTTTAGGTTCTTTACCATTGGTTTAAAGTTATATCCATTGCCACCGGCAATTTCATTTGCACCCTTATAAATTGAACTGTAAATAATATAGTCACCGGCAATAGACATATTAAATGAACTTTCTGTTGCTTTTGCTGTTGTTGTAGTCTGTGGTTTTGTTTCGTTAGTATCACCCTTGTTGCTACAACCCTTTGCACAAGAAGTAATACCAACAATTATTACAATGAGAAGTACAACTAAAATTCCTAAACCCACAAAAGGAATCATTGAATATTGTCTTTTGTTGCCTCTCTTATCTACATATCCTCTTCTAGCCACTTTTACCCTCCTAATTAATTGTCTTTCTTTCGTTGTATGTGGTAACAAATTTTTGTAAGTTGCTTATTCGGTAAAAATCTCATAAAGAAATTGGCACTTTTCATTGTAAATGATGGCATAATAATCATCTTATTCTTTAGTGCATTGTCTATGGCATACTTTGCAGCATAAGTTTGGTCAATACCTTTAATTGCAAAGTTAACACCGGCTACTTTGTTAAACTCTGTTTTAACAGGTCCCGGACAAAAACAACTAATATGAACATTGCTTTTCTTTCTTCTAAGTTCTTCATATATACCTTCACTTAGTCTTACAACATAGTTCTTTGAGGCATAATATGAACTCATAAGAGGTCCTGCTAAGAAACCTGCCGAAGATGCTACATTAAGGATATGACCTTTATCTTTCTTAATAAAGTCCCTTAAAAACAGCTTAGTAAGAATATGAACTGCTGTAATGTTGGTATTGATAAGGTCAATTTCTCTATCCAAATCAATATCAGCAAATTCTCCGTAAATACCAAAACCGGCATTATTAATAAGAAAATCTATATTTTCATTAGCAGTTTCTTCATAAAGTTTCTTTGCATTTTCAGGTACAGACAAATCTGTTGTAATTATCTTTACCTCAGGTTTGCCAACTAAACTTTTCTTTAGCTTAACAAGATTTTCTTCTCTTCTTGCCACAAGAATAAGTGAATAGCCTTTGCTAAAAAGATACTTAGCCATTTCTCTACCCATTCCGGAACTTGCACCGGTAATAAGAGCCTTCATTTAATCACCAATTTCTAAAAATTATCCTTCAAGAACAACTTTGTCTTTTTCTAATTCTTCTTCATTTTCAGGCATACCAAGGTCATCTTCGTTGATAATGTCCTTAGTGTATGTTCTCCACTTAGTAACCTTTTTACCACCAATAGTATGCTTATAAAAATGTTGGGCATCTTTGTTCCATTCTAAACATTCCCACTTAATTTTCACACAATCATGGACTTTAGCTACCTTTTCGCATACATCAAAGAACTTTGTACCGATACCTTGACCTCTATAAGCACTTCTTACATAAATATCTTCAATGTACATTACCTTTTTCATAGGGAATGTTGCAATTTGGAAGAAGTATGTACAGAAACCAACAATTTCACCGTCAATCTCAGCCTTTAAAATATGCAATAGTTTTTCTTCAAAAACCATTTTGCGTATTTCATCAGGTGAAGCTGTGTGGTAGTCTTCCATTCTTTCAAATGTAGCAAAATGCTTATATAGACGATAAATAAGGTCTAGATCCTTTTCTTCAATATAACTTACTTTTAATTTTCCCATTTTATGTTCTCCTCTTTTGCAAATAATTCTATAGTAGAATTATAAGTTGAAAACTTCCAAGTCATCAGGTACATAAAGGTTGCCTGAATAAAACTCTTTTCCCTCTTTTGTATATAGTTCTTTTCTGTCAGTGATGTTCTTATCCTCTGTATGATAAAGGATAAGGTTCTTTACATTAAGCTCTTCAGCTAAGATACAAGCATCCTTAACTGTTGAATGGTGCTTTTCATACGGATGAAACTTTTCCCTATCTTCATAAAGGCAAAAAGCCTCATGGAGTAAATATGTACTATTCTGTACATACTCTTTTTCCACTTCATTATATGGTTCATCACCACAACAAGTTAACTTATCTTCACCATAATACATAGTAAAACCGAACTGCTTTGCCTTAGTAGAATGAATATCAAAGAACTTTACTTTATTGCCTAATATAGTAACTTCATCACCATCTTCAACAGAAATCAGATGAAACCTTTTTCCTAAATAATCAATCTGTTTAGGTTGAAGTAACATAGTAGCAATGTCAGTAATTATCTTTATTAATTCACTATGGGTATATAGGTTAACTTCACCATCAAAAGTGCCTCTACTCATATTCTGAGTAAATACTCTAACCAGCCAAATGATACCTGTAATATGGTCAATATGCTTATGTGTTACAAAGATATTTTTGATTTTCTTCCAATCAATATTTGCCTTTTCAAGTTGGCTTAGGATTTGGTTTCCTCCACCACCATCAACTAGGAAATACTCATCATTTTGTTCAATTGCAAAACAAGTATTGTAGCACTTAGTTACCATTGCATTACCTGTACCTAATATAGTTAATTTCATAAATTTACCTCTTTAACTACATACGATTACATTATATCATCTACAAAGATTTAACACAATATATATTTTTGCATAAATATATATTGTTGCATAAAAAGTTATACTACAAATTTTTGCAGAAAAAAGACGGAATAAATCCGTCTTAAAATATTAATAATTTAAATACTTTTTAATATGGTGCAATAGCCGGAATAAAATTTCTGGCTACTGAATATATTACTGACAATATTATTAAAGTATAAATAAACTTATTGCTATGTATAGGAAAATGAAAATTCTTGCCAAACACCTTTAATACTAATTCAAAATAGTACATTAACACAAGGACTATACCAAAAATTATAAAAGCATTTTGCCTTAATGAAAGTAAAAAATCAAAATGCAACAAAGCAATAACCGACCTAGTCATTCCACATCCGGGACAATTAATGTGGAAAAGTGTATATGTTATACATGGTGGCAAAGAAATATTATTTGCCACATATACTGCCAATATACATAATAAGAAAACTGCTACTAAGGGTACTAAAAACACCAGTACCTTTTTTACAATACTTTTATTCATAACTTTCCTAACAAAAAAGACGGACAACAGCCCGTCTTTTAGATTAACATAATTAACTAATAATAATATCTACTAGTATTATATACAGCACTAAATGAACCATAAACTACTAGTACATAAATGAAGTAAATTGCCCATATTGCAAGTGCAATAATTGAAAGTACAATACCTGCAGTAGCCATACCATTGTCTGTTGGCTTTTTCTTACGAGAAAGAACACCAAGAACAATACCTACAATTGAGCAAACTGAACCACAACAGAAGAAAGAAACAATACCTAGAACTAATGATGCAATAGCAAGACCTCTGCTATTGTCCTGAGGTTGCTGATACTGGTTAGGAGCATAGTTGTTATAATTGTTGTAGTTATTAGGCTGATTATACTGTTGCTGATTGTACTGAGGCTGATTATACTGTTGTTGATTGTACTGTGGCTGATTATACTGCTGATTGTACTGTTCATTCTGTTGATTATACTGATTGTTTTGCTGATTATTTTGCTGATTGTTAAAGTTTTCGTCCATAATTTCCTCCAAATCATTTTATATATCAATTTTATACTATATCCATTTAAAAGTCAACATATATATTATTTTTGTCAATTTTTTGCTCTGTGTTGTAAATAGATATGACCCATTTTAGGGTAAAAATAAAATACGATTTAATATTTCGCTTGTTTTACTGACTTTTGATTATGAATATTAATTAATGAATGGATTTC
>JBQKHY010000036.1:0-17209 GCA_052118065.1 Ruminococcus sp. LCP21S3_E8 | reverse complement strand
GGATACATTTACATCACTTTCTTTATTACTGTATGTTGAATTGTCATCAGACTTTACAAGGGTATTATCATAATCTACCCATTCATTTTTACTGTTTTTATAATGAACAGGTTCACCGTAATCAACAAACATTTTTGTTCCATCATCTAACAAGAATGTTTTAGAATTCTCAGTTCTTTGTTCACTATCTTCACTAACAATATCGCCTATTTTGTCCGTTTCACTTTTAACATTACTAAAGTCGGCACTATTAGATTCCGAGTTAGAGTTTTGACTACTGTTATCCTGAACTAAAGCAACAACATTCATTGGAATTAAATATATCATTGCAAAGCATAGGATAATAGAAATTGTAGATAAACATTTCCACATTTTACATTTCATTTTAAACCTCCGTTTTAATTTTTAATCATATACTCCTCTAAATATGATATTTCATTTATATTTTTCTACTTTTATTAATTTCTAAAACTATCACATCGTTTATATTATAAGTTATTTAATTTTCATATCTTCTTTATCATCTCCAGACTGTGTATTTACACCATATTTCTTCCTAATAGAAATAAAGCCCATCTTATATGTTATTTCTTAGTGTTCATTTAAAACTACAAGTGCATTACAAGTACCCAATAACACTAAAAGAAAATTTTTCATAACTCTTTTTGAACGGAAATAAAAACTTCGCCCATACGCCCATAATAAAATAAATAAAAACAAATATTAATTCATTTTACTTAATGTGTTTATATACTGACAATTAATACGTATTCTATGCGTATTATTATAGAGTTTGTTTAATTTTGTCACTTAATGTAATATTATTCTACTATAATAAAAATAAAATGTCAATATAAATAATAATTTTATTGTATAGTTGTTATTACTGTTGTATTTGACTAATGATTAGAATAAAAATAGCTGCTAGCAACTTGCTAACAGCTTTGATTAAAGGTATGATTTTCTATTAATACTTCTTAAGGAAACATATAATGTTCTATAATGATTTGTATATTTGAAAATAGGTAAATAGCAGGTTAAACACAGACTAATTTTGCGTATTATTCTTATTATACCAATATTTATAAGGCTGCTTTTTTTACTCTACAAAAAATTGTGAGAAGTGTTCTGCAATATTTTTCTTTTTTTCGTCAAATAAATGTCCATAGATATTAGCTGTTGTAGAGATATTAGAATGACCTAACCAATCAGCAATATCTTTTAGCTGGAAACCGTAGTTAATTAGCAAACTAGCACAAGAATGTCTTAAATCATGTAGCCTAATATGTTTTAAGTTATACTTATTGAGTAATTTACTCCACATTGAAGATGCTGTGTTTGGCGATATAACATCACCGTTCTTCTTAGTAAATATATATCCTGTGTCATGATAGTTATTCCCTAATAGTTTCTTATAGAATAATTTGTCAGCATAAAGCCTTTTAAAGATATTTTTCATTTCGCCTAATATAGGATAATATCTGTTACTTGAATTATTCTTGTTACCTTCCCTACATACAGTACTGTTCATTCTGGATAATGTTCTCTGAACATGAACCTTGTTGTGCTTCCAATCAATGTCACTCCATTTGAGTGCCAGTACTTCTGAACGTCTCAATCCATAAAATACCACAGTAAAATACAATGGGTAAAGTCTTTCATTTTTGATGGCATTGAATACCTCTTTAACTTCCTCACAATCATAGAACTTAATATTTGATTTGTCTAACGGTGGTAGATCTACATTGCTAGCTGCGTTGTAAGATACAATATTATCTTTTTCAGCTAAACTTAATATACCGGAGAATACAGCTTGGTGACCTCTAATAGTCTTAGATGACAGTCCTTTGTCATGCATAATATAATCGTAATATTCCTCAATTATATATGGTGTAATTTCATTTACCCTTAAGCGAGATTTCTTGAAATAAGGAAAAATGTGATTAACTAAGATATTTTCATAACCTTCGTATGTAATATCACATATTTTGCTCTTTGCTTTCTTTATTTGGAGCCATCTTTTTGCATAATCAGTAAAAAGAACATTTGAATCAACAATAGTATCAAGATAAGAGTAATCTTGAATTACCTTGTTAAATTTCTCATGCACCTTCTTTTTTGGTGCTGAGGTTGATAAATTAAGTGCCACCCACTTTGTCTTTGCTTTTCCAAAGGCATCTTTTACATTCAATACAGCAAAATATCTGCCTTTCTGTTTTTGGATACTTCCGGTCATTTCTATTCTCCTTTAATTCCAGATTTCAAGAACTTAATAAGGTAAAGTTTCGGTATTTTATATATCGAACCCATTTTTAAAGACTTAATTGTCTTGTTTTGTAACAGCTTATATGCTAGATTTCGTTTAATACCTAGTATTTCGCACAACTCAGATACATTAATTAAATCTCCATAATTTTTTAACATACGATAATAAAACTTATCCTCATTGATTTCATTCAATAATTCATCAATGTCCTGTAATTCCATTTCATAGTTAATTTCTTTGTTTTTCATAACTAACACCTTTCATACATTATATATTTTTCACTATTATTAGATATTATCTAATGTTTATTTGATAACATCTAATACTTATATAATGATAAAAAAGATTTTTTTTAACCACTTTAATGTTATATATAAATTGTATAGTCTAATAAATACAAATTCAATACCGTTAAACTTTCATATATACATTTTGCAGACAACAAAAAAGGCATTACTTCATGTAAGTAATGCCTATAAAAGTTGAAATATTATTTTATATCTGTTTTATTTTCATAATGTAATAATGAAAAAAGATTAAGGATGATTAATTCATTGTTAGTAATAGCAAGTCTATTATCCTTTTTATACTTTTCTATATTATCTTTGATTGCTTTTATGTCATCATTATTACTGACAATATTCGATAGTTTACCGTATACACTTAGTTCGGATGAATACACCTTTTTAATAAGGTAGAGAATTATTTTGTTGTATTCACAAGTATCTTTAATACTTAGTATTTCCAATTCATAAATAAGTGATTTTATTTGTTCCGTAAGTGCTATGTTGTCTAGTTCAGATAAATCATCAATATAGAATAAATTTAATGTCTTACCGTTTATAACAACATAAATTAGGTATTGGCCAATATCTTTATCAGCATCCTTATAGTTAATAGTTATAATATGAAACCAAAATGCTTTTTTAAGCAAATGTTCCATTTGTTCTTTCTTAGATTGCAAATTTCTCATTCCTCTCTTATCTATTTTTTATATTTTGAAGATAGCCAACAGTATCTTGGCCATCATCATCTAAGTAAACATCATTATCCGGTAAATTAAAATCAAGCAATTCAGAAGACTTAATAACAGTGTAGTCTTCAGCAAGTGAGTCTTTGGACCATATAGCTATACAGGAATACTTTTTATCGGTTTTAAAAGCATCATGGATAGTAATTCTATTATTAATCATATCATCCAAAGTTTTTACGCTAATTTCTGAAATCGTCCATTTTTGCTTACCGATTACAGTTCTACAAACACATAAATACAGTTTACTGTTCATATCACTCTTACATGTAAATAATACCGGATAACCATTTTCGAGAAATATATAGTCCATAACTAAGTTTCCCATTTTGGGTATGTTTTTAAAATACGGATTTGGAATGTACATACTTTTTCTTTTCACCATCTTTTATTAACTACACACATTATAGCATATACGATACTACAGTACAAACAATAAAAAATTTTATATATAAAAAAGGAAATAGTAATAATACTATTTCCTTAGATATAGTTAGATATATTTTACATCACGATTTTCGTCATATAAAAATGTTTCAAGTTTATCAGAAGGCTTGATATAAAAGAACTTAAATAGTGCCTTTATAATCATATCCTTTGTATTTGCCAATGTACAACCTCTTGGTTCATACCTGTATTTGATAACCCCAAACTTCTTATCTATATAATCAGAAAGAAGTTTGTAATCATCAACATCAATATTGATATAGTCAATCTTATTAGTGTTGTTATACACTCTTCCCCAATTTTTGCCTTTGCTAAATGGTTGTTCTAATAGATCATCAAGATTGCTATAAATATCATACACCTTCATAGCAAAACCATACATTGGCTTAACGGACTCTTTAAGATTATCCATAAAATAAAATGGAGCTTTCAAGTAAGCAGTTCCATATTTATCAGTATGGATAATAATTTGCTGTTCTACAGAATCGTAGTAAACATTGTCTGTACCATATAGGTAATTACTAGCAGTTGCAGTTACCCTAATAGTTTTAACTCTACTACATTGTTTTGCAATAATAGTAGCTTCTTCTTCATTATAATTACCATTATCAATGAAGTGTTGACACAAGTTCTGTGCATCATATTTTTCTTTTTGATTGTTTGACATTTTATATCTCCTTATCATAAAATTGTTATCTGCAATATAGTAAAAAAGAGACTAATCAATAGCCTCTTTTTCCGAATGTTAACTTTAATTGAATTATTAAAAAGTTGGATTAACCAACTAAGTATATTATATAGTAAGATTATTAAAATGTCAATCATTATTATCATTTTTTTGCAAAAAAAGATAAAGTATAGTTCTTAATAAGCATACAGCAACAAGAATAGCATAAATCGAATACCTAAAACATTTTTCAGTATCAATAATAAAAATATGAAAAATACAGGCAATAACTACCCACATGAAAATAATAGACAGTATTTTACTTAATTTATCAAGTATATTTTTTCTGAAGATTTTATTTCTGTATTTAATTAAATCTCTTGTACAATTTGTAAGATAAATGTGATGATTTGGTAATAATTTAGCCATTTCATCAACATTTATGCAGACAAAATTATATATCTGTTTTTCTAAATTTTTTTCTAAAAGATAAAAATTTTCATTATTCATAAAGATATTATTAACTGATGTTTTTGCATCAAGTAATCTTAATAATTGAAATAATGAAATATAACACAGCAAATAGTATTTATATTCGTTATTATCAATACACAAGGATAAGTAATATCCATTCCCATTTGAAGCAAAAACAGATAGTACCGGATGTTCTTCTGTTCCTAATAACACCATATCATGTTCTAATATTAATTCATCAGATGAACTCTTAAATAATCTTGTCATTTCTACTTCTCCAATATGCTTGTTACTGAACTGACTTGAGTATCAGTTAAGGAATTGCTTTTAACTGCGAAAATACAAGCAAGTTTTCTTATTTTTTCGTTTTTAACATAGATAGTAACACTATTTGTTAGTTTAGAGTAGATGTTTTCAAGTTCAATTTTTTTATCATCTGATAAATTGTATTTATCAATAATATCATCTACAAATTTTCGCTGAGGTATATTATGACCATGTTCAATAGTACTTAAATATGATGCATCATATTTGATTTTATTTGCCATATCTTTTAATTGTTCATTGTTTTGTAACCTTAAAACCATTAAGAATTTACCTAATTCTGAACGCATTGTAGTCACCTCTTTGGTTTTATACTATATGTATATTATACGCAAATAGGTACATTATTTCAATATAAATATATTCCTATATATATTTTATAAAAAATAAAGCACCTATATTTGATAAGTGCTTTAAATTCCCAAATTATCTTTTAGCTTATTTTTATCTTCAGTAGACAAAACTCTATAATAAAGTAATATTTGCTGTTCCTCTTTAGTTAGATTATAAATTGTTTCATCACTTTTCTCTGAATTTGCATTATTATGAGAGTCTGTAGGTAATAAATCATCATATGTGATACCAAAAATTTTAATAAGTTTATGTAAGGTATCAATAGATGGTTCTGTTTTGCCGGTTTCGTAATAGGTATATGTTGTACGATTAATGCCCATTAAGTCAGATACTTGTTGTTGAGTTAAGTTTGACCTATTCCTGTAATACCTAAGCAACTCACCTAATTTGTGTTCCTTCATATTAAAGACTCCTTTCAATAGATTTGCGTTACATCTAATTTCTACTTACTATATTGCCATTATATACCATTTATGAAAATTTGTCTAGCACAAAAGAAAAAAGCATATCCAAATGGATATGCTTTAAATGATTACTTGCCGTAATAGACTCATAGTAGTACTATTACAATCATTTTCTATCTACTAGTTGTAGAAATTAGTTGTAGAAATCTATGTACCCTTAGGTACTATAAATATTATATACTTTATAATGTTTATTGTCAATCATTATTTTCGACAAACACTAAAAGATTTAGCAGAACCATTGTAGTTTTTACCATTTACTGTTGCAGTTCCATAAACTCTAAAATAAGTTCTACCTTTCGCAACAGAAAGTTTACAGTTTGTACTACTTAGGGTTTTAACTGTTACATACTTGTTTTTAACTTTCTTTTGAAGAACATACTTTTTAGCACCATTGGATTTACCCCAAGATAAAGTTGCTCTACTACCTCTTACAGAACCCATACCATATTTAATATTATTTGGTACAATATTAAAAGTTTTAGAGAATGAACCTAATGTATGGTCTTTACCTATAAATGTAATAGTTGCAGTACCTACATTCTTATTATTTTTATATGAGCAATTAAAGGTTGCAGGAAAATGATCTGAAAATCCCCAACTGTAAGATACATCAACAGATAAATCTTTAGCCCTTTGAATAACATTTTTACCTGTATATTTTAATGTTTTAACACCCTTAGCAGTTGCGGTACGAGGATTCATCATTAAGTACGAGTCAGAATGTTCATACCCATAAATGTCATAAAAACCTATATTTAATCTTGAATATTCATCATTCTTACTATTAGTATAAGTAAATTTCTTATTTGTTAAATAAATTTTATCATGAAGCTTAATATCATACAATTTTTCTTTAGAATAATAAACATAAATATATACTTCTGTTACTTCTTCTGGACAATTAACAGTATAAGTAACTGAGTTATTACTATTTACCTTCGCTGTAAGATTAAAGAATGTTTTTGAATTCTTCTTACTTACTGTTCCTACATAAAATTTAAAGGAATTACTACCTTTACATCTATTTTCTACATGCACATAATAAGTACCCTTAGTAAGAGGATCTTGTGTGTAGAGAGCATTATTCTGGTTATTAGGTACAGTCCAAATTTTACCTACCTCTACTTCATTCATCAAATCAGCATCATAATACACTTTAACAGAGTTTGATGTACCTTTATTCTTAAAACCCCAATTAACCATACAATATGCATCATCAGTCAAAGTGAAAGCAAATGTTGTTGATAAACTCTTGCTAAATGTTTTAGAGTAAAATGATTTACCCTGTCTGACTTCTTGCATATATGCAGTTCTACTCGCATACATAGGTGCATTTTTATTTGTGACTGCTGAACTGCTAATTGTACCAACACATAGCATAGTTATCATAACTGTTAAAACTGTTATAAGAGATAATATCTTTTTCATTATTTTACGCTCCTTATAATTCAATTATGGCTTATAGTTAATAGTTATATATTTCAATTCGCCATTAGAATATTCAAAAGTATAGCCACTTTCACCAATATACTTTGTACCGGACTTTTTATATTCAATTTTATCTGTTTTATATCCATCAGACTTGTATGTAGAAACATTGGATGGCTTACCTGCATTTGCTTTTAAATCACTCATGGAGATATTTGTTGGAAAAGCAAAGGAAATTACATTTTGAATTTTGTCTTTATTTGTTGGCAAATATACTTGTGATACAACACAATCTTTAGCAGATTTTGATTTGCTACCGAAATTACCTACATTAACTTGTGCAGTCCAATACTCTCCTAGATTTATGCTTAAACTTGGTAATTCTGAATTTGGAGTCACTGTATTATTAGCCACTGAAAGAGCGTTATCATCAAAAGGACAACCACCATCAATCATATCACCTAATGTTGATTTTCCTAATGTATATACTTTACCATTAACTTTAAATTGACGATTATTCAAATCAACATACTTGTTTGATGATTTTTCTTTTGAATTTGATATTGTTTTATTTGAAGTTGTCACTGTTTCAGATATTGTTGTGGTAACATTGTTACTAGTAGAAGTTGTCATTTCATTATCTTTTGATGTAGTAGTAATTACTTCAGCAGTAGTTGTTGTCTTGTCATAAGTATGAATTTTATCTTTCTGAGTTTGTCTTCCACAACCCACAGATATTATACCTACAATTACTACAAGTAAAAAACACAGTATTTTTTTCATTACTATCCCCTTACTTTTTATAAATAATCTTTCCAGTATTAAAGTTAAAGCCTTCAATAGAACTCTTTAGTCGATTTACCTGTAATGCATTATCAACCATTTGATTACAACCCTTTGGTAAATTCTTTTTAATATAATTATTTACTGTCTTGTAATTATTAGATGATAGTTTTGATTTAATGAATGCATTAAATCTTAATGTTTTGACTTTATCTAATTCTTTGTCATATGCCTTATCGTATTCTTTTAAAATTGCAACACAATAATTTTTCTGAGTTGTTTTATTATTCCCCTTATAATAAAAATATTCAGTAGCACCTAACATTTTAAAGTCTTCTCTGTGAAAAGGTGAAAAATGACTGACTACAATTATGGAGATTTTTCTTGAATAAACTTTTTTGCTGTACTTATACTTTACTGTAAAATTACATTTGTGAACGTCACAGCCCTTTGAAGTAAAATAAAGTTTTGTTTTGTTTTTCTCAAAGCAGATGTCACCTTTACTTGAAGTTGTATTACTGAATGACAAGTTAGAATCAGTTGGCTTAATAAGTTTCTTGTTAAAGTAAATCTTAAAAACATTTTGTGTTTTGTATTCGGTTGCATCCGGTATCTTATTTTTTAGCATGGTTACAGTTAAACCATTACTTTTTGCTTCTGCTGTATAAGCACCAGCACTTGTTCCTACGATTGTAGTAATAGATAAACACATTACCACAGCTAACAAAATTGATAAAATTCTTTTCATTTTAATTTTCCTTTCGTAAATAAGTTTTTTGATAAATAATTAATTATTATTTACCGATAATTTTTCTTCTAATTTTTTTACTTAAGTATCTCCTTCTTTCAATCATTAAAAATTTATACTCATATAATATTTTCAATTTTATAAGTATATATATATATATAATGATAAAAAAGAATGCAATATAACAACTTATGTCATTATATTGCATTAAAATTACTTATTTTTTTGATTTAATAATTAGATTTCGAATATCATTTATCATTCTATCAAATGTTTCATCATCTGAATTAATTGAAATGAATTTATTACTATCACATTCAATATTCATTTCAACATATAATGATTGTTTAATCTCGTAATCATTCAACATTTGAAATGAACTAATAAGTATTGATTTGATACAAGCAATAATAGTATCACAATCACTATTAGTTGTAGCTATTTTCAGTAGTTCTTTACCACCTTTATGTTCATAAACTGCAATCTTACAGCAGTAATCATCCTCTTTAATATTCACATTATCACCTTTAATAATTAATGTCTTTATATAAGTTTTCATAATAGTTTAACTCAGCTGGATTATCCCAGATGTTTCCGATAACTTGAAGGTCTGAAATATATTCTTCAATATCTCTATCAATTTCAATAATTCCTTTGTAATTACCTAGTGCAAAACAAGCATATTGTTCATACCATTTAATTTGATATAGATAATTACTTTGAACATCCTTGACAATATCACCTTCAAATATCTTTTGCCCATTCTTATCTGTAAGTCCAATCCATTGACTAACCGTATTTTTCTTTACTTTCCAATCGCCATCATTAGCAATGGTCTTAAGAGGTACTATACAAGGATAATCAGTATTATGAACTCTTTCATCTAAGTATAGGCCATATAGCCACTTATCATCAGACTGTCTCATTGCTCTATATAACTGTTCCATTATATTACTTCCTTTCATTGTTTACGCATATCTTTGATAGTCTTAATTGCAAGTTGTATATCTTCTTTTTCAACACCTTCTTTTTCACATTGTTGGATGAAGGAATCATATGTTTTAGTTTCACTATTCTCTGCAATATCAGTATTCTGAGTCATTAAATTCATCTAGAATCTCCCTTAGCCTATCTAATACAATTTTAAGGTCATTAATTTCCCTATATAGGGTTAAATCACCCATTGAGTCTTCTGTTGTTTTTCTATATGCTTTTTCTTTTTTCTTTAAGTCTTTCTTTACTTCTTTTAAATTTCTCTTGATAGTTGATTTGTTCTTATGATTGATGTATTCGTTACTTACAAAGCTATCAAAGCATACATACATTTCACCTGTTGAGTAACCACATTTTTCGATATATTCTTCGAAAGTAATAAATGCATCTTCAGTTAAACAATATGATTTATACAGTTTATTAGTATCGTGTGATGCTTTACGATCAATATGGTCTTCAACCCATCTTCTTTTATACAATTCATAATCAATTTTAAATTCTAATAGAGTTTTGTTCATTATATTTTTACTCCTTTACTATTAATCTACAAACAGTAGAAATTATCTTATATTGACACTCCACATGACTAAAGTCAAGGGTTTTCTCGCCCTAAATTATAATTATAAAGTTGTCCTACAAAGCTATTAAAAATAACTTTGTAGGACTTTACTTTAATTAGTTGTTTTGAATGTAATCTAGCCATTCATCATTACTGATAAATGTAGATACTTCTGTAACATCATCTGCTTCCTTAATTCTCTTAAGTAGAATTAAACCTTTTCGTGCAAGGTTATATGAGCCATTAGAGTCAACACAACATGGAATATTTGCGTTTGTATCTGTGATATAGCTTTCACTACAATAAAACTCGTTGTTGTTATTAAGTACCGGTGAGATAACATAATCTCTATCGAACACAACATTGCTAATTTGAAGAGTGAGTTTTAAAAGTTCCATAAATCGTTGCAGTAATGGCTTACTATCAATACTTAATAGACTTTCCTTAACATTTCCATCTTCATATTCAATATGACAATCGTCAAATAGTTCTTTAAACTCTGATGTCATACTTAGTGTTTCATAACTCTTTTGGCCCGGTAATGGATTATTAATGTACTTAAGTCTCTCACCAAAAGTACAAACGGTCCATTTACTTTGACCACCTTGAAATTTAACAGGAAATTTCTTAAAGTCAATGTCAAATTCAAAGTAATCTTTATCCTTATTATAACGAATATCATCAATATTCTCAACGAAAGAATGAACTTGCTTGATATTCTCATATTTTGGATTTAACATACTGATAAATCCTGTTGTTGGATCCACATTAGTTATATAACCAGGATTTACAAAAAAGATAATACCGTTTTGTGTACCGGAAGAAGTTGTTGCATCTGCCTTATTAGTTAATTGATATGCGTTAAGTAAGCCACCACACTTATCAATATCAGTATCTTTGTCAACATAATAATTAAGTTTATTAATTAACATGTTCTCAAACTTTTGATAAATCTGTTTTTCAATTCTTACTCGAGAATTTTTGAATTTACTGTTGAGGTTTTCCATTACCACGATTGCATCATACTTAACAATAAGTTTACAAATCTTATAGATAACCTGGCTTAGGTAACCTTCTTTTAGTTCTTTAATAGACTCAAGTGTTGTCCAATTTTCTCTTGCTTGTTCTCTATTTTTCTCTTTCTTATCCAGTTTATCCTGGTAGTCAACATTATATGTTATTCCACTATATGAGTGAGTAATAATATTAAAGTTTTCTTGCTCTTTAATATTACCATCACTATCAATAACAGTAACATAGATAAGATTTCTTTCACCTCTGTTAATGCCAATTATATTAGTCTTATTTGAGGCCTTAAGAAGATTTCTAACTTCGTAATTTAGGAACTTATAATCGGCTTCTTGACAATTAAGTGAAATAGCAAAATGTAAGAAGAATTGTCCTTCAGTAAATCTCTTATTCTTGATAATGTCATACTTATACATACTAAAGCATTGCTTTCTTTCTTCCGGTGTTAAATTACCTTTGCCACCCTTTGCTGATACATATTCTTCTTTAGTTCGTTTACGAATTTCTTGATTCTTAGGATGAATAACCCTGTCTTCCTTACGAATACTTGCAGGACGATAGAACATTTCAGCTCCACCAAGTAACTTGTAAACAACATCACTCAAATTACGCTTATCAAAAAGCATTTGGAAGTACAGAGTATGTAAGTCCTTCTTACCTTTACTATGAGGAGAAAAGTCTTTATTGTAAAGTTGGAATAGGTATAACTTTCCTTCGTCAACTAACTGCATTACCTGCTTATATGATACATCATGCATGTTAATTTGATAAGCCTGTCTATTAACATCATTGACAAATTCTACAAAAGAATGATATTCAGTAGCTTTCTTAAACTCAAAGTTATATTGGGAGTAATACTCTCTAACTCTCTCAATGTAATATTCAAGATACATTATTAAGTCAGAACGATTAAAGTCCTTGCTTGTAGTTTTATAACTACCTTTCTTTCTAATTTCATTGATTTTGGTTGGAAGATAGGTATTCTTTAGTTCTTCAAGAACTTCATTTATACCTTCTTCATTTCTTTTACCGTTCTTTTTTACGGTTTTTCCGTCAATGACCATAAGATTTTGAATTTGTTTGCCAGGTTGTGCAATCTGGCTATATTCAATTTTTGTAAATTTGTCATCATCATCTACAGGTAAGTTGTATGGCTTCTTAAACTCTTTGCGACTATTTTTATCCATTACACCAAGATAAAACAAACCATCCTTCATAAATAATTGTGATGAACGCTGTGTCTCTAGACTATTTTGCCATCCCTCAAGAAATTGAGGATTATCAAAAGATAGTTTAATCTTATTCTTAGAATATGGCTTTGATGTGATATAGTTACGAACCTTATTATATAAAGGGTCAATAGCCTTGATATGATTAAAATGCTCATAATAATCACCATAAAACAGTTCGTCTTTTGTGCTTTCTTTACCTGTACCTTGTAGTATTCTTAAAAACTTCTCAATATCTTTAACACTATCCAGTAAGTTCTTAATCTTAGCTATTCTGTTATCGTCACATTTAAGTAGCTTCTTGTTAGCAATTGTAAGGGTTTCTTTTGCTTTTGCATAGCAATGATTGACCTTACCTATCATAGTTTGTAACTTATTGATATAGTAATCAATAACTGATGGAATATGATTATGATTATCATTATATTTAATGATAAGTTCTTGAAGTTCATTCAAAGAGAAACTTTGAACTTTTTTAAATTCTTTCTTTCTCTTATCTTCATACTTTTCAATACTTTTTACCTTTTTAGGCTTCTTTTCATCATCATATTTTTTGTTCCATAATTGTTCGAAAGAATTCCATTTACCGAGCATTCCACCGGATAAATTACGAATGTTAACATTATTGCTAACATAAATCTTATCTAATTCATAATTCTTAATGTTTGCAATAATAGCAGAGATATTTTTGATTGCATTGAAATAAGAACATACATTGTCCTTTTCACTATCAAGATTGAAGTAGTTATACACTGCATCAAGTAATTCTTTATCATCTTTAAATGATAATGGTAGGAAAGATTTTACATCATTCTGGCTGCCAATTTGCTTATATAGGGCTTTCATTAATGGTATTCTAACACCATTATTTTGATCGTTATGCATTGAGATGTATTCATTGATACCTCTGATTTTATTACCACTTTCATCAACATATCCACCAATTAACATATTGTAACTGTCAATTCCGGATTGTGATAATACGCAATTGAAATAATCTAATTTAAACATATCATCAATGTTTAAATTATAAATTCCAACAAAGTTTTCTCTTAATGCATTAACATATTCAGATGGGAGATTACTTATTACATTTTCATAGATCTTCATGTTGTCCATGAACTTAGGCAAGTTATCTCCAATACATCTATTTGCGATAGCTGTATTGCTTTCATCAGACAAATACATATTGTCACAATTAGTGAGGTAATCACCAAAAAAGGTTGTGTAATTAGATAGGGCTAAAATTTCTTCCTTCTTACTATCATCACCAATTACATTAGGGAGATATTCAGTTAGGAATTCTTTTCTCTTCTTTAATTTCTTCTTGATTGGTGATAAGAGACTTACAACCTCTTTACGAAGTTCCTCTTCACATTTCAGAAGTTTGTTGTTATCCCTTTCTTCATCATAATATAGGTCACTATATTCATGAAGATAGCCAAGTTGATTAGGTTGAGATAACAAATAGTCATTTTCTTTGCAGAGACATTCCATAATGTATTTCTTTACATTTGAAACACTTTCATTCAAATTTGTCTCTTTGTCAAGTCTTTCATTCAATTGAAAGTTTTCCATTGTTTTGCCAATGGGAATTAATCGACATTTCAATGTTTTAGAAACATTGTACTGCTTTGTGAAGTTATCAATAACTTTCACTTATAACACCTCTTTCATAAGTTTTATCGTTATTAATATTATAATATCACAAAGTAGTACCTATTACAACATATATTTGCATAATTTTATATAAACTAAATTCATATATAAAATAAATAAAAAAGCAATACTGTAAAAACCAGTATTGCTCTAATTTATTAATTGAGTCAATATTTAATAACGAATCTACAACATAGTAGAAATTTAAAGATTTTATTTATCACTATTATGCGTTTCATAATAGAATTTTATATCAATATCATTTTCAGAAAGCAAGTTATATTTTTTTGCTAATCTATAGATAAATGTTTTTTCGAGTCTTCCTGTAATTTTAGTAAGTTCTTCTCTAAATCTTTCAAGGCTTTTAGTTCCTTTATAAAAGTTACACATTCTGCATGCAGGGTTATAATTTTCAATATTATTTGGGCCGTTGTTCCAATACACACTAACTATATGATCCACTTGCATGGTTTTAAGTGTCAGTTCACAACCACAATAAGCACAATGACCATCATACTTATTATATACTTTAAGCCTTGTTGCTTTATTGATTGCTTTTCTTTTTTCAGTTTCCATAATTATAATTACTCCTCATAATTACATAGTTGTACCGGTGCGATATATTTACCCATAAAGCAAAGAATTCTATTATTAGTGATACGAATTGTTTTATATCCCAATGTTTTTTTAGTTTCTTGTAATTGCTGAAATACTTTATCTGGTAAACTAAAATCCATAAATTCAATAACAATTAGTCCTTCTAGGACAGTTTTATCCGGATCAACTCTAATTGATTTTAATTCAAATACTGTTTGCTTATTGATTTTCTTTTTGAGAGTTAACATTATATTTTCCTTTCTTAATTTTTTATTAGTAGTGTTATAGATAACATATATGTGCCATACATTATATTACTCGCAGCTAAAATACAATCATATTGTATAATGTCTTGTAGAAAATATAAAGTATAATATCAAACAAAAAAACTTGAAGTTAAAGACAATATACCTGCATGAATTATAGCTTTCTTACGAGAATATTTATCTTGAATATCATATTTATTCTTATTAAATATTTTGAAGACAAATATAACATTCACAATAAATCCAAAGATAATTAAAATGGTTTTCAATGTTGATAAAAATTTCATTTTTATTTCTCCTTATTAAATAATACTATTATTCATCTTTCTCTAATTCGTCAAATATAAGTTTTTCTTGATATTTAATACGATTAATTATCTTAACGGCTTCAATATTACTCCATTTTATAAAAATAAGTGTAATACAAGATAATAAAATAGAATAAATAAGAAATGCAATTATATATGACGCAATCATTACTTTTTCTCCTTATAATTTCTACTAAATTTAAATTTATCTAATTTAGGTTTTTTATCTGAAACTACTCTTTGTATTTTGTGATCTGAGATTAATTCAATATCACTATTATAATAATCGTTATATTGCTTCCTTAATTTTTTCAGTAATATAAATTTAAATAAATCCATTATCATCTTACCTTTGCCGCTATTAAGAAATAGTTAGACAACTTGAACGCTTTTACAATAAAAGTATTATTGCTACAGCAGTAATATTGAAATATTTTTTACTTTAATCAAGTCGAATTATTTTCTTATACACACAAGTGCTATTATCAAAATCAAAGATTTTATCTTCGTGTAAATGGCCAAAGAACCAATGATTATAAGCAATAGACTCCTTAATTCTTTGTAGATACTCAGTTAAAATATCCTTCTTATAATTCTTTGAAATATATTCATCAAAATTATATATTGAAGAATAAGGACTGTGCGTAATAACATAATCGACTTTGTTATTAATCCTATTTAGATTTTCTATCCCTGTTTGCATTTCATTCACTGATGGTAATTCTTCTTTCCACCATGATATATGATTTACACGATACATTTTATCAAAATCATTTTTCCATCTTTTAATTCTTTCATCACCAATTTCAAGAATTCCATCAGAAATATCATGAGAGGATGCACCACCAAATACAAAGAAGTCCATGCTATCAAAGTTAAAAATATTACCTCTTAACAGATGAAAAATTGAATTACTTATTTTATGAATCTGACCACCATGCCACTTTGTAATTGGGATAGAATTAAGTCTATCATAATTATCATGATTACCTTCACAAAACAATGTGGTAAAGGTTTTATTTTCAAGCCATTTAAGTGCATACCTTTCAGAAGGTGTATCATGCCATAAACCGAAATCTCCACAAATAATTACATAGTCTTTTTTAGTTAAAGATTTTTGTTCTGGGAAATTGTGAGTATTAAGTCTTGACATCCAATCTCCATGGGTGTCACCTGTTATATAAATCATTTATCGGACCTCGCTAAATAACAAAAAATTACTTATCATTTTGTTATACACATATTATACCATAGTAGGTGCTACAACTCAATATTATTATATTTTTATATATAAAATATAATAAAAGAAAAGCAGACAAACTTATGAAGAGTGTCTGCTAAACAAAACCATATTCGGTTCGTGGCCATTCCTTAGCGTTGTTTCCTATTTCTTCAATGCTTCTTCCACTGTTAGGATACCAAGAGCAAAATTCATCTAAGATATTTTCCCTAAATTTCGTAATTTGTTTTTATGTTATCTGTTCTAGTAACATAAGTTGAGAATCTGACAATTTCATATCACTCATCCTCATCTCCAAAAATTTTTTCCTCGCCATCATCGTACCGATAATAAGAAATATG
>JBQKHY010000035.1:0-17738 GCA_052118065.1 Ruminococcus sp. LCP21S3_E8 | reverse complement strand
AACTTGATGCAGTTCTTGATAAAATCAATAATAGACCTAGAAAATGTTTAGACATTCTTTCACCTATTGACTATTTTAATCAAAGTGTTGCACTTGGCTTGACAATCTAAGTGGCTTTGCGTATGCAAAGACGGAAGGAGTGATTGGAATTGTAAATTCATTTACAATTCCATATTAGTTGAAACTATCAAATAGCCCCACAAACCCAAATTTATTTAACAACCTATCTATATACGCAAAAACAGAATTGAAAACTAATTTGCAAAACTGATTAATCTTTACCCACAGACATAATTGAACAAACTTCTCTCATAAACAAACAAAAATCAAAATATTTTCAATTTTTTCTTGACAACAGATTATTATTGTGGTATAGTAATGGAGCGTCAGTAATTTGGTACACAGATTACTGAGAAAACTACATAAGCTGGTGTAGCTCAGTTGGTAGAGCAGCTGATTTGTAATCAGCAGGTCGGGGGTTCAAGTCCGTCCACCAGCTCCAAAAACAAGCCTACTTAATATAGTAGGCTTTATAATATGGGAGATTTCCCGAGTGGCCAAAGGGGACAGACTGTAAATCTGCTGGCAACGCCTTCGGTGGTTCGAATCCACCATCTCCCACCAAATAAGAACCGTTCGTTTGAATGGTTCTTATTTTTTATATCTGTTTTTATATAATTATCTTTTCAGCTACATTAATAATATTTTTTGCAAAATAAAAGGACTATCATTGATAGTCCTAATCTAATATTAGATTGTGTAATTATGAGAAATTACCATATACAAGTTCTTTAGCTTCTTCAACAGAAATATCCATTGAACATGAAAGTTCAGAAAATAGATTTCTTGAAGAAATCCTCATATATTTTTCATCAATAGCAGAAAGGCTTTTACCCATTCTTTGACGCTTTTTCTTTCTGGCTACAAAATACTTTAGCATAGCAACCAATACTTCAGGAGTAGCCTCTTTCATACATTTTCTGTATGCTTCATCTCTAAACCTATCAAATTTAACATCAATAGGATCAACTTGAGAAATATTGTCAATCAATCCCTCTGCCTCTGCCCTAGTCATTGGTGAACGCATTGTTTCTTCATTTTCTTGTGGTATGTAATAAACATTATCACTTTTCTGAATATCGTGCATAACATAGTAATTCTTTCTAACCTTGCTATGAGGAATCTTCATTCTTTCAATTCTGTCAATTACACAGGCAACACCATTACTGTTGATTACCTTGTCACCCTCTTGATACATCTTTCATTCTCCATTCATTCAAATAACACTGTTTAAGTCTGAGTTTCTTAATAATTCGATTTATTACTCATATATTTCTTACATATATATTATATCACATTTTACAAATATTTCACATACCTTTAAAAGTAAAATTTCTTGCGAAAAAACCCTTAATTTTACAGAAAAATGCACAAAAAATAAACAATTAATTATTGACAAATTAGAGAACCACTGATATAATTAAAAATACTGATTAGGGCCAATAGCTCAGTTGGTCAGAGCCACCGGCTCATAACCGGTTGGTCCGGGGTTCGAATCCCTGTTGGCCCACCATAGAACGCATTAGCAATTGCTAGTGCGTTTTTTTATTGTATATTAATAATTTTAGTTGTATAATTATGTTATTACACTTTAAGGGGTTTTATTATGAATAAGGAACTAAATTATAAATTAGTTAAAAATAATGATGAAATTCATTCTTTCTATCTTCTTGCAAGCAAAGTATGGCATGAGTACTTTCCTTGTATTCTTGAGAAAGAACAAATTGACTATATGGTTGAAATGTTCTTTAGTAAAGACGCTATGGATAAGCAAATTAATAGTGGCTATGAATTTTATTTCGTACAGAAAGATAATGAAAACATAGGTTTCATTGTTGTTCATCCGGAAGAAAAAAAGTTATTTTTAAGCAAACTTTACCTAACACTTGAAAACAGAGGTAAAGGCTATGCAAGTAAGATGATGAACTTTGTTATTTCCAGAGCAAAGGAACTTAAGAAAAAATCTGTTTACTTAACTGTAAATAAATACAACAAACATACAATTGATGTATATAACCATTGTGGCTACAAAACAATAAGAAGTGAACAAACTGACATTGGCAAAGGTTATATTATGGATGACTATGTAATGGAACTTACATTATAATGCAAAAAACTCCTTTTTATTTGACTACTGCACTTTAATGTGGTAAAATGATAAAGACTTTTTATTATGGAGGGGTATTATGACAACATCCAACATATGCATATTAATATCCATTGTAGCATATCTTTTCCTTGTGCTAATAATCGGTGTTGTATGTGCTAGACAAAACAATTCTGTAGATGACTTTTATTTAGGTGGCAGAAAGCTGGGTCCACTTGTAACTGCAATGAGCGCTGAGGCCTCTGATATGAGTTCTTGGCTACTTATGGGACTTCCAGGTGTTGCATACCTAAGCGGTGCCAGTGAAGCTGTGTGGACAGCTTTAGGCCTTGCTATCGGTACATATTTTAACTGGCTGATTGTTTCTAAAAGACTTCGTAACTATAGCCAAAAGATTGACGCTATTACCATTCCGGAATTTTTCTCAAAAAGATTCGGTGAGAAGAACAAGGTTATTATGGCAATTTCAGCAGTAGTAATTATTGTATTCTTTGTTCCTTATACTGCATCAGGTTTTGCTGCTTGTGGTAAGCTATTCAGTACAGTGTTTGGACTTGAATATCATTTGGCAATGGTTATTTCTGCACTTGTTATTGTAGGATACACAACTATTGGTGGTTTCCTTGCAGCATCAACAACTGACTTTATGCAAAGTATCATTATGACAGTTGCATTAATTGTTATTCTTGGCTTTGGTATTTATTCTGCCGGTGGCTTTGAAAATGTTATTGCAAATGCTCAGTCACTACCGGGTTACTTTAGCTTAACAGAAAGCTTTGATGCAGCAACAAAAACATCAACACCATTTAGCTTACTTTCAATATTCTCCCTACTGGCTTGGGGTCTTGGTTACTTTGGTATGCCACATATTCTACTAAGATTTATGGCTATTGGTGAGAGTAAGCAGTTAAAGCTATCAAGAAGAGTTGCAACTATTTGGGTTGTTATTTCACTTGCAATTGCAGTATTTATCGGTTTTGTTGGTCTTGCTATGACAAACAACGGTGCTCTTGAACACTTAGCTGATAGCGAAACTATCATTGTAAGCATTGCAAACTTAATTTCTAAAAATGGTATTGTATTTGCATTATTAGCCGGTGTTATCTTGGCCGGTATTTTAGCATCAACAATGAGTACTGCCGACAGTCAGCTACTGGCTGCATCTTCCGGTGTTTCAGAAAACATTGTTGGTGGCTTATTTAAAGTTAAAACTTCCGAAAAATCAGCTATGATTATTGCCAGAATTACACTTCTTGTAATCTCTGTTGTAGCAGTTATTATGGCTTGGGACCCTAACTCATCAGTATTTAAGATTGTATCATTTGCTTGGGCCGGTTTTGGTGCAGCATTTGGTCCTGTTGTACTATGTGCGTTGTTCTGGAAAAGAGCTAACAAGTATGGTGCTTTCTCCGGTATGTTTGTAGGTGGTGCTATGGTATTTGTATGGAAATACTTAATTGCTCCTATCGGTGCATCTAACCCTGAACTATCATTCTTAAATATTTACGAACTACTACCTTCTTTCTTGGCCGGTTTAATCGTAATTATTGTTGTGAGCTTACTAACTAAAAAACCTAGTCAGGATATTGTAAATACTTTTGAAGAAGTAAAGAAAATGAATTGATTTTGAATTATAGGAATTTATAATTTTGCAATAAATTTAATTATAACAGATAAGGATACCATCACCGGTATCCTTATTTTTTGCTATTTTTGATTTTATTGTAATAATCATAAACCAATCACATATTCACCAAAACAATTGATACAGCTTAAATCTGAGGATTTATAGGCATAGCAAAAGGCTGTTGCCTCATTGCAACAGCCTTGCTTATTTCTTGTCCGAATCATCTTTAACTATATGATTATAAACATCATCAATCTTTTTCATTTTAGGGTCATCAATCTCTGATGACTCTTTCTTTTCTTTTTCTAATCTTTCTTCCTCTTGAAGTCGCTTGATAATATCATTAATATCAGCCTTAGGTTTTCCGTTACCTGTAAGAACTCTTATAAAATTAATAAGCTCATCAAGGAAGATTAGTATAATCAGTAGTAAGAATATTACCAGACCCCATGGTGACAAGAACAAGTTATACAAGGAATTGACAAGTGGTATTTTCGCCACAAACTTTGCTTTAACTTGACTTATCTTTATTGGATGGTCCGGTGTATTATTTGCCACACCTTGAGTTTGCAACATTGTGTCACCGTTATCATCTTTATAAGGAGCTTTAATAACCTTATGAGTGATAACCATACCGTCAAGTGAACCACTACCATCATAGGAAATTATGTCCCCTACCTTGATTTCACTTTCTTCTATCGATTTATCGAGGATAACATCTCCAACATGCAGTTCCGGTTCCATACTACCGGTTGTTACCCTAAAAATAGTATAGCCAAATACTGTTGGAGTTTCTCCATTTATTCTGGTTGCCACAATAATAACCATTGCAATTCCCAGCAATACAACTAAGAACCAGCCTATGGTGTTCTTTATTGTGACAAATGTTTTGCACTTTTTTGATTTTTCTTTTACTGCTTTCTTCACACTATCACCAAATAATATATATACTATAAGATTATAGTGTTACATTGATTTTGTCAACACTAACAGTAATATCTGAAGAACCTTCATTCTTAATATACCAATATACAGTCACTAGGTTTTCCTTAGACGAGTCATTATAAGGATATGTTACCATATTAGTAACTACCGGAACACTGATTAATTTTTCCGTTTCACCTGTAACAACCAGTCTACAATTAGCAGTTTGAGTGTCTCTATGAGCACCGGTAGCAGTTAATGTCAATTTTGTTTCACCAACAGCCTTACCGGTAACTACACCATTACGATCAACTGTTGCTATATTACCATTTTCTACTGCATAAGCAATATTAGCTCCTTGAGCAATAGCAGAAAGGTCAATAGTCTTACCAACACTAACTGTTGCTAAAGAATAAAACTGCTTAATACCGGCACCTTTGCCTTCTTGAGCATAGTCAGCGTTAGTATCGGATTCATTTTTAAAAATACCAATTAGGTTTTTAGTATCTATATTAGTATTATCAGCACCAAAGTATGGACCATTTGTATATTTAGGTCTTACACCAGTTGCATCATACGGAATCTCAGCATGATAAAGAGAGTATTTGGAATTAAATGCATCTATTGTGCCATGCTGATACGCAGAAGCCACTTCTGAATCACCTGGAGTAACACCATTACCCCAATAGTGAACTGAAAAATCAGCAGGATTAAAACCGTTTGCAGTATTAAAACCAACATAAACATTTTTCTTGTTTATATCGTTGATAATCTTGTTACCGGTATTAGATTGTAAATGTTTATGGGTTTTCATAGGATTATTAACGCCTACATATGTGTTACCATAATTAGAAGATTCAACTCCGGAAAGATATAGTGAAACTGTTTGGGCATTTAGTTTACCGGTATTCATAATTTCTGTTTTATAGCACACTCTTTTACCGGCAGGTATAATTTTACCTTTTATTTCAGAAATAGAATCCTTACCATAAACGCCATCTTCATTAGTCATTTCGTAAGTTGTAACATTAAACTTTTTACTAGAAGTTTGATTATAAGAATTCCCACTCCAAATAAAAGATTTACCTTTTCCTTCTTGAGGTCGGGTGAACCATGAGAAGGTGTTTGTTGAAACACACAAAAAGCATAATATTAATGATAAGCACAAAATTGCAATTATTCTTGTTTTTCTCATAGTTTCACCTCGCTATTTCTTAATTACTCGGAGTATAAGTCCAAGTATCAACATAATAATGTTGATTTGTATCTTTATCTTCCTTTAAATAATAAGCAGTACCATCTTTAAAATTACTAATATCTACTGTCTGCTCTCCACCCTGCTCTTTTTTACCGTTACTAAAAACTAGACCTGTATAAGTTGAGTCAATTTCAACCTTATAAACTGATCCTTGCTCATTTTTATAATTCGTATCAGTCATTTCTACACCCGGGAAGTTGCCGGTAGTCATAGTAGAATTCCAAGCATAACAATATACTTTATCCCAACCCTTATTATTTGTTAAGTAAATTGTATATTTTTCTGCAGGAGTTTCCTCTACATACTTTGTCCAATAACCATTATACTGTGTATAGGTTGTATCGTAAATAAAACAATTCTTTTCATCACCGATTTTTGGAATATCAGCGTCCTTAGTTTGACCTGTCCAATTATCTTTGTTCTTAAAAATAATTTTGGTATATTTTACATCAATATCGACTTTGTAATAATTGTCGCTAACCTTAGTCATGTCAATTGATTCATTATGGGTATCGTCATACCACACATAAGCATAAGGTGGTGTCCAACCCGGAACATTCTTGAAGTAAACTGTCACCTTGGTTTTCTTCTCAAACTTAGCATAATAATCAGTAGGTGTGTCTTTATTTACAGTAATAGACAAGTTTAAGTCAAGATAATTATCCCCAACTTTCTTAGTACAAGCCGCATCAGTAAACCAACCCTTAAACTCACTGTTGGCACAAGGTTTAGCAGAAATTGTTGCAGTTTCACCATAGTTTATTATGTCAGTAGTAAGTGTACGGTTAATATTTACTGTTGAAGTATCTGTTGCATCATCCTTTACCGGATGAACAGTAATTGTCTTTGTTTTAATCTTAAACTTAGCATAAAAGCTCTTTTTGTTTTCGCTTGTTTGATAGTCACCTTTAAATGAATCAACACTATATGTAACATTTTTGCTATCAATTAAAGTGTCATCAGCTTTATTATACCAACCCTCAAAGTCACAGTAATCATTGCCCACTGCAGTAAAGGAGAATGGTTGACCATGCTTTATGATTTGCTGAATATGAGTAGATGTAACAGTACCGGACTTAACATTACCATAGTCGGATTGTTCACTTAAGTCGGTTGTTTCGTCATTATAGCAATAAGCATAAACATCAATTGTGTATCGTTTTAAAACAAATTTTGCATAAATATTTTGGTCAGCTTTTACAGAACTAACTGTAAAAGTTGTATTATAGGAAAGTTTATTAGAAGAAGAACAAGCCTTGTCATTATACCAACCGTCAAATACATAGCCTGACTCATCAGCAGGAACTGCCGTAAATGTTACTGAGCCACCATGGTTTACTATAACTTTAACTTGTGCCTTTTGTTCATCACCATAGGTAATCTTGTTGCCTTGTGTGTTATCATTGTCATCTTCAGAAACTGCACTTGCAGTAACTGTATATTTCTTAATCTCAAATCTGGCATAGATAGTTCTATCAGTAGGATTTGTACTGTCAATTTCAATATCAGTAGGGTTTCCACCGGTAATCTGAGTACCTTCAGTAACACTGTCATACCAACCAACAAAGTCATAGCCTTCCTTTGGTGTAGCAGTAAGTTTTACTGTTTCTCCAACAGTTACATCACTTTTAACTGCACTGTCAGCATCAGTACCGGTATTAATCTTTACTGTACCACCTGTGCCACCTTGAACATTATCGGTTACGGCAATAGCAGTAATCTTATAAGTTTTCTTAAATGATGCAAAGTAGGTATAACCTGCCTCATCACCAATGGTGCATTTATCGTTAGTTAAACTTGCCTTTACAGTACAAGCTGGGTCAGTATACCAACCCATAAACTTATAACCTGTATTAGTTGTATGGTTTAGGGCAACAGTGTCACCTTTGTCACCATAGTAAATCTTTTGACCATCAGTACCAACGGAAATGTCACCCATTGTACTGTCTGAGCCATTACCATATCTAACTTCAACATATTTTCTACTGTCACCTGAAACAAGGTTAAAGTTATTTACTGCAACAACACCGTTATTGCCACCGTTAGAGTTTTGCAACCAAAGAGAAATCTTAACATCTTCACTTGCATTAGCATTTACAGAAAATACAGGTAAAGTTACTGCACTGGTTGAATTTGTGTATTCACTAAAAGCATTAACCTGAGTTTTTGCAGTGCCACCGGTAGTATCTGCCACAACATCTTCAGTAACAGTTTCGTTAGAGAAAATCTTAGTTACACCTGCAACAGTAATGGCAATTCTCACTCTGTTGTCTGTTACTGCTTTGTTACCGATTTCAATCGATGGTACATTACCAAACATAAAATCTTTTTTCTTAGAATCTTTATTTACAACCTTAAAGTTATAGCTAATGTAGTTTACATTACGGTCATTTACAGTTGATTGACGATAATTATTGTTATCACCAACAATAGGAAAATAAAAGTTCTGACCGTCAGCACTGGAACAAGTTGATAAATGAACGTTACCAGCCTTTTTAAAATAAGCGTCTAGATCCAATGCTTTATCGTAACCACTGCCGGAACCGATATTCGCAACTGTCATAACAGGATTGTCAATTTTACCGCCACCGGTAAGTGCCAAAGAAGAAATTGTTTCTACCCAAGAAAATGTTGTACCGGTAATTAAAAGCATCATTTGGATAAGTGCTACAACTGATAGTACAATTGTCTTAATTGACACATGACCAAGGAAATTATCACTTTTCTCAGTTTTTTTGCCATGTAATGGCCTTTTCTTATTCATTTGTGACATCTCCTTATCTTAATAATTCATTAATTTGTTCTATGAGCAACATCATCATTTGAAATTTCCATTGTAATATTCATACTTCTATTAAATATAACATTTTGATTTATTTTAATTGTCTTTGTATCTGATTCGCTCTTCTTTAGCACAAAAGCAGTTAAAATCGAATTGACTTTCATCTCATAATCATTAATCTTACAAACATCGTTGTCCAATTTCATAGGAACCAATGTTCCATCGATAAACTTAGCATACATTGTGTAACCATTATCATTAATATTACTTTTTATCCAAGTCTTATCATTAGTAGTTATGTTAAAGTCAATACCTATCTTAATCTTAGCATTTGGATCTTCAATAATTTCACCGCTACCACCGGAAGAAGAACCACCACCGGAAGGTTTTTTAATATTTTCGTAATCCCAATAACCCAAACAAGGTGATAATCTCTGTGATATATCCTCAGTTTTACCATAACCGTTACCACCAAGAGCTGTATAAACAGTTTTTCTTGTACCATTTATTTCTCTGGACTCTTGAAGTTCATGAGTTTTTCTCTTAGCAGAGTCACCCGTTAGCTTATTCGCCCACATTTCTTCAACCTTATCTCGGGTGTACCATGCGTTATAAATCATTTCATCGTTAAGACTGTATCTATTAAAAGTAATATCAGTTACAACCTTCTCCGGAATTGGAGCAACCCATGTTGGATTTCCTTTTGCATCTTTACCGTTATCCTTCATAATAACAGTACGATAAGGTGAACCTGTTGTAGTAATGTCTTTATAAGTCATAGTTATTAAACTATCATTAGCACTATTAATCCAGTGCTTTACAGAAGTATTTGCATCACCGACAGTGTCATCAACGAAAGTAATCCATTCCATATCTTTAAAATTACTTTCAAGTTCTATATCAATAGATAGAGTTTCGTCTGCATATTTATCACAATTATCACCTGTGCCCTCAAGCCACGCAACCATAGTCACCTTCTTTGGGGTCGTGCCCTCTAGTGTAAATATTGGCTTACCTACTGCGTAGTAGTAATCAGAGAATGAAATGGAAGTTGAATTTTCTGTATTTATAACCGAACCAGTATCCAAAGAAGTCGAACTAATTGCAGGATAAGTCTTTGCATATCTGTCAACAAGGGCAGTTGGATCAAAAACTGTTGGTTTATCCTGACTGTCTGTAATGAATGCAATTCTAATAGGACAAGTATCATGAGTAACAATACCTGTTGGCTTTAGCGGATTGCTGGAGTCGTTAAACAAAATCTGTGTTGAACCATTAAATGTTTCGTCACCAACTTTAATTGTGTAACTCTTTACATAAACATTAGTTTCCTTTGAGTCAGCGCTAACAGTAAAATCTTTGTACAAAAACCTTTGGTTCTTGTCACCAACAGTAGCATCTCTATATTGCAATGAGTAGGTTAAATTACTATCACCATCTACGTTATTATTTGGAAAAAATAAATTTCTGCCATCAACACTTGATGCCTCATCAATTTTAAAGTTATCAACTTTAATATGATTTGTAATATCTTCACCATCATTAACACGAAGCCCTGTACCTGAATTAAAATTCATAATATTTGAATTAATATTTGCATTATCCTTAATTGTAAACCAAGAAACTGTTGAACCTATAAGCACCATAACAACTAAGAAGAGTGATATATATGAATAAGAAATGTCCTTAAAACTACGTGAAACATTACCACAATGTTTTGAAACATACTTTTCTTTTTTCACACATATCACTTCCTTTCAATTTAATGCTTTATTATAAGGATAACTTAATTGTTGCCTTAAACTTTCCACCAACCATAGCAAATCTTGCTTCATCATCTTCACCGTCAACCCAAATATTTACTGTTGTCATACCTGTAGCATATTTACTGCCATTTTTTGCTTTCAAGTTAGCGAACTCACATTTTTTGCCTAATTTAAAATTATTATTTGTGTTTGTAATAACAACACCTTCATATTCTACAGATGTAGTACCTTGAGGCATACCTGTTTTACCATCTGGATTTTTTGTTACCTTCCAATACTTATGTTTAAATGTATCGCTGGAAGTATTATTTAAAGTAACTTTCTTTTCGTCACTGTTATAGTGAATTTGAGGTGCAGGTATCCAAAGATTTTTTATTGTGGAATCATCTGTACGGTTTACAGTAGAAACAGTAGAAAGTCTTACCGCTCCAACAATACAGTCCTTTGAAAAATTACCATCATCACTTTTATTACCGGATTGTTCACCTGTTAATGTGGTAGAGGTTGGAGAAATCTCTGTTTCTGAATTCAAATAAACCACACGTTCTTCACCCGTTTTCATATAAACATCAATTGATAAATAAGAATCCTTATCAGCAACATCCCACACACTACTTGTATCAGGCTTAGCCTTACCATTTTCTTGTGTAAGCTTTGGTTTATAGAAATCCGTACCGTCACTTGTAATTTCAATAATTGACTGTTCTTTCAAGAATGGATACTTATCTTTAGTTAACGTAATTTCCCCTTCAGACCATTTAGTTTCATCATTAACATCAGGAGCTTTTTCACCATGTTGCACAACTGCAATTTTTAGACCTTTAGGTGCTTCACAGGTAACATTGATACCATCAGCAGTTGCCTCGGTCTTGTTTGTAAACCAAGAGATAGCACCGGTTAGTGCGATAATAATAAGCACAGCCATAACTATTAAGTTTTTCATAACTAGGGATTTTGTATCCCTTTTTACTTTTACAAGTTCCTGGTCTTTACTCATATTACCCTCACTACTTTTAGGTTATTTAATATTCTCTAGTTCCTCAGCAGTAAACATTTTTTTCTTAGCTTTTAGCTTAATGGCTTTAACCTTTTTAGCCTCTTGCTCTTTAATTTCTTTAACTTTCTTATTATACTCTTTTTCCAGTCTTTTTTCAACTTCTTTTAGCTTTTGATTAAACTTCTTTTCTTCTTCAGAATAAGCCTTGTCTTTCTGCCTTTCAACCTTAGCAATTTCTGACTGATGAATCTTTCTTTCCTTTGCTAAGGAATCAGCAGCACTTCTGTGTAGCTTTTCTATTTCTTTAGAATGGTTAGCATTAATCTTGCTAATTTCTTTTTCTTGTTCATCCTTTAGTACAACAAGTTTAGCCTCATAAATCTTTCTTTCCTTTTCATTAGTCTGATTTAGGCTATCCTTTTCCTTTTGGAAAGATGCCTGTTGCTTTGACATTTCATTCTGGAAATTAGCTTTTTCATCAGCCATTTTCTTGTCAAAGTCAGCATTTAACTTGTTGATATTTTCAACATTCTTTGAATTAATTTCTTCCACTTCAGCTTTATGCTGTGCATTAATAGAATTAACATTTTCACTATGCTTTCTATTAATTTCAGCAACTTCATTTTGGTGGTTACTGTTAATAGTAGAAATTTCTTCACTATGCTTTGTGTTGATTGTAGCAATTTCATTATTGTGATTTGCTACTAAAGTATCAACCTCATTTTTATGTTCTAAGTTCAAACGGCTAATTTCTGCACTATGTTCTTTTCTTTCAGTTTCAATAGTGTTGTTTAGGTTTGCAACTTCATTATTCAAAGAAGAAATTTCTGCTTTTTGATTAGCGATAATTCTATCTCTTTCAGCAATATCTTCCTTTAACTTTGCAATAATGCCGTTTAACTTTTCGATTTCTTTATTTAGAGAGTCAATCTCTGCTCTTAACTGCTTTTCAAGTTCAAGTAGTCTTGTGATTTCTGCTTTTGCCTTTTCAAGTTCAGCAGTTAACTTTTCTACTTTATCTTCCAGTTCAGCAATTTTCTTTTTCTGTTCTTCAATGATACCTAATAATCTCTGGATTTCAGCCTTGAGTTTTTCAATCTCTTCTTCAAGAACCATAATCTGTTGTTTTAGGTCTTCAATTTGTTCATAAGCTAAGTTCAACTTATTTGTTAATTCAACAATCTGTTGTTCTCTTAGCTCAAGAGTCATATTTAACTGGGCAATTGTTGCCTTTAATTTATGAATTTCAGTTTCTCTTTCACGAATTTCCTGAAGTCTGATATTCATTTCTTCCTGACGAATTTCCTTGATTTTTTCCTCATAGGCAATTCTCATTTTTGCATCAGGGTTAGCAGCTCTCTTTGCCTCTTCAGCCTTTTCAGCTAAATATTTTTGGTGAAGTGCTTCCTTTAGTGCCGGACTTTGTTCAATTTCCATAACGAAACGGTTAAGACTCATTAATCCGTAAATATCACGCTTGATATCCTTACTCATTTCACCGTTGAACTCGTTTTTCTCAACAATAAATCCCGGCTTCTTATATTTTTCTAGGAATGTCCATAGCTGAACAGCCTCTTTAAAGTTAGGGTTCTTCTTCAAAAGGTTAGTCATTGTAAGTGGTGAACGAACCGGCTCAGTACCAACTAACTCTTTCATAAGTTGTGAATTTAAGATACCCTGTGTAATTTTTCTAATTCTTACTACTCTGTCAAAGTCACTTAAATTTTCAACATCTTCATTATTATCTACTTTTTCAACTTCATGGTTTTCATCTCTAAAGTCAAAGTTAAACTGAATTTTCTGTCCATGATAGTCAATATCTCTGTGGATATGTGTTTCATAAAGTGAGTCTTCCGGAGTTTCTCTTAACTTTCTAAATCTTTCCGAAATAAATCTTGAAATGTTAGTAAGAAGTGTAAACAACATTCTGTTTTCATAAATGTTATATGTATCTTCTTTTCTAACATTAAGTAGTTTGTTAGGGATAACATCACCATGTTCATCAATTTTTGAAATGAAGTTAGCATGGGATGCCAGGTGTTTAACAGTATCAGGACCTACCTTCTTGATTTTTGCAACATTAACTACTTCTTCTTCAGAAATAATTGTTCTACGCATTTCATCAACTGCATTTTGGATATAAGGCAAGGCATATTCAATTGCTTCAACCCAGTCCATATCAATATAACGAGAGAAGATTTCACCGCTGTGAACATCCTCACCGTTATCAGCTCTATCCATACCGTCAATATAATAATTAAAGGTGTAGTCATCCTTTAGGGTTTCACGCAATTCATAATATGCACGATACAATTTATTATATTTTTTGCCCATAGGACACACCTCATTCTCAATAAAATAATCTTAAATCAATAAGTCCACCTCTCCCATAAGGAAGAGGTGATATTGTTTTTATACTAGCTTTTGAAGTCTATGTAGATAAGCCTTACTTTCGCCCATATTTTCTCTACCATATAGGTGATCCATATAAGCAACAAGACCATCAATTTCATCTCTAATATATGAAAGGTTTAGAGATTCAAACTTTCTAAAGATTTTTCTTGCTAGAACATAGTCAAGACCGTCAATTTCTTTACCACCACAAGCAACATAGCATGGTGTAAAGGACATTACCTGACGCATAATTCTGTTACCGAAAGCAATACGGAAATGTTCAATAACATAGTCATCAAGTTTGTTTAGTTTATCAATTAGTTCTTGGCTAACAGGGTATTGCTTCTTAGCATTATCAAATAGACTTTCCAGATAATGATAGTTAATCTGTACAGGTGGAGTATCAGGTGCATCAAATGGAGTACCCTTACTATCAATATCAATAGGCATTGCTCTATCGTAAACCTTATCGGCAATAGCAAATGTAGAGTCATCGTTGTTAGCAGTACCGATATACCACATATTTGGTGGTAACTTAAAGTTACCTTGGTCAAAGTGTTTAGGGTCATCAGGCCATACATTTGGAACCATTGAGATTACCCATTCATCTTTATCCGGCATTTCCAGAATTGATAACATTTCTGCAAAGTAATATTCAACTCTGGCGATATTCATTTCATCAAGTACAACAACATAAACATTATCGTTATAAGTTGCTTCGTACATTGCACGCAATAGTTCTGTTTCGTTAAATCTCTTAGTAAATTCGTTGAAGTAACCGAATAGTTCAGTTCTATCTCTCCAAGATGGCTGTACAGGTGTAATGATTGAGTCGTTACATACAAACTTACCGAATGCACGAGCAAGGGAAGTTTTACCTGTACCGGAGATACCTTGTAGGATGATAAGTCTGTTACTACCGAATGAAGCAACAAAATATCTAATCAACTTAGTATCATAATAAAGTCCAAGTCTTGAACAAGCAAAGTTACGGAACTGGTCACAGAACTGTTCAAGTGTAATTGTATTGTTGTAAATTGGTGGCTGATAGTCTGCCCAAACTTCATCAATATGACATAGCTTGTAGAAACGCTGAGTAGTTTCTTCTTCACCATTATTAAGAGCTTCAATTTCTTCCCCTGTAAGTTCGGAAATTTCATTAGGGTTAAGACCAATCTGAGAAACTTTCATTGATAGAATCTTATCTTTCTCAAGGTTTAGTCTCATAACCTCTTTAGTTAGGTGATTAACTTCTGCTACTAAGTCCCCTGTATCCTTAACCTTTTTCTTATAACGGAAAAACTTTTTTAAGGATAGAACAATAAGCATTACTAAAAATACAAGGACAGCTGCAAGTAAAATCATTGCAAATATGGCAATTACCCACTCAAGACCTCCAAGTTCTGATGTATAATCGCTAATAATCTTGCCGTATGCCGGAAAATCAAACATTCCGACAATGCCCTTGAAAATTCCTGTTACAATACTCCAAAGTGAAGTAAAGAATTGTCCCAGAAATTCATATAAAAATTTGAATACTGTATCCATCGGGAATCTACTCCTCTTTCTGTTCTTAAAAAAGTTTTACCCTTAGTCCTACGACTAATCGCCTCAATCATAAACAAACAACAAATCTTTCCGGCGTTGCTGACCCGTTAGAAAGATTTATCGCTTATGTTTACATATTTGCTTAACCATATAATTCTTTCCGGTTTAGCCCTCATATGCAGTATTTTCATTAGTGTACTGCCAACTAAATTGTAGTGAAAATTCTCTGCAACAGTGGACTTTCACCTCTTAGCAAGCTTTTAATTTTATTCTTGGTCATTGGATTTTTCTTCTTTAGAAGATTCTTCCTTTGCCTTTTGACTTGCTAAATATTCTTCTATTGCTTTTTGCTTTTGTGCTTCAGAAAGTTCTGCATTTTCGGCAGCTTCCTTGGCAGCAACAATAGCTTTTTCTTTAGTATAAGCCATCACATTACAGATAACACGAACCAGCTCATAGATAAAGAATAATATCATTGGTAGAACGATTACGAAGAAGAATCCCCAGAAACTCTGAAGATAGTCAATTACAGAACCAAAGCCCTCAAGTTTTTTACCTTGATAGTCATTAGTCTGATAAATACCCACAATCTTGTCAGCAGTTAGCCAACCATCAGTTTCTTCATCGGAAATTTTGTTGTTATCACCTTTAGTTAGGTATGTTTTGATTCCGTTATCGTCCTTAGTCTTTATAATACGGTGGCACTTTACCATTTTATAGGAAATGCCATCTTCCCCCTTGTAGGAACTTTCAAAGAAAACGATGTCACCTTTGTTATAAGTTCCGTCTATGTCGGTAGTCTTACCAATAAGCAAGTCACCGTCATAGAACTCAGGTTCCATTGAACCTGTTTGGATAGAATTTAGTGTGTATCCAAGTAAATTAGGAGACCCGGTATCTTGAGAAGCTAAAGATAATGTTAAAACTAGAGCTGATACAAGTAGTATTAATACTACAAGCACATCAATTACTATGTTTATCACTTTCTTAAAAACTTTCATTTAATCGGGTCTCCATTTCATTTCTTAATTATGTAATTCTAGTTTAGGTTAGAATTAGCCATGCTGATTAGCAGTTTCACCAGTTACAGTGAATTTAACTTTTGGAACAGTTAGTCCTGAGTCTGTAGTATCAAAACATGTTGCATCTTCACCTTCGAACCATACTAATACTCTATATGAAACAACTGCGTTAGGTGCAATATCACCAACTTCTACTACTTTACCATTTGCAGCAGCTGCTGTTTTATAATCAACATCTTCTAAATTAGTACCGTTGTATGGTTTCCAAGTTCTGTTAGCAGCTGCGCCGTAAATGTTAGCCTTAAAGTTATCCTTTGTAAAAGCTGGCATTTTCTCTAGACCTGCTTCAGTTTGAGGATTTTCACAAGGTACAAGAGCGATTCTAGCGAAATCACTGTTTACTGTAGATTCAATTGCAACCTTAACATTTGAACATGTCTGTCCACCTTTATTTCTAATATTTAACACATCAGAGAATACATAGTTATCTAATGAACTACCTGTCTGTGATGTGTAAGTACCATTAGAAGTAAATACATCTTTATTTGCAGCAAAAGAACTATACCAGTTTGAACCATCAGCAGAAGTAACAGGTCTCAATGTTTTAGCAGTAGCCATTCCATAATCAACACTTTCTGTCCAATCTAAGTCATGCTTAGAAACCTGTAATTCAGAAGACTTAGTTGTCTGCACATTAATTTTATCTGCAGTTGCAGATGTTGACTTTGTGAACCATGCGAATGTTGCTGTACCTAGAGCAATGATTGCTACTAGAAGCATTGCTACTGAAGAGATAAGAGCTCTCTTCTTTGTTAATAGATGTGTTTTCATAGAGATTTTCCTCCTAAAATTTATTACCCCTTAAACACCACCGGGGGTTTAATTACTTATATTCCACGTTCTACCCATCCCTCTTGTCAGCATTCAAGGTTAATAGAACATTATGGACTTTTTTGACTTTAATATGTTTGTACTAACTATAAGTTTTCACATAAGACAAAATACTATATATATTAAACTTTCTTTACGGGCGAACAATGTTCGCCCCTACATAACCTACATGTAAAGTATATGTACTAACTATCCAGGCTCCCTTGTGTAAAGGGAGAGATTAGAACCTACTTTATAGCCTCCCTCGCTGGGGGAGGTGGCTTTGCGTATGCAAAGACGGAAGGAGTGGTTAATATTTTAAACTTGTTTAAAATATTATCTTTACTCAACCTATCTTCTTAATTAATACTATTATCTTTTCT
>JBQKHY010000034.1:0-18153 GCA_052118065.1 Ruminococcus sp. LCP21S3_E8 | reverse complement strand
ATGAGATACAGTTGTAGGGGACATCATTGATGTCCCGTTACAAACTAGCCTTTATATAGGTACTTTGCCCTATGTAGCAAGTTATAATTTCTAGTTTCTACATAGGACAAAGTTACATAAAATATTTACTATTAAACGGGCAAACGATGTTTGCCCCTACGACTGTAAGCCAAAATTTTGTTATAATTCACACCCACAAACCCTAATTTATCGTAACCCACAATCAAAATTGAAAAAAACAAAATTTGTAAAACAAGATATTCTTTCCTACAGATAAGAAAAAAAGAGTACAGAAAGAACCGATAAAATCAATTCAACTGTACTCTTTATTATTCTTTATTATTCTTTATTATTCTTTATTATTCTTTATTATTCTTTATTATTCTTTATTATTTCTTTTAATTTGAATTTCTATTTATTATAATTACTTTATATACACATAAATAATTATAATAATATTTTGAAATTACAGACCGTATTTTATTTTAATACGCTCTAGTTTTTTGCCGATTGGTTTTATTAGCACGAACAGGAACACAACATTTGAAAGGGCATAGGTGATTGTAACAGGTATTGCAGTTACAATATTTGCGATAAATCTTGAGAAGTTAAATGTACCGTCATACCAAAATGTTGTCCACACATCCATAAGGAATGAAAAAAGTACACCGGCTAATGCACCGAAAATAAGTAGGATAATAATATTCTTCTGAAGAACTTTAGCAAGTAATCCTGCAAGTAATCCAATCAATCCCCAAGCAAACATTTGGAATGGCGTCCATGGTCCTTGACCGAAAATAAAGTTAGAAATTAAAGCCGTAAATGCACCACAAATAAAGCCATATTCATAACCCATATAAATACCGGTTATAACTACCATTGCAGTTACCGGCTTAAAATGTGGGATAAATGAAAATAGAAATCTACCGGCTACCGAAAGTGCAATCATTACTGCTAAGATAACTAACTTTGTGGTGTTGGTGTCCTTTTTTTCAAAGGTCAAAAATAGTGGTACTAAGGAGAACAATGCCACACAAAGTGACACCCATGCATATGACCTATCCTTAAAAACCACCACACCTAATATAACTGCAAGTGGAACTAATATTATGAGAAATGAAAGTTTAATTATTTTTTTAGCCATTTTGTTCCTCCTTTATAAGAGAAACTACATCATCAACAGTAACTGCATTTGCGAATTTATCACGAGAAATTCTACTTGATGCTGTGGTATAGAAATTATTTTTTGAAAAAAATTCTTGTGGTACAAGGGAGGACAGCACTTCCCCATCAAAGAAAAGACCACATCTGTCTGCCACTATTGAAGCAAATTCTACATCATGGGTTACTGTAATAATTGTCACACCATCTGACTTAATCTCTTGCAAAATCTTGCTTAAAGCAATTTTACTGTAAGCATCCACACCCTTAGTAGGCTCATCAAGTAAAAGAATTTTCGGTTCAGAAATTAAGACTTTCCCTAAAGCACATTTCTGAATTTCACCACCACTAAGGTCATAAGGGTGGTTCTCCAACAAGTCCTTTATACCTAACTTTTCAGCAACTGAATTTATCTTTTCTTCATAAGCTGACTTTTCAATTCCCTTAATTTTGCAAAGCTCAGTATAGTCATCAATTACCCTGGATTTTAGGAAAACCGATTCAGGGTTTTGTGGCAACATTGCAACACCTAAACGGTTAAAGTCGGCAGTAGTTTTCTTAGTCATTTTGTTGTTATCAATAATAACTTTACCTCTGTATGGCTTTAGAAGTCCTGCCAGAATTTTCAATGTTGTGGTTTTGCCTGAACCGTTACCACCTAAAATACAAAAGTGTTCACCTTTTTTGATATTTAAATTTGTACCGGAAAGAATGTCATTTCCACCTTTTTCATATCTAAAGAATACATCCTTTAGGGTGATAATATCTTCTGTATTTGGAATAGTATTTCGCAAAGGTAATTTTCTTTCAGAGAAATTAGAATTAATAAAATTTCTACCTTCCTTTACTGTTAAAGGACATTCCCCTTTACTGCCGGACTTTTGCCAAATTCGTACTGCTGAAGGGAAACCTTGTGACATAGGATGGTTACTTAGCTTTTCACACACATTCCTAGGTGTATCGTAACAAATCACCTTGCCGTCTTCCATAACTGCAACCTTATCGGCAATAGGGAAAACTTCCTGAAGTCTATGTTCAATGATAATTACAGTAAGTCCAAGTTCATCATTGATTTTCTTTAAGGTTGTAATAAAGTCATTTGCAGTTATTGGGTCAAGCTGAGAAGTAGGTTCATCAAGAATAATAACATCAGGTGACATTGCCATAACCGAAGCAAGGTTCATCAACTGCTTTTGACCACCTGAAAGCTCAGTAGTCTTTTTCCTAAACAGACTTGTAATGCCAAAGTAGTTTGCCATTTCTCCTACTCGTAGTCTAATATAGTCGGAGTCATAACCTAGGCTTTCAAGTCCAAAAGCCAGTTCATGCCACACCTTATCTGTAACAATTTGTTGGTCAGGCTTTTGGAATACAAAGCCTATTTTTTGTGCAGAAATTTTGTCATCTAACTTTTCTACATCTTCACCCTTATAATAAACTGCACCTTGCTTTTCACCATATGGTGCAATTTCTTTTTTTAACATTCTAAGGAGTGTAGTTTTGCCACTGCCTGACTGTCCACACACCACAACAAGGTCACCACTGCTAATAGATAGGTTTACATTCTGTAGTGCAAAGTTTTCCTTATTAGGATAAGAAAATGTTAAATCTTTGATACTGAGTATTTCCACACAATCACCTCCCACACTTCTGATACAAATGGTATAAATGATAATAAAGTAAAACTAATATACACAATAATCTGACTAATGCCAAAATTAAAATTTGAAATTTCCGGATAAAAGCTAAAGTCAGTTACTCCCATAGCCATTCCCACAATTACTATGCCAAAGAAAATTACAATAGTAAGTAGATAAATTAAGTCCCTTGACCTAAACTTGTACATAGAAAAGTGGGTTCTTCCCTTTAGTCCATAGCCTCTTGCCTTCATTGATGAGGCAGTTTCTACAGAATTCTCAAGTGACCAAGTTATTAGTGCAGAAAACACCTTTAGTTCACTTGTGATTTTATTTACAAAGCCTTTTCTGTCATACAGACCTATTGAACTTTGTACATTTCTGATTTCATGTAGCTTTTCTTTAAATAAAGGAATGAACCTTAGTGCCATTGACAGTACAAGGGAAAGTTTAGGAATAGCCTTACCGAAAAGATAAAGAAACTTATCGGTAGTCATAATCAGGCTATAACACTTGCACCAATAGATAACTGCCATCAGCATTAGGGCAATATCCATACCGTAAATAATTGCCTCCATAGTGACAGGGTTGCCATTCATAAAGAACAGTGGTGTTACACCGTTGTGAGAAAATAATGGATTGATAATTGTTATCAACAGAAACATAGGAATGTAAAAGGTCAAGTCCTTTAGGAACACCTTTACATCTTGAATCATTAAGAAAAACAAAAGTCCACCAACTAACCCTACACCTAAAATTATAGGGTTTGTGCTAAACATAGAAATTACAATTTCACTTAGGAAATACACCATTAAAACTGCAGGGTGAATTGTGGCAAAACTTTTTAACTTGTTACTTTCCATTGTTTTCCTCCACAAAATCACAACCAACATCTCTGCCTAAATCACAGGTATAGGACCAGACAATATCATCACCATCTTTTAAAGTATAATTAGAACAACCATACTTAGGGAACTTATTGTTTACCTTATACATCCAGCCTGATAATTCTCCACAAGAATATTCATAAAGGTAGTTAATACCCTCAATATAAGCACTACCGTATTTATTTAGGTCAGCACCTTGATATTCCATTTGGATTTTCTTGTAGCGAGTTACTCTGTCAAGAATATCAAAAACAGTATCCTTTGGATTAAGGACAAACTTAGTTTTCTTTAGAATATAGCCATCATTTGGAATATACTTTTCTAAGTTTGAATCTAGCTTATCCTTATTGTCAAAGACAGTTTTACATTCAATTGTCATTGTTACTGTTTTGCTATCCGGTTTAATATGGTCAACATGGGTTAGATAATATTCATCTACTGATTGAAAATCTGTACCCATTATTAAGATTATTACTACTATTATACCGGCAAAAATTGCAAGAATATCTTTCTTCACTATTCTTCCTCAAAATCTATTTCTTTTTTCTTCTTAATTCTTTTTCTAATGCGTAAAACTACAAATAGTATCAATAGTACTGCCACAACTGTCAGTACTGCAAAAACTATAATATTCCTTGTTTTTTCACTGACTACTGCTAAGGCTCTTTCTGTATCATCAAAGCCTGAAACTTTTGTTTTGTCATATCGGCTCAAACTATTGTAGTCAGCAATTACTTTTTCAATTTTATCCTTATCACTGATTTTCACATTATCAATAGGATAAAGTGAATTGATAGTTGTATTAATTGAATTAATTTTTTCCTGTATTTTTTCTATTTCTGCTTTATCATTTTTCAAAGTAGAAACATACTTTTCATTTTTACTGTACTGTGCCTTTTCCAATAAAGCTAAAACATCACCATAATTTTCTGTTGTTAAATCTTTAGGTAAATTATTAATCTTTTCAATATCTTTATCAGTCAAAGGGCTTTTCTTAGAAATTGTATCGGTAAAGTCATAAAGTGACTTTTCACCATTTACATAACGAATATATGATGAAAGTGCAAGTAAAGTTTGTTCACTAGCCATTGAGTTTGATTTACCGGCTACTGCTGTAGGGTTATCCTTATCATCAACATAAGAATGAGTAAAACCACCATCGGAAGTTTTGTACTTCATTATAGCTGAAAGTAAAGTGTTGTTGCCTTTGATAAACCTTTTATCGGTTTGAGCATTAATATTAAGTGCAGAAAGTGCAATTACAACTTGACTTGAACTTTCTACATTTTCAGTACCCCAACTTGTATAACCACCACTGCTTTTTTGATTTTTTGAAAGGTAGTTAAGTCCTTTATTAATAGAGTCCTTTACATTTTTATAATCTTGATTTTTAGCAAGGGACTGTAAAGCCATTGCAGTTAAGTCAACATCAGAGTCACCACTAGTTAAAGCCCAACCACCATCTTTGTTTTGTGCTGAGATTATACTGTTAATAATGCTTTCCTTACTGTTAAGTGCATTACTAGGTACAGAAAAGTTGTTACTGTCAAGTGCAATTAATGCCCAAATGTAACCGTTAATACCTTGTCTACCTAAGCCATCTCTGTTATATGTACCGTCAGCAATTAGGTTGATACTGTTACCGTTCTTATCTTTGCCAAATTCTGTAGGATTACCACCACAAGCTAAAACAGAAAGTGTAATTCTGTGCCATTCTGTTGACTTATATTTACTTAACTTCTGAGGAGTTTTGTATGACTTTTCCACATAGTCCTTTAAAGATGTTAAATATGCGTTATAGTCATCATCATAACCAAGCCTATTCATAGCAATAGGATACCAGTCACCGTTAGTAGTACCGGCATAAGTTAGGTATTCACCGGTAAAAAGGTTACTGTCTTTACTGACTTTTTGTTCTGACTTTTTCCAATTTACAATATTATCACAAATAGTTTTTAATTCTTTTGTAGAATATATTTTACTTTCAGCACCATATGCAACTGTTACGGTAGAAAGTATCATCACCATTACAATTACACAAGGTATAATCTTCTTAATTATTTTCATTATTTATCACTTTTCTTCTTAATCATCATTATTAATGTACCTAAAACCACTGCAAGAATACCTATTACAAAAATCATAATAAGGTTAATAAGCACATCCTTATAGTCCTTTGACTTTGTAATAACATCAGTAGTTTTATTTTTTTCATTAGAATTATTAGCTGCTGTGGTACTTTCTGTTGTTGAAGTTGTAGTGTCACTTACTGTTGTACTTTCAGTATTAACGGTAGTTTCTGCTACTTTTTCTTCACTATCATTATCACTACTGTTATCCCTATTATTATTTACAACATTATTAACCGAATTATTATTAGGTTCATAATTATTTATGTGGTTATATGTAGGGTTAGTTTTATTTTCTGTTGTAGAATTATAACTACCTGTTGTATAAACCACCTGAGAATTTTTTGTTGCTTTAGTAGGATTAGTAGTTGTTACTTTATGTGTAGTAGTTGGCTTAGTATTATCAGGCTTAGTTGTTGTAGCCTCTGTTACAGTAGGGTCGTAAGGCTTTTCATACACATCTGTCATATTATACAGGAAATTCTTGTTGTTGCATAGTCTATAATAAGCCACTAAACCATAAAAACCTTGTTCGGTAGCCATTTGATTATAGTTACTGCCTTTAGTGTGGGAAAAGCCATTACTGACATAATAAGAAAGTAAAATGTCAACAGGACTTTTGCCATTCTTAATAAATCTTTTATCTGTGTCAGGGTTAATACCCAAAGAGCAAAGTGCCACAATAACTTGGCTTGTGCTTTCGCTATTCACTGTACCAAAGCTAGAAAATTCTCCTGAAGAATTTTGCATCTTAATCAAAGCAGTAATACCTCTGTCAACTGACTTTTTTACTTCTTCATTAGAATTATAATACTTTGCCAAAGATGTAATAGCCATTGCAGTAATGTCAGGGTCAGGTGTATTACCTGTTAAAGTCCATCCACCGTTACTTAGTTCTTTACTTATAATATATTCAATTAGATTTTCTCTAGTAGTTTGGTTACTAGGGTTTTCGTTTGTTGGAATTGCATAGTTATTACTGTCAAGTGCAATTAATGCCCATATAGGACCGTTGATACCTTGCCTTTTTACCTTATTAAAATCAGATAAATAACTTAATAGGTTATATCCCCCTACATTAGTAACATCACTGCCTATTGAAGTCAGTGAAAGGATAACCCTTGAATACTCTGTGTATTTTGCAATGGATAAAACTCCATTCTTCTCCACCAAAGTATTTACTACATTATTCTGATATTTTTCAAAGTAGGATTTGTCTATATTTAAATCAGACCTAGCAAGACCGATAACCCCCCACTCACCACCGATTGAACCTACAATTGGGGATTGCTTAGCAAGGTACTTTCCTATTGCGTTATATTCTTCCCTACCCTTTAATGAAGTACTAACCGAACCTACACTTATAATAGAAAGAAAAATTGCAACAATAATAGGCAATACTAGGAACTTACTTTTTCTCTGCATTTTTCTTTTCCTTTTTGTTTAGTTTAAAAATCTTTAGGTATGCAATATACACACCCTCAGCTACTGCAACGGCAGTAACAATAATAAACATAATATATATATATACATCACTAACACCACTACTACCGTCAGTTGCAAAACAGGTTGTACAACTCATAATAATCAGTGTGATTATTGATATTACAGTCAAAGTTAATTTCTTAATTTTCATAGTTTTATTTTCTTTATTAGAATTTTTATTCTTCATTATTTTTCTCACAATTTTTCTTGTACTGAGCTTTTCTTTCCTTTGCTCTTTTTCGTTTCTCTTGTTTTACTAATAATTTTTTGTCATCTCTAGGTGGCTTTACTCCTGCCTTTTCCAATGCTCTTGGCCATGGACCTAGGTGTGACTTTATCATCATAACTTGCCAATCTGTAAAGTCGCTTTTCTTAGGCAGTTCATTTTTTTCATTAAATTTATTCTTTATAAGAATTATACAATCTTCTTTAGTTAGTTTTTCTTCCATTATTTCTCCACTGTAAATATGGAAATAACTGATACTCCCTTAAGGAAGTATCAGTTACCATATAAATTAAATTATTTTGAATACATATAGAATGATGCACCGATTAATGTATCAAGTTCCGGATTGGCAATATACTTTTGAATCTTTGTTGCAGATTTTACAGTAATTTTATCCATATGGTCAAACATAGCACATTCTTTCTGAACATCATTTAGTTCAGCTAACTTAGTAGCATACTTCTGTAGTAAAGTTGCATCCTGAACATTTACTTCACCGTCTTGGTTAATATCACCATAAATATACTTACTTCTCTCTACACCACAGTAAATACACTTGTTGTTTTCGAAAGTACATAATTCTTCTTCACTTTCACCACAACCATCACAAGTTTTAATGTGCTTACCATTTAGTAAAGTCTCATAAGTGTAGTTATGAATATGCTTTTCGCCATAGCAATATAGATAACCTTCTTCGTTAAAGAAGTAGATTTGACCTTCATCATCAATAGCAATCTGTTCGTAAGCATATGCTGCTGTACTTGTTGTTGAAAGGTTACTTAACTGCTTTAGTTCACCGGAAGTACTGTTTGCATTATCTTCTAGGTAATAGATATTGCCCGGTGCATTGTATGACTGAACATAAATATAAACATTACCTGTTTCTTCTTCGTAACCTGTTGAAAGAATTGGGTTACTCTGAATCTTCATACCGATTTTGTTAGTTGTGTAGATAGTACTCATAAAGTTACTGTCATCAGGATTACCGTTGATAACATCAATAGTACCACCCTGACCTGCTACATAAATTCTGTTGTTATATACAACAGGTGCACATACAGATTCTTGGCTGATAGCTGATGATTTGTAAGTTTCCTTATCAAAGTCACCATTTTCATCTAGCTTAACTGCATGAAGGTTTTTCTGATTGTATGAACCCCAATATAGATAGTCTGTTGTGCTATCATAAGCAAGTTCACCACCAATATTATAAGTTGTAGTACGGTTTTCGTCAAACTTATATTGATACTTAATTGTGTTTGTCTTGTAGTCAACACAGTAAATATCATTTGTTGCTACTACATAGTAGTAATTATTAGCAAATATACCTTGTGACCAGTTGAAGGAGTCACTGCCAATAGTACCTTCACCAACCTGAGTTAGTACATTGTCACTATTTTTATTTACCTTATAAATATTACCGTTACAAACTAAGTAACCTTTGTTGTACTGCATAGGGTGATACTGACTAAATGTACCCTTAACTTTACCAAGTGACTGTAGAGTATCAATGTCAAATGCTTCAATATCATTTGAAGTTGAAACGAAAATCATACCGTCACCATATGCAACATAGTCATAGTAGAATGATGTTGAACCTGCTACTGCAACAGTTTCACCTTTACCTGTTTTTGTGTCAACCTTATGTAAGCTACCACCACCTGTAGCATATAGGTAATCGTCAACAATTACTGTTTGACCTGCATAATAAGTACCCCAAGAACCCTGAGTTCTGTTAAGTGCATATGACCACTTTTCTTCAGGGTTATTCTTAACAACCTTAGTATCGGTTACCTGATTACCGTCCTTAAAGTTGTTCATAGCACCGGCCCACTCAACATTGTGAGTGTCTTCCTGAGTTGCATCAAGGGCTTTAATAGCACTGTTAATTTCTTCTTCTGTTACATTCCAAGTGTTTAATAACTTAACTGCATCTGTATAAGCAGTACCGTATTCATCTTGTTCATTGTTGTCGTTAATATCGGCAATATATCTGATTAGGTCACTTCTGTCTGCAAACTTATTAGTTGTATCAAATTTATAGTAACCGTAGCTAATGCCAATATCTTCGCCATAACCATATAGGCTATATTGAAGTCTGATTACACTACCGTCTGTATAGTGAGTTGAGTCTGCCTTTTCGGCATAAGTAACATCACCTGAACCAACATCAGTACCCTTATTATCAAGAGTACACATCCAACCACCATATGTAGAGTAGTCATTTGCCTTAAGCTTATCGCTTTCAGCTCTGCCCTTAATGTCATCACCTAAAGCATTTTTAATGTCTGTTGGAATGTTATCCTTTGACCAATTTTCAGGTTCACCACCATCAACAATACCTTGTAGATAATAGCTTGAATCAACCTTACCTTCATAAGTACTTCTGTCACCTAACATTCTTTCTGTGATTACTGCTAATGAGTCACCCTTGCAGTAACCAACCTTTACAGGTTCTTGTACAAGACCTTGACCAAGAGTATTTCTTTCAACAGTCATATAAACATAACCGTCAAATTCTTTCTCTTCCTTTGCTTCATCAAGAGCCTTAACAGCATTATTAATCTGTTCTTCTGTTACATTCCAAGTAGAAAGTAACTTTACTGCATCAGTATAAGCAGTACCGTATTCACTCTGAGAATTTTCTTCATTAATATCAGCAATATATCTGATTAATTCACTTCTGTCTACAAACTTATTTGTAGTATCAAAGCTCATCATACCCCAGCTGATACCAACATCTTCACCATAGCCATAAACAGTGTACTGAAGTCTTACAACACTACCGTCTGTATAGTGGGTTGTGTCTGCCTCATCGGCATAGCTAACACCACCTGCACCAACATCAATACCCTTGTTATCTACAGTAAACATCCAACCACTGTATGAAGAATAGTCAAATTCTCCAAGTTTATCACTTTCGGATCTGTCACCGATTTCGTCACCTAAAGCCTTTTTAATATCTGAAGGAATGTTATCCTTTGACCAGTTTTCAGGTTCGCCACCATCTTTGATACTTGCTAGGTAGTAGCTTGAAATATCACCTGTAAATGTACTTCTGTCACCTAACATTCTTTCTGTAATATCTGCCAAAGAGTCACCCTCATAGTAACCAACCTTAATTGGTTCTTGAACGAAACCTTGACCAAGAGTATTTCTCTCAACAGTCATATAAATATAACCGTCAAAAGCCTTTTCTTCTGCACTAAAAGTTGCAACTGTTGAGAATACAACTGCTAATGTCAGAAATAATGATAATAGTTTTTTCATTGCTTCCTCTCCTTGTTGTTTTTATACAATATCATAATGCAAACTATAATTGCCAAAACAACTACACCTGCAATTATTATTAAGATAATGAAAAATCCATTTACAGTATTAATTTCTTTTACAGAATTATTACTGCTCTCACTACTTAAATTATCAGAATTATCAGAAACATCGGAATTATTATCTTCATTACCCTTAACATTTTCAGTACTTCTTACTGTTTCCTTACTGATATTTTTACTGTTATCAACAGTAGTTTCTTTTATATCATTCTTCTTGTTATCGGCATTTTTATTTTCTTTAAAAGAATTATTATCTATACTATTAATATTGTTATCCGTATTGTTTTTTACAGAATTTTTATTAACTGCTTTACTGCTGTTACCGTTAGTATTTTTCTTTGTGGCTTTCTTAGAAGTATTTTCAGTAGTTTTTGAAGTAGGAATTTTCACTTTAACAGTAACAGTATCACTGTCCTTTTTGCCTTCCCCATTGTCAAAAACCGATTTAACTGTAATTGCAGTATTGTCCTTTACCTTAAAATGCTCATTATCACTATAGCTTTTTCCATTATAATGATAAGTTACCCTTGAATAATAATTTTCCAAAGTTGCACTTATAGCAACAGTACTTTTACCTTTAGGCAAAGTTAAGGTATAGCTTTTATTATTAGTAGAAAAGCTAGGTGATAGCTTACCACTTGTAAAATGCAAATTCTTAATTTTTGCATTAGGATTATTAAAGTCACAACCAATGTCCTTACCAAGTCCGGTAGCAGTAAATTGCCATTTTATTTCATCATTATTTTTTACATAAAATTCCGAAGCACCTTTATTTATAAACCAATTGTTGTAGCTAATCATCCAACCACTTTCGCTACCAACAGAAAATTCACCTAAACCGTAACCGTCACTAACCTTTTTTCCACTAACAGTAGTAAAGTTGTCAATTGATGCAAGGTAAAAACCACCACCCATTTCAGGCTTACCTGTATATGAGGGCTTGATACCTTTTTCCTTTAACAATCTTAAGGTGACAGTTGCAATAGTATCATTTTTATTAATTTTTACTTTGGTTTTGTTAATGATTTTCCCAAGCTGATGAGGAAAATCTCCCTTGTCACTACCACGAATACCATAGTCCTGAAAGCTAATAGTTACATATCCACTACTTGCAGAAACATTTATTATACCAAATGATAGGATTACTGTGATAGCAACAAGGATTAGAGCAAATAACTTTTTCATAAACACCTAAAATATAACACAAAATGGGCATAAAAAAACTCCTTGCAAAACGCAAAGAGCACACCAAAACAAAACATTACCACACAGTAATGCTTTAAAAATGGTTACTCTTCTTACCCAAAAGTACTAAAACCTTGAATATAGCAAGTCATCTGGCTTAATTCACAGTAATGGCAGTTGCAACGGACTCTCACCGTATTTCCCTTGCCTATATTCCTATTCAATTACAAAGACAGTATATCACAATCTCCCCTATATTTCAACTTATATTTTTTAGTTATGAAAAGGTATTAGGTAAAGCTATAGCTATAATATAATAGCCAACAAATCAAAAGTAACTTGTTGGCTAAAATAAAATATTAATTTGTAAAAACAGTAAACTAAAATATACAGAAAGATATTAACACAATATCATTCCCAATTTTCAACACTGCCACGCTGAATTTCAGGGTGCTCACTTATGTACTTATTAATGTTGTCCACCGTAATAGTATCCGATTCATCACTAAATCCTTCAAAAACAACTTTTGCAATATCTGTATGATTAAAATATGCTACTTGGTCACCAACAAGTCCTTCCGGATAAGTAACACCGGCATAATCAAATATCACATTATTGCCAACAGAATTCTTGACAATAAGTCCACGACCAACAATAATAATCTTTTCATAACTACCATTTAAAAGAACAATACTTCCAAGTGGTACATAAGGTATTTTTTCCATAGTAGGTTCTCCTTCATCAATAAATATTTTACCTAAATCCATCCAAAATTTCTCAAAAGAATCACTAATTAAATAGGCATTTGATTTTTCATTGGAAACTTTTAATTTTTGATTAACATCCCAAAAGTACAATAAAGAATCGTTAGGGTTATTCACCAGTACATAATAGCCCTCACTACCAACACCAATAATCAAGGCATTAGGTGGCAAATCTTTCTTTAACTCATTATTAACCGTTACAATATTTTGTTCTTGTGACAAATCAAACCCCAAAAATGAATCTATAAATATAGATTCATCAGTTTCGGAAATAGAAAAAGACAATGACTTTTCTTCAACTTTTCCACCATTAGTTTGAGTTAAGAAATAAACATATATTTCGGGAATAGTAAACTCAACAGCCTCCATATAATCATTTACTTCTTCCAAACTAACTTTTCCAAATGGTTTTATTCTCATCTAAAACCTCCACCGGCTAAACCGGAAATTGAGTCTCTGTATTCATTAAATCGACTTTCAAAATTATACTCAGTACCTTGTGATTTTTCAGATGAATCGTAAAATACATCTGAAATACTATTGATTTTTACAGTACCCTTTTTCTCCGTTACATCAGACACTACTTCACCATTAGAATTGTAGGTTGTCTTTCTTACCGGAGCTTCACCTGTAACAAAATTCTTCTTAAGTGCATTTTTTATTGGATGATTTTTCTCATAGGTTGTTTTTCTTGTGTCAGTATAAGTAACATTACCCTTAGAGTCAGCTTCTATTTTACCACCATCTCTAATGTATTGTCTATCATACTTTATGTCATTTGGTGTTTTGGCATCACTATATACAGTTTTGTCACGGTCTATTCTGTACTTTTCAGTACCATCTTTTTTCACCATAACTACTCTATTACCATTCTTCTCAGTATGATAATAGGTCTTTTTGTAAATTTCCTTTTGATCGTCTTTAGCACCGTTATAGCCTTGCTCAACTCCACCCTTAATAGCATCTTTTGCCATTTCTTTTCCATCTAAAATCTTTTTAAAGTCATGTTCATCATCAAAAATTGCATCATTAGTTCTTGACGCAATTCCGGAAAAAGTTTCCTTTGTTGAGCCAAAAATCACATTTCCAATTGTCCTTTTAGTATTATTATCAGAGTGCAAAACTTTGCTTGATTTTTCAAAAGAATCGAACTTATTATCAATAGCTGTATCAACCACACTTCCGGCAACAGTTTTTCCGAATTTTTTAGCAATATTTGCTATATTCAATTCTTGGTCACTTGAAAGTCCCAGTATTGCTTTTCCTTGGAATTGTCCTGTTTTTGCAAAATTTCCTGCTTCCTTAACAGTGTTGTTGGCTAAACCTGTAACAATATTTTTTGTACTTGATATTACCACATTACCGGCAAATTTCTTTAATGTACTGCTAAACTTTACTAACTTAGACAACGGTCCTACTTCTTTCAAAGTTTTACCTATACCACTACCGGCATAAGCAGTTATAAAGCCGGTAGTACCCGAAACTGCACAATCAATAGCAAGATTCTTCCAGTTCATCTTATCAAGATTGCCCTTTTCAACATATTCATCAAGCATACCGTTAGTTGCTGTAGTTAATACTGCTGTACCGGCAGAAACAAGACCAACCACTACCGGAGCTGCTGCACCGGCAGTAGCAACAATTAGGGCAGCCGAAGTTATAACGGTAACACCGATTTTAATATATGTTGCAATTCTCTCTCGATCAGCTCTTTCCTTTTCCTCTAACTCAGTTAAAGAATTAACATGATCCTGAACATTCTTGTATGCAATAGAAAATCTATCCTTGTCTTTTTCCATTTCATCACAAATTTTTAAAGTCGATGCTATAAAAGCAGAGGATGATTTTAACTGAGAAAATGAATTAGATGTAAATGATTCTTTAAAATTTCTTGATTTGCTTCTACATTCAGCAATAAGTGAATATATACTTTTAGTTTGCTCATTAAAGCTACTAAAATCATTTGAAAAATGATTATTCTCACAAGAAATTATACTGCTGTCAAGAGTTTCAATATTGCGTTTCATTCTTTCGGATAGACCTACAACATCACTTGCATCACGCCTATTGCAACTAAAAATATCACTGATTCTATTTAGCGAATTAATAACATTATTCTCAACATCTTTAGTACGGTTCACAAGATTATTAAGGTTATCTCTGATTTCAGTTAATTCATCTTGATTAAATGCACTATCCTCATTAGTATCAATGTTAGTAATATAATCATTATAGTAAAAAGTAAAAAGAGCAAGATACTTATCTATATTGGCAGATATTGCAGGTATTAATCCTTGAATATGTATAGTATAAAAATACAACTTAATTGAATCTGCACCATCACCGGAAAGATAATTAGTATTAACTAAAGCCTCTACTTTTTTGTTAAAAAGTTCCAAAGCATTTTTCCACTGTGAAATATCAGCATTTATAGTATCTCTCATATCCTTTAATGACCTATAATCCATCTTGTATGACACATTATCCCCTCCTTTGTTTTAAAACAATTTAACACAACTACTTAAATACACCGGCTATTTTATCATCCAATATCATAGTCTTTGCAATAAATCTATCAACATCATCAATATCTTTTCTTGCTAACTCAGAATACAATTGAATTGTACTCTTAATTTCATTTAATTTTTCAACATACAAATCAGTTGCAACACATCCTGAAATGTCACCTTTGTTTAACGCAGTAATACCCTCGTTCAATCTGTAAGTGTCATTCCTTAACAAAACAGTCCTAACAAGAACATTCTTATTAAGCACAAATTTACTCATAAACTCGCCCTCTTAATTAACCAGATTTTTAATCTTTGTTTTAACTGTTCTTTCCATAGATTTCAGTCTTCCTAAAGCACCGAAATTGTCGGAAAAAGAGTTCTTTAAATTACAAATCTCATCATTAATTGCATCTCTAACTCTATCTATAGAGTTTATGTATTGATTATATTCATCTTCAAGATAACCACCATCTCTACTAAAATCATTATACTTATTGCCCTTCCACTTGTACTTTTTCTCTGTTACAGTTTTGGCATTATTCTTTATTTGCTTAGAACTGGATTTCGAATATCCCAATTCATTATAAACGCTTTGTAACCTACTTACTTTTCCATTAATCTCATCATTCAAACTTTTCAGTCTGCTAATTTCTCTTGTTAAATTTGTCAATTGACGATTCAAAGAATACTTTTCTCTTTGTTTGCTATTTATAGCCATTATTCACCACTCCTATTATAGGGTCTTTGGAGACCCTTAAGTAAATTAACCTAAGGGTCTCTTTGGAATTACGCCTTGAACTGATTTGCAATATTTGTATCAGTTTCTTCAACGATGTTAGCTGTTGAGTCAAGAGCTGATGCAATTTCGTTAATTAGATCCTGAGCTTTAACAAAGCCCGGTCTAAGTTGCTGATAACGAGAAGCATAAGACTCACTAGCTTGACCTTCCCATTCACCCTGTAAATTCTGAAGAAGATTATCTAACTTTGTGATAACACTTTCAACATTACTTGCCTGTGTACGATACTCAGAAGCTCTTCCTCTCATTTGATCTGGGGTAATTCTAATTTGGTTAGCCATATTTATTCCTCCTTTTTTATTCTTATATAAATTGGAAACCAATTATATACATAATTATCCTAGTGCATTTGTTAATGAAATAATTTTCCTTTTACAACCATTAATAGCACTTACTTGTGTTTTTATTTTGTTTGAATAAAGTGAATCATAACCATAAACTTTGCAATAAGCATTTTGAATTTGTCTTTTGCTATTACTATTTACAGAATGTAATTTTTCAAAATAATTATCAATTCCATCAAACACAATACCTGCACTAATTTGTGAATACCAATCCTCATTACTAAAAGAATTCCAAGATGAAGTAATGTTATATGTACTGGAATCAATTAGTTTTATAGCATTAGTAATTACTTCAAAACTATTAGCTGAAAAATCATGTTTTTTACCGGGTTTTGATTTATAATCGCCACGAAAATTTTTATTATTAAATCTAATATTAATATACTTAGCTTTAGCTTTTGCTAAAATCTTATTTAGAAATACAGTATCTAAAACAGTTTCACCTAATTCTTTCAATGCTATTTGATAAATACTCAAATAGTGGTCAATATTAGATTCACCATCGAAACCTAGTGTATCAATAGCTACCCAAATCACTTCTGCTAATGCACCTTTAATATTAAATGCTTTCATAAGATTAAGTGCATCTTCTTTAGAAAGATTATATGTTTTTATATATTTCATCAAATAAGCTATAACACTAGAGGCACTATCAGAGTCACTCATTATGTATTCAAAAATATTTTTAGATGTATATTCCTTGCCATTAACTTTAAATGTTCCATTGGCCATAGTTGCTGACAGAATATTTCCTAAATAACTACCAATTGATTTTCGCTCATCAATGGGCATATTATTTGCAACAAAACAAGTAAATCCATGTAAATATTTCATACCGGTATTTTCTTCGGTTTCTTGAAAATAAGCTTCCCATTTTTTACTTTTTTCATTGTACTTTAACTTAAACATACCATTAGGATTATGACACCGTATACCTGTATTAGTACCGGTACAGTAAATCTGTTGGGAATTAGGTACATAATTCATCAATATATGAACAAAATCATCTTTATAAGAATAGTTCTTGATTAATTTACCCTTTTGTTCAATTTCTGCACTGTACTTATCAATAAATTCCTTCGAAAAACCTTGACCGTCCATAGAAATACAACGATTTACTTTATCCGAAGTAATAGTTACATACTGGGCCTTATTACCACCTTTTGAATGGCCACACACAGTAATATTGTCATACTGTAAATTTTCAATATAATTAAGAGCTTTCTTTTGACAAGTAGTATCAGTTAATCCTAAACCCTCAACGTTATCTTTCCATTCTATGCCTCCATCTGTACTATCTGTTCCTCTAAAAGTAACATATGCATCTCCGGATTTAGAAACATAGCAATATCCCTTTGATTTATCATCATAACTCTCACATGTTAAGCTCATAAGATCCGGATCACTTTTGATAGCACAAAGAATATCTGCCCACTCATCATTTGTTAAAGTCTGACCATCTACAGGATCAGCCATTCTAAGGTTTTCTATAGATTTATAGGGTAACTTTTTTATTTGATCAAATACTTCCGATTGTGTAGTATATTTAATTTTCATTGCATCAAATATATCTTTATCTAAGTATGTTATCTGTTCTAGTAACATAAGTTGAGAATCTGACAATTTCATATCACTCATCCTCATCTCCAAAAATTTTTTCCTCGCCATCATCGTACCGATAATAAGAAATATG
>JBQKHY010000033.1:0-19491 GCA_052118065.1 Ruminococcus sp. LCP21S3_E8 | reverse complement strand
CTTCCACCACTTCGTGGTCCCCCTCCCTTTACACAAGGGAGGCTGGTTAGTCTCTGCTAATTCTAAATATCTACCACAAAACAAGGTGAATTCTAACTCTACAAACCCTAAGTTGTAAAGCTGATTTATCTTAACAACAGACAAATTTGAAGAACAAATTTATATTTTCACAGAATAAAATTTTAAACGACACAATCAATTTTAAAAAAATAAATTATGCAACAAGGGGTTGCTTGTACTAATAAATGATTTACATTATAATATAAATAGGTGGTGAATAATATGAAAACAAAGGACATAATACTTGAACTCAGGAAAAAGAAAGGTTTATCACAGGATGAACTGGCTGAAAAATTATATGTAACAAGACAAGCAGTATCAAGGTGGGAAAATGGTGATACAATTCCAAATACAGAAACACTGAAATCACTTTCAAATTTATTTAATGTATCAATCAATACCCTACTTGGTTCACCAAGAAAGTTAATTTGTCAATGTTGTGGTATGCCACTAGAGGACTCAACAACAAGCAGAGAAATTAACGGTGACTTTAATGAAGAATACTGCAAATACTGTTATGCTGAGGGTAACTACAGATACGATAATATTGATGAGCTGATTGAAGTATGCGTCAAGCATATGAGTAATGAAGAATTCCCTCCGGAAGAAGTAAGAAAATATATGAAGGGTTTATTGCCTCAATTAAATTATTGGAAAAAATACTCTCAACTTGGTGAAAATGAATTTTGCAATTTCAAAAGGAAACTTGTTGAAGAAATTAATGATTTAAAAATTGACGGTATGCCAAAGGTTGATACATTGTATTCACTTGAAGGTAACAAGGTTAACTTGGAATACAGACTACCTAACGGACAGTACACAAAATTTTTAAATGATAATGAAACATATTTTTGTAATCAATTGGAATGTGAATTTGGTGGAGAAAGATGTTTCGGTATAGTTGCAAATATGGACTTTATCCTTGTTTCAACATATGAAGAAAATGGAATCAATCCCGAATTAGTCCTATATCTGAAAAGATAATTTAAGTTTATTAATTACAGATTTATCACAACCAACAAAAAGCCCATAGCACAAGCTATGGGCAATTTTTGTATATTCCTATATTTTTTATAATTTTCCCTATAAAAAAGCAAGTGACAACATAAGTCATCACTTGCTTATAATTATTTCTTAATTTCTAGGAGTCTTTCGGCTTTTTCAACTTCTTCAGCAGTTGGAATTTTATAGCCGTCAAGTGGGTAAGGAATACCTAACTTTTCCCACTTCATAAGACCTAGTGTATGATAAGGAAGAATCTCAACCTTATCTACAGTTTTAAGTTGTTTAATAAACTGATTTAACTTCTTTAGACCTTCTTCATCATCAGTAAGGTTAGGAACAAGAACATGTCTTATCCACATATGAATACCTTTATCTGACAGGTACTGAGCCATAGCAAGAATATTATCATTCTTATGACCTGTTAGTTCCTTATGCTTATCACTTTCAATTTCTTTAATGTCAAGCATAACAAGGTCGGTATATTTAATTAGTTCATCAAACTTCTTTAGAAACTCAGGGTCATTCTTAAATGGCTGTCCACAAGTATCAAGGGTAGTATGAACACCCTTTTCCTTAGCCAGTCTGAAAACCTCTGTTACAAATTCAATCTGTAATAGTGGTTCACCACCACTGATTGTAATACCACCGTTGTTCTTCCAATAATTCTTATATCTATAAGCCTTATCAAAAAGTTGTTTAGCAGTTAATTCATCACCGGCGTTTTTGTCCCAAGTGTCTGGGTTGTGGCAATATTTACAACGCATATTACAACCCTGTAAAAATGCCACATATCTAACACCCGGTCCGTCAACAAGACCAAAAGTTTCGTAAGTATTTATTCTACCTGTTATATTACATGCTTGCATGACAAGTACGAGAAATAACATCTAGCTGCTGTTCACGAGTTAGGTCGATGAACTTAACAGCATAACCTGAAACACGAATTGTGAAGTTTGCATATTCTTCTTTTTCTGGGTGTTCCATAGCGTCGATTAGCTTATCCTTACCAAATACATTAACATTTAGGTGATGAGCACCCTGGTCGAAGTAACCGTCCATAACCTGAACTAGGTTATTAACTCTTTCATCTTCTGAGTGACCTAGAGCGTCTGGGTTGATTGTCTGAGTATTTGAAATACCATCTAGTGCCCAGTGGTATGGTAGCTTAGCAACTGAGTTTAGAGAAGCTAGTAGACCGTTCTGTTCTGCACCGTAGCTTGGGTTAGCACCAGGTGATAGTGGTTCGCCTGCCTTACGGCCGTTAGGCATATTACCTGTAGCCTTACCATAAACAACGTTAGATGTAATTGTTAGGATAGATGTTGTTGGTTCAGAATCACGGTATGTGTGATGCTTCTTAATCATATCTAGGAATGTCTTTAGTAGCCATAGAGCGATTTCGTCAGCTCTGTCATCATCGTTACCATACTTAGGGAAGTCGCCTTCTGTTTCGAAGTCAACGATAATACCGTCTTCATCACGGATTGGCTTAACTGTAGCGTACTTAATAGCACTTAGTGAGTCAACAACATGTGAGAAACCTGCAATACCTGTAGCAAATGTACGACGAACATCTGTATCAATAAGAGCCATTTCAGCTGCTTCATAATAATACTTATCGTGCATATACTGGATTAGGTTTAGTGTATTTACATATAGACCAGCTAGCCAGTCCATCATTGTTGTATACTTATCAATAACCTTATCATATTCTAGTGTGTCACCTTCGTATGGCTTGTAAGCAGGGCCAACCTGTTCACGAGTCTTAACATCAACACCACCGTTTAGTGCGTATAGAAGGCACTTAGCTAGGTTAGCTCTAGCACCGAAGAACTGCATTTCCTTACCTGTCTGAGTAGCAGATACGCAGCAGCAGATTGAGTAATCGTCGCCCCATACAGGCTTCATAACATCATCATTTTCATACTGAACTGAGCTTGTACGGATTGAAATCTGTGCAGCATATTCCTTGAATGCTTCTGGAAGTGATGAAGAATATAGAACAGTTAGGTTTGGTTCTGGTGAAGGTCCCATATTTTCTAGTGTGTGTAGGAAACGGAAGTCTGTCTTTGTTACCATTGAACGACCGTCAACACCTGTACCACCAACTTCTAGTGTAGCCCAAACTGGGTCACCTGAGAATAGCTGATTGTATGATGGGATACGAGCGAATTTAACCATACGGAATTTCATTACCATGTGGTCGATTAGTTCCTGAGCTTCTTTTTCTGTTAATGTTCCGTTTTCTAGATCTCTCTGAATGTAGATGTCTAGGAATGTTGAAATTCTACCAACACTCATTGCAGCACCGTTCTGAGTCTTGATAGCTGCTAGATAACCGAAGTATAGCCACTGACAAGCTTCGTGAGCGTTACCTGCTGGTTCTGAGATATCGTAACCATAAGCCTGAGCCATAGTTTTCATATCGTTTAGAGCCTTAATCTGTAGAGAAAGTTCTTCTCTCTGACGGATAACATCATCTGTCATTGTGCCGTCGCCTGTGTTAGCAAAATCATGCTTCTTTTCTTCGATTAGGTAATCAATACCGTAAAGAGCAACTCTACGATAGTCACCAACGATACGGCCACGACCGTATGTATCTGGAAGACCTGTAATAATCTTGTTATGACGAGCCTTCTTCATTTCAGGTGTGTAAGCATCGAATACACCTTGGTTATGTGTACGGCTGTATTCGTTAAATATCTTATGGAACTTAGGGTTAGGTGTGTAACCGTTAGTTGTACAAGCCTGTTCAGCCATCTTAATACCACCGAAAGGCATAAATGCTCTCTTAAGTGGCTTATCTGTCTGAAGACCAACAACCTTTTCAAGATCCTTAGTTTCTTCACTAATATAACCAGGGCCATAAGCTGTTAGAGTAGAAACAACTTCTGTTTCCATATCTAGGATACCACCCTGAGCTCTTTCTTTCTTCTGTAAATCCTGTAGAATGCCCCATAGCTTATCAGTTGCTTCTGTTGGACCTTCTAGGAATGATGAATCGCCATCGTATGGTTTGTAGTTCTGTTGGATAAAGTCACGAGTGTTGACTTCTTCTTTCCACATACGGCCTTCAAAGCCGTCCCATTGCTTAAAATTAATCATTTTCTATCCACCTCTACTATTACTTTTTGGGTCTTTTTTCTAACCAAATTTATTATACTACTATTTTGCTAAAATACAAGTGAAAATCATAACTATTTTGAATAATTATTGTAAATACCAAAAAAATCGAAATATTAGTTAATTTTATAGTGCAATTTAAAGAATAATTGACCGTTATTTTCACATTTTTAGAAGTTTATAACAGTATATTCTTACATTTTTGATTTATCAATATATGTATATAGTGTATTCCCCCTATTACAATAACTACATATTGTGTGTTTTTATTGTTAAAAAATTAACCTAAATTTTACAAAACACTTTAATTTTTTAACTAAATAAACTGCAAAATCATAATTATACCGTAATCATTTTTCACTATTTACCCTATAATTCTTTATAAAATTATACTGTTTGTTTTAATAATTATTCGGTCAAATTTCTGCTAAAAATTCTTTATTTTAAACATATAATTTACTTAATATTTCAGTTGTGATAAAATACCCTTGAGGTGATAAAAATGAAATGTGATATGCACAATCATTCTATATTTTCTGACGGCACATTTACACCGGAAAAATTAGTTGAAATTGCAAAGGAAAGTAACCTTTCTGCCATTGCACTAACTGACCACAACACTATTTTAGGTTTAGATAGATTTTTAAATGCTCCTAACAGTAGCAACATCCATCTTGTTGGTGGTATTGAGTTTTCTACTGATTATATAGGTACTGAATTACATATTTTAGGATTATTTATTCCTAAAGAATTTTATAGTGAGATTGAAGAAAAGGTTAAGAATGAACTTAAGAAAAAGGAACAAAGCAACATTAACCTAGTTAATAACCTTATTAAAAAGGGTTTTGACCTTACATATGAGGATATTAAAAATACAACACCTAACGGTAATATCAACAGAGCAGTTATTGCAAACTATATGATGCACAAGGGTTATGTTGAAAGTGTCAGCGAGGCTTTTGAAAAGTACCTTAACCCAAGTAATGGGCTATATACACCACCTGAAAAGTTATCAGCCCTTGACACAATAGAATACATCAACAGTATTGGTGCAGTTTCTGTATGGGCTCATCCATTTCTTAACTTAAAAACAGAGGATAAAATCAGAGAATTCCTAGTACAAGCTAAAGAAAAGAACCTTGACGGTATGGAAGTTTATTACTCTAAATTCAGTGAAGAACAAACTGCTATTGCCGAAAAGTTAGCCGAAGAATTCCACCTAATCAAAAGTGGTGGCAGTGACTTTCATGGTGAAAACAAACCTGAAATAAAAATGGGTACAGGCAAAGGCAACCTTAACATTCCATATTCTGTTTATGAAAATCTAAAAAGAAGATTTGATGAAAAGAACAAATAATATATACATTTATAATGGATATATTTGCAATTTTTCTTATGATGAATTATAATAAAGTTTAGACTGATTTTTAGAAATAAACGGACGGTGATTTTGTGGCAATTGATTCATACTTATATGGCAATACAGCAAATGATGAAATGATAATGTCTGCTGTATCAAGCATTGTACCTAATGAAGATTTGTTCTCTACTTTATCAGAGAATGAACCTTTCTCTAATCAGTACAAGCTATATGTGCCTATGCGTGTTAAAGGTGATATGTCACATATTTTAATAGAACTTACTTTTCACTACATAGCTAAAGTTATTGTTGCAGCTTACTGTAACGATACTAACTGTGACCCATTTGAAAATAGCATTGCAGAAAGAAGTATCAGAAATCTACAACCTAAGATTGAGAAAAGCTACTTTCAAGAAGTTTATGAAAGATATGAATATGCTACAATGCAACTTCAAAACTATATTGATGGTGAAAATGACTCAACAAACAATATTATTCAGCATTGTTTCTTCTTAGCTAAGTTAGATATTTGCTACAGAAAGTCAGCTATTCCTTCAGACCTTAGTCAGTTCTTTACACCGGCAACACCTGATGAAGTTATCGAAATTAAAGAAATGGCACTTCAATTTGGCAAAAGCTTCATTCCGAGAGTTTTGCGACCTGAAAGCAAAATTATCTTTAACCCTAACTTTGGTTTTGGTGAATGTTTAATCGGTGAAACTGAATGCGATATGATTATTGACAAGACTATCATTGACCTTAGAACCGATATTGGTACAAGCTATCCTAGGGATAGGGTTACAAAAAGTATGGTTCACTTTTTACTGACAGAAATCAATAGAGATTTTGGCAACAGAGAAAATGCTTTTCCTATTGACAACCTTGTATTTTATTCTGCCAGATATGGTGAAACAGAAATTTTAAGTTTGGAAGATATTGACCAGTACGATATTACTAAGGCAGTTAACAAATTCACTTTAGCTACCAATGCCGAGCATAAATTTGACCAAATGATAGCTAAAGAAAAATACAAAAATACACCTAGACCTAATAATGTTAGAAGTGAGGAACAATATTACTCACATTCCAATGAAAACAGAAATGATGATATTGACAGACAAGACTATAATGACGGTTACAACCAAGTAGTTAGAAAGAAAAAGAAACATACTTTTAGAAAAATCTTGATTTTGATAATTGTACTTTCTGCTTTAACAATTGCATTTGTTTATCTTAAAGATTATTATGTAATGAATTACGGCAATGACTTTGCTATTGAGTCAATACTTCACAATTTATTCGGTTTAGACATATAAATGCACATAACAAAAGGGACAGTTTGCACTGAGCAGACTGTCCCTTATTTTATTTATTAATTTGTAACTGAAAATTTAAATGTGATGGGAAGAAATCTTCCACACAACTTTTCACAAAATCATAATTACTGACTATCCAATCATTATTTTCAAAGGTAATGAGAATTCTGTTACTTGTTGCGAATTCAGTTATGTTTGATGATACAGGAAACTGTTTCATAAACTTTTTCATACCCTCTAAATTAAAATCAGTTTCATCAACAGAAAGCAAAGAAAGCAGCATTTCTCTCCTAGAGTCTACATCATCTGCTCTTGTTATTGAGTCAAAGTACCTTTCCTTAACAGTAAGTCCATAGTCCTCTGCTGTAGAAACAAAACATTCTTTCTCGATATTTTCAAGTCTGTTACTTATAATTTCAAGACCCTTTGAATAAGCATACATCTCACCTTGTAAATTAGTATTATCTTTGTTATAGGCTTTAAAGTTACAAATAATACTGATAATTCTATTGTATATATTCATTCTACAACTCCGTAACCTGTACAGTATTTAATTTTAAAAAGTGCTTATTATCTACAACCATATCAGTAGATAAAGCATCATCAAACTGAAAACGCTTTATCCCATCAATACTTTGTACCTTCTCTGCAACTCTTGAAAGGAAGAATGAACCACCAACACCTAAACCGGCAACATAATCCCTCAGTAAAGTTTCACACTTACTTTTAATATCACTAAAGCTATAACCACTTTCAAGTTCAAGCTTTACACCAATATTTACATATGATGCAGTTGCACTATATACTGTTGTGCTAACATTTACTTCTCTTTCCTTTGCTATAACCTTCTGTACATTAGAAACCAAAGTAGAATCTGCCATTTCACCTTTTTTAGAAATAAAAATATCCACAGTACCTGTTCCTCTGTTTTTAGGTACAACACCGGCAGAATATACACCATCCATACTTTCGGCAAGTGACTTATAAAAAGCAATATTTGTGCCGTTGTTGTGGTGCTTATATATGTACATCAATCTACTTCTAAGTACATCATCAGTTTCTTTATCTTCGCCACCACTAATTGCAGAAACATTTACTACAGAATAAACATTAGGCACTTGTGACACTAGGGTGATTACACTTCTAGGTGCTACATTATATATTTTCCCTACATCTTCAGCTTCAACAGTAAGTTCAACATATGTTTTACCTGATGGAATATAACCATAAGCTTTTGTAACAAATCTTACAGGATTTTCCCCACTTGTAGAAACTACTGTACCTTTTGGAATAGGTACATTTTCACTAAGTGCATAGTCTAAAGAAAATGTTACAGTGCCAACTGCCTTTGCACCTTGTTTTCTGGTGACACCTCTCTCTGCACAATGATAATCAAGGTACTTTCCACTTGCAGTTGTAGGAAACATTTGCTTTTCTAAAAAGTCTAATTGACTTGAAAAGTTAAAAAGTTCACCGGCTAAAATTCTAAACTTAATACCTTGGTCAGAATACTCATCCGGTACAAAGCCGGTTTTCTCTTTATAAGCATTTTCCATTGTACTTAATATTTCATCATAATCTACCATACACATTCACCTCTTTTATATATTCCTTATTGCCTAGTTTTAGGCTTATTTTTATAGTCTGCTTGTCTTTATCTGCTGAAAGTACAATTACTCTAGTATTTACAATATTAAAAACACATTGATTTATGTACATTTCAAGTTGTGCTAAATCTTCTTCAGTAGAGTAATCAAGTTTAGGAATAGTTGAACCTAAATTTTTATTATAAATAAAATCCCCTTTATTAAGTGAAAGGCAAATTTCTATTCTCTGAAAAATACTATCAGAGTCATAAACCTTTTCTTCTGTATTACCTAAGAAAACTGTACCACCATCTTTAACCTTTAAATCATACATCAAGAAATCACCTTACCGTTTATCAGCACTTGACCCTTATTATTGAGAAGAATTTTTGCACCACCTGCACTACACAGTAGCACCTCGCCTACTTCTAAATTATGGGAATTGTTGTTACAAACTCCCACCACAACATTGCCGTTTTCTGTAGGGATAATCACAGAGTTATCTCCAACTTGAGGAACAGAATAAAGTCCGTAGGGCAAAGCAACTTTTACATTACTTTGCTCTACAGAAGAAAACACATTTACTGTATTATCTTCACTTCTTACCACTTCACCACACTTTGATTTAGGGGAATTTTCCTTTGCAATATAACCTGTTAACCACATTTATTTACACCTTCTTAAAATCAACTTTGTTTCTTCACCTTTTGAATTATAGGAATACTCTATTTCAGCAACTTGCAGTTTTTCTGCTATGCTTTCAACCTTACATTTATAGCCTAAACAGTAGGTTAAGTTATATGGACAAGTTACCTGTACTTCATAACTGTTTAAGTTGGAATTTTCTATTAAATTTTCACCGTTTTCCGGATAGACGCTTTTACCTATTGATGCATCCAAAAATCTTTCTCTACAAATTGAAGTACCCTTAGTTTCCTTATTCTCAATTATATAATCGTAAAATCTTGAATTTGTCATTAGGGATACTTTAGAGATTTTCTCACACCTCTTTTTATTTTCGGTTAGTGAGGTGTAGCTGAGATTACTTAAAGTTATTTCACTGTCAATATTACTGTTAAAAATCAGTTTACCCTTAGGTGTCATTCTAGGTGAAGAAGAAAATACCTTGTCACAATATTCAGCAAAAATATCATAAACAGTCATACCGTTATCAACAGTAATCTTTCCGGTATATACTTCTTCACCTTTATCAAAATCAATAGAAAAATCTTTAAGATATTTATTACCTAAATATGTTCTTGTTATGTTATTCAGTTCTGTAGGATAGGCTTGATTATCCAGTAGTAAAGCCATCTTACTTCTTGCTACATACTTTTTGTAGTTGCCTGTAGTATTAAAAATACTGATTTCTTCATCAATAATCCCAACAAAGATAAGGTCAGTTTCATTATAAATTTTAATCTCTGCACCATCAGTATAATTTTTATAAGGCAATACAACAGTAGCAATGTCACATGGAACAGTTAAACTCATATCAACAGTCAGTGACAAGGGCTTTTCAAAACAGACAATGTTACCTTTATCATCAAAAATATATACACCTAACATAGTGCCACCTTATCTCCTACCTTTAAATCAAAAGGATTTTTCATCCGGTTATTCAGAGACATAAGCCTCTCAATACTAACATTATATTTATTGCTAATATTCCATAGTGACTCATCACTTTCTGCATAACAAAATGATGGTAAATAAGTTTTATCAACACCGGACATATCCTCAACAAAAGTGAATTTATAGGAAATTAGATTTTCTTTAGTTTCACCTACAATTTCAAGACTTGTAAAGTAGCTATTCATTACAGAAAATTTAGGTATTGTCAGCAGTCCTGAGGTTTCTTCTTTATGTACTTTCCACAAAGAATCATACTGACTGAAACAATCCTCACCAAAGAGATAACCTTCACCTGTAATTACTCTACTGTTTCTGCCAAAGTTTTGAATAAGGTTATTACCCAGAGGAATTTTTTGTTCCACAATTTCTCTATCTGAAAGTAGTTTTACTGTTGATGGGTTATAGGTCCAGAAATGATTTTTGAAACTCATTTTTGCTATCTTCATTTTTTCAAATCCTTTATGTCAATAATTTTTCTGCTGTATCTGCGAATATCCCTACTGATGATTTTGGAAATATTTTCACAAGAAGATTTATCAACCAGCTTATCAGCAAATTCCAAGAATTCCTTATTCATTAAATGACCTTCTTTCACAAGAAGTTATCAGCAATTCCCTATATACATAACCGTTTTCTGTATATTCCCTTTCACCTATAATTTTGCAGTTGTAATACATTACTATGTAGTTACTTTGCTTTAGTTTTAGGGTAAATTCATTATGAGGAAAAGTGTTGTGGTTACTTGCTAAAGTCAGTGTAAGGGTATAATCAACACTTTCACTTGTTACACCGTAACTATTGCCACACATATATTCATTAATTTTTGTGGTGGAAGAATTTACTTCTGATGAAAGTCCCACTACTCCACCTACTACCATGTCATCAATAGTGATAACTAAATTTTTCATTAAGTCCATTGTACCTATCATTTACTCACCTCTGTAATCTAAATAATCTAAGGATAGAGAAAGTGTCCTATACACTGCCTCATACTCTTGGCTATACTTTATTTCAGAAACATTTATACTGCTTATAATATTGTCACTGTCTGCTTTAGGTAAAAGCTCTACAATAGAATTTATTGTATGGGTGATACCATCCCCACCGTTTTGGTAGGGACAGTAAATATTTAGCTTTAACTCTGACTTTATATTTTCACCGACTTTTCCATTACCGATAAATCCACCGGCAAATGAATTTACAATATTAACACCATTATTTACAGTAACAAGTATTCCACCCAGTGGTGTTTCCTTTAACTTACCGTTATAGGCTTTTACAAATCTTACATCATCAAGGTCTTTACTTTCCTTGATTTTCTTAATAATATCTTCAACCTTATCATTATGAATTACCACTAAAATCATCCTCCAAAATAGGGTAACATAACTTTAGTATTGCCCACTTATACATACATTTATTCCGATACATATAACTCTGACATTTAATAACCTCATATGTTGAATTATCAAGAATCAGTTTGTCGTTACTATCCACTGCACTGTCCTTTTCTGCTACTAAAAGATAATACATATTATCCCTGGCAGAGATATTTGTGCTTTCATAAATATTACTATGGGCTTTGTAATTTAGTGGCTGAATAAAACCGTAAATTGTACTTACATTGTCCTTTGACAAGGCAGTTATTTTGTTGCCGTATTCTCTAAAGGACTTTGTAATTGAAGAACCTATATTCATACACTAACACCCTTAAAGTAAAAGTCAGATGACTTTGTGAACCTAGCAATTTCCTTTAGACTTTCTTTCCATAGTGAATATGCCCTTTGGGTAACTTTGCTTTCACTGCTTTTGGAAACAGTTAGGTCACCTGCTTTAAAGTAGCTAACATCACTTTGGCTATAGAACAAACTCCATTTGTAATAAGCATATGTACCACAAGCAGAAGTTAGTAATGCACTATTCTCTTTAACATCAACTTCTTCCTTTAGAATTGACTTTACATAGGCAATAGACTCTCTGATAAGTGGTAGGTACTTGCTAAGTTCACTTTCATCAATACCGGACAGTAACAGAAATTTCTTTGCTACTTCATTAATTCCCAAGTTATCACCTCTAGTACTTTAGTACCTTAGCAGAACCTGTAAAGATTTTTCCGAAACCTGCAATAGAAGTAATTGCTGCTCTCTCAAGCTGACGGTCAATGAGCTTGTCATATTCTGTCTGTACATCACCGGCCTTAACCATTTCTAATGCACAATTCTTGTCAACACCGATAATATAGTTACCTGTAATTTCAGGTGTATGGATAACATTAGCACCCATAGGTGTAATCATTTTGCCTGTACCCTGAAAGTTTAGACCGGCTACTGAATCCTTCATTTCATTAAGTGAAAGTAGCTTTTCCATTGAAGCAGTAGGTGCAATAATTGTGTTAAGCTCATAAGGGCTTAGTGAACTCCATAGCTTTACAAGATCGCCGTAGCTGATGTTACCTGTTGATGAAGTGTTAATTGTACTTGCCGGATTACCGTTACCGTCACCGTTAATCAGTACATCAACTGCATCCTTAAGCTGTGCTCTTGCAATATATGCACCAATCTGCTTTAGTGTGACAGTAAATAAGTCAAGTCGCTGAAATCTGATTGCCTCATAAGAAGAAACTAACATTCTGCCTCTCTTATGTAGCTTAATTAGGTTATCCTGAGTTTTGATAGTTGTCTGTGGAATCTGTGTACCCTCCATAACAACCTTTAGTGACTTATCATCAGTTGTAGGTTCAGAGGTAATTGAACGGTAGTCCATACCCTCAATCATTGTAGTAGTTGCCACAATGTCAGAAAGTACATCAGCCTGTTCCATACCTTGCTTTACTGCTCTGCTGATATATTCAGGAAACAGTGCTGATGAACTGCTTGTTGAAAAGAACTTATCAACTGTGTCACTGCCTTTACCTGAAACCTTAATGTCAAATCGCTTTAACTGTCGAGAAAAAGCATCTAGATTTTCCAGAGAAGTACCTCTGTAATTTTCTGATGGGTCCAGTTCTTCAAGAATATCTGTAAAGCTCTTACCCTTTACACCGTACATACCTTTTTCTAAAGAAATATTTTTATAGTTACTCATATTCATTCTCCTTATAGTAAAATTCCTGATTCATTATCTGTTGAGTCCAGCACAAAGTACATTTTACCTGCACTGTTCTCTGCTACCTTACCGTCACTTGATGCCACAAGTGACACACTGCCTAGGCTAAGCTTTGCTGAGGTTTTCACCTTGCAATAGCCCCTTGTCTGTACAGTTGCATAACCGTCCCTTACACAAGTACAAACACCTAGGAATGGCTTAGTAGCTTTTGCTACTGTTGCAGTACCGTTTGCACCGATAGTAACAAGCACATTCTGTTCTCCCTCTTTTAGAGTAGTATCAGCTAACATAGTAACTGAATTTTCATCATAACCGTTAAAATTAATATTCATATAAACCTCCGTTAAATAGTAAATTCTTGATTTTTGTTACTTACTCTTTTATTTTCTTTGTAGGACTGTGGAACAATAGGCAGCCTTTCACTTGCTCTTTCTTGATACACATTTCTAAGTTCACAAAGTTCATTGATAGAAAGTGTCTTTACAATAGACTCCATTGTTGTACCGGAAATCCCACTTTTGCTAATCAGAGAAAGTCGCATAATATCCTTAACCACGCTTTCCCTATATGCCCTACCACATTCAGCATCTTTTTCAAGACTTTGAATGTATGAAAGCAGTTTTACCTTTTCATCCTTATTTAGGGTAACTTGCTTTTCACTTTTTAGGCACTTAATAATATTTTCCATAAAATTCTCTCCTTTTAAAAATGACTTAATTACACCTGCTTTTTTCTGTGACGGTACTGCCACAAAGCTCCATTCATATGCATCCTTTACACCTGTTAATTCACCGTAACAAAGAGTTTCACCGTAATATTCACCTTTATGATGATTGCACATTGATGAATTAATAGGGTTGCCACAAATTGAACACAAGGTACTTTCTACACTACAACCCACACTTACTTCCTTTAGAATTCCTGTTTCCAGCTTACTGATAAAGTCCTTGGTACTTTCGGTTTTAGGCACATATGCTTTTGCTATAAGCCTAAAGTACTGATCACCTGTTGTGGTTACTTCACCCTCAACTGCCTGTACTTCGGTTTTATAAATTCTTGCAAGTTGGTTTTCAGCCTTTGGTGAATGGTCCATAATACCGGTTTTACCTACAAAAAGTTTTTCAAGTTCAAAGAGACTTTCCACAGTAAATCTTTCATAATCCCTATCAACTTCATTGTCACAAAGTACAACAGAAAATGTATATACTTCATCTTCCGTTAAGTCACTTCTTGTGTAGGTATTTATAAGGGCAATATCCTTAGCTAAATTTTCATTTGATTTAATTACTAAACCTTTCTTCATACAGTTTCTAAAATACCCTCCTCACTTTCTTTAACACCGAAATCTCTTTCAATTTCCTTTTCAATTTTTAAGGCATTAGCCTTGTTTAGTCTTGCTTCAGAAAGTTCAAGTTCATCTTGTAAATTAATATGTGTCCACTTAACAGTTACCTTTTCGTCAATACCGTTTAGGCTTAAATATACCCTAGCTATTCTCTCAATTACCGGATTTAAAATTTCTCTGTAACACTCAAGTTCACTTGTGAGAATATCGGCTTGTTGGCTACTCATTCTTTCAGTAGTACTCCAACTTAATCCAAGTAAAAATGGTGGCACAGAAAGTTTTGCTACAATCTGTTCTGTAATATGTCTAATAGGTACATCACAATCAAGAATTTGATTATCGGCACCGATAGTTTTGATTGACACATCACCTACCGAAACAAAGTCGCAAACACTGTTTTTGTTACGCATAACCCTTGACCATTCATCGGCAATCTGTTGTGCATTTTCTCTTGTATAAGCGGATGAACCACTGTTACTGTCAGGCTTATATGTAACTGCAAATCGCACATTGCCCACTCTATCCCAATTCTGTCCTAAAGCATTGAAAATCTTTAACAGGATACCACTTACAAATGGCAAACCCTTTAAAATAGACACACCTCTGCTTCTGCCTGACTCAGGGTTAAGCATTGAAGTTACAAACAAATCTTGATAAGGAAGTTCCTGATTTATACCTTTACTGTTGCTACACACCACTAGGTTAAGAGGACTGTCCTTTTCAATTAGTGTTACATCCCTAGGGTCGGTGTTGTACAATGCTCTAATTCCTTTTCCGTCACTTGTTAAAACAATTTCTGCTACTGCCTCACCATAAGTCAGCAGGTTATCAAAGTAACAAGAAATAAAGTTATACATACCCTTATTACCTTGACACACATCTACATTTCTAAAAAAATCATCAACCATTTCCTTAGTTTTTTTGCTTTTACAATCTACAGAAAATGTACCCAATAGCCTATTGATTTTGCAAATTGCTGCATCAATAATAGGCAAAGCCTCTCTAAGTGAAGAATAAAGGTCAAGCTCAACTTTGGTTAATGGACTGTATGAACTTACAATATTAAATGGATGTGATGAACTGTCATTTTGTGGAGCAGAAAGTATAGAAACCTTTTCCTTAACTTTTCTTTTTCTAAATATACCCATAACTCTCCTATCTTCTGGTAGCAAAAGCTATGAAACCACTTTCACTATCCAAAATTGTTGTTACAAAATATCTAATATCGTCCATTGCATGGTCATTCTCCTTTATCGGACAATCGTTACCACCTCTTTCGTCCCAACGGTAAAGAGAAAATTCTCTCATAGAGTCCGTACAGTTGGAACATATTTTAATTTTATTTTCTTTTAGTGCAGTAGATACTTTTCGGATGCCGTCAAGTACATTGTTCCTTGCCGGTACAACATTGAACTTCTTGTGTCGCTTTATTGTTTCAATGAAACTTGCTGCCGAGGGGTCAACTGTAATTGCTGATAGGTGTCTATCTCCTACTAACTTTTCAAGGGAAGAATAATGTTCTTCATCAGTTTTTTGATAACCCTCAACTCTTGAATTAAAGTAGTATTCATCAATTCTGTACCAAGTATCTTGGTACTTACCCCAAAGTCCAAATGATGCAGGATTTACCGTACCATAGTCACAAGAAACTGCATATTCAGTAAACTTAACCTTAGGCACATCACAGTAAGAAGTATCCTTATCCATAAAGGGATATACTGCACCTGTTGTTGCAACCCACCTACCCTTTACAAATCTTTCATAAAAAGCACCACTGTATAAACTTTGATACCTATGAATCATTGCTTTACTAAGGGAAGGGTTATCCTCCATTTCAAAATGAAGATACAATGCATTTTTTATTTTGCATTTCTTTATCCATTCACAGTAGAACCAATGACCGGGATACTCAGGGTTACAGTTAAACCAAAACTTACTACCCTCAACAGAACATCTTGCAAGGGACTGTTCAACAAATGACCTAGGCATAAGTGCCACTTCATCAAAGAACACACCTGCCAAAGTGATACCTTGAATAAGGGATGCTGACATTTCATCTTTACCACCAAAGAGATAAAAACGATTTACCATACCCTTATACATAACTTCAAGAATGTTCTCACTTTTCTTTAGGTTTGTTTCAAAGCCTAAGTCGGTTAAGTTCTTTATTAAAGGTGTTATTACATTTCGCTTTAGACTTCTGATTGTTTTGCCACACATTGCAAAGGACATATTGTTAAAAGTGCTAAAGGTCCATGCAACAAATGAAATTGACATACAAAAGGTTTTTCCACTTCTAACTGCCCCGTCACAAATAATTGCATCTTTACTTTTATCGGCAGAATTACTACACCACCAAGTAAGGACCTTCATTTGCTTTTTAGAAAATGGTTTGTAACTACTCATTACTGTCACCTAAAGCCTTTGCACCTTTTTCCAAAGCCTCATAAAACGGTACACATTGACTTTCACCGTCAAGGTAATTTTGTAGCTTTTCAAGTGCCTTTAGCCTGTCGAAAAATTTAATTTCCATTGCACCATCCTTTGGTTTCTTAATTTCAGAAATCATAAATAAATTCATATTCTGCAAATCTTCTTTACTGACCTTTTCTTCTGTTACAAGTGAAATACAATCAGCTATACTACCAAAGGCAAGTTGCTGATAACCGATAACAGAAAGGTTCTTCATTAGGTTTGCCTTTGCTTTTAACAAAGTAGTTATTTCCTTGATAATTTCAGGTTTTGTAATCAAGGTAACACCTTTACTTTCTTCATAGCCACTAAGGATTGATGCCTCCTCAAGTGACTTGCCTTGTGCTACATAAACACAAAAAGTTTTATCTCTTTTTCTCATATCAACCTCCAAAAAAACATCCTGCACCTATACCCCCACAAAAGAGAAAAATTGCATATAACTATGCAATTTCTTTGAAATGTTCATAATTTGTTTACAAATAATGCAATAATTGCATTAGCTTTTGGGAAAAATAAAATCGGTGATACAATGTTTAATACTAATATAGAAAACAACATAACTGTCCTAGACAAGCTAACCAGAGCTAATGAAAATTTTGATATTATCAAGAGAGTTATTCGCATAAACAAAAGAAAGTCCGTTCTATATTTCATAGACGGACTTCTTAAAGAGGCTATTATGGAAAAGATGATGGAGTTTTTCTACGGAATTACCGATGATGACTTTTTCACAAATACCGAAACTTTTGTGGAAAACTGTGTTCCATATATTGAAGTTGATAAAAGTAAAAATTCCAATGCTGTTGTAACTGCACTACTGTCAGGCATTACAATTCTTTCAGTAGATGGACTTGATGAAATTATTTTAATTGATGCAAGAAGTTATCCTCAAAGAGAAACTGCAGAACCTAAAAATGATAAGGTTCTTCGTGGCAGTATGGATGCTTTTACAGAAATATTTGTACAAAACTGCGTATTGATTAGAAGAAGAATCAGGGATAAAAACCTTACAATCAAGGCTTTACAAGCCGGTGATAAGTCCAAAACCGATATTGCACTAATTTATATGGACAACAAGGTGGATAAAAATTTACTGAAAAATATTGAGCAGAAAATTAAGAATATTACAACCGAAGAACTGTCTATGACACAACAAGGGTTTGTTGAGGCTCTTATAAAATCAAGGTGGATAAACCCATTTCCAAAGGTAAAATATTCAGAAAGACCTGACACCACCTCAGCAAATATTCTAAAAGGCAACATAGCAATAATTGTTGACAACTCTCCCTCGTCAATAATAATTCCCACATCAATTTTTGATTTAATGGAAGAGGCTGATGACTACTACTTCCCACCTGTTACCGGCACATACCTAAAAATCTCAAGGTATGTTGTGTCTTTACTTTCAATTTTCATCACACCACTTTGGTTACTTGCCAACCGTTATCCTGACTTTGTACCAACATTTTTCCAATTTACAATAGTAACTGAACCTCAGAAAATCCCCATATTCTGGCAACTTATATTAATAGAAATTGCCATTGACGGTTTACGACTTGCATCAATCAACACACCGGAAATGCTCAGCACTACCTTAGGCATAATTGGTGGTATTGCACTTTCCGAATTTGCAATTGATGCAGGATTTGCCAGTACAGAAACCATACTTTATATGGCATTCGTCACAATAGCAAACTACTCTCAGCCTAGTCAGGAACTATCCTATGCAATCAAATTTCTTAGAATTTTATTACTGATAGCAACTGAACTTTTCTCAATTTTCGGTTTAATAGGTGGTGTAATTCTCATTATCATTTTGCTGTATTCAAACAAAACACTCTCAGGCAAGAGCTACCTGTACCCACTTATTCCATTTAACGGCAAAGCACTGTTAAAGAAATTTGTAAGGATAAGAAAATAACCGGTTGACTTTTTAGGAAAACTAAAATATAATAAAAATAGGATAAATTCATCCTATTTTTTAAGGAGGTATTTTTATGAAAGTAAATACAAACGCACTTGTTTCTATTACAGAAGCAAATCAGAATTTTTCAAAAGTAGCAAGACTTGTGGACGAAAATGGTTCTGCCGTTATTTTAAAAAACAATACCCCAAGATATTTAATTGTTGAATTTAGTCAAGCAGAAAATATCCAAACTGCAAACGATGAAGATATTTTATCAATTTCTAAAAAATTAATTGATAAAAACAAAGAGGCTTATAAGGTACTAGCAGAATGATTGTTTTATCCAAACAACAAATATTACTTTCGCACAGTCAACTAATCTCAGAAACCGCGTGCCGAGGGTTCGAGTCCTTCTGCCCCTGCCAAACAAAACACCTTGAAAACGGCTTAGGTATGCGGTTTTTGGGTGTTTTTTCTTTTATCTAATTCAACCAAATTTATGCAAAAATCCTCGGGTGACCGTTTATTGACCGTTTATTCAGTTCAAAAAATTAAAAATGACCGCAAATAATTAT
>JBQKHY010000032.1:0-21894 GCA_052118065.1 Ruminococcus sp. LCP21S3_E8 | reverse complement strand
TGAGCCAAAAGTTTGTTGTAATTTTGTCCTATGTAGTTACCCTAAATTTGTACATATTCGCCAGTCTCCCTTGTGTAAAGGGATAAGTGAGCATCCAAATTTGGGTTTGTGGGGCTATTTGATAGTTTCAACTAATATGGAATTGTAAATGAATTTACAATTCCAATCACTCCTTCCGTCTTTGCATACGCAAAGCCACCTCCCTCAGCGAGGGAGGCAACAAGGTATGTACAATTTCTTTAATTATGTACAAATTTATAAGTTTGTACATATTATGCTTGGCTCCCTCAGACGAGGGAGCTGTCGATTGTAAATTGACGGTACGGCAATTTACCTTTTATAAATCGACTGAAGGAGGGATAAAACTATAAATTAAATGAATTAATCGGTTGATATCTAATTAACCTACATTACATAAACAACTCCACAAACCCTAATTTATAAAGCTAACCTTTCCCTACAGACAAAATTGAAAAAACAAATTTTTAAAGTAATTGAAATGTGAATTTTATAAGAAAAGGACATAAGAAAACCACTACTGCTTATGCAATAGTGGTTGATTTTTTTGAAACTCATTTTAAATTTTATATTGTTAGAATATAAGCTAAAATAAATTATGCGAAGTCCTCTTCATAGTTACCTAAGAAGCTGAATTCAGGTAACTCTGTACTTAATGCACATAGAAGTTTTGTAACTTCATCATTCTTAACATTACCTGTAAAGTCAAGATAGAATAGATATTCAAAAGGCTTATTAGCCATTGTTCTTGACTCAATTTTTGTTAGGTTAAGTCCTAGTGAGCTAAATCTACATAGCACACTGTAAAGTGTACCTGTAACATGAGGCAAACCAAAGCATAGGCTGATTTTCTCTGCATTTTCAGGAATATATAGCTTTTTAGAAATAACAATAAATCTTGTTGTGTTGTCACTTCTGTTTTCGTAATTTTCTGCAAGTACCTTTAAGCCATATTCCTTAACTGCACTATAATTACAAACTGCTGCAAGGTTAATTCTCTTACTGTTTGCAACATCTCTAGCAGCAATAGCTGTGTTAGCAGACTGTAAAGTCTTGTAGTTGTTAGCAGTTAGCTTGTCACTACATTGTGCAAGTGCTTGTGGATGTGACCATACTTCTTCAATATCCTCTAAATTAGCCTGTGGAATAGATGCTAGGTAGTAGTGGATTGGTAGGTCTAGTGACTTAATAATATAGAATCTGTGCTTTAGAATTAAGTCATAAACATCACTTACTGAACCGGCAGTAGAATTTTCTACAGGTAGCACACCATAGTCAGCATCACCGTTTTCAATAGCCATAAATACATCTTTGAAACTTTTACAAAACTCAGGTTCACAGTCAGGGAAAATCTTTAGAGTAGCTTCGTGGTTGTTAGCACCGGCAATACCCTGACAAGCTACCTTAGTATTTTTGTTGTATGGAATGTTAGGCGAAGAATTTTCAATAAGTTCTTTCATCTCTTTACCTGAGCCAACAATATTGTGTTGTAATGCTCTTGAAAGCTCCATAATGTTGCTAAACAGTAACTGTGCTGCATAGCCGTATTCTCCACCACGAACAAGAACATCATCAAGAATTTCATTCTCTCTGTCTTGGTTAAGAATAGGAATGTTGTTTGCCTTTTTGTAGTTGCCAACATCCTTAGCACATTCCATTCTGCGTTTAAAAAGTTCTATAAGTTTTTCATCAATTTCGTTGATTTCTTCTCTTATTTCTTTTAAATCTCTCATTATCTTCACACCTTATGAAAGTAAATCTAGTATTGTAATAGCTGTGATTGCCTCAATAACCGGTACTGCTCTTAGTACAATACATGGGTCATGTCTGCCCTTAATTTCAAGAATATCATTCTCTTTAGTTTCAAGATTAATAGTTTCTTGCTTTTGAGCAATAGATGGTGTTGGCTTTACTGCAACCTTAAATACAATAGGCATACCGTTTGTAATACCACCAAGGATACCACCACAATTGTTTGTCTTAGTATATACATTTCCATTTTCATCATAACGGAAATTGTCATTGCTTTCACTGCCACGCATTTCTGCAAGGTCAAAGCCCTTGCCAAATTCAATGCCCTTCATTGCAGGAATACCAAATACTGCTTTGGCAATTCTACCCTCAATACCATCAAACATTGGTTCGCCGATACCGGCTTTAACACCGACAACACCACATTCAATAGTACCACCAACAGAATCTTTGTCGGCTGATGCATCAGTTACCACCTTACGCATTGATTCTTCCTTGCTTTCATCAAGTAGTGGGAAAGAACTGTTAAGCAGTCTGTCTATTGTTTCATTATCTATGTTGCAAGGATTAAATTCCTCGTCATATACATTGCCGATACTGTTAATATGAGCAGTAACCTTAATGCCTTTTTCTTCAAGTAGTTGTTTACATACTGCACCGGCAAAAACTATAGGAGCAGTAATTCTGCCACTAAAGTGACCACCACCGGCAATATCATTAAAGCCATTGTACTTTACATATGCAGGGTAGTCGCTATGTCCCGGTCTAGGGCATCTTTTAATATCTGAGTAGTCTTTGCTCTTAGTGTTGTTATTGTGGATAATTGCACAAAGTGGTGCACCTGTAAGTACATTATCAACTACACCTGAAAGAATTTCCGGCAGGTCAGCCTCTTTTCTTGGAGTAGCAGTTTTGTCATTGCCGGGAGCTCTTCTCTTCATTTCGTGAAGAACCTTGTCCATATCTATTTTCATTCCGGTAGGTAAACCATCAACAACAACGCCAATAGCCTTACCATGACTTTCACCAAATACTGAAATTTTAATTTTTTCACCTATTGTTGATGACATTTACATTACCTCCCAGTTTCTTAAAGTCCTCAAAAAAGTTAGGGTAACTTTTGTTAATAGCTTGTGCATCGGTAACAGTAACCTTGTTTCTTGAAATAATTGATGCAACTGCACTTGCCATAACAATTCTATGGTCGTTACAGCCATCAGCTTTGCCACCGTTTAGCATACCTGCACCTTGAATAATTAGTCCATCATCAACCTCAGCCACCATACCACCTAGGTTATTAATAGCCTCACAAGTGGTCTTTAGTCGGTCGCTTTCTTTGATTCTCAGTCTTTCTGCATTGTAGATTTTTGTGACACCATAAGCACCACTGCCACATACTGCAAGTACAGGTACAAGGTCAGGAATTTGACTTGCATCAATGTTAATTCCTCTTAGTTCACCTTTATTTTTAACTTTTACAAAGTCTGTGCCAATCTCAATATCAGCACCGAATTTCTTAATTAAATTACAAATTTCTCTGTCACCTTGTGTAGAATTTGGGTCAATTCCTTTTACGGTGATTTCACCACCAAATGCACCGGCAACCATAAAGAATGCTGCCTGACTCCAGTCACCTTGTACTGTGTAGTCGTGAGGTGTGTAGTGCTGATTACCTTTTACAAAGTAGCCGTATTCGGTTTCATCAATTGTGACACCAAAGCGTTTCATGGTGTCAATTGTCATATTTACATAACCCACACTTTCAAGTGGGGAAGTAAGTACAATCTTACTGTCACCGTCAAGTAAAGGTAAAGCAAGTAGTAGTCCTGTTACAAACTGACTTGATACATTACCCGGTAGGGAATATGTACCACTTTGTAATTTACCACAAGTATCAAGAGGTAAACCACCCTCAGTTTCACACTCTACCCCATGAGTAGGAAGTAAATCAAGGTAAATACCGATAGGTCTTTGAGGCAGTCTTCCTTTGCCTACAAAGTGACCACTGATTCCTAAAGCACTGACTACAGGAATAAAAAATCTTAATGTGCTACCACTTTCACAACAATCAAAAGTACCCCTACCACTAGAAAAAAGGTGACTGCTGTCAATAGTCAGCGTGTCACCCTTAACTTCTGTTTTAGCTCCAAGAGCATTGACACAAGATATAGTTGCCTCAATGTCTTGAGAAAGTGTAATAGGAGAAATTGTACATTTACCCATAGAAAGTGTAGCACAGATAATAGCTCTGTGACAGTCACTTTTTGATGCAGGTATGGTAACAGTGCCTTTTAGTTTAGCAGGTGTTATCTGTACAGTTGTCATTTATACTTCCTCCGGAACATCAATATATTGTTGAAAATCTTTCAAATCCATTGTTGATACTGTAGCATCTCCAATAGACTTTAGTATTACTACATCAATGTTGTGACCAGAACTTTTCTTGTCACTTTGTGCAGCAAAAGCAATATCTCTAACTTCACTGTCATCATGAGTAGGTAGGTTGTACATCTCGCAAAGTTCTGCAATCTTGTTGGCAGTACCCTTAGGAGAATAACCGTCCCTTTCACTGGCTTTAGTCATCATAACCATACCAATGGCTACAGCCTCACCGTGAGAAAGTTTCTTGTATTCATAAATTTTCTCAAGTGCATGACCGATAGTGTGACCAAAGTTAAGTAGCTTTCTTTCGCCACTTTCTTTTTCATCTTTCTGAACAACATCTCTCTTGATAGAAACACATCTGTGGATAATGTTTTCAATATCAAGTTCATCTCTGCCTTTTTTTAGTAGTCTAAATAAACCGGCAGACTTGATGCAACCATACTTGATAACTTCTGCCATACCGTCATTTAGGTATCTTTCAGGTAAAGTAGAAAGTGTATCAGGGTCAATAAGTACAACACTAGGTTGCCAGAAAGCACCTACAAGGTTTTTACCCTGTGGAATGTCATAACCTGTTTTGCCACCAACTGATGAATCAACCTGTGCAAGTAGAGAAGTAGGTACTTGTACAAACTCAATACCTCTTAGGTAAGTAGCAGCAGCAAAACCTGCCATATCTCCTGTAACACCACCACCAAGAGCAAGAATCATATCTTTTCTTGTGATATTGTTGTCAGCTAAGTGACTGTAAATTGCTTCAATAGTTCTAAAGTTCTTTGATGTTTCACCTGCTTTAAAGACAAATTCTGAAACAATAAATCCGGATTGCTTTAAAGAAGTGATAACACTTTGACTATATAATGCGTGAACATTGCTATCTGTTACAACAGCAATTCTTGTTGGGGAAGAAACCTTTTTGATATATTCACCACAGTGGTTGATTATTCCTCTGTCAATTATAATCTCATACTTTCTTCCTGTATTTACTTTAAGCTTTTTCATTCGCCTAAAGCCTCCTTAATTTCATGTCCTTTTTGTAGTAAAGACATAAGTTTTTCTTTATCATCCTTTGATATAGCATCTTCTATATCTTTGATGTTTTTGATTAAAGTTTCAAGTTCCTTTAGTAGTGGTGCTTTGTTTTCCATAAAAAGCTCACTCCAAAGTTCTGCGTTAATGTTAGCTACTCTTGATACATCACGATAGCTACCGGCAGAAAAACCCTTGTGGTTCATACAGTTAGGTGAAAGAACATATGCACAAGCAAGTACATGAGGTAATTGACTTGTAAAAGCAATCATTCTGTCATGTTCTTCCGGTGTTGTGATTTTGATACCACCAAAACCGATAGAAAGGTTAAAGTCAGCAACTTTCTTTACTGATTCATCATTCGCACCACAAGGTACAATAATGCAACTGGCGTTTTTATAAAGGTCACTGTCAGATACATCAAAGCCGTTTTTCTCTTTACCTGCCATTGGATGAACACCAACAAATGTAAAGCCAAACTCTTTGCTAAGTGCAGTTAAATCATCACAGATTTCTGTCTTAATACCGGAAGTATCTGTAACAATAGCACCTTTCTTGATTTTGTCACCGTTTTTTCTGATAAAGTCAACAGCAGCACCGGGATAAACACCAAGGATAACCATATCTATATCGGATAGGTCATCGGCAGAACCAATCTTGTCGATAGCTCCACACTTTAGTGCTTTTTCCAGTGGAAGTGGACTTCTGTTTATACCAATTACATAGTGGTCTGTGTATTTCTTAATGGCCTTACAATAAGAACCACCGATAATACCTAAACCAACAACTGCTATTTTCATTTTATTCATCCTTTATAGGGCTGACTTGATTTTGTTTACTTTCTTTACAACTGAGTCAAATTCTTCAGGTGTAAGTGACTGTGCACCATCACATAGTGCGTGAGGTGGGTCGTTGTGTACTTCAATAATAAGACCATCTGCACCACAAGCTACTGCTGCCATTGCTAATGGTTCAACAAGCCAGTTCATACCGGTAGCGTGACTTGGGTCAACAACAACAGGTAGGTGGCTCAAACTCTTAACAATAGGAATAGCTGAAAGGTCAAGAGTGTTTCTTGTGTATTTTTCATATGTACGAATACCTCTTTCGCAAAGGATAACCTTTTCATTACCCTCAGCCATAATGTATTCTGCACTCATTAGCCATTCTTCAATAGTTGCACAAAGTCCTCTCTTTAGTAAGATAGGTTTATCAAGTTTACCTAGTTTCTTTAGTAGAGTGAAGTTCTGCATATTTCTTGCACCAACCTGAATAATGTCAACATCCTTAAATAGGTCAATGTCAGATTCACTCATAATTTCTGTAACAATAGGAAGACCTGTTTCTTCCTTTGCTTTTAGTAGTAGTTCAAGGCCCTCAGCCTTTAGACCTTGGAAGGAATAAGGTGAAGTTCTTGGCTTAAAAGCACCACCACGAAGTACATTAGCACCGGAAGCTTTAACTGCTTTTGCAATTTCTGTTACCTGTTCTGCTGATTCTACAGAGCAAGGACCTGCCATTAGTGTTAGGCTACCGTCACCAATCTTTGTACCGTTAGATAGTGTAATAACAGTATCATCGAGATGAAATTTTCTGTTGGCTTTCTTATATGGTTCTTGAACTCTTCTTACAGAATAAACAACATCCTGAGCATTAATTGTGCCAATATCAATAGCAGTAGTGTCACCGATAAGACCTAAAACAGTTTCGTTAACACCTTGCCACTGATTTACTTCAACATTGTATTTCTTTTTTAGAGAAGTAGAAAAATCCTCAATAGTTTTCTTGTCTAATCCTCTTTTAAGAACTATAATCATTTTTTATTTCCTCATTTTCTATCCTTATACTCATTTATATCATACATATAAGATACATTATAACACAAAATTTATGATTTGTGTAGTAGTTATAATATTTTATCACTTTAAAGCGATAATATCAATAGAAAAAACCTTTATTTTACTGCATTGAGTATGTCAGAAGCTACCTTTAAAGGACTGTTGTCACCATTAATAACAATATCACTTGCATTTTTATATAGAGGCATTCTTTTTTCGTAAAGCTCTTTCATAGCCTTATCTTTGTCAGGTCTCTGAAGTAGTGGACGAGTAGTATCGTTCTTTAGTCTTTCTTTTAGCACTTCAAGTGGTACATCAATCAGTACAATAGTACCGTTTTCTTTTAGTACATCAACATTTCTTTGGAATGTTAATGCTCCACCACCTGTAGAAATAATAATACCGGACTTTTTAGATAGTTCCTTACAAGCCTTGTACTCTAAATCTCTAAAGTAGCTTTCGCCGTATTTTTCAAAGATTTTAGAGATTGTCATACCCTCAGTTTCTTCAATATATGCGTCAGTATCAATAAGGTTCATTCCTGACTTTTTCTTTAGGTTTTCACCTACAGTTGTTTTGCCACAACCCATAAAACCACATAGAATTATATTTTTCATTACTTATTCTTTAACTCCTCAAGACAGTCTATACAAAGCTGGTTAATGTCATCTTTATTAAAAGTAACATCATTCCACTTTTGCTGAGCCACTACTGCTTGCCATACTAACATAGCCATACCACCGATAGCCTTGTTGCCAAAAGCCTTAGCTTTCTGTACAAGCTGAGTTTCAAGTGGATTGTAGATAGCATCAAATACTGCCTTAGAATTTTTGATGATTTCATCACTAACAGGACAGTTGTCAATTTTAGGGAACATACCAACAGGTGTTGCATTTACAAGAACATCAATTTCACCACTTAGTTCGTCAAGTAGGCAAACCTTAACTTCTGTTTCCTTAATTGACTCAAGTTCTTTCTTTAGGTCGTTAGCCATATTAACATCATCTTTGCGAACTGCAAGTGTTAGGTCATTGTCAGCAAGTACTGCTTCATAGGCCATTGTTCTTGCAACACCACCACAACCAAGTATTACAACTCTGCCACTAAAAGGAATATCGGCACTTTCAAGTGCTTTTAAGAAACCGTCAGGGTCAGTAGTATATCCCTTGTGATTACCATTGTCGTTAAATACAGTATTAACACTACCATATAATTTAGCCTTTGGGTCAAGTTCATCAATAAGTGGGATAATGCCCTGCTTATGAGGAATTGTAATGTTAAAACCGTTTAGGTACTGTAATTCTTCCTTAAACTTCTTTCCAAGTTCTTCCGGTGGAATATCATATACACTATATTCTGCATCAATTCCGGAAAGAGAAAAAAGTCTTTTATGAATGAATGGTGACATAGTATGTCCGATTGGATGTCCGATTACTGCATATTTTTGTTTAGCCATAATTTCTCCTTAAATTCTCTTATTAAAAATGTAATAAAATATAAAAATTTTCAAATAAATATTGACAAAGTTACAATTTGCTTATACTATAATTGTAACGGCTATGGATATATTTTATCAAATATATGATAATTTGTCCATAAAAGCTGAGGATTATTTTGTTAATTTAATAGGAGGATAATTTACTATGGTACTAGAAAAAGTAAAAAACATTCTAGCAGAACAGTTCGATGTTGAAGAGGATACAATCACAGAAGAAACTTCTCTACAGGACGATCTAGGTGCAGACTCTCTTGATGTTGTTGACCTACTAATGTCAATCGAAGACGAATTCAGCATTGAAGTTCCTGACGAAGATGTTGAAAACATTAAGACAGTAGGTTCACTTGTAGCTTATATCGAACAGAACTCTTAATTTTAATTGTTCACGATAGGGTTGGCTTTTTGCCAACCCTTGTTTTATTTTGTGGTAAATTTACGGAAAAACCGTTATAAACACTTGAAAAAACTACTCCTATTTTGTATAATAAAAATAATGCGTAATAGACTTGAAGGGAGTTTATATTAATGGGTAAAAATAAAAAATTTGTTTCTGCCATTACAAGTCGTGATGAAGATTTCGCAAAATGGTACACAGACATTGTAAAAAAAGCAGAATTAACTGATTATAGTGGTATTAAGGGATGTATGATTATCCGTCCTTATGGTTATGCTATTTGGGAGAACATTCAGGCTGACCTTGACAGAAGATTTAAAGAAACAGGTCACCAAAATGTTTATATGCCTATGTTTATTCCGGAAAGCCTACTACAGAAAGAAAAGGATCATGTTGATGGTTTTGCTCCTGAATGTGCTTGGGTTACTGTTGGTGGACAGGAAAAGTTACAAGAAAGACTTTGTGTTCGTCCAACATCAGAAACACTTTTCTGCGAACATTATAGCAAGATTATTGAAACATACAGAGATCTACCAAAGCTATACAACCAGTGGTGTTCAGTTGTAAGATGGGAAAAGACAACTCGTCCGTTCCTAAGAACAAGTGAATTCCTATGGCAGGAAGGTCACACAATGCACGAAACTGAGGAAGAGGCAAGAGAAGAAACTCTAAGAATGTTACAGGTTTATACTGACTTCTATAAAGAAACACTTGCTATTCCTGCTGTTATAGGTAGAAAGACAGAAAAAGAAAAATTTGCCGGTGCTGAAGAAACATACACTATTGAACCAATGATGCACAACGGTGTTGCACTTCAGGGTGGTACATCTCATTACTTTGGTGATGGCTTTGCAAAGCAGTTTGACATTACTTTCCAGGGTAGAGACAATAAGCCTCATTATCCACATCAGACTTCTTGGGGTGTATCTACAAGAATGATTGGTGCTATTATTATGGTACATGGTGATGATGAAGGTCTTGTACTTCCACCAAAGATTTCTCCAATTCAGGTTGCTATTATTCCTATTGCTCAGCATAAGGAAGGTGTACTTGATAAGGCAAATGAACTTTATGACAGACTAAAGAAGCAGTTTAGAGTTAAGCTTGATGACAGTGACAACTCTCCTGGTTGGAAGTTCTCTGAATATGAAATGAAGGGTGTTCCTGTAAGAGTTGAACTTGGCCCTAAGGATATTGAGAACAATCAATGTGTTATTGTTCGTAGAGATAACAGAGAAAAGATTTTTGTTCCACTTGATCAGCTAGAGGACAAGATTGCTGAAACTCTACAGGCAATTCACGACAGTATGTATGAAAAGGCTCTAAAGAATATGCAGGAAAAGACATTTACTGCTAAAACTTATGATGAGTTTATTGATATTGCCGAGAATCACCCTGGCTTTATTAAGGCTATGTGGTGTGGAGATACTGCTTGTGAAGAAAAGCTAAAGGAAGTTACACATGGCGTTAAGTCAAGATGTATTCCATTTAAGGAAGAACATATTGCAGATACTTGTGTATGCTGTGGCAAACCTGCAAAGCATATGGTATTCTGGGGTAAGCAGTATTAATAAATACTTTAATAATTAAAAAATTTTAGAAAAGGAGGGGTATTATGCCAATTAAGGTAGCAAACAATTTACCAGCTATTAAGATACTTGAGGAAGAGAATATTTTTGTAATGCCGGAAGACAGAGCAATTACTCAGGATATTAGACCCCTCAAAATTGTTATTCTAAATATTATGCCAACCAAAATTGCAACAGAAACCCAACTTATTAGATTATTAAGTAACACTTCTTTGCAAGTTGATGTTGACTTACTTCATATGAAAAGTCACTTGGCTAAGAATGTTAGCCAACATCATCTAGATACTTTCTATAAAACCTTTGATGAAATTAAGGACACTAGGTATGACGGTATGATTATTACCGGTGCACCGGTAGAACATATGGAATTTGAAGAAGTTGACTATTGGGAAGAATTAACGGAAATTATGGATTGGGCAAAGAAAAATGTTTGGTCAACATTCCATATTTGTTGGGGTGCTCAAGCAGGACTTTACCATTACTATGGTATTCATAAGAGAGAACTTGACGAAAAGTTAAGTGGTATCTTCCGTCACAGAATTTCTGCTAAGTATCATCCTTTACTTCGTGGACTTGATGATGTGTTTATGATGCCTCATTCAAGATACACCGAAAGTATTCCGGAAGAAATTTATAGCAACCCTAACCTTGATGTACTTGCTACCAGCGAAAAAGCCGGTGTTGCTATTGTTGCAGACAAAACTTGCAGAAAGATTTTTGTTTTTGGTCATGCAGAATATGACAGAATGACTTTGGCTGATGAATATAAAAGAGATTTAAAAAGGGGTATTAACCCTAAAATTCCTTTTAGTTATTTTCCAAAGGATAATGTTGATGGTATTCCTGATAAAAAGTGGAGAAGCACAGCCTTCTTGCTTTTTGCAAACTGGCTAAACTACTTTGTATATCAGCAAACACCATTTGACTTAAATGAACTTAATAAGTAACGCAAATAAAAACACCTATCAGTTAATTCTGATAGGTGTTTTTGCTTTACCGGAGGGAAATTTAGCAAAGCATTTTTGAGCGAATATTATGTAAAATTCTTTTTTCTTTTCTGCTGACTTGTACTTGTGTCATATTTAGAGTTTTGCCTGTTTCTTTCTGTGTCATATGCTTAAAGTATCTAAGCTCTATAAGTTTATTATCTTCATCACATAAGTCCTCTAAAGCCTTTTTTAGCGAGATTTTTTCGGTACATTCTTCTTCACAAGAGTTTACTGTAAGGTCGATTTCTGTGTTTTCTTCTGTAGTCAAAGATATAGGCAACCTACCGGCATTTAGTGCATCATTTACCTTTTCTTCTGTGGTGTCCAGCTTTTCTGCTATTTCACTTATAGTAAGGTTGTTTTCTTTCTCGGTAAGATTGTTTATTTTCAGGTAAAGTTCCTTTAGGCTACGGCTGACCTTTACTGTGCCACCTTCTCTAAAAAGCCTTTTAATTTCACCTAGAATCACCGGTACTGCATATGTACTTAATTTATAGCCTAATGTGTCATCAAACTTATCAACTGCCTTTATAAGTCCAACACACCCTGCCATATACAGGTCCTCATATTCAATGCCTTTGCCTTTGAATCTTTTGCAACAAGAATGTACAAGGCCTAAATTTTCTTCTACAATTTTATTACGACTTTTCATATTTTGTCCTAATAATTTTTTTGTATAGAGTAACTGTTGTGCCTTGATTTTCCTTTGATTTTACCTTTACTTTGTCCATAAAACTTTCCATCACTGCAAAGCCAAGACCTGCTCTTTCTTCACCACCTGTTGTAAAAAGTGGTTCCATAGCTTTCTTTATGTCAGGGATACCTCTGCCTTTGTCACGAATTTTGATGGTGATTAAGTTGTCCTCTGAGATTTCACCTTTTATGTAAATTATCCCACTGCTGTCACTGTAGCCATGTACAATACTGTTTGTAACGGCCTCAGATACAGCAGTTTTTATGTCAGAAAGTTCATTTATTGTAGGGTCAAGTTGCAGTACAAATGCAGACACAACACTTCTTGCAAAACTTTCATTGATACTTTTTGAGGGGATTTTCAGTTCCATAGAATTTACAATGTTCATTTTACTACCCCCAATGTTTGGATACCTGCTAGGTTTACCATTCTTTTTAGATTAAGTGGTAGGTTAACAACTTCTAGCTTGCCACCGATTAATGACATTTGACGAAATCTTCCCATTATTAAGCCTATGCCACTACTGTCCATAAACTTTACATTGGAAAAGTCTAATGATAGCTTTTGTGGCCTTAGTGCCTCTGTTTGGGAGTCAATTTCTTGCCTTAGCGATGTACTTGTGTGTTGGTCAATCTCACCATTTAAAAATACAGTGAGGGATTTGTTTTCATATGTTGAGTTAATCATTTTCAACTTCCTTTTCTGAAATTTGAGCATAAAAAAGTTCATACTATTATAATAAATAGTATGAACTGAAAAATTTGTATTATTCTGTTGGATAGAAATTATTTTTTAAATTTATTAATTAAAATAGGTCTGATTTCACCTGCTAGGTAAAGTGAACCACAAATCATTACTGTACCATTAATTTCATCAGCTAGTGCAAGGGCTTTGTCGATAGCTTCTTCCGGTGTGTCACAAGGAATAGCATTGTTGAATTTTCCTTCACACATTTTTGCTAATTCAACATTACTGATTGTTCTTGGATTGTCAACAGTTAGTGTGAATACTGTGTCAAACTTACCGTCAATAAAGTTAAGTGAATGGGTAATATCCTTATCTTTTAGCATACCCATAATTAATACTCTAGGTGCAGTTGTGTATTCATCAACACTTTTTGCAAATGCTTCCATACCGTTAGGGTTATGAGCACCATCAAGGATAACAGTAGGTTCTTTTGACAGAACTTCAAATCTTGCCGGATTATTGGCCTTTGCAATACCATATTCAATATCGGTAGGGGTAATGCCAAAGTAATGCTCATTATTCAGCACTTCAATAGCAGTTAAAGCAGTTTTTAGGTTGCTGATTTGGTGTAGTCCTACAAGGTGTAGGGTAAACTCTTTGCCTTTATATTTAACAATTGTTCCATCTAATGTAGAAAGTTTTACTTTTACTTTGCAGTCTTCTGCAAAGTTATACATATTGTGCTTTTCTACACAATCCTTTACAATTTGTTTTTCAATTTCCTTATGAGTTTGTTCACCGATAACTGTGTTGGAGTCTTTCTTGATAATGCCACACTTTTGATATGTGATTTTCTCAATTGTATCACCAAGTACAGCAGTATGGTCAAGGTCAATGGGTGTGATAACTGAACATAGTGGTGTAGGAATAGTGTTTGTACAATCAAGCAAACCACCCATACCTGTTTCAAGTACAACTATGTCACACTTTTCAATGTAATAGTAGTAAAATGCAATAGCATTTACAAATTCAAATTCTGTAATGATTTCATCATTTTCAGCCATTTGTTCTACAAATGGATAAATGTATTCTACAATATTGGCTAACTTCTGCTTTGGTATCATTTCACCGTTAATCTGAATTCTTTCCCTAAAGTCAGTGATGAAAGGTGAGATGAAAAGTCCTGTTTTGTACTTAGCCTCAGTAAGTACAGAACTAATCATTTGGCATACAGAACCTTTACCGTTAGTACCGGCTACATGAACAAATTTGCATTTGTCCTGTGGGTTGCCAATAAGGTCAAGTAACTTTAAAATTCTGTCTAATCCCGGTCTTGAACCAAAATGTAAAAGACCATGTATTTTCTCTAATGCTTCAGTATATGTCATATTAATTCCTTATAAATCTCATTCTTCTTAAATCCGGTTAGTGATGCAATTTCTTTGCTGGCAGTAGTAGCTTTTTCTCCATTTTCAATTAGCTTTTTAGCCATTCCTACTGCATCACTAAGGGTGTATGTTTCTTCTTCTTCCTTATGTGGTTTACCACTGAGTACAAGGACTATTTCTCCCTTTAGTCCTGTTTCTCCATAATCTTCATAGGCCTTGTCTGTTGTTGTGCGAATAACCTCCTCGTGAATTTTGGTTATTTCCCTTACAATAGATAGCTTTCTGTTTGGAAAGTAATTTGCAAAGTCCTTTAGTGTGTTGGAAAGTTTATGTGGTGCTTCATAGAAAAGCATTGTTCTTTCTTCATTTATCAGACTTTCCAGGTGTTCCTTACGGCTTTTCTTGTTTACACTTAAAAATCCTTCAAATGTAAATCTGCCTGTTGGCAGTCCTGAAATAGCCAGTGCCGATGCAAAGGCAGTTGGTCCGGGAATAACAATTGTAGGGATTCCCTTTTCTTCACATTGCATAATGAGAAGTTCCCCCGGATCACTAACACAAGGCATACCTGCATCTGTAACAATAGCACAGGTTTCACCGTTAAGAATTCTATTTGTGATTATTTCACCTCTTTGAAGTTTGTTATGTTCAAAGTAGCTAACCATTTCTTTCTTTATACCAAAATGGTTTAGTAGCTTTAGTGTTACTCTTGTGTCCTCAGCAGCAATGAAATCAACTTTTTCAAGTGTTTCTATTGCTCGTGGGGAAAAGTCATTTAGATTACCTATTGGAGTACCTACTACATATAATACACTCATAATTGCTCCTTATAATTTCCGTAAACCTTTAGCATTTCTTCTGAATATTCTCCTTGGCTATTTTCTATCATTAAGGTTTCTTCTGTAGTCATAAAGCCTCTTTTGCCACCTTTTCTGCCTTCTACTAATACCAGCTTAGGTGGCTTATTTAGCCTTTGTTGTACAAGCCTTAGCCTTTTAGGTTCAATTTTGTATTGCCTCATAAGTACAAGAATATCAGTTAGCCTTTCAGGTCGTTGACAAAGACAAAACCTACCTCCGAAGTTAAGTAGGGAAGAACTGACCTTTACAATATCTTCCAAAGAACATTCTACCTCATGTCTGGCAGTTTTTTTCCCTGAATGTGGGTTATGTAGTCCTGTGCCGTTTTCTTTGTATGGTGGGTTACATACCACAAGGTCAAAGTAACCGAAAGGTACTTTGCCTTTTAGGTATTTAAGGTCAGAGTTGATTACAGTAACATTTTCAAGATTATTATGCTTTATACTTCTTTCAAGCAGTGAACAAGCATCTTCCTGAATATCTACTGCAATAATTTCTTTTGCTTTATTGTCTTTCTTCATAAGTAAGGGGATTGTTCCACAACCTGTGCCAAGTTCAATTACTTTGTCATTTTTCTTAGCATTACAAAAGTAGTTAAGTATTATAGTGTCGGTAGAAAAATGATGAATGTCGCTTACAATAATTTCAATGTTATTGCCAAGTGGCTCAAAATGTTCATTTGGATTTAGCATACAGTCCCCCTAAAAATAGTGTTTCTTAGAAAATTATACTACAATATAAGAAAAACAGCAAGGTCAAAAAACCTTGCTGTTTAACTAACTTCGCTATCTTAAATTATGCTTCTGCAGGAGCACCTACAGGGCATGTGTCTGCACAAGCACCGCAGCTGATACATTCGTCAGCGTTGATTTCGTACTTGCCATCACCTTCAGAGATTGCACCTACAGGACAACCATCTGCACAAGCGCCACAGCTGATACATTCATCAGAAATAGCATATGCCATTCAGAACACCTCCTTATTAATTTATCCTATTGTAACACGATAAAAGGAAAAAATCAATGAAATTTTGTGTAAAATCTACTTTTTCCAATTATTAAGTGTTTTTATTTCCTTCTTTGTTTGTATTTTTGTTTCTGTTATTTGGTCTTGGCTTTCTTTGTTGTGGCTTACGATAAGGCTTTTTGCCTTGGTTGTGGTTTTGGTTGTGACCACCGTTATTCTTTCTGTTTTGATACTTATGGTTAGGGTTTCTCTTTCTGTCTCCCTTGTTAGGTCTTTGAGGTGCTTGAGTAGTTTCTGCTACAATTTCCTCTTCTTCTAGTTTTGCTAAGTCATCAGTCAGTTCATCTTCAAGTAGTGGTTCTTCCTCAATATTTTCAGTAGGGAAGTTCTTGCCCAATGGACGAATTTCCTTAATGTTATAAACATGAGGTGCTGCTTCACTAGGAGTTGAGTCAAGTTTAACCTTAATTGTACCGGTAAGTAAAGCAGTATCAACAACAGTACCCTTGCCTTCAGGTGTCTTAACAGTAGCACCAACCTTTGGAGTTTTCTTGATAAGGTCAGTATATGCCTCTTGTTCGTATTTTAGACAACACATTAGTCTGCCACAAGTACCACTAATTTTTACAGGAGAAAGTGAAAGTCCTTGTTCCTTAGCCATTTTGATAGATACAGGCTGAAATTCACCTAGGAAACTGTTGCAACAACATGGTCTGCCACATACACCTAAGCCACCTAACATCTTTGCCTCATCTCTAACACCGATTTGTCTTAGCTCAATTCTTGTTCTAAATATATTTGCAAGGTCTTTTACAAGCTGACGAAAGTCAACTCTGCCATCAGCAGTAAAGTAAAATAAAATCTTGCTATTGTCAAATGTATATTCAACATCAACAAGTTTCATATCAAGGTTATTTGCCTTGATTTTTTCTTCACAAATCTTTAGTGCATCAACTTCTCTTTTCTTGTTTTCTGCAAGATGGTCAAGGTCTTTCTTTGTTGCTTGACGCAAAACCTTTTTTAGTGGATGAACAATCTTGTCCTCTTCCACTTCTTTATTAGCTAAAGCAACTGTACCACATTCTACACCACGAGAAGTTTCTACAATTACTTTGTCATTTTGCTTAAAATCTATATCAGTAGGGTCAAAGTAGTAGATTTTACCTACTTCTTTAAATCTAACACCTATTACTGTTGCCATGTTATCCTCCTAAATTCTGAGCACAACCATGTGGAAAGTAAGTTTTGATTAACATTACTTTTCATCATTCTTTGTGCTTTTTCAATTGTATTTAAAAGAGAAAGTGACTTTTCTCTTGTTAATTTTCTTGTTAATTTTTCAGGGACAGAACTGTTGCTTAGCTTGTCACTGCCTACTGTAAGGGACAAAGTATCTCTAATCAGTAGTTTAAGGTAAGGGATAGTCTGATTGAAACTATCTTTATTATTTACTTTATAAGTTGCACTTAAAAGTTTGTATTCATTTATATCAAGTAATGCAAGTGCAATTTCTTCTGCAATAGAAACACCTTCGGTAGAAAATTCATCTTCCTTTTGAATATTGATTACTGTACTTCTTGACAGGATAGTTTCTAACAGAACACTTGCATCTTTACAAGTCATCACAAAAAGTATATTTTGTGGTGGTTCTTCAAGAGTTTTTAGAAAAGCATTTTGTGAAATTACAGGTAGCTTTTCGTCAACATCTTTAAACACATAAACCTTAGTATCGGATTCGTTAGGAATAATTATAGTGTCACCGATAACTTCTTCCATAACTTCCTTATTGTAAATTAAATTCTTTGATTTTGTACTGCCTTGTACATATGAAATATCCGGATGAATGTGGGACATAGCTTTCTTGCAATTTTTACAGTTGTAGCAAGGTTTATTTTCTTCACTGCATACTGCATAAACACATAAGTAATCAGCCAAACTATCCCTTAATTCTTCATTACCACCTGTAATAATAATTGCATGAGGTAGTCTGTTGTGTGAAGTTAAATTATTCAGTTGAGATTTAATTGTTTCGTTAAAATCAGAAAAGTTCAAAACTTCACATCCTTATTTTGCTGAGGCAATGTTGTTTAAAATGCCCTTGTCGCTAATATCAATAATGCCATATGTAGCACCATAACCATGACAAGAACCGGGATTCATAACATACATACCGTCAATATATTCATTCATAGAAATGTGTGTGTGACCGTAAAGTACAATATCGGCATTCTTTTCTTTACCGGCATAAATTAGATTTTGCAAACCCATTTTTGCATTGTAAAGATGACCGTGAGTTACAAAAATTTTCTTGCCCTCAAGGGTGATTTCAAGTGTAGGGTCAAGGCTACTGCCCCAGTCACAGTTACCCTTAACATTTAGAAAAGCTCTGTCAGGAAAATTTCTTTTTACATATTCAACATCTGTTTCACCGTCACCACAATGGATAATAGCTTCTGCATCGGAATGTGAGCGAATAGCTCTTTCCATTTTTGTAACATCACCGTGTGTATCTGAGAAAACAAGAATTTTCATAATTACTCCTTCATAAAAAGCCAAACTCTGCATAATATATTAATAGCACAGAGAAAGGAAATATACTATGTTAAATAATAGTGAAATTAATAATTTATTAAACGGACTTAGCCAAAGGCTAGATACCCCACCTGAAGTCCTCAAAGAGAACATTGAGAAAGGTAACCTAAATAATATCTTAAACAAAATGAATAGCCATCAAGCAAAGCGTATTCAAAAAATACTTGATAACAAAGAGCAAAGTGAGAAAATTCTAAATTCTCCACAAGCTCAGGCTATTATTAAAAAGTTGATGGGTTAATGGACGATTTAACTTCTAAAATTAACGAGATTATGTCAGATCCTGAAAAACTAAAGGAAATCCAAAACTTAGGGAAAATGATGGGACTGAATACTGATGAAGTCAGTAACAACAGTAGTACAAATAATCAAAATGCAGTACCTATATCAAGTCCTAACAAAAGTCAGAATAATAATTCTCTTGGTCCTTTAGGTGATTTCGGTGGGATTGACCCAAATATTATTGGAAAGTTAGCACCAATTTTCTCTTCCATTAACAAGGAAGATGACACCACCAGACTGTTTGATGCAATGATACCTTTCCTCTCAGAAGAAAGGAGAGAGAAATTGCAGAAAATTCGCAAAATGATGGTAATTATGAAATTGTTGCCTAACATAAAAAATCTAGGTTTGTTTTAGGAGTAGTATCGTGGATGAAATGGAAAGGGAAGCACTTCGCAGAGCAGAAAAAATGCGAGGTGCTTTCTACTCAGACAGAAATGTACATAAAGAAAGTTCAAAACCTAAACCTAAGGAAACAACTACTGATGAAAATAAAAGTAGCGAAAAGTTTAAGGATAAGAAGGTTAATATACCTAAACAAAGTCAAAATAAACCTAAAGAAAAGCAAGGTGATATTCTTGATACTTTGTTAAAGGATAAGGAAGCTACCATAATAATTCTTATGATATTCTTTCTCTATGACGATAACTGTGACCCTATGTTAATAATGGCATTAATCTATCTTTTGATTTAAACTCTGATTTGACCATTGCCCTCAACAATAAACTTTGATGAGGTTAATTCGTTAATACCCATAGGTCCTCTTGCGTGAAGTTTCTGAGTTGAAATACCGATTTCAGCGCCAAGACCAAATTCTCCACCATCAGTAAATCTAGTTGATGCGTTTACATAAACTGCTGCTGCATCAACTTCTTTTTTGAATTTATTTGCTCTTGCATAGTCGTTAGTGATGATACATTCTGAGTGACCACTGGAGTACTTTGCAATGTGGGCAATACCCTCATCAATAGAGTCAACAACCTTACAAGCAAGAATATAGTCAAGAAACTCTGTGTAATAGTCGCTTTCTTCTGCATCAACAATGTCATCACCAAGAATTTCTTTAGTAGTTTTGCAACCTCTGATTTGAACATTCTTTGTGTCTAACTTTTCTTTAATTTTTGGCAGAGCATCTTTTGCAATATCTTTGTGAACTAATATAGTTTCAATAGCATTGCAAACAGATGGTCTGCTTGTTTTTGCATTGAAAATAATCTCACTTGCCATATCAATATCTGCATATTTGTCAACATAAACATGACAGTTGCCAACACCTGTTTCAATAACAGGTACTTTACTGTTTTCTACAACTGCCTTAATAAGTCCTGCACCACCACGAGGAATTAGTACATCCAGGTAGTCACTTAACTGCATAAGCTCAGTTGAGGACTGTCTTGTTGTATCTTCAATTAACTGAATACTGTCTTTAGGCAGTCCTACCTTTTCAACTGCATCACGCATAATCTTTGCAATAGCTTTGTTGGAGTTAATAGCCTCTTTACCACCACGAAGAATAACTGCATTACCGGCTTTTAGGCATAATGATGCTGCATCGGCAGTAACATTTGGTCTTGCTTCAAAGATAATACCGATAACACCTAAAGGTACTTTTACTCTTGTAACAGTTAAGCCGTTAGGTAAAGTGTTACCACTTATTACATTACCGATAGGGTCAGGTAGGGAAGATACCTTTCTGACACCATCAGCCATACCTTTGATTCTGTCCTCACCAAGGGTAAGTCTGTCAATCAGTGATGGAGTAAGACCGATTTCTTTGCCATACTTAATGTCAATATTATTAGCCTTAATGATTTCATCTTTATGTTCAATTAGTGCATCGGCAATAGAATTCAGTGCTAAATCCTTTTTGCTACCTGCAACAGAAAGTACTCTTGCAGCTTCCTTTGCTTTAGCACCCATTTGTTCAATTACAGTCATTGTCTTTTTCCTTTCCCATAAAAATAGTACCTACAGTTTTACCCTCAAAAACATCATAAATAGTTTCAGGGTTTTCACCGGATATAATCTGTACATCAATGCCAGCTTCTGTAGCAATCTCGGCAGCAAGAATTTTTGTAGCCATACCACCTGTACCACGGTTGCTACCTCTGCCACCTGCCATTGCTTTGATTTCATCAGTAATAAGTTCAACTGTATTGATTTTCTTTGCGTCACTGTTTGTAGCAGGATTTTTGTCATACAGACCGTCAATATCAGTAAGAATAATCAACTTATCCGCATCAATAATCTTTGCAACAATAGCAGAAAGTTGGTCGTTATCACCAATCTTGTTACCTTCAAGTTCATCAGTAGCTACTGAGTCATTTTCGTTAACAATAGGGATAATACCCATATCAATCAGTGACATAAAAGTATTTCTAACTGTTTCTTCCTTATGTGGTGTTTCTACTACATATTTTGTAAGTAGAATTTGAGAAACAACATTGTTGTATTCACCGAAGAATTTGTCATACATAAACATAAGTTCACATTGACCTACAGCAGCAATAGCTTGTTTCTTGTTTGTTTCTGTTGGACGAGTAGCGATTCCAAGTTTACCCATGCCAACACCTAAAGCACCGGAAGAAACCAATACCATTTCATGACCTTGATTTTCCAGGTCAGAAATTACTTTGCAAAGTTTCTCTACTTTTCGTAAATTAGCTTTGCCGTTTTCATATGTTAAGGTAGATGTACCTACCTTGATTACTATTCTTTGTTTGTCTTTCATAATAGCCTCTTTGTAACAAAAAGTTTTCATTTTATTATATCATAAGAAAAGGGAATACACAAGTGAAATACTGTATTACTAAGGTATAAAATCTGTGTTGTAAATAGATATGACCCATTTTAGGGTAAAAATAAAATACGATTTAATATTTCGCTTGTTTTACTGACTTTTGATTATGAATATTAATTAATGAATGGATTTC
>JBQKHY010000031.1:0-27707 GCA_052118065.1 Ruminococcus sp. LCP21S3_E8 | reverse complement strand
AGAGGCTGGTGGCTTTGCGTATGCAAAGACGGAAGGAGTGGTTGGAATTGTAAATTCATTTACAATTCCACAATAGAAGATACTATTTAATAGCACTACAAACCCTAATTTATCTAACTAACCTTAACCCACAGACAAAATTGAAAAACCCTAATTTGTAGAACTGATTTATCTTAACAACAGACAATATTAAAAAATGAAAATCGAAATTGAAAAAAGGGAGTACAATGTACTCCCTTAATCAATATATAATATTATGATTATTTACTTTTTATTAAGTCCAATGAACCGGAAGATAATTTAGCATTGATTTTGTTACTACCTTTTTTATAAGTTGCAGTACCCTTATCATTATCAAGTGAATTATTAAGGTCAAATTCACTATCAATACCGCCTGAACTTTTTTCGTAACTTAACTTAAAGCCGGTAATTGAATCCGGAATAATATAATCAACACTACCGGAAGAAATATCAATATCAGAATATTTAGGAACACTTTCACTATTGATTTCAACACTACCACTTGATACTTTTACTTTAGTTTTGCTAAAATCACCTTGTAAAGTTGTATCTCCTGAACCTGAAACAGTATCTAAACTTTTAGCAATAACATTATTACCATCTATAGAACCACTGGAAACATTTGTTTTTAGTTCATCACAAGTTAGGTTTACCAAATTTACACTACCACTTGAAATATAGGTTCTAAGGGATTTACATTTTAGATTACTAAAATCACAATCACCTGATGACATATCTAACTGAATATCATTAATGCCTAAATCTGACTTCATAGATACTGAACCTGAACCGGTCTTTATTGTTAAATATTTTGTACCGTCATAAACAGAACTGTCTTTTTTTGATTTATCATACTTATAATAAACATCATCAGCTAAGTAAATATTAGTAGTTTGATTAAAATATCCAAACAAGCAAAAACCACTATTGGGATTAGCAGTAATATTCACAAAACCTTTATAATACTTTGTTAATTTTGTATCTTTATTTAAAGAACCAAAATATCCTCTGTATTCACAATTGTATTCAACATAGCTATAATCAGTAGGACTTTTATAGAAATTAACATCACCACTACCATTCTTTAAGTCTATAGTGTGAATACCATCATTTGCATTACAATCGAATTTTGTTATTTTTGTAAACTTACCATTTTGTCCGAAAACAGAAGAAACACAAAGAATTAACAGAAAGGCACAAAAAATTAAGCCTACAATAATAATTGTATTTCTAAAAATATGGCTTTCTTTCTGAGGTACTACTGTAGTTACTGTTGCACTGTAACCGTCTTGTTCTAAATTAATATCTTCTTGTGGATGATTTTTTCCATCTATTACATTGGCTATATAGTAGAAAAGTGGAATTGTTAAGAACAGTAGCCACATAGGGTGCCACAAGTTAGTGTACAAACCTAAAACTAAATATACCCAAGTAATAAACACCGGATAACAGAAAATATTTACTTTCTTTTTCTGTATAGCCTTTACTGTTGTGTAATACAGTGGAATAACCAAGAACCACAACCAGCTGGTTACCCAACCACCTAAAATATCTAAGAAACCAAATAAGAAAAATGCTACAACAGAAACCAGCCAAATCGGAAATTCCATAGCAGGATTTTTCTTATTGTACTTCTTGTAATCTTTGTCACCATATATATGACCGTTTTCATCAGTATAGACTTTTTGTTTGCCACTTTCATCTACAACATTTATTCCTTTACGGTCAATATGTACCTTTGCACCGTCACTACTGTCTACATGAATACCGTTTCTAAAACTTATATCAACTTTGTCTTTACCTTCATCAACATGGATGCCGTTTCTGAAAGAAACCTTTGCTTTTGGTTCTTCATTAGCAACATTATTTTCTGTTTCTTTTTCTTCATCTGTTGCGGTATTTTCTTCACTTTTATTATCTTCTATATCTTGCTTATTTCTGTTTAAAATTTCTTCAGGGTCACCTGTCAAAAGTTCATCAAGAGTTACTCCATATACCTTTGCCAATAGAATAAGGTTGTCAGTATCAGGTGAAGCCTCTGCTCTCTCCCACTTACTGACGGCTTGCCTACTGACACCGATTTTTGATGCTAATTCTTCCTGACTTAAACCACTTTTCTTTCTATATTGCAAAAGTATGTTTGCCGTTTCAATATTCATAAACGCCCTCCTTTTTTGATGAGTTCATTATACATTTTGCCCTTTGGTAGCACAACATATTCTAGTTTGCAATTACGCAACTATTGGTTGCATTGGCTTAAACACTGGGCTACAAGGGTTTTACAAAATGAATATTTCTGCTGACTTCTTTAAATCCCATAGCTTTATGAAACTGTTCACCGGATAAATTATCCACTTCACAATCTGATGCAAATTCAGTACAATAGTGTTCCTTTGCCCATTTTTCACACATATTTATAAGTGCCTTTCCTACACCCTTTGAAGTGTATTCTTCCTTAACCGCAATACCCTCAAGGTAGGCTACAGGTAAAGTTTTTGTACCCTCAATATATTCAAACCTTAGTCCAACTGATGCAAACCCTATATAAATATTATGCTCCTCTGCAACAAACATTACAGAGGAGTCACTGTCCATATCCGAGAACTGCAAGTACAAATCAAGGGAAGATTTTACTGAAGTCCACACACTTTGAACTAAGGGTAAAATTCCGTCTAAGTCGCTTGATTTTGCTACACGAATATTCATTAATATTCAAGTCCTTTAGTTGTCTTTAGGAACTGATAGAACTGATTGTAGATTTTCTCAACACCACCAACTGAGTCACTTTCAATATTAAGTGGCATAATAGGGTCATGTACAGAAAGTCTTAGTAAGAACCAACCGTCACCGTTTTCTTTGTCAAATGATACTCTGATACCTTCTCTGTTATCATCTGCAACAATCCAGTTAGGTTCGTTTTCAGCATATTTTTCAAGGTCGGCAATAATCTTTTCACCACATGCTCTAAAGTCCTCTTCAGTAATCTTAAAGCGAATTTCCTTGCTTTCTGCAGGTTCTTTAAGGTCCTTAAGCATCATATCAATTGTTTTGTTTTCCTTAGCAAGTTGAGCCATTTTAATGATAATTTTTGTACATAGATAAGCACCGTCATCAAGGAAGTAGTTTTCTTTCATAGCTGCATGACCTGATGTTTCAATAGCTAATGGGCAGAACTCACCATTGTTATTTAGTTCAATACCCTTATCAATAACATTCTTGTAGCCTCTTCTATATCTATAGTGCTTACCACCAAGGTGATTTTCAATAAAGTCCTTTAGACCTGATGAAGTTACTGAGTCAGTAACAATAGTACCACCGTCAGTACCTTCAAGTGCAATAGCAGATGCTAAAGCTACCAATCTGTTTCTGTTGATTTCTTTACCAAAGCTATCTACTGCACCACCTCTGTCAACATCAGTATCAAAGATAACACCTAAATCAGCTTTGCTATCTAATACTGCCTTAGAGATTGACTCCATAGCTGTTTTGTCTTCCGGATTAGGAATATGGTTAGGGAACATTCCGTCAGGTTCAAGGTAAACTGAGCCTTCTGTGTCGGCACCAAGAACTTTTAGCACCTTGTCAGCATAGAATCCACCAACACCGTTACCGGCATCTACAACAATTTTGAATCCCTTTAGAGGGTGGTCATAGTCCTCAGCATTTACACCCTTCTTAATAATATCACATAGATGGTTGCTATATCTTGACATATAGTCCATTTCTTCTACTGTGCCATTATCAGTAATTTCAGGCTTTTTATCGTCCTGTGCATACTGCAAAATTTCTTCAATATCACTTGCTTCAAGTCCACCGTTAGGTGTAAAGAACTTTAGACCGTTTCTATTAAATGGATGGTGAGATGCTGTAATCTGTACTGCACCGTCACAACCAAGGTCAACAGTAGTCATAAACATTGATGGTGTAGATGATAGGTTTGTGTAAATTACCTTTACACCGGCTTTTTTAAAGCTATCTATAACATCATTTGCAATTCTTTCGCCACTAATACGGCTATCTCTACCAACTGAAATTGTCATTTCACTTGCCTTTTTGTTAGCTACTTTTTCTAGCCATAGTACAAAACCAAAAGCCATTTTCTTTACAACATCATCGGTTAGGTTAACATTTTGACCTTCAACACCCTCAGATGCTACACCACGAATATCTGTACCACTTTTGAAGTTTTTATAAAAATTATCAAGCATAAAATATACCCCTTAAATTAATTTTCTAAAACTATTATACAATATAACAAAGTTCAATACAATAAAAATAAATATATAATTTCACCTATTTTTAGCCTTGTAAAGAGTTTTTTCAAAAATTTTTAAATTTTATTTTTACTTAATTATAGCTAATCCAAAAATAAAGAAAAGCCCATTGTAATGGGCTTTTGGGGAACTTTTATGGCATTTTTATTCCATAACAGAAAATTTCATTTTTGTAATTTGTATGATTGTTCAAATTTATTTTCTTTAAGAGAATAAATTTGATAATATTCACTAAAAGAATTTACACAAACTTTAACTAGTTAAAATTTAAGTTAAAAGTTTTGTAGCATATTGCACAATAAATATAAACTACAATTGTACAGTTTTGATATTTGATAGTCACCTTGTACAAAGAAAATAGCATTTATTTGTTGACATTCACTAAAGAATATGTATAATAGTAAGTGTCAAGTAAATAGTCCACTTGATATCGCAAACATTAGTTAGCGATTCATTCACAGCCAAATGGTAAATGGCAGCACGAAAAATCGTATATAATTTAAGGAGGAAAATTTTATGACACCTATGATCAATCTACATGACATTGATGTTACCAAGTTCCTTGCCGTGCTCGACACTTGCGAAGGTAATGTATTTCTAGTTACTAGCGAGGGAGACCGTTTGAATCTAAAAAGCAAACTATGTCAGCTCGTTGGTTTAACAAAGCTAATCGAAGGCGGCAAAATCGCAGAAGCTTGCATTTATTGTGAAAACAAGAATGATGAAAGCAAATTATTCAGATTCAACCTACTTGGTGATACAGGTAACGCTGAAATTGCTTAATCAGTAACATTGATAACAAGTCGCGTTTAGAACGCATTAATTTCAAAAATCCTAAACAGAAAAGGCACTCAACTGAGTGCCTTTTTTGCTATGCAATAATACTAAAAAATAATGATGAAAATTATTTATAATCAAATTCATCCGGATGATTTTTCTTGAAAATGTCAAAGATTTTCTGTACTAAATCATCATCGTCAATACCTGTATAAACCTCTTCTTGGTCGTCATAACTGTCTATCTTAAGAATTGTTAAGTCCTCTACATCCTCAACATTCTCAATTAGAACAGCATATTCATCATTTTTATAGTTAATAACATCAAGCAATTCAAACTCAGTTTCATTGCCTAAATCGTCTTCTAAAGTGAAAATTACATTCTTTTCCATAGTATCCTCCTAAAAAATTATATAAATAGTGTACAATACTTTAAATAAAATTGCAATAATCCTACCCTATTTTCTGCTATTCTGTTATTGTCTTATACACAAAAGGTCTGCTACATAGTAACAGACCTTTTAGTTTTTTATTTAATTATTTCTTTAGCTTATAAACTGCAACAGAAGCTACTGAACCAAATAGTAGTGCTAAAACTACTGCAGTATATGTATCTGTATCACTTGTTTTAGGTGAACTCATTTCTGAACCTACTTCATCGGAAGTTGACTCTTTTGGTGCAGTATTACCACTAGAATAAGCCATTTCATCATCTGTAGCTAGATTGTCCTCATCATCCTCATCACCATGTTCCCTGTAATATTCATCAGAAAGGTCATCATCATGTCCATCCATATCAACGAAATCTTCATCATTTATATCTTCATTTTCTGTATCTTCCTGATTAGTTACAACAGTGGTTTCATTATTATTTACTTCATCAGCACTAAAAGAATTAATGCTGAAAGCAAACATAAAAATCATCATCAATACTGTGACTAGGTACAGTAATTTTTTCATTCTAAACACTCCTTAAATAACAATAAATTAACCTCTGTAATAATTACTTTTGCCATTTGCACCGTTATTAGAGAACTTAACCTTGCTATATGAGATACCTTTCTTGTATGCACCGATACCGTACTTACCACAATTTGCAATCTTACCACCGGTTACTTTACCTGAACAGTTGTAAGAATAAAGGCCAAATTCTTTTGCATTAGTAATATTTGTATTTTTCAAAGTAATTTTACTGTTCTTACTTGCAATACCATGCTTAGTTTTTGCTTTATCAAGTGAACAACCGACAATTGTAACATTAACACCTTCAAGATAAATATGTTGCTTATATGAATTATAAACTGTAGTATTTTTGAAGGTTATTTTCTTGCTATTCTTACATAGGATACCACTGTTAAAATTCTTAATTTTGTTACTACTAACAGTTACATTTTCATTTAGCTGATCAGGAACACTATCCATAGTTAGTCCATAATAATCAGCCTTTTGATTACCGTTGAAAGTAATTTTATTATTAGTGAAAGCTGAATTTCTAATACCCTTATAAAAGACAGCAGTCATATTCTTTACAGTGATATTATTTTTAGTGATTGTTAAGCCGTTAATTCTGTGGTCACCCTTTAGATAACCTTGATAACCGGAAAGTCTGTTGGCTGAGTTAAGTCCTTTTTTATAAATTGCAGGTTTTGAAATTTTGTTACCGTTAATGTACAAAGCTCTGCTATCCTTAGATTTTGGTCTATTAATTGTAATTGTATTACCTGAAATAATAGAATTATCCTTAGAAGAATTGACCTTTAGTTTCCAGTTATTTACAACATATGTGCCGGTGTAACCTGTATAATTAGGCTTAGAATTTACAAACAAAATACCTGAACCACAGTTTAGAATTTTGTTATTCTGAATTCTGCTATTTCTATAATTAATAGCACCGATAGCATAACTCTTAATATTCTTGAAAGTATTGTTTGTAAACTTCATATTTGTGAAATAACAACCATCAATACTATTATGAGAACCGATACCCCTACCTAGGTTAATAAAATTACATCTGTCAACAGTTACATTTTTATTTTGGTATTTATCATAGTTACCGATAGCAGTTGTTTCATATAGGTTAACATCTAGCTGTAAAGCCTCTTCATGCTCATAGTAGTCATTCTTATTTTTATGTGCCTTAAAGTAGCACTTGTGATTCTTAAAGTTAACTCTAGAAACTGTTAATCCGTTAACTGCACCTGCCTCAATCATATGACCTTCAAGGTCGTTTTGAATTGTCATATTAAGGAATTTAACATTCTGAGAATGATTAACTTTAAATGTACAGAAACCTGTATCCTTACTTCTTACATTTCCGTCCCAAATACCACCTTGGATTGTAATGTTTTTATAATAATAACCGGAAGCAGAAGAACCAGGTTGACCAATTCTAAAAGTTGTACCGCCATCACCTGCAGGTAGATTACGAATAATTTTTACATTTTTATCAACAACAATCATTGTATTTGAATAAATACCAACAGACTGATTGATTCTTAAGTCCTTAGTTATATGTATTTTATAAATATGATTTGATGTGCCTTTTTCTTTAGCATTGAGCAATGCTTGTTGGAAATCTGCAAAACTACCGTTAGATATTGTTTCATCATATGCGGTTGCAGCTGCTACAGTTTGAAAACAAAACAAAGTACATATCATTGAGAAACATAAAACCAACGGTAAGCATTTTTTTAATATGTTCATAATAATCCCTCCAAATATTTTGTATATACATTTTACCACTTATATTTTTAACTGTAAATGTATATTAAAACACCCGAATAACTTTGTGCAAAGTGTATTACAAAGTAATTATCACTTTGTACAATTTCACAACAACACATAACAAACGCAAAAAGTCCCTTGTCATAAGACAAGGGACTAAATTACTTAGGTAAATAATTATATTAAGTTATAATTATTCGTTGATAGCTGTAACAGCACCTGAACCAACTGTTCTACCGCCTTCACGGATAGCGAAACGAAGACCTTCTTCGATAGCGATAGGAGTGATTAGTTCAACTGACATTTCAACGTTATCACCAGGCATGCACATTTCTGTACCTTCTGGAAGTGTGATTGTACCTGTTACGTCTGTTGTTCTGAAGTAGAACTGTGGACGATAGTTGTTGAAGAATGGAGTATGACGGCCACCTTCGTCCTTTGTTAGAACATAAACCTGGCCACTGAAATTCTTATGTGGGTGAATTGTACCTGGCTTAGCAAGAACCTGACCTCTTTCGATTTCAGATCTCTGAACACCTCTTAGAAGTGCACCAACGTTATCACCACATTCAGCATAGTCTAGAGACTTTCTGAACATTTCAAGACCTGTAACAACAACCTTACGGATTTCGTCTGTTAGACCAACGATTTCAACTTCATCATTTACGTTGATAACGCCTCTTTCAACTCTACCTGTTGCAACAGTACCACGACCTGTGATTGTGAATACGTCTTCAACTGGCATGATGAATGGCTTATCAGAATCTCTTTCTGGAGTTGGGATGAATTCGTCAACAGCATCCATTAGTTCGTGAATACACTTGTATTCAGGAGCGTTTGTATCTGTTGATGTGCTTGTTAGAGCAAGATATGCTGAACCCTTGATGATTGGAGTGTCATCGCCTGGGAAGTCATATTCGTTTAGTAGGTCACGAATTTCCATTTCTACTAGTTCTAGTAGTTCAGGATCGTCAACTTGGTCAGTCTTGTTCATGAATACAACGATGTATGGAACGCCAACCTGACGAGATAGAAGGATGTGTTCTCTTGTCTGTGGCATAGGACCATCAGCAGCAGATACAACAAGGATAGCACCGTCCATCTGAGCAGCACCAGTGATCATGTTTTTAACATAGTCAGCATGGCCTGGACAGTCAACGTGAGCATAGTGTCTCTTGTCTGTTTCATATTCAACGTGAGCTGTGTTGATTGTAATACCTCTTTCTCTTTCTTCTGGAGCCTTATCGATATTAGCATAATCAACGAAGTCTGCTTCACCGTTTAGGTTAAGAACCTTTGTGATAGCAGCTGTAAGTGTAGTTTTACCATGGTCAACGTGACCGATAGTACCAATGTTTACATGTGGCTTATTTCTTTCAAACTTTTCTCTTGCCATTTTTATAATCCTCCTTAGATTAAAATCTTGGTAGTTTATATTGTAACAATTTTTTAATAAAATTGCAACCCTTTTGTTGATATATAATCAACAAAAGAGCATTAATTTATAAACAATTAGTCTTCTGACTTCTTGTTACGCTTTGACATAATGTCTTCAGCGATTGATTTAGGAACTTCCTGATATGTGTCTGGTTCCATTACATACTGACCACGGCCCTGAGTCTTAGAACGCATATCAGTAGCATAACCGAACATTTCAGATAGAGGAACATGAGCGTTGATACGCTGAGCGTTACCAACAGCTTCCATACCCTGAATCTGACCACGACGAGAGTTAAGGTCACCGATAACATCACCCATATACTCTTCAGGAACAATAACTGTAACCTTCATTAGTGGTTCAAGTAGAACAGGATCTGCCTTCTTCATAGCTTCCTTGAAAGCCATAGAACCGGCAATCTTAAATGCCATTTCAGATGAGTCAACTTCATGGTAAGAACCATCATATAGTTCAACCTTACAGTCAACTACATTGTAGTTAGCTAAGATACCTGACTGCATAGCACCCTGGATACCCTGGTCAACTGCTGGAATGTATTCCTTAGGAATAGCACCACCAACGATAGAGTTAACAAATTCGTAGCCCTTGCCTGGGTTTGGAGAAACACGAATCTTAACATGACCGTACTGACCCTTACCACCTGACTGACGAGCATACTTCATATCAACATCAGCATTAGCTCTGATAGTTTCCTTATAAGCAACCTGTGGAGCACCGATGTTAGCTTCTACCTTGAATTCTCTTAGTAGTCTGTCAACGATAATTTCTAGATGAAGTTCACCCATACCTGCAATGATTGTCTGGCCAGTTTCTTCATCTGTATATGCCTTAAATGTTGGGTCTTCTTCAGCAAGTTTTGCTAGAGCAATACCCATCTTTTCCTGACCTGCTTTTGTCTTAGGTTCAATAGCAACTCTAATAACAGGTTCTGGGAATTCCATTGATTCAAGGATGATAGGGTGCTTTTCGTCACAAAGAGTATCACCGGTAGTAGTATTCTTTAGACCAACAGCAGCAGCAATATCACCTGCATAAACTGTATCAATGTCTTTTCTATTATTTGCGTGCATCTGTAGGATACGACCAAGTCTTTCGTTCTTATCCTTTGATGCATTGTAAACTGTCTGACCGGCATTAACAACACCGGAATAAACTCTGAAGAAACATAGCTTACCAACGAATGGGTCAGTTGCAATCTTAAATGCAAGAGCTGCAAATGGTTCATCGTCAGAAGAATGTCTTACATCTTCTTCACCTGTGTCTGGGTTAACACCCTTAATTGATGGGATGTCAACAGGAGCCGGCATATAGTCAACGATAGCATTAAGAAGTAGCTGAACACCCTTGTTACGGTATGAAGTACCACAAGTTACAGGTACCATTTCGTTAGCGATAGTAGCCTTACGAATAGTCTTCTTAATTTCGTCAATTGTTAGTTCTTCGCCCTCGAAATATTTTTCCATTAGAGCATCATCTAGTTCTGCAACAGAATCGATTAGCTGTTCATGGTACTTCTGAGCGATTTCCTTCATATCTTCAGGAATTTCTTCTTCTCTGATGTCTGTACCGTCATCATTATAATAAACTTCAGCTTTCATTGTAACTAGGTCAACAATGCCTCTGAATGTATCTTCAGAGCCGATTGGAAGCTGAATTGGAACTGCGTTACAGTTTAGTCTGTCCTTCATCATCTGAACAACTCTGTAGAAGTCTGCACCCATAATGTCCATCTTGTTGACATAAGCCATTCTTGGAACATGATAAGTATCAGCCTGTCTCCAAACTGTTTCTGACTGTGGTTCAACACCACCCTTAGCACAAAGAACTGTTACAGAACCGTCAAGAACACGAAGTGAACGCTCAACTTCAGCTGTGAAGTCAACGTGACCAGGTGTATCAATGATGTTGATTCTGTGTTTCTTCCAGAAACATGTTGTAGCAGCAGATGTAATTGTAACACCACGTTCTTGTTCCTGTACCATCCAGTCCATAGTAGCGGCACCGTCATGTGTTTCACCAATCTTGTGGTTAACACCTGTGTAGTACAGAATTCTTTCAGTAGTAGTTGTTTTACCGGCATCGATGTGAGCCATGATACCGATATTTCTTGTCATTTCAAGTGAAACCTGTCTTGCCATGGTTATTATCCTCCTTTATAAATTAGTTCTAATAAGTTTTGCTATTACCATCTGTAATGAGCGAAAGCCTTATTAGCTTCAGCCATCTTATGAGTATCTTCACGCTTCTTAAATGCGCCACCTGTACTGTTGATAGCATCAAGGATTTCACCAGCAAGTCTTTCTTTCATTGTTCTTTCTGAACGCTGTCTTGAATATGCTGTGATCCAACGAAGACCTAGAGTCTGTCTTCTTTCTGCTCTAACTTCCATAGGTACCTGGTAAGTTGCACCACCTACACGACGAGCTTTAACTTCAAGAACCGGCATAACATTTTCCATTGCGTTCTCGAATGTTTCTAGTGGATCGTTACCTGTCTTTTCCTGAATGATGTCGAATGCACCGTAAACGATTTTTTGAGCAACACCCTTCTTACCATCAAGCATAATGTTGTTGATTAGACGAGTAACTAGTTTTGAATTATACATTGGGTCTGGCAAAACATCACGTTTTGCGATTGAGCCTCTTCTTGGCACTTTACTTCCCTCCTTCACAATATTTGAGATATCATAGGTACTCGAAAGCGACAAACTTCCGTACTGCCAACAGAAACTCTATAATCTATATAAAGTCTGCTTTTGCAGTAACTATTTAACATAAAAGTATTAGTTTGTCAATTCCTTATTTACCTGCTTTTGGGCGCTTTGCGCCATACTTTGAACGAGCCTGATTTCTGTTAGCAACGCCCTGAGCATCAAGTGTGCCACGAACGATATGGTAACGAACACCAGGTAAGTCTTTTACACGGCCACCACGAATAAGAACAACTGAGTGTTCCTGTAGGTTATGACCAACACCAGGGATATAAGAACTAACTTCAATACCGTTTGAAAGTCTTACTCTGGCAATCTTTCTAAGAGCTGAGTTAGGCTTCTTTGGTGTAGCAGTTGACACTTTAGTACATACGCCTCTCTTTTGTGGGGAAGCATTATCTGTAGCCTGTCTCTTCTGTGAGTTCCAACCCTTTAAAAGAGCAGGTGCCTTTGCCTTCTTTTCAGTAACTTCTCTACCCTTGCGAACAAGCTGGTTAAATGTAGGCATTTTTTTCCTCCTTCTTAAGTTATTTCGGTTTTCCGATATTTTAGCACGGATTTTACTGTAATTTTACGCAATTACCCTATTCCACGCTTACCGTCATTCTATCACATAAGTTACAACATTGTCAATAATAAATTTCATATTTTTTCTTTTTTTCTGCAAAAAAGAGGCTACCCATAGGGGTAACCTCTAATTTAAACAGTTATATATTAGTCAAGTGGCTGTACCTGCTGTGGCTGAACATAGTTTTCTTCAAGTTCAACACCGTTGTATCTGCGCATACCTGTACCGGCAGGAATTAGCTTACCAATGATAACATTTTCTTTTAGACCTACAAGTGGGTCAACCTTACCCTTAATAGCAGCATCTGTAAGAACTCTTGTTGTTTCCTGGAATGAAGCAGCTGATAGGAATGAATCAGTAGCAAGAGCTGCCTTTGTAATACCAAGAAGTAACTGAGTATACTTAGCAGGTTTAAGACCTTCTTCACCGTTCTTAATTCTTTCTTCAATCATCTTGTTTTCGTAAAGAACTTCGTTACGGTCGTAGTTCTGACCGGCCATAAAGTTAGTAGAACCACTGTCTTCAATCTTAACCTTCTTCATCATCTGACGAACAATAACTTCGATATGCTTATCGTTGATATCAACACCCTGTAGACGGTATGTTGACTGTACTTCAGAGATTAGATAGTTCTGAACAGCCTTTGGACCAAGGATTGAAAGAATATCTGCCGGATAAATAGCACCATCAGTAATCTTGTCACCGGCCTTGATAACCTGACCTTCTTCAACATTTACTCTAAAGCCGAATGGGATTAGGTACTGTCTTTCTTCACCTGTTGCCTTATTATAAACAACAGCATGACGAGCCTTCTTGATTTCTTCAAATCTAACTTCACCGTCGATTTCAGAAATAATAGCAAGTGACTTAGGCTTTCTGGCTTCAAATAGTTCTTCAACTCTTGGAAGACCCTGTGTAATATCTTCAGCAGATGCAACACCACCGGTGTGGAATGTTCTCATTGTTAACTGAGTACCAGGTTCACCGATTGACTGAGCTGCAATAATACCAACAGCTTCACCAACAGTAACAGGCTGACCGTTTGCAAGGTTAGAACCATAGCACTTTCTACATACACCATGCTTAGAACGACAACCAAGGATACTTCTGATTTCGATTTCTTCTGTACCTGCATTAACAATAATGTCTGCTTCTTCTTCGCCCATCATCTTGTCCTTAGATACAAGAACATTGCCGTTTTCATCACAGAAGTCATGAACAAGGTATCTACCGATAAGTCTTTCACGAAGGCCTTCGATAACATTGTTACCTGACTTAATGTCGAAGATTTCAAGACCTTCATCAGTATGACAATCGTCTTCACGAATGATAACATCCTGAGAAACATCAACAAGTCTTCTTGTTAGGTAACCTGAGTCGGCAGTTCTTAGAGCTGTATCGGCTAGACCCTTACGAGCACCTCTGGAAGAAATAAAGTATTCCATAATGTTTAGACCTTCACGGTAGTTAGCTCTGATAGGGATTTCAATTGTTTTACCTGATGTGTTGGCAATCAAACCACGCATACCGGCTAGCTGACGAATCTGTGACATACTACCACGGGCACCAGAGTCAGCCATCATATAGATTGGGTTGAATCTATCTAGGTTATCCTGTAGCTTTGCAGTAACATCATCAGTAGCTTTTTCCCAAACTTTAAGAACATTTTGGTAACGCTCGTCGTTTGATAGGAAACCCATCATATATTCGTTACGGATACCATCAACTTGTTCTTCAGCTGCTGAAATAATTGCTTTCTTCTCAGGTGGAATCTTAGCATCACAAACAGCAACTGTGATAGCACCTCTTGTTGAATATTTATAACCTTGAGCCTTGATATGGTCAAGAACAACTGAAGTAGTCTGTGTGCCGTGTACTCTGATACAAGCATCAATAATCTTACCTAGCTGTTTCTTACCTACAAGGAAGTCAATTTCTAATTTAAATTTGTTTTCTTCAAGACTTCTGTCAACAAAGCCTAGATCCTGAGGAATTGGGTTATTGAAGATAATCTTACCAACTGTTGTATCAACTAGGCCTGATTCTTCAACACCGTTGATTTCCTTAGTCATTCTAACTTTAATCTTAGAATGAAGTGTTAGGTAACCTGTCTGATAAGCCATCATAGCTTCATCAACATCTCTAAATACCTTACCTTCGCCCTTTTCTCCGTCCTTATCAAGTGTTAGATAATAAGAACCAAGAATCATATCCTGTGTAGGTACACAAACAGGACGACCATCAGAAGGTTTTAGTAGGTTACCGGCAGCAAGCATTAGAAATCTTGCTTCAGCCTGAGCTTCAGCAGATAGTGGTACATGGACAGCCATCTGGTCACCATCGAAGTCAGCGTTGTAAGCTGTACATACTAGTGGATGTAGCTTTAAAGCACGACCTTCAACAAGTACCGGTTCAAATGCCTGAATACCAAGTCTATGAAGTGTAGGAGCACGGTTTAGAAGAACAGGATGGCCCTTGATAACAACTTCAAGTGCATCCCAAACTTCAGGCTTTGCTCTTTCAACTGCTTTTCTTGCAGCCTTAATATTTACAACAGCCTTTGTTTCTACAAGTCTCTTCATAACGAAAGGCTTAAATAGTTCAAGCGCCATTTCCTTAGGAAGACCACACTGATACATCTTTAGTTCAGGACCAACAACGATAACTGAACGACCTGAGTAGTCAACACGCTTACCTAGTAGGTTCTGACGGAAACGACCTTGCTTACCCTTTAGCATATCAGATAGTGACTTAAGGGGTCTGTTGTTAGGACCTGTAACAGGTCTGCCCTTTCTGCCGTTGTCGATTAGTGAGTCAACAGCTTCCTGTAGCATTCTCTTTTCGTTTCTGATAATAATATCAGGAGCCTGTAGTTCAAGTAGTCTAGCAAGACGGTTGTTTCTGTTAATAACTCTTCTATATAGGTCATTAAGGTCAGATGTTGCAAATCTACCACCATCAAGCTGAACCATAGGTCTAATGTCCGGTGGAATAACAGGAACAACATCAAGAATCATCCATTCAGGTCTGTTGCCTGACTGACGGAATGATTCAACAACTTCAAGTCTCTTTAGAAGTCTAACTCTCTTCTGACCTGATGCACCTTCAAGGTCAGTAGTAATCTGAGTATATAGCTGATCAAGGTCGATTTCTGTTAGAAGTTCCTTGATAGCTTCAGCACCCATACCTGCTCTAAAGTCATCTTCATACTTTTCATACAAATCTCTGTATTCTGTTTCAGTAAGAATCTGCATTTTAGAGATTTCTCTTGCTTCACCGGGATCAATAACAATGTAAGATGCAAAGTATAGAACCTGTTCCAAAGCCTTAGGAGAAATATCAAGCATTAGGGAAATTCTTGAAGGAATACCCTTAAAGTACCAAATGTGTGATACAGGAGCAGCTAGTTCAATGTGGCCCATTCTTTCTCTACGAACCTTGGATCTTGTAACTTCAACACCACATCTATCACAAATTTTACCTTTAAAACGGATTTTCTTATATTTACCACAGTGACATTCCCAGTCCTTAGTAGGTCCGAAAATTCTTTCACAGAATAGACCGTCTCTCTCAGGCTTTAATGTTCTGTAGTTAATTGTTTCTGGTTTCTTAACTTCACCATATGACCATTCTCTAATCTGGTCAGGGGAGGCAAGACCAATTTTAATTGAATCAAATGTATTGTTTTCCATTATAAACTGCCTCCTTATTATAATTCATCTGAACCAAAATCATCAAAGTTTAACATATCGTCATTATCTTCAACGATTGAGTTTTCATCAAACATATTACCCTCATCATCAGAATCTTCGTCTAGTACGAAACCTTGCATACCTTCGGAAGTCATAACATTATCTTCTTCAAGGGTTTCTTCGTTATTAGCAACTTCAGGAATATCATCATCAAAATGTTGCTTTAGGTCGATTTCATTCTTATCTTCGTCAAGTACCTTAACATCAAGAGCAAGTGACTGAAGTTCCTTAATAAGAACCTTAAATGATTCAGGAATACCAGGAGTAGGAATGTTCTGACCCTTAACGATTGATTCGTAAGTTTTAACTCTACCAACAACATCATCAGACTTAACTGTTAGGATTTCCTGTAGAGTATAAGCAGCACCATAAGCTTCAAGTGCCCAAACTTCCATTTCACCGAAACGCTGACCACCGAACTGTGCTTTACCACCAAGTGGCTGTTGAGTAACTAGTGAGTATGGACCTGTTGAACGAGCATGAATCTTATCATCAACAAGGTGATGCAACTTCAAGTAATACATATAACCAACGGTAACAGGGTTATCAAATCTTTCACCTGTACGGCCATCAACAAGCCATGTCTTACCGTCTTCGCTATAACCGGCATCTTTTAGACACTGGAAAATATCCTGTTCATGAGCACCGTCAAATACAGGTGTCATAATCTTCCAACCCAAAGCCTTAGCAGCATAACCTAGGTGAACTTCAAGAACCTGTCCGATGTTCATACGAGATGGAACACCTAGAGGGTTTAGAACAATGTCAAGTGGAGTACCGTCAGGTAGGAATGGCATATCTTCCTGAGGTAGAATTCTGGAAACAACACCCTTGTTACCATGACGACCTGCCATCTTATCACCAACAGATAGCTTTCTCTTCTGAGCTAGGTAAACTCTAACAACCTTGTTAACACCAGGCTGTAGTTCGGAAGCACTTTCTTCACGAGTAAATACCTTAACATCAACAACGATACCTGTTTCACCATGAGGTACTCTAAGTGAAGTATCTCTAACTTCTCTTGCTTTTTCACCGAAGATAGCTCTTAGTAGTCTTTCTTCAGCAGTTAGTTCAGTTTCACCCTTTGGAGTTACCTTACCAACAAGAATATCACCTGAACGAACTTCAGCACCGATATGGATAATACCGTTTTCGTCAAGGTCTTTAAGCATATCTTCACCAACATTTGGAATGTCACGAGTGATTTCTTCAGGTCCTAGCTTTGTATCACGAGCTTCTGTTTCATGTTCTTCAATATGGATTGAAGTATACATATCTTCACGAACAATCTTTTCGTTAATTAGAACAGCATCTTCGTAGTTATAACCTTCCCAAGTCATAAATCCTATAAGCGCGTTCTTACCAAGAGCAAGTTCACCGTTGTCTGTAGCAGGACCATCAGCAAGAACTTCACCCTTAACAATTCTTTGACCTCTGTTAACAACAGGGATCTGATTGATACAAGTACTCTGGTTAGAACGAAGGAACTTGATTACATCAAAGTTCTGAACTCTACCACTGTCATACTGAACACAAATCTTGTCAGCAGAAACAGAAAGTACAATACCGTCTTCTTCAGCAAGAATACAGTTACCTGAGTCAACACCGGCTTTGTATTCCATACCTGTACCAACGATAGGAGATTCTGTAACAAGTAGAGGCACAGCCTGACGTTGCATGTTAGCACCCATAAGAGCACGGTTTGCGTCATCGTTTTCTAGGAAAGGAATTAGAGATGTAGCAACTGAAACAACCATCTTAGGAGAAATATCCATAAAGTCGAATTCTTCAGGAGCAAGTTCTACAAATTCTTCTCTGCAACGACCAACAACCTTCTTGTTAACAAAACGACCGTTTTCGTCAAGTGGTTCGTTAGCCTGAGCAACCTTGAAACCATCTTCAACATCAGCTGTCATATAAACAACTTCGTCAGTAACGATACCTGTTTCTTTATCAATCTTTCTATATGGAGCTTCAATGAAGCCGTATTCATTAATCTTTGCAAAAGTAGCTAAGTAAGAGATTAGACCGATGTTAGGACCTTCAGGAGTTTCGATAGGACACATACGACCATAGTGAGTATAGTGAACATCTCGAACTTCGAATGATGCACGGTCTCTTGAAAGACCACCCGGACCTAGAGCTGAAAGTCTTCTCTTATGTGTAAGTTCAGCTAGAGGGTTGTTTTGGTCCATAAACTGTGATAGAGGAGAACTACCGAAGAACTCTTTAATAGCTGCTGTTACAGGACGAATGTTAATTAGTGTATTTGGTGAAAGAGCCTCAGGATCTTGAGCCTGAAGTGTCATTCTTTCACGGATAACTCTTTCAAGACGGCTAAAACCAATTCTAAACTGGTTCTGTAGTAGTTCACCTACGCAACGGATTCTTCTGTTAGCAAGGTGGTCAATGTCGTCTGTTACACCAATACCCTGTGCTAGGGAATTCATATAGTTAATAGTAGCAAATATATCATCAATAGTAATGTAGTTAGGGATTAGCTCTGCTTTGTTATCAATTAGAGCGTCCTTTAACTCTTCTTCTGTTTCACATTCTTCAAGAATTGGGAAAAGTACAGATGCTCTTACTTTTTCGTTAATGCCACATTCTTTGTCAGCATCAAAGTCAACATAAGCATTAATGTCAACCATACCGTTTGAGATAACCTTTACAGGAATATCGTCATCGCTCTTAACATAAGCAAGTGTAACACCGGCATTTTCAATTTCAAAAGCCTTTTCTCTTGTGATAACTTCATCAGCAAGAGCCATAACTTCACCTGTTCTTGGGTTAGCAATAGGAGATGCTAACTTGTAACCTTCAAGACGGTGAGCAATACCAAGCTTTTTGTTGTACTTATATCTACCTACTCTTGACATATCATATCTTCTATCGTCAAAGAATAGATTTGATAGATGAGTCATAGCAGATTCAATTGTTGGAGGTTCAGATGGTCTTAGCTTTTTGTAAACTTCAATCAGACCTTCTGCAGCGTTAGTAGTAGTATCCTTTTCGATAGTAGCCTTCATCATATCGTTCATATCGAAGATATCAATGATTTCGCTATCCTTACCGATTACAGTAAGGTCAACATCTTCAAGGTTCCACTTTTCACCGTTCATTTCCTTTTCTTCTCTGTCTTTTAACAAAGCTTCAAGACCGATTAATGAACGGATAAATACTGTTACAGGAATCTTTCTGTTCTTATCAATACGAACATAGAAAACATCGTTAATGTCGTTTTCGTATTCTAGCCAAGCACCACGGTTAGGAATAACAGTTGAGGAATAAAGTTCCTTACCTGTCTTATCACGGTCCATCTTGTAGTAAACACCAGGGCTTCTAACAAGCTGAGAAACAATAACTCTTTCTGCACCGTTGATAACGAATGTACCACTGTCTGTCATAAGAGGAAAATCACCCATGAATACATTAGATTCCTTGATTTCGCCTGTTTCCTTATTTAACAGTCTTGCAGTAACCCTAAGGGCTGCTGAATATGTGGCATCTCTTTCTTTACATTCAATAACTGAATAATTTGGCTTATCAACATCCAGCTCATAATCCATAAAGTCAAGAACAAGGTTACCTGTGTAATCAGTAATACCTGATACATCTTTAAAGACTTCCCTTAGTCCTTCTTCAAGGAACCACTGGTAAGACTTTCTCTGGATATCAAGAAGATGAGGCATCTGGATAACTTCATCAATCTTACCAAAGGACATTCTTTCGTTTCTGCCAAGCTTAACTGGTTTGACATCTACCACTTTAGTTCACTCCTTTTGTATATTTGCACTACTTTTATATAACTTTATTACTGAGAGTCGCTTTAAATATTACCACTTGACAAGTAAAAAAACTTGTGGTAATATTCACCCATAAGAAAGGCATACTAGCGATACTATCTCATAATATTATACCTTACTATTATACACAAGAAGTTTTTGAATGTCAAGAGATTTTTGCAAAAAATGCGAAAATCTTTATTTTTTTAGAAAAAATATGACCTTTGGGCTATTTTTAAGCTCAAAGGTCTTTTTTGTTGTACTGCTGTACGGTTAACTAAACACCCGTTACAGTTGTTAGTTTTAAATAATTTAATTTTACAATAATTTTTACTGTTTATTCTTCAAAGCCAAACATAGCTTTCTGCTGAGAAGAATAAATTGAAAGGTTTCCGTTTACTATATATGCAATTATACAAACTATAGCTATAGGCAAAACATTGGCTACACCAAAAACCTCTACCCCTAAAAGTATAGGCGCAATTAAAGTATTTGTTGCACTGCCAAATACTGCAACATATCCAATAGCTCCACACACAATTGGGGAAATACCAAATAAATTACCCAGCACAACTCCAAGTGTTGCACCTATTGAAAATAAAGGTGTAACCTCACCACCTTGGAAACCTATAGCCAAGGTTACGATAGTCAGCAGTAGCTTTACAATAAAATCATAGTAATGAACTTCCCCACCACTAAATGAGGCTGAAATCAGATTTGTACCAAGTCCACTATATCTGCCACCATAGAAGAAAATTAAAATTATTGCCAGTGGAACAGAAACTACACCTATTCTCACATATGGATTCTTGATTTTATTTTTCATAAAGTCCTTTGACTTTTGTAGTAGATAAGAAAACAATCTACCTACTAGACCAAAAGCAATACCCATTATCACAAGGAAAATCATCACTTTGAAATCTGTTAGATCAAGGGTATCTGTAACATTAACTGAGAATTTCTCCAGTCCTAAAGTATGAGAAGTTATACAAGCAACTATTGATGCAATAAAAGCCGGTAGTAATGCTTCATACTCCAAATATCCGGCAACAATAACTTCAAGTGCAAAGAAAACTGCACCTAATGGTGTCTGAAACAATCCACCAAAACCTGCTGACATACCGGTAATAAGCAACACTCTCTCATTATTAGAAAAGTGAAACTTTCTACCTATTCTATGGGATAAGGTTGCACCGATTTGTACTGCAACACCTTCCCTACCTGCACTACCACCAAAAAGATGAGTAATCCAAGTGCCTATCATTACAAGTGGTACTAGTGGTAAAGGTATTGAATTTCTCTTACTTTGACCTGTTTCAAAAACAAGTGACATACCCTTTAGGCTAACTGCACTAAACTTATTGTACATCCAGGTAATTAATAGTCCGGCTAATGGCAAAAAGGGTAACAAGAAAAGGTAATAGTCTGTTCTAAAATCTGTAATAGCTATTAACACTCTGCCAAACAAAGTATCAATTGCACCAACCAATACACCTATCACCACACCAAAGGCTATGTATTTTAGTACAGTAAATGATTTCTTATTAAAATTCTCCACAATATTCCTCCTTACACAAAAAAAGCTGATAACCCTGCAAAATGCAGAAGTCATCAGCTTAAAAAGCAGTTTAAGTAATAATTACTAAGGGAGACATTCATTCCCTAGGTGCTATTATATTATCTTTCAGTAATCTTGTCAAGATTTATTCACTGTATATTCTGTTTAGGTAGTTAAACATATTTTCATTTAACATATTTTCAATTTCTTTCGGATTATCGGGAATACAAATTATCGTTTGTTTTCCTGACCTTAGAATATATCCGTCAAAATCTCCAACCTCATTCTTTAACCTTTTAGGAATGATATTTGTTGAAGAATTTGCAAGTGCTTTAGAAAGTACATTTGAAATTGCTCTAACATCATTATCCCTTAACCCACCAACAACAAAAATTAGGTTTACACAATTAAGTGCATCTGTAAGTTGCATACCTAAACTATCAGGTGTAGTTGAAGCAGTAACAGAATTAAGCTGATAAATAGTATTGGCAAAAAGTTCTTTTATCTTCTTTTCACACAATGCAGTTTTCTTTGCAAGATAAAAAATTAAATCGCATTTCATAATTATCAATCCTCTTCTATTTCTTCTGTTGCCGGTTCAGTAGTATGTGTTGTAGTTGGCACAGTGGTCTTAGGTACTGTAGTTGGCTTTGGCTTTGTTGGTTTAGGTGTAGTTGGCTTTGGCTTATGCTGAGGTATTCTTACCTTAGAATAAATCGGCTTAATCACAAGGTTACCGTTTACACGATTAAAGCTCCTACTCCATCTTACAAACTTATATCTATAATACTTTGTAGATGCTTTAGATGGTGCTTTTGGTGCAGTAGCACTATGACCTTTCTCTACTCTTTGAAGCTTTATAGTTCTACCGTTTGCATTTACAAATTTAACTGTATAGTAAACCTTTCTTGGCTTTGTTGTACTTGGTTTAGTAGCTTTTGTGGTAGATGTTTTCGTAGTAGGTTTAGTTGTTGATGTTGAGGAAGTTTTCTTTGTACTTGAACTTGCTTTAGTTGTAGTAGAAGTTCTCTCAATAACATACTTACCACCGGTTAACTTTTGATTACCCTTTAGATTACCCTTACCATCATACCAATCAATATTACCTTTCTTTAGTTCTGTTCTAAAGGAAGTTAGCTTTGGCTGAGTTCCACCAAAACGATAATAATAGCTTGATGGGAAATAAGGATTCTTGTTCTTTACTGCTGAAGCAACATTTACCTTTTCACTTTCACCTTTTCTAACTTTTCTACCTACAACAACAGTTCTATAATTTTCGTGAACCTCATAGGAACAAGTTGAAAGGGTTACAAGTGTATCATTTTCGTTTATATCAACAGGTGTATTAACAAGTGACCTTGCTTTTATATTATAAACATAGTTCATAAACTCAGCGTCACTGGTAAAGTCACCTTGCAGATAGTTAAAGAAATCTTTTTCATTCTTATCACCTGTAGTTTTATAAATAGAAATAATCTTATAAACTTCATCGCCGTCATCCGGTGTTGTAACTGTAAAGGTAGGACTTTTCTTGTAGAAATTCATATCAATAGAGGTTTTACCATACTTCAATAGGTTGGCAAACATACTACCATCCATCATATGATGTCCATGCATAATAACATTCTTACTCTTTACACCTTGTTGACTTCTAAAATCAATAAATATACTACCGTATTGGGAATAATTCTTTTCATAGTTATTGTACAAATAATACTGACTATGTAAAGTGTCCCCTTTATGATAAAGTACAGGATAGTCAACATTAGTATGTGGCACATTTATCCATGCTACAATTTCACTGTTGATTTTTTGTAGCTTTTTAAAGTTTCTTACCTTTTCTTTTTCTGAAACTTTCTTTGTTGTGTCACCATCATAATAGATAGACTGAATCTCTGACTGAATAGCAGTATTCTCAACTGACTTATAAACATTGTTATAAAGCAAGAACACACCTGCAACTACAAATGCTACAACTGCAACATTCTGAATAGTCTTTCTGATTACTTCATTCTTGTTGTCCACCTTTAGTGGAATGTGGTTCTTAATAAATTTATTAATGCCACTGTCATAATTCTTAACTATGTACTGTTGTTGTAGCTTTTTCTCAGCTAAGAATTTTTCACCTTTTAAAATCATTTCATCACTTGCATTAACAAATGCAAAGAAGTCGATTTTATCGGTGCTAAAGCAGAAATAATCCACATCAAGATAAACCGGAATTTTCTTTTTGTTATAGGTTTTGCCCTTTAAATATTTCCAATAATTTTTAGCATAACTTAAAGCAGTTTTTGCTTTAGGTTTAAACTTTGCAAGGGCTATTTCTAACTTTGAAACATCCTTTTTCTTGAGAAGTTCTTTGTCCTTTTCAGAAATATCAAAGTGCTTACCTTGTACCTTTTCTTTCTCAGGAAGTCCCTCTTTATCTTTGTTCAGTTGTTTCTCAAGATATGCAATAGTGTCTGCATAAGTTGTTCTGAACTTTCTTTCTGTATCTGAAGAACCACAAGCGATGATTTCTGTTACATCACTGTTTTTCTGCAACTCAAGAACAGCTTTCTTTAAAAGTTTTGGATTCACTTCGTAAGTTTTGTCCACACTTTCCAAGTCAGTTGGCACTTCTTTTAATACAGAAGTTTTTCTATTAACTTGTATATCTTCTTTTAGTAGCAGAAGTATCTTCATTTTCCTCATCCTTATGGATTAATGTGAGTAACTTTTAGGTTATTTAATGATGTTTCGATTAATTCATCAAAATTAGCTTTTTCTTGTGCATCCTTAACTCTCTTTAGTACAGGCTTTGTACGAGGATGCTTTGGTGTAAATACTGTACAACAGTCTTCATATGGTTCAATTGATGTTTCAAATGTATCAATCTTACGAGAAATTTGGATAATTTCTTCCTTATCCATACCGATTAATGGTCTGAATACAACCATATCTGTTGCTTCATCAGTAGTAACAATTGCTTGCATTGTTTGGGAAGCTACCTGACCTAAACTTTCACCTGTAATTAGGCAACTGCTCTTAGTATCCTTTGCAATTCGTTCAGACATTTGCATCATAAGTCTTCTCATAATAATTGTGAAAAGTTCTTCAGGACAATTGTTCTTGATTTTTTCTTGAATTTCTGTAAATGGTACTGTGTACATTGTGATTTCACCGGCATAAGCAGAAACCTTCTTTAGTAGTCTGACTACCTTGTCCTCTGCTCTCTGTGAAGTATATGGAGGTGAAGCAAAATGTACTGCATTTAGTTTTAGACCTCTCTTAGCCATCATCCAAGCAGCTACAGGGGAATCAATACCACCACTGATTAGAATTGTACCGTTGCCACTTGTGCCAACAGGTACACCACCTGCACCCTTAACAACTCCTGCATGAATATATGCACCAAAGTCACGAATTTCAACAGTAACTTGAACATCAGGGTTGTGTACATCAACTGATAGATGGTTAAAGTGCTTTAGGATAATTCCACCCATTTCACGAGAAATTTCAGGTGACTTTAGAGGGAACTTTTTGTCACTACGCTTAGCTTCAAATTTAAAAGTCTTGGCAGTATCAAGATAATCAGCTAGGTACTCAACTGCAACCTGAGAAATACTTTCCATTGTCTTTTCTGCTACTGCTGCTCTATGGAATGCAACAATACCAAAAACCTTGCTGATTCTGTCACAAATATCCTCAATATCAGCATCATCATAAACAGGTTCAACATAAATTGTTGATTGAGCTGAAATAACCTTACATTCATCTCCACCATCAAGTGCTGATTTAATATTCTTAATTAGCTTACTTTCAAAGCTTTTTCTATTTAAACCCTTTAGGATAATTTCTCCAACTTTAATTAAAACAATTTCTTTCATATTATCTCTCAACTTTATTTAAATTTTACCAGTTCTTTCAAACCGTTTTTTATACCCATTACTAAAGCATCAACATCTTCTTTAGTGCTACTTTCACAAAAGCTGATTCTTAGTGCAGAGTTGATTCTATCGGCACTGTAACCATAAGCAGAAAGCACATGGCTAAGTTCACCTTTGTGACAAGCAGAACCTGAACTAATACACACATCATACTTATCGGCAAGATATGTTAACATTGTCTGACTCATAACACAATTTGTTGACACATTTATAACATATGGAAAGTCTGTACTATTAACAGTTAAGCCATCAATATCACATAACTGTTCCATACAGTAGGAATGTAGTTCCTTGACTTTCTCATAATTTTTATGAACATTAAATTTTTCTACTGCATTTGCAAATGCACCAATCAAAGGCAAAGCCTCTGTACCGGGTCTTACTTTATTTTCTTGCATACCACCATAAGTATTTGGTACAAGTCGTGTACCCTTCTTCACATACAAAGCACCCACACCCTTAGGTCCATGTACTTTGTGAGAAGAAACTGTTAGCAAATCACAACCGATTTTCTTTACCTTACAATTTAGCTTTCCATAGCCTTGAACAAAGTCAGTATGGAAAACAGCCTTGGAATTATTTTTCTTAATAATTGCAGGTATCTTTTCTGTAGGTGTTACAAGCCCTGTTTCGTTATTAACTGTCATAACAGACACAAGGATAGTATCCTTATCAATTTCCTTTTCTAAAGCAGAAAGTGGAATCACACCATTCTCAGGCTTAATATAAACAACATTAAAGCCTCTTTCTTCAAGGACTTTCATTGTTTCCAAAACTGATGGGTGTTCAATAGCTGTTGTGACAATTTTATTGCCATTTCTCTTTTTAGCATTTACAGTACCCATAACTGCAAGGTTATTGGCTTCTGTACCACCGGAAGTAAAATAAATTTCCTTTGGTTCAGCACCAACAGACTTTGCAATAACTTCTCTTGCATTATCAAGTACAAGAGATGCATCATGGCCCATTTTATGCAATGAGCTGGGATTACCGTAATTTTTTGTCATAATGTCATAAGCAACTTTTGCTGAGTCCTGATAGACACAAGTAGTTGCACTGTTATCTAAATAATGCATTTTCATTCCTCTTCATAGTTATACAAGGATATTATACAACAAAAATTTAACAAATGAAATAGCAAAATAAAATTTCATAACATTACATTTATTGGATAAAATAAATTTAGGTGATAATATGATTTCAAACAAAGAATATAATAAACTTGTAAAGAAATATAGCCACAACAGTCCTATCATAAAGGATTGTTTCAATGCATTTTGGATTGGTGGGCTAATCTGTGCTATTGGTCAGGGCTTTCAAAACCTATATGAATATTTAGGAATGAACAAGGATAATGCCGGTACAATTGTATCTATTACATTAATATTCATAGGAATACTTATAACTTTTATTGGCTGGTATGACAACATTGCAAAAATCGGTGGTGCCGGTACACTTGTACCTATTACCGGTTTTGCAAACTCTATTGCCTCTCCTGCTATTGAATTTAAAAGTGAAGGTCTTGTGCTAGGCTTAGGTGTTAAAATGTTTGTCATTGCCGGTCCTGTGTTAGTCTATGGTATCTCAGCATCTGTAGTTTGTGGCCTTGTACTTCAAATTCTTTCCCTATTCGGAATAAAACCGTTGTAATTATTGTTGCTTGTTTTAAATGTTACCTATATTAATTTAATATTATTTTTCTTTATTTTATTAGATTTCTTATTTTTTAGATAATCACAATAATGTTATGTAGTAAAATATAATACATTTAATTATGTAATTAATTAGAATCATATATAATTAAAACAACATAAAAAGATAAAGACCTACAATTTATCCATTGTAGGTCTTATTATAAAATATTAATTTGTTGGCTTTGTGTTGATTATAAGAATTTTTTAATTTTTTGTTGTTAAAGGTGAGTTAGATAAATTAGGGTTTGTGGAGTTAGAACTCACCTTGTTTTGTGGTAGATATTTAGGATTAGCAGAGACTAACCAGCCTCCCTTGTGTAAAGGGAGGGGAACCACGAAGTGGTGTAAGGATTGTTTTGGTAGGCACTTTAGATTATATAAGATTTATTCGATATATGATGTAGGGAACGAACACTGTTCGTTCCTATATTTATAGATAACTTTTATCTAATCGTAC
>JBQKHY010000030.1:0-28358 GCA_052118065.1 Ruminococcus sp. LCP21S3_E8 | reverse complement strand
CGCCAGCGTTCATCCTGAGCCAGGATCAAACTCTCTAATAATTTGTATATTAGACCTTTCGGTTTAACATCTTATTAAATCGTCAAGCTCATTTCTGAATACTTGCGTGTTGTGTATTTTTTAGTGTTCACATTCACTTTCCTTAAAACTTGAGTTTTTTAACTCAAAGTCATTTTCGGGTTTCTTGTTCGTTGTTTAATTTTCAAGGTCCGTTGTTCCTCTTTAAGTAACTTTTTTACTCTCGATTTCTCTTGAGTTTTTCTGTTCCCTCAGCGGAACGAGTTTTATTATACGGCTATTTCTCAACTTTGTCAACACTTTTTTCCAACTTTTTTTAAAAATTTTTCATTTTTATTTTACAATCCTTTAAAATGCCCATTCCTATGCCGTTTTTAAAGCTTAAATTTTTTAAAACTTTTTTCACACTTCTCTTAAAAGGGCTATATTTCCTTATATTATTGCAATAATTAATAAAAATCATTTTATAATAACTTAGATTTAACTTTTCTAATACGACAAAATTAACAATTCAGGTTTACTATAATAATATGTAATATATATCTGCTTATATAGTATAGAATTATTCATTATATATACTATATTAAGTTATATATACCTACACATACATAATAGTTTGATACTGTTTATTGTTTTTTTGCATAATTTAGGGTACTTGTTATTGTATACAATACACAAACTTATTCAAATTGCACAATGAAGTAGTGATTTTTCGTAATTATTGTGATATAATTACCATACGATTTATTATTAAGGTGGTAAATTAAATGGGAACAAAACATATTATTACTGTAGCAAGACAGTTTGGTAGTGGTGGTAGAGAAATTGCTACTGCTCTTGCAAAGAAGCTTGGTATTAAATATTACGATAAAGAGTTAATTTCTCTTGCAGCAAAAGAGAATGGTATGAGCCCTGAGGTTTTTGAAAAGGTTGATGAACAGGCAACTAACAGTTTGCTATATTCTCTATCTATGGGTTTATACAACTTTGGTAATGGTTTTTCTGCAATGGGTGACTTACCTATGAATGACCAGCTATACATTATTCAGCACAAAATGATTAAGAGATTAGCAGAAGAAGGTCCTTGTGTTATTCTTGGTAGATGTGCTGACTATGTTTTAAGAGATTTTGACAATGTTGTAAATGTATTTATCAATGCTGATATGGAATACAGAAAAGAAAGAGCTATCAAGTATCACAATGTTGATAAGAGAAAAGCAGAACAGATTATTAATAGAACTGATAAAAACAGAGCAAACTATTATAGTTTCTATTCAGGACTAAAATGGGGTCAACCACAAAACTATGATCTTTGTATCAATAGTAGTAGAATGACTCAAGAAAATGTTGTTGACATTATTGCTAACTATGTTGATATGTTAGAAAAATAACATTTTAAAAATTCACTCCTGAATAGGATAAATTACTTTATCTGAAAAGGAGGTGTTGTTACAATGACAGAATATATCTATATGATGGCAAATTCACAAGGCGATATTGATGATTTCATTTTCGGTGATATTGAGTGGCATGAAAGCCAGAGATAAAGGTAACAACTATGAATTACAACAATAAATAAAGGATGAACTTGAGAATTTTCAAGTTCATCCTTTTATTTTTGCCTCTAAACGAAAGACGAAGGCTCTGTAATTATTTTATGTGGAAAATTTCCCATTATTCATTTGCACCTATAACTGATAATGGGTCAACATAACTACCGTTTACTCTAATAGCAACATGAAGGTGGATGCCATCCTCTGATTCACAAGGCATTTCCCCTACATTACTGATAGTATCTCCTTTAGAAAGGGTATCATTCACCTGAACTTTAACATTATCAAGTCCACTGTAATAAATCATAAATGTACCACAATCAAGAATAACCACCTTACCCATTCTTTCATCATCATAAATATCACTTACCACACCATCAGACATTGAAAGAACATTTGTATCTTTCTTACAATTAAAGTCAATACCTAAATGACTTCTATAGTCACCCATAGTTTTGTTATAAACTGCATTTTCGGAATAAGGTTTTGAGACTTTTGCATTTTTCACAGGATAAATTAAATTTCCCGGAACTTGCAACATTGTTTGAACTGCTGACATAGTGGTTGATGTATTAGGCACAGTAGTTGTGGTAACTGTTGTTGGTAAAGTTGTACTTTCTGTAGTTGACATTGTAGTGGTTGTGGTTTCTTCAACAGTAACACCGGTCACTTGATTATTAGCCTGAGTAGCAGTAGCCGTTGCAGTTGCAACCTGATTTCTCTTTTCTTTAAAACTGGAATAAGAAGAAAAAGTTGACCACACAGCCAGTCCAACTGCAGTTATACAAATTGCAAGAGAAACATAAAAACTTAATTTATTTCTCTTATTATGCTTTTTATGATTTTGACTATTTTTATACTTATTATATTCATCCATAAAAAACACCTCCGAAAGTAGTATTGACAGAGGTGGGAAAAATATACAGACAAAAGAAAAACTCCCAACAGAAGTTGAGAGTTTTGGAGGCGTTACTCAGATTTGAACTGAGGAATGGGAGTTTTGCAGACTCCTGCCTTACCACTTGGCTATAACGCCTTATGGTATAGTATATGCAACTGTAAATAAAAAATGACAAAAGAAAAAGCACCCATATGGTGCTTTCAATACTGGAGCGGATGACGGGGCTCGAACCCGCTACCTCCACCTTGGCAAGGTGGCGCTCTACCAGATGAGCTACATCCGCAAATTTTTGGCGACCCGGATCGGGTTCGAACCGACGACCTCTAGCGTGACAGGCTAGCGTTCTAACCAACTGAACTACCGGGCCAAAAAAAGTGGTGGGAACAACAGGGCTCGAACCTGTGACCCCCTGCTTGTAAGGCAGATGCTCTCCCAGCTGAGCTATGCTCCCACAACAATCTGATGTCTCTTGACAACATAGCCTATTATATACCAGGTTGAGACTAATGTCAATAGTTTTTTCAATTTTTTTGAAAATTTTATCAAAGTAATTTTAGCCTATTTAAAAAGCCTGATTTCATGGGGTTTCTCGCAATTATCAATTTATAAAACAAGTTATAAATAGCAACCTAAAATAATTAATTAATTAGAAAACGGCTTATTGTTAACAAAAAATTCATAAAAAATGCAATTATTGCATTGATGAAAATTTCAATACTTCCTACAATTATATGTATAGAAATAATTAGGAGGTATTTTATGTATCACTCAGATACTTTTGTAAAGTTAAATAGAAAAATCTTAGATTGGAAATGGTATCAAGACGGAACAACCTTTAGGGTATTTGTTCACTTGATTTTGAAAGCAAATGTTTTTGACAATGACTTTCAAAACATAACAGTACATAGAGGACAACTTGTCACAAGCTACGGTCGCATTGCCGGTGATTTAGGGTTTTATAAAGGTGACAAAATTTCTGTTCAGCCAATTAGGACAGCAATCAAGCATCTAAAAACTACCGGTGAGATAAATGCTGAACCTATTTCTTGTGGACTTTTAATTACCATTAATAACTACAACACTTATCAAGGTGAAAACACTTATCATTCTTCACACAATAATTCAGCTAACAGTGAGCTAACAGGCAACAAACAGGAAGTTAACAGTCAGCTAACAGAAGATAAACAACAATATAATAAATTAAATAAATATAATAAATCATATAAATCAAAGACTGAGAGGCAAAAGGAGCTTTTGCCCCCTCTCGGTCTGTTTGAAAATGTTTTTCTTACTGAAAAAGAAAAGCTTGACCTTGAGAGTAAGTACCCCAAAACATACCAAGGGAAAATCGACAGGCTATCTCGGTATCTTGTTAACAGTAGGAAAAGGTATGTGAACCACTATGCAGTGCTTTTAGGTTGGCTTGAAGAAGATAAGGAAATTGATGAAAGTAATAATCGTGTCACCAAAAACAGTTCTCCTACTAGCGAAATGGCTAGTTACAATATTGAGGAATTAGAAAATTACAGTATGTTTGATTAGAGTGATTTTATAATTATTCATCAAGATATGCATTTAAGAAATAAGATGCCAAGCTATTCTGCAAAATATTTTTTCTTGCATCATCCTTAGTAAACCAATGGAATGAGTCAATTTCATTATTTGTGGAAAGTTCCGTATCATTTTTTACAAATGCAGTAAAATTGCACATTAGGGTATTTGACTTTTCGTAAAATTTGGTTCTATTAAATTTTATGTGAGAAACATTCATTCCGGTTTCTTCTTTAATTTCCCTTACAACTGCATTTTCTAAAGGTTCACCACGATTTACATAACCTGCAACTAATATATAGAAAGGGTCGCCGTATTGTTTAATCAGCATAATTTTATCAGTTTCTTCATTTACCACAATCATACTTACTGCTATGTTGTACATTGGAAATTGGAAAGAATTACAGTTTTCACAAAAAGGAACAATACCTTCGCCCTTAAGTTCTTTTTCAATTAGTTTAGTTCCACAGTTAAAGCAATGTTTTTGTATCATAGTATTCTCCTGTATTGTCAGTGTTGTGTTATTTTATGTTTTATGGAATTAGATATTTTTCAATTTTGTCTGTGGGTTAAAGTAAATTAGTTCTATAAATTAGGGTTTGTGGGGATAAAAAAATCCTTGTTTTGTGGTAGTTATTTAGAATTAGCTGAGACTAACCAGCCTCCCTTGTGTAAAGGTATTCCCTTGATAAGGGAAATGCCCCGAAGGGACAAAGGGTTTGCCGTTTTCGCTAGAAAAGCTAGTCGCTCGTAAATTGGAAGAATGACAATTTACTCTTAAAAAGCGACTGAGGGATTGTTATGGTACATACTTTTTAATATATCAGTTTTATTCGATAGATATATAATAGGTTTTGTTTTCCTATCTAAATTTTATCTATCTATTACTGCCTACTAGACAATCCTTCCACCACTTCGTGGTCCCCCTCCCTTTACACAAGGGAGGCTGGCAAATATGTACAAATTTAATGTAACTACATAGGACAAAATTACAACAAACTTTTGGCTTACAGTCGTAGGGGCGAACATTGTTCGCCCGTTAAAAAGTGTGATACCTATGAGATTATTATCCTGTTTACAGACTATAAATTTATAATATCTACAAAGGACAAAATACAAATAGAAAGGTTAATTTTCAAACGGGATATCAATGATGTCCCCTACACCTGTGAGTCATAGTTTCATATGATTTTATGGTATATATTCTCACTACAAATTTGCCTTTAACCACAATCAAAATTAAAAAGACAAACCCAAATTTGTAAATCGAACTAATATTTACGAACAAATAAAATTAAAAAACAAAAGTAAAAAGCCAACCCTATTGGGTTGGCCTTTAATTGGAGGCGTCACCCAGATTTGAACTGGGGAATCAGAGTTTTGCAGACTCGTGCCTTACCACTTGGCTATGACGCCATATTGACTTTTAATACAAAAAGCACCAAAGGTTTAAGGTTTAGTGCTTTTTAGTGGAGCGGATGACGGGGCTCGAACCCGCTACCTCCACCTTGGCAAGGTGGCGCTCTACCAGATGAGCTACATCCGCATTTATGGTGCCTCCGGACGGAATCGAACCATCGACACGGGGATTTTCAGTCCCCTGCTCTACCGACTGAGCTACAGAGGCAAATTTTGGCGACCCGGATCGGGTTCGAACCGACGACCTCTAGCGTGACAGGCTAGCGTTCTAACCAACTGAACTACCGGGCCAAAATTTGGTGGGAACAACAGGGCTCGAACCTGTGACCCCCTGCTTGTAAGGCAGATGCTCTCCCAGCTGAGCTATGCTCCCACATTGTCGCCGTGTTTCGTGTTGTTCATCAGCGACAAGCATTATATTACAGTATTTCTTTCTATTTGTCAACACTTTTTTTAATTTTTTTTTAAAAAAATTTTTAATGGTGTTATTTAGTGCTGATTATCTTCTGTAATTCTTCCTTTGTAAATACATACTTTTTGTTGCAGAAATGGCATTCTGCTTGAAGTTCTCCTTGGTTCTTAACTATATCTTCAAGTTCTTCCTTAGACATACCGGTAACAATGTTCTCGATTTTCTCTCTACTACAATTGCAGTAATAGCCTACTTCATATTCATCAAGAACATCAACTTCATAACCTTTTAGGAATTTTTCTGCCATCTGAACAGGAGTTAATCCGTCAGCCAACATTTGAGTAACGCTAGGAACTGACTTTAGATTTTCTTCTATTCTGTCAATATCACTTTCAAATGCACCCGGTAACATCTGTAACAGTACACCACCGGAAGCCAATACCATACCCTTTTTATCAATTAACACACCTAGGGCACATACTGTTGGAATCTGCTCACTTGTTGCATAGTAGCTTGCAATATCCTCAGCAATTTCACCACTAAGTAGTGGCACTCTGCCAATATAAGGTTCACCTGCACCCTCATCACGCATAACATTAAGTGTACCGTGACCTACTGCTTTACCAACATTAATATGACCGTTCTCATAATATTCGGTAGGGCAATTAGGGTTAGACACATAACCCTTAACATGACCTTTAGCATTTGCTACTGCTGTAACAAGTCCAAGCTCACCGTCACCTGCTACCTGTAAATTTATAGTAGCCTTAGGGTTCTTTAGCATTGCACCCATAATTGATGTGGCAGAAAGCAATCTGCCCAGTGCTGCTGTAGCTACAGGTGAAGTGTTATGTATTTTTTGTGCAGTAAAAACTGTTTCTGTTGAATCAATGGCAGCAGCCATAACTGCTCCATCATGGGTAATACATCTTGTAATCTTATCCATAATCAAACTTTCCTTGCTATTATAATTATTCTTTCTTCGTTATCCTTTGGTGGTTCTGTAGTTAAATCTCCAAAGACACCATCAACAACAAAGTTGTATTTGTTTAAAACTTTTTCCACAAACTCAAGTGAATAGGCTCTTTCACTAAAACTTTCGCTATATCTCTCATACAAATCTTCTTCCTTAATAAAGAAATCAAGGTCAATATCCACAATGTCATTTTCTTGCAAGGTATTTTGCCATGCTAAGAAAACTTCATCTGTTTCAAAGACAAAGGAATTGTTAGCCAGAACCTTTCTATGCTTATAAAGGGTATTTAAATCAAACAAAAAGTAACCACCCTTATTCATAAACAGAGAAACTCTCTCTATAGCCTTAGTGAAAACCTTTTCATCCACAATATGATTTAGACTATCTAAGGTACAAATACAAGTATCTATTGTACCATACAAGTCAAGAGACTCCATTCTCTGACACAAATAAAGAATGTTAAGACCCTTTTCCATAGTCTTTTGCTGAGCAACAGTAAGCATATCATAGCTACCGTCAACACCATAAACATCAATGCCCTTTTCTTTCAGTAACATAGTCATTGTACCTGTGCCACAAGCTAAGTCAAGAGTCAGTCCTAAATCGTGATTAAAATTCTTCTGTAGAACATTAACAATATAATCTGCTCTTTTTTCGTACTCAACATTATCTGTTAAGCTATCGTAAAAATCAGCAAACATTTCGTAAGATGGCATTTTACTTGTCCTCTACTTTATCTTCTTTTTCATCAAAAATTCTGCCGAAAACCATTTCGTAACCATCGCTACCATAGATTAAGCTACGGTTAACTCTGCTGATTGTGGCAGTTGATGCACCGGTCTTTGCTACAATATCACTATACACCTTTTTGTCAGTTAACATCTTGGCTACAACAATTCTCTGTGACATTGCCTTTAGCTCAGGAACTGTACATAAATCCTCAAAAAAGTTGTAACATTCCTCTTCATTCTTTAGGCTTAAAATAGCCTTAAAAAGCAAATCAGTTGCTTCATCTTTTATTTTATTGTTCATAAGTAAAAACCTCCGTTACTTTCACACACTAAAATTTTAACACACTAAATTTTGAAAGTAAAGGAGGTTTTATATTTTTACATATCTTTTTTTATTTGATTTAAGGCACCTTTCTCAATTCGTGATACTTGGGCTTGGCTAATGCCGATTTCTTTGGCTACTTCCATTTGGGTTTTACCCTTAAAAAATCTCAGTGAAAGTATTTTCTTCTCTCTATCGCTAAGGTTCTTTAATGATTCCTTAAAAGAAATTTCTTCCAACCAATTACTGTCGGAATTGTTGTTACTTAGCATATCCATAACATAAATTGTATCATCACCGTCTGAGAACACCGGTTCATATAGCGATACAGGCTCTACAATCGCCTCTAAGGCAAGAACTACAGTTTCCTTAGGGACATTCATCTCTTTTGCTATTTCTTCCACTGTAGGTTCTCTGTTGTTCTTATTTATTAGTTTTTCTTTTATCTGCATAGCATGGTAGGCAGTATCCCTCATTGAGCGACTAACCCTTAATGCATTGTTATCCCTTAGAAATCTTCTGACTTCACCGATAATCATAGGTACACCGTATGTTGAAAAACGAACATCAAGACTTGTATCAAAGTTATCAATCGCCTTTATCAGACCGATTACACCTACCTGAAAAAGGTCGTCAAGGTTTTCCCCACGATTGGTAAACCTTTGAATTACCGAAAGTACAAGTCGCAAGTTGCCTTTAATCATTTTATCTCTGGCGATTTTTCTTTCTTTTTCATTTCCCTCCCTCATAATTTTCAGAAGTTCTTTCTTTTCCTTTTCTTTTAGTACCTTTAATTTGCCGGTATTTACACCACAAATCTCAACCTTGTTATACTGCAAAAAAATCCCCCCTGACAATCTTTAATAAAAGTATTGCCCGGAGGGATTATTTTCATTCATTAATTTGTATTCTTAACTGTTGTTACCTTGCTGCCTGAACCAAAATCTACTGACCAAGTACCACTTGACTTAACTACTATATAGTAGCTTTTGTTCTTATTTAATGTTGCACTTACTGTGCCTTCGTAATCATCAATTTCATCACAAAGGACACCTATCTGTTTACCTGTTTCATCAAATAGGAATACAGTAAAGTCATCCTCACCTTTGTTCTTTAGCTTAACAGTTTGCTTTTTGTCTGTACCTGTAAACATTTTTGATACACATTCACCACTACCTGTAATGTTGTCTGTACCGTCATATGTTATGGCTTTAATCTTAATAGTCCATTTACCTGTAGCAGCAACCTTGATTGTTGCATCTTCTACACCGTCACTTTTACCTTTAGCATAAAGGTTAGTACCTGTATATTTACCGGTAGTATCAACATATGTATATACTCTGCCATCACCATCAGAACCTATTACAGTAAATGTACCTTTGCCTTCATGGGTCATTGTAATTGCATAAACACCCTTTGTAACAGTAACATCTGTTAGAGTTTTGTTGCCGTTACCTGAGAACTTCAAATCTTCTTGAGTTACAACTACTTTACAGTAGTCGTACTTATTATTCTTAGTAGTAGCATAGATTTTGCAAGAACCTACCTTTTTACCGGTTACTTTACCTTTGCTGTCAACTGTCGCAATAGAGTCATTTGAGGATTCCCACATTACATCCTTATATGCAGTATTGTCAGGTTTAACTGTTGCAGAAAGCTGAATACTTTTGTTAGTACCCACATTTACATAATGTTTATCGATAACAACACCTGTAGGCTTAACCTTTACAATAACCTTACATTTAGCTTTTAGTCCGTTTGAGCTTGTTGCAGTAATTGTACATTCACCTGCATCTTTGCCTGTAACTTTGCCATTTTCAACTGTAGCTACTTTTGTATTGCTACTTTCCCATTCAATAGAATTGTTAGTAACATTCTTAGGTGTAATAGTATAAACTAACTTTTCTGTTGCACCTAACATTAATGTAAACTTAGATTTATTCAGTGTTAACTTTGAAGCCAAAACATTGTCAACAGTAACCTTACATTCATCACTTACACCGTTACTAGTAAAGGCTTTTACTGTTGCTTTGCCCTCACCTACTGCTGTAAGTACACCGGACTTTACTGTTACAACAGAAGAGTCTGAGCTATCCCAATACACCATAGGCTCTGCTGCATTCTTAGGTGTAACTGTTGCCGAAAGCTCAAATTTATCTTTTAGTTGAAGTTTTACAGTTTTATCGGACAATGTAATATCCTCAACATCAACCTTGCCACAACCACCGAATATAGTTGTGAAAACAATAGCCAATGCTAGGACTAATGACATTGATATTATTCTTTTCATTTTATCACTCCTAGGGTAATTCTATCCCAAATAAACTTCTTTTTCAAGTAAATACACAGATTGTTCAGTAATAGTTAATAAACTTAGTTCTTCTCTTCTAACTTTTGAACCTTAGAAAGCTGACTTTGAATTTTCCTTGTACGAACACCAACCAGCTTATCAAGTTCCGTATTAGCCTGATTTAGTCTTGTTTGAGTTTTTTCCAGTACATCTGCAAAAGTATCAAACTCTCTCTTAACATCATTTAGAATTTGCCATACCTCTGCACTACGCTTTTGTACTGCTAAGGTTTTAAATCCAAGTTGCAAGGAATTTAGTAATGCACCCATTGTTGATGGACCTGCTACATTTACTTTATATTCTCTCTGCAAAACTTCCACCATACCACGGTTTACAACTTCTGCATACAGTCCCTCAAATGGTAGGAACATAATTGCAAATTCTGTTGTATTTGGTGGTGAAATATATTTATCGTGAATGTCCTTAGCCTCACTTTTTATAGTTCTCAGAAGATTTTTTGAACAAATTTCAATTTCTTCTTTATTGCCACTATTCATTGCATCAACTAACTTTGCATATGTATCTCCCGGAAATTTACTGTCAATAGGAAGATATACAAAGCTGTCATCATCAGTAGGTAGCTTAATTGCAAATTCCACCACATTTCTGCTACCTTTCTTTGTGGCAACATTTTCTTCATACTGTTCAGGTGAAAGGATTTCCTTTAGAATTGCTGAAAGCTGAATTTCTCCAAGAATACCTCTTGTCTTTACATTAGAAAGTACTTTCTTTAAGTCACCGACACCTACTGCAAGGTTTTGCATTTCACCTAAGCCTTTATAAACCTGTTGAAGTTGTTTACTTACTGTTTCAAAGGACTTATTCAGCTTATTCTCTAAAGTATTTTGCAACTTTTCATCAACGGTAGTTCTGATATTTTCAAGTTGCTTATTGTTGTCCTCTTGCATATAGGTTAGCTTTTTCTCAACAGTAGAACGGATATTCTCTAGTTTCTGTTCATTTTCCATTGAAAAGGTCTTTATCCTATTTTCCATTTGTTGTAGCTGAAATTTCTGATTTTCAGCCATATTCACCTGATTTTGATTTATCATATCAGACATTAATTTTACACTATTAATAGTATCTTGATTTAGCTTTTTGGATGCATCATATATTGCATCATCAATATTATTATTTTTATTCTTTGAAAGAACTATAACTAACACAACAGCCATTGCTACAATAGCTATTGAAAGTATAATCAAAAGTACAGTTTCCACGATAATCCTCATTTCTAATATATATAAAGAAATTCTAACACAGAAACAAGGAAAATTCAACTGAAACTAAAAGGTAGATATTACTGTTTTATCACAATTTTCAGGACTGTATAAGAAAGTATCAATATGGTTGCCTTGATACATATATTCAGGTTCTTTGGGGTTATATTCATATTTAAAGGTATCAATAATAATCAGCTTGATTTTCATTCTTTCAGGGATAATGCTCTTAATAAATACAGATGCTTGTTCTCCTACCTTAACACCCTCTTTACTTTCTGCTAAACCGGCAAGGTTAGGACAAAGCTCCACAAATGCACCATAGGACTCAACACTTCTTACAATACCTGCTACTGTTTCTCCCGGTGTGAATTTACTTGCATTTTCTTCCCATGTACCTAAAAGCTCCTTATGGGATAGGCTGATTCTGCCACCGTCAATTGACTTAACAATTGCCTTAATATTCATACCTACAGAAAATCTTTCCCTAGGGTGTTCTATTCTTGAAACTGAAATTGAGTCAATAGGAATCAGTGCTACAATGCCACAACCAATGTCTGCAAATGCTCCGAAATTTTCTAAATGGGTGATTTTTGCATCAATTATATCACCGGTTTTCAGTTTACTGATATAATTTTTTTGGCATCTAATTTGTGCTTCTTCTCTTGAAAGTACTGCAATATTGTTGCCTTTAGAGTCCTTTGTAAAGCCTTTTACCACAAAGCAAACAGGTCTGTTGACTCTGGAAATCACTGCAATATCTCTTACCTTTCCTTCTCTTATACCGATAGCACCCTCCTCTCTCCTAATAATTCCTTTCATAAACCCTAGGTCAACAATTAGGTTGTGATTTTGGTCACATACAGTTGCCCTAGCCTCAAGGATTTTTCCGTCACGCATAGCATCATTTAGGGACTTTAGACTTGAAAGTTGCTCCAAATTTTCGTATGTATCAATTCTGCGTCCTTCAGGTAAATAATCTGTCATTTTATTTCCTCCGATTGTTTTGTTACACATAATTACTATGAAATAAAGTTTGGATATATGACCTTTGGATTTTTGATTTTTTCAATTTTGTTTTTTAATTTTGATTTTTTAATTTTAGTTGTGGGTTAAGATTAATCAGTTCTGCAAATTAGGGTTTTTCAATTTTGTCTGTGGGTAAAGGTGAGATTGATAAATTAGAGTTTATGGGGCTAGAATTTGCATCGTTATATGGTGAATATTTAGAGTTTGCAGAGACTAACCAGCCTCCCTTGTGTAAAGGGAGGGGGACCACGAAGTGGTGGAAGGATTGTTTTGGTAGGCATTATTGATTATATCAAACATCTGCGATATAACAGATTAAATTATTAGTCTAATCTCATCGTACACATTTCATCTAGAGAACACTATCTACCGTGACAATCCATCCGTCACCTAACGGTGACACCTTCCTTTACACAAGGAAGGCTTTTGTCTGTACAAATTTCAAATATCTACATAGGACAAAATATCAATATAAAGGCTAATTTGTTCGGTCCACCAATGGTGGACCCTACACCTGTGACTCACAATTTTTCCTATATTTTATAGCTATAAATAAAGGAAAGTTTCAGCTAATATGGAATTGTAAATTTATTTACAATTCCAACCACTCCTTCCGTCTTTGCATACGCAAAGCCACCTCCCTCAGCGAGGGAGGCAACAAAGTATGTACAATTTTGAAAATATGTACATACTTATTGATTTGTAGAAACTGTATCTGGCTCCCTCAGACGAGGGAGCTGTCGATTGTAAATTGACGGTACGGCAATTTACCTTTTATAAATCGACTGAAGGAGGGATAAAACTATAATAATTATCTTATTTTGTCTTATTCGTAAACTATGAATTATACATAGGACAATGTGACTATATATGATAGTTTGTAACGGTCCAACACTGTTGGACCCTACACCTGTGAGTCAGAGTTTTATATAATTTTAGGTAAATAATCTCACTACGAATTTTTCTTTATAGCCAATTATTTTCCTTTACTCACAATCAAAATTGAAAAGCCCAAATTTGTTAAACTGACTATTCTTAACCCACAGACAAAATTAAAATATTAAAAAATAGAAAAATTAAAAAATAAAAATTTTGAAAATAGTCTATTATTGACAGTTATAATAGGATTTATTATTATAGAATTAACCTAAGGTCTAATACATTTTATGGAGGTTTTACCTATGAAAACTTATAATTGGGGTGTACTAGGTTGTGGTGTTATTGCAAATGAACTTGCTTTAGCTATGAAGAACCACAACAAAAAACTTTATGGTGTAACAAACAGAACTTTAAGCAAGGCTAAGAACTTTGCAGAAAAGTATGGTATTGAAAATGTTTATGACAGTTTTGAAGATATGATTAATGATGAAAACATTGACATTATCTACATTACAACTCCTCATAACACACATATTAATTATATTGAAAAGGCTCTTAACAAAGGCAAAAATGTACTTTGCGAAAAGTCTATCACTCTAAACAGTGATGAACTTGATAAGGGTATGGCTATTGCTAAGGAAAAGGGTCTTGTTCTTGCTGAGGCTATGACAGAATATCATATGCCTATTTATAAGGAACTGAAAAAGAGAATTGCTGAGGAAAAGCTAGGTGAAGTTAACTTAATCACACTTAACTTTGGTTCTTACAAGGATTATGATATGAAGAACAGATTTTTCAACCGTAACCTTGCAGGTGGTTCAATGCTTGACATTGGTGTTTATGCAATTTCTCTTGCAAGAATGTTTATGAAGTCAAAGCCTAACAAAGTTTCAAGTATGGTAAAATATTGCGAAACAGGTGTTGACGAGCAGGCATCTATCCTACTGATGAACGAAGAACAACAGATGGCAACTATTATGCTTTCTCTTCATTCAAAACAACCAAAAAGAGCAATGATTTCTTGTGCAAACGGCTATATTGAGGTTATGGAATACCCTAGAGGTATGAAAGCAGTTATCACTTATACTGACGGTGAAGTAGAAGAAATAGAATGTGGTGACACTAAAAATGCTTTGTGGTATGAAGTTGAGGATATGGAAGAAACTCTTTCAAAGGGCAATGACCTAATGAACAGAGAAATGACTAAGGATGTTATGGATATTATGACAGATATTAGAAAAAGTTGGGGTATGACCTATCCTGAAGAAGAATAATCATAGTACAAAATATAGGTGAATTTGAAAATGTTGTGAACTTATTGCAAAATTGTTGAAAAACATACTATTTTATTGTAGAATATGAATGTTAAACTAAAAACGAAAGAGGTAAAATTCTATGAAAAAGACTATTAGTATTTTTCTAACAGCTTTGTTATGTTGTGCAATGGCATTTTCCGTTACATTCACTGCATCAGCAAAGTTCAGTCAAGAGGCTAAGCCTAAGGTTGGTGACACAGTAGCAGTTCTACACACTAACTACGGTGATATTGCTATGTCATTCTTCCCTAAGTATGCACCAAAGGGTGTTGAAAACTTTCAGACTCTTGCAAAAGAAAAGAAGTACAACAACTCAATCTTCCACAGAGTAATCAAGAAATTTATGATTCAAGGTGGTGACTACACCAATGGTGATGGTACAGGTGGTGAGTCTTGTTGGGGTAAAGAATTCGAAAATGAATGTGTTGATGAACTAAAGAACATCAGAGGTGCAGTTGCATATGCTAACTCCGGTCCTGACACTAATGGTAGCCAGTTCTTTATTAACCTTGCTAAAAACGCTCACCTAGATGGTAACTACACAGTATTCGGTCAAGTATTTGCCGGTATGGATGTAGTTGATTTAATTTCTAATTGTGAAGTTACAGTAAACACAAGTGGTGAACAGAGTTCCCCTGTAAACGAAGTTAAGCTTGAAAGTGTTGAAATCACAAAGTACACAAAGAATATGGAAAATTCTCTAAAGTCAGCTACTGACCCATATGAAGGTGTAAAGTCAACTACAGCTGCTACAGAAGAAACAACTGTTGCATCAACTGACTCTACTACTGCTAACAATGAGGACAGTGACGAACCATTTAACTTTATTCCTATTATTGTAACAGTAGGTGTACTTGCTATTATCTTTGCTTGTTTTGCTATTCCTTACGGTATTCAGGACAAGAAGAAAAAGAAAGCTAAAGAAGAAGCAAAGGCTGCTATGAAAGCCGATCCTGACTACAAGAAGAAAAAATCTAAGAAAAAGAGATAATTAAGAGGTTTTATAATGGATACAAAACCTATCATTGCAATAATGTATGACTTTGACAAAACATTATGTACAAAGGATATGCAGGACTATGCTTTTATCCCATCATTAAAAATGACTCCAAGTGAATTTTGGAGCAAAACAAATGAAGTAGGTACAAAGCTACAGATGGATTCTGTACTTGCATATATGTACACAATGCTATCGGAAAGTCAAAAGAGAAACATTCCACTGACTAGGGAAAGCCTTACAGAAAAAGGCAACAAAATTGAATTTTTCCCAGGTGTTAAACAGTGGTTTCAACACATTAATAAATTTGCAGAAGAAAATGATGTTATAGTTGAACATTATGTAATATCCTCAGGACTGAAAGAAATTATTGAGGGTACTGCAATCAGCAATGAATTTAAGAAAATCTTTGGTTGTGAATTTGTTTATGACGAAAATGGACTTGCGGTATTCCCTAAAACTGCCGTTAACTACACCAACAAAACACAGTTTGTGTACAGAATAAACAAAGGTGTACTTGACATTTCCAATGATGAGGACTTAAACAAATCAATGCCGGATGACAGTAAGAGAATTCCATTTTGCAATATGATTTATATAGGTGACGGACTTTCCGATGTACCTTGTATGAAGATGATGAAGTCCTATGGTGGTGTTTCTATTGCAGTTTATCAGGGTGAAGTAACAAAGAAGGTTATGGACTTGTTACTTAGAGATAGAGTTGACTTTATCTATCCTGCCGATTACAGAGAAAACAGTGGTCTTGATAAAACTGTTAAAAATATAATCAGAAAAATGGCAGTTTGTGAAAAACTGTACATTGAGAACTTTAACCAAAAGAATGGAAAATTCCAGTAAAGAAATATAACTATAAAAAGAGTCACAAAGTACAAAGAAACTTTGTGGCTCTTTATTTATTGTGCCAAAATTGTTATGTACATTTACTAAAAATGGTTCACTTCAATTGACTTTAAGACTCTAATCCCTTATAATATATGGTGGTTTTGTTTGTAAAAACAAAGATAGTATATGAAGGAAATTAACGAAATTATTTTATAAAGGTTCGGTGATTACTATTTTCACTATATTTAAAGAACACAGACACTTTGGAAAACAAATTTTCAGACTTTCCAAAACAGAATTAATTAAGCAATATAAGGGTGCTGCTATTGGTCCTTTTTGGGCAGTTATCAAACCGGCATTTACACTTTTTGTTTATTGGTTTGCTTTTACAGTAGGTATCAAGAATTTAGGTATTGTTGATATTCAGATGCCTAACGGTTCAGTTCAGCATTTTGATAGATTTATTTTTATGCTGACAGGTTTTATTCCATGGTGGTTTATCAGTGAAAGTATCACCCACGGTGCAAAGGCAATTCGAGTTAACAGGCAGTTTGTTACAAAAGTTAAATTCCCTGTATCAACAATTCTTACATACACTTCCCTTTCAAGAGTGTATATTCATTTCTTGCTATCAGCAATAATGGTTGGTATCTTGGGACTTTATGACTGCTTATTTAACACACAATTCCTTTCACTTTATGCATTGCAGTTCTTTATTCTATGTCCGATAATGTTTATGTTCTTCTTAGCATTAACATGGACAACTGCTCCAATGTGTGCATTCAGTAAGGACCTTGAGTCAATGATTACATCTGTTATGTCAGGTATCTTCTGGTTAACCGGTGTTATCTACAGTTCATACGACTTACCACCAACAAATATGCAACATTTCCTAGAATTCATTATGCTAATCAACCCTATTAACTTCTTTGTAAATGCATACAGAAAAGCTTTTATCTATCACGAAGCATTTTGGGTTAGCCATACAACAGACCCTACAGGTTTAGGCTTAAACTGGGAGCTAATTATATTTGTAGCTGAATTTTTACTTGTATTTTTCTATGGTACTCACAAGTATAACAAACTTAGAAAAACACTTCCTGATGTACTATAAGGAGTATTAAAATGAGTGACAATCCTATTATTACCTTTGACCATGTAAGCAAAGATTATATTCTATATAAAAGTGACAAGGCTAGGTTTAAGGCACTGTTCTTTAAGCCTAGAAACCCTAAGATTCACAGTGCATTAAAGGATGTTTCCTTTACTATTAATAAGGGTGAATCTGTCGGTATTATCGGTGACAACGGTGCAGGTAAAAGTACACTGCTAAAGATGATTACAGGTGTAACATTCCCTAGTGGCGGTACTGTTACAGTTCATGGCAAGGTTGCTGCTTTGCTGGAGCTAACTGCCGGTTTCTCACTTGAAATGACAGGTAGAGAGAACATTTACCTAAAGGGTTATATCCTAGGTCTTGATGATGACTACATTAAGAGTATTGAAGAAAACATTGTTGATTTTGCTCAGCTTGGTGACTACATTGACCAGCCTGTAAGAACATACAGTTCAGGTATGAAAATGCGTCTTGGCTTTGCAATCAATGTTAACATTGAACCGGATATTCTTGTAGTTGACGAAGCACTTGCAGTTGGTGATAATGCCTTTAAGAAGAAGTGTAAAGCTAAGATTAAAGAGATTATTAACCAAGGTGTTACAGTTCTATTTGTTAGCCACTCTGCCCCATCAGTACAGGAAATTTGTGACCGTTCAATTTATCTAAGAAACGGTCAGCTGATTCATGACGGTCCAACAGGTGAAACTCTCAACATTTACGAAACACAAAAGGCTAAAGATGCTGAGAAAAAAAAGAAAAAGCAGGAAGCTAAAAAGGCTGCCAGAAAGGCTGCACTAGAAAAAGAAAAGAAGGCACAGTAATGAAAGCATTATTTATTGATGACGAATACTTTTACTACCCTGAGGGTGTAAGTAACTTTGCAGAACTTAAAGGGTATTTAAAGGACAACTACAGTTCATTTGTAGAGTTGACAAAGATTGAGTCCACAAGAGTTGTACCACCTTATTTTGTTAAGGAATATACCAACAAAACATATGTTAACCTACAACAAGCTCAGTTCATAGAAGAAGTTGACATCTCTGTTATGAGCAAAGAGGACTACACAACAAGCCTAAATAACGCTATGGATGAAATTTGTGTTCATTGCGATAACTTTAATCAGGATAAAAGATATTGCGAATGTGGTGACATTCAAGATACCCTCTGCCTTAACGGTAAATGTGACCTTTTCTCAAAGGATGAAGAATTTTAATTTTTATTTTTTCATTTTTAATTATAGATTGTAATATCACTGTTGGTTTCATATAATCTGTATGTTTTACTTTATTCTGTAAATTTTGGTTTTCGGTTTTATTTAAACCTAGTAAATATCTTTAAGGAATAAATATTCCCCTATTTATTCCTTTTTTTACTTTAAATACACTTTTAATATTACTTGACTATTTTCCTCTTGTTGGTTACAATATATATTGAAGTGATTAATTGAATAAACACGCACCTATGGCGGAAGTGGCAGACGCGTATGGTTCAGGTCCATATGAATGAAAATTCGTGCAAGTTCAAGTCTTGTTAGGTGCACCATAAAAGGTAGATTTTTATCTACCTTTTTTATTTTGTCAACTTATCTTAAATTGCTTTAAAATGGCTTATCTATGGGCTTTTTCGATAATAGGGATGTTTACTTGGGTTAAGTTGAATTAAGTTAAAATAAGTTAAAATGCAGTCAAACTTGCAGTCATTAAAATAAATTGTTTGAACATATTGCAGAAAATTCAAATAATTTTTAAAAATTTAAAATTGGTACAGAGGTTTTTACTTTATAACAAAAAGGCAGTAAGATTATCATTATGATTTTCCTACTGCTTTTATTTTTTTATAAAGAAGTTCCTAAAATTTAATAATTATAAGAAACTACACCACCTTTCATATATAAGAAAGAGTATGTAATTACATACATAATTACATACTCTCAATTTACTATATATAATTGTATTAATATACAAAATAGTATATTTAGATAAATTAATACATTTTAACAAATAACATTATTCTTTTACTAAAGGGATACCCTTTCTTTTTAAACCTCCGTTTGTATCCCAATACATATAAATAATATATTCAGTACCAGCACTAGTATTTATTTTACTAGGATATACATAGATGTTAAGAATTCTATCTGAATTATTATATTCACACACTTGTTTCCAACCATTCCATTCAGAATTTAACACTTTATTTGGATTATATGAAGAAGAAACAGAATTACCAATTTTTTCCATTTCTTCCAAAAAATTCCACAAAGACTCACCTTTTTTTAAATCTTTCCATGAACCATTGTTATTTATAGCATCTTTTGCCATTCGACAAGTCCAAATATTAACAGTTTCTACCATAAAATCATATATCTTCATATTATCTGAGAATTCAGTAGTGTCATCTACACACCACTGTGAACTTCCAACCATATTTGGATTAATAACTGCACCACAAGATTCAAAGTAATCATTTAATGCCTTACAATACATATCTACATATTCTTTATTAGATACAAACTGCTTATGTGTTAACTTAGTATTCATAGTAACATTAACATTTACCCTACGACTAACCTTTACACCACTACCATCAATAGCACTAGCTGTAATAACTGCTGAACCTAAACCCTTAGCAGTTACTTTACCCTTCTGATTAACAGTAAGCACTTTAGTATTACTAGATTTCCACTTAAGAGTCTTAATACTAGCATCACTAGGTTCAACTGATGCCTTTAAAGTAATAGATTTACCCCAATCCACATCATACTTATTATTCTTATTAAAGATAATCTTAGTTACAAGTTGTTTTACTGTAATTGTACACTTTGCTGACTTATTACTACCGTCTCTAGCCTTTACAGTAATTACAACTTTACCTCTATGCTTGATTGTAACTTTACCGGTACTGTTTACGGTAGCAACATTCTTATTTGATGAATACCAACTTACACCTTTATAAGTAGCATTTTTATTCTTAATAGCTTTCTTTAATTGGAAAGTTCTGTTTTTTGCACCTCTATTAAGTGTAACAGAAGTTTTATTCAAAGTAATTTTCTTTACCTTTTCACCTACAACAACAAGTACCCTTGTTCTGATTTTACTACCGTCTTTTGCAATAGCATTTACATAAGTTGTACCCTTGTTTGTAGTTGCCTTGATTTTTCCGTTCTTATCAACTGTAGCAACTTTTTTATTATTTGAAGTCCAATTTACAGATTTGTTATATGCGTTATTAGGATATACTGTTGCTTTTACTGTACAAGTTTTACCCTTTTTAGCAAGGTTTACAATGCTCTTGTTAAGCTTAATTCTTTTTACTTTAACAACAGGCTTAACAATAGGCTTTGTAGTTGTTGGAACTGTACTGCTTTCTACTGTACTACTTTCTGTTACAGGTTCTGTTGTAACAACGGTACTGCTTGTTTCGGTAACAGGTACTGTTGTGCTTTCAGTATTATTATTTTGTGTAGAATTATCATCTATGGCAAAATAACTTACACACAATGAACTTGTAATAATTGTTGCTATTATAAGCAACGATAATAATCTCTTCATTTTCTACACTCCCTTATTAAGTTTTTTATTATTCTTTATATTTAATTTAACTTAATCTATCACTACCTAACCTATTTCATTTTTCCTTAATTATATTTTAACAACTATTTCCTAAAATTTCAACAATTTATATTATTTTTCTCAAAATTTGATACAAATATATTGTAACCTCTATTTATTAAATAAATGGAGGCTTTTTTTATGAAAAAGAATAACAAAAAACATAACCCAAACAAAGACTTTTACCCTATGGCTCTACTTTCAATGTGTATAGGTATTATATCAGTTAATGTAATTTTAGCATTGGCTATTAATAATACAGATGGAACAATACTTGCAGTAAACAATATACTTCCATTGATTGCATATTACTTTATACTTTGTTCTTTACTGTTTGTCATTTGTTCGGTAATTGCATTTTTGCTTTTTAGATTTCTTAATAAAGATATTCTAAAAACATCAATACACTTATTATCTAAAAAAATAACTGCTAAACAACTAACAAGCAATTCAGAATTAATTACCCCATGTTTGCAGTTCTTCTTGTATGAAATTCTCAAAAAGAATAAGGATATTACCCTATTATCAGTAGGTGATAGTGTATCTTCAATATTATTTGATAGTTATTATATCCGTAACAACTGTGTTTTCTATCGTTTCAGCTTAACTACAACACCACCTGAATATGACAACAACCAACTTAAAAAGATTATTCAAGGACTAATAAATTCAGAATTAGAGAATTACGGAATTGTAAATTTAAGTCCTACATATTCAAATAAAACAATGAGTTGTTATTCCGTTTATGTTGATAGTGTTTTTTATGACAACACAAACAACAACCTTACATTTGATTTACTTTATATTTGTTCAGAAAATTCTGCAATATATTTTAATAAAGCAATTAACAGTAAAACAAATGCTAAAGATAACAAGGTGGTTTATGATGATGAAGTATGATAACTCTTTTATTATTGGCATTAGTCAAAAGGGACTAGACAATGATTTTGTATTACCTGTTAAAGTTAATTTTAGTTCTGTACCACATTTAATATGTGTTGCACCATCCGGAAGTGGTAAGACTTATGCTTTAACTTATTTCTTAAAGCAAATTGCACTAAAGCCTGTACAACTAATACTTGCAGATTTTAAATCAATAGACTTTTCAGAAATGAGTGATTGTAAAAACTACTATAAACATAATGAAGTTGGAAAGGCTTTGGAGATTGTACATAAGGAAATGCAATACAGAATGGAAACACCATCAGATAACAATATTCCTATTTACTTATGTGTTGATGAATGGAGTGGTTATTTATCTTCTATACCTAAAAAGGAAATGGAAGAATACAAAAAAATGATGGGTGCAATTCTTATGTTAGGTAGAGGTGTTTCAATTTTTATAATTATGGTTCTACAAAGGGCAGACGCAAATTTTATAACAGGCAGAGATAACTTTGGTAATGCCTTAGGGTTAGGAAATTTATCAAAGGAAAGTATCAGAATGTTGTTCTCTGATGAGGCTGAACAGATAAAGCCTAAATCAAGGGGAAAGGGATATTTGCGTATTGATGGAAAGTCAATAACAGAAATCACTATTCCAACAATTAGAAATATGAAAGAAACAAAGGCAATTATTAAAAGTGCTTTAGAAAAATAAATTGAATATATATACATTTTTAAAAAAGTGAATAATTTATTTTAAGGGTCATTTTATATGGAAAAATGACTCTTATTTTTATGTATCCTTTTAAAATGTTTAATTGTTCAATATTGCAGATTATTTGCGATAGTTTAAGATTATCACAATTAATATAATTTATACCAAAAAATAATATTAAAATTCACAAGTATAAATTTATCACCAAATGTAAGATTTTCTATCAAAATGCCTTAAAACCCCTAAAACCCTTAACTTTTGAGGCACCCTGAAATTTTTGCGTTTTCTCCCTTACTACTAAGTGTTGATAAGAAATGGTGCTAAAATTGAGAATAGTATATGTAACTCCAATAATTATTCTATATACACTGAGGACTTTATAACAAACTTGATTTTGTTGTAAATTTTAAGTTCTCAGAAAGGTTTTTTTAGTGTTAAACATTAAAAAATATAGAAAAATTATTAATTTTTCTTGTATAGTTATGCAATGTAAAAATAGGAGAAATGTATCTTTTAAGAAGTATGCTGAACTATTAGGTGGTGATGAAGTTAATGCTATTTCTAAAGATACAGTCAATCGTATCTGTAATGGTAAACAATTACCTACATTTAAGTTTCTTGATTTGTTTGAAAATCTTGAACTAAACAATAAGGAAAATGATTTGAACTATGATAAATTGTTTTTCGGAGAAGAAAAGGCAGTTGAAAGACTACCACTTGTTAAATTAAAGGGTGTATTGAATCTAAATAACAATACACATAAAAAATTCTTAGAACTGTGTAAAAAGAAAGCCGGTACATATTCAAAGATAAATCTTGATAGGTTTGATAATGATGAGAATGACAAGGTGAAAAGTAAGAGGTTTTTTACCTTATATAAAGTGGATATAAAAAGCATTTGTAAGGTGCTTGGTTTGAATGAAAAAACTGCTTACAGGAATGCTTGTACTCCTACAGTTGATTTTATGATTTCATTTTGTGATTGCTTTAATGTTTCTGCTGATTTCTTTAGGTATGAATATTTTTCTGATATTCCTAGTGAACTATCGGAAATATTAGTTGATTATTCATATCCAACTCAGATAGAGTTACTAAAGGCTTTTACGGTAATTGCAAAAAATCTAAATATGGTTTAACAATATTCAAAAAAGATTGTTATTTGTTGTAAATTCTCAAAATATGAGATATTCCATATGTATGATTACATTATAAGATGTACATAAAAATTTATATAGAGAAAAGTGGTGATAAATTTATCTATCATTTATGTGCATTTTAAATTTATATTTTGGGAGGAATATCATTGGATATTAACCACATTGTAATTGATACAAATAAAACAGTAGGAAATACAACAATTCTTGTTGGTGTAACACCGGCTTTTGAATATGTAGACGGAGTGAGAAAGGATAATATCGTTGGTTATAAATACGAACTTGTATTACCTGACAGACTATACGAAAAATTAGTTGTTAAAATTCTTGGTGAAAAAAGAGTTGAACTTGCTGATGACGGAGTTCCACAACCTGTAGCTTTAGACGGTTTAACAATGAGTTTGTATTGGACACCACAAGGACATAAGGTATCTGCTACTGCTGACAACATTAAGCTGATTTCACCACCTAAAAGGGTAGGATAATGCGTTGCCGAGGTGGTTGCACCCTTGGGTGCAATCGCCTTACGGCATAAGCAACTCCCCTTAGTATAATGATGGGGAGCAAATAGAGAAAGGAGAGTGCTTATGTGCCTAAAGAACTTTTAGTTGGTGTAGATGAATTTTCTCTTGTTCTCTTTCCTCAAACTTCTATTGATAATTCAAAGTGGGTAAACACAGCTTGTTTGATGATTAAAGAATTTCTTGTTTTATCTAAAATAGAAACTTTATTTGGTGATGTTGTAGAAATGTATAATAAAAAGCCATCAGCATATTCAAAGGCTTTCACTATAGAAAATGTACCATGGTATTTTGCTATAGCTTTACACGAACATTTTCAGCATATGGGTGTGTTAGTAAGATTTTCTGCACAGGCTTGGGCTTCATATCAAAGAAGTTATTTTGAACATTTTGGAGATAAGATAGATATATCTTTATTCTTAAAAATGACATATAGTGATACATATAGTTACAGATTAAGCAGAATTGATATTACTGCTGATTACAAAAATTATGCTATATCTCCTGATAACATTTACAATCAACTAAAGAATAACACATTATTTATTCAAGATTGTAAAGGCAGAATAACTAAAAGAAGAATTTCAGCAGTGCAAAACAATATGATTACTGATACTTTTTATGTAGGTTCTCGAAAAGAAAACAGTCAAATGCTTTTAAGAGTATATGACAAAAAGAAAGAACAACTATGTAATAATGGCTTTAGAATGAAAGAGGCTACAAAGTGTAAAGATTGGACTAGATTTGAAGTATCTTATAGAGGTGATTATGCACACCAAATAACAGACCAAATTATTGATAGTATAAAGTCAGAAGAAGAATTAACAAAGTTTCTTGCTGATAAGATTTGTAATAAGTACAGATTTGTTAATGGTTCAGGAAATTATACAGATTTTACAAAGGACTTACTTTCCTTAATAGAAGATGGAAACTATTCAGCACTTAGAAGTGAAAGACCTGACAACAATAGCCTTAGCAAGTCTATTGCACACATAATAAAAGGTAGTGGTTTATACCCTTTGTTATTTAAAATAGAAGTTATATGGAATGAAGAAACTGTTATTAAATTTTTTGAAATCATTTATAAGATTTATTTAGAATACTACAGAGAAGAAATTGGAAAAAACTTAAATCTTATTGAATGGCTAAAGAAAAATTATTCTAGCTTGTCAAAACAAACTTTAGAAAGTTGTTTTATCGGAAATAATATGAATGATTATGATATTGATAACTTAATTAAAAGTGAACCTATTTTTAAGGAAATTAAAAACTAATAAATACCTAAATACTTAAATACCTAAATACCAAAATACCTAGAAACCTAAAAACCTAAAAACTAAAACACTTAAACACCTAGAAACCTAAATACCTAGTCACTCCATTATAAGAAAATAAAAGCAAAGGAGATTTAATAATGGATAATGATGATATTATTGTAGATAATGAGTTACAAAAAAGTATTGATAACGGAGAGTATTCTACTAATTATATTTATTTGCCATATAGCTATTGGAGAATTAAAGAAGTATTTCTTTCAATGGGTTTTGAAATGCGTCCATATTTTACAGGATACAAGGCAATGAGATATAGGAGTTGTCAGAATTGGGTGTTAATTGATATATATGATAATACAGTTGTTGGCTCTGAATATGGTTACACACTTGAAGAATTAAGATATGTTCTTGCTAAGTTAAATGTACCATTACATAAAGAAAAAGTAGATGTACATACAACTACTCGCAATAAAGGTGCTATGGAATTTCTAAAGATTTTTAATAGTATTGATGATACAGATGTTTCATCACAAGTTGAAGAAAAACAAGGTGATGGCAATGAGTGATACTATTAAATTTATAGGTACTAAAGAAGTTGCCGAAGTGCTGGGGTGTTCTCTACCTACTGCAAGAAGTATTATGATGAGAGGTGATTTTCCACTTATTAGAGTTGGTAAAAATCTAAAAGTTGAAATTAATGCTTTATGCGAATGGGCAAAGAAAAGAAGAGTATAAACAATAAATCCTGTTGACACAAAGGACTTTACAATATATTATTGTTTATATAAAGTAAATAATCCTTTGTGCCAATGGTTTGAGAGGAAGTATTATTATCAAAACTAAAAGCACAAAACGAAAACTTACTTATGGTGATGGTACTATCTACTTTTCAGAAAGCAGAAACCGTTACATTGGACAGGTTATTGTTGAAGTTGATGGAGAGAAAATTCGTAAAACTGCTTACGGAAAAACTGTGAAAGCAGTTAAAGATAAGCTTTTGGAAATTCGCATACAAGCTAAAATGGGAACTTTTTCAAAGAAAGTTGATGTTACTATATATCAACTTGCAGAAAAGATGATTGAAGAACAATTATTACTTAATGAAATTTGTCAAAATTCCTATGATAGAAAAGAAAAAACTTTAAAAGCAATTAGAGTTCTACATGATGTGGAAATTCAAAAGCTTACAGAAGATGATATAAAGAATTTATTTATATCAAAAATCTTTTATTCTCAATCTTACATTGATAAAATGTATCAGTTGTTGAAATCTATATTAGGTGAGGCAGTTAAGAAAAACATTATTGAAAAGAACCTAATGTTAGATTTTAAAAAGCCTAAATCAAAACAAGAGATTGTTAAGGTTAGAGGTTTGACTATTGATGAACAACAGAAATTAATTGATGTTCTAAAGAATAATGATATTCTTTATTCAGAACAAATGCTTATTTCTATGTTCACAGGAATGAGAATAGGAGAAATTAATGCTTTAGAAGTAAAGGACATTGACTTTAATAACCTAACTGTTAATGTATGCAAAACAATTAGCAGAGGTATGTATGGAAAGACAGTTGTACATAATACAACAAAAACTAAAGCCGGTATGAGAGTTTTAACAATTACTAAAGATATTGCAGAACTTTTCAAAAAGGCAATAGGTCAAAGAAAGGACGGACAAATATTTCTTTCAACAACAAACAACCTTATTAACACAACACAGGTCAATTATCAGTATTCAATTACAATGAAAAAATATTGTATTATTGATGAAACTGTTAGTGGTAAAGTTAATTTGCATTCATTAAGACATACATACGCAACAAGATGTATTGAAAGTGGTATGCCTGCAAAGGTTTTGCAACACCTTTTAGGTCATACAGATATATCAACCACATTAAATACATATTGTGATGTATTCCAAAAATTTAATGATGAGAATTTAGCTATTGCAGAGGAGTATATGAAAAAGAATAACCTTACAATATCATAATATTGCAGTCACACTTGCAGTCATACCTTATTTGGTCAGTGTTTAAGCCACTTTTACTTGTTAGGTGCACCATAAAAATATACAATACATCAGTATTGTATATTTTTTAATTTTACAAGCAATGCAACTAACAAGACTTAAGGTGTGACGAGAACGACTGCTGCCGGTGGCAGATGAAAGGAGTTCGAGGAAGAGCTACAACAGGGAGTTTGAGGAAGTGCATTTATGCACAACGCTAAACGACCATGTTGTACTTGGAGTTAAGAAAACAGTCCGGTGGACTGTTTTTAGGGAGGGCGCAGATGCCTCTTTCCTTGCGTATTTGTGCTTAACAAGCGAGGTACGCACCCTTTTAAGATGTAACATTGTTAGGTGCACCATATAAAGTGGAAGTATATATATACTTCCACTTCTTATTATATACCAGCAATGCAACTAACAAGACTATATCATAAACAAATTTGGGTTTGTGGAGTTAGAATTCACCTTGTTTTGTGGTAGATATTTAGAATTAGTAGAGACTAACCAGCCTCCCTTGTGTAAAGGGAGGGGGACCACGAAGTGGTGGAAGGAT
>JBQKHY010000029.1:0-28625 GCA_052118065.1 Ruminococcus sp. LCP21S3_E8 | reverse complement strand
TCCCGAACACAGAAGTTAAGCTCAGTAGTGCCGAAGATAGTTGGCTGGAAGCGGCCTGTGAAAATAGGAAGACGCCAACATTTATATATTCCTCCATAGCTCAGTCGGTAGAGCGCATGACTGTTAATCATGATGTCACTGGTTCGAGCCCAGTTGGGGGAGCCAAACGGAAACAGAGTAGCAAATGCTACTCTGTTTTTGTTTATCCCATAGAATCCAACTGGGCTCGAAGGCGAGCGTTAAGAAAACAGTCCGGTGGACTGTTATTAGCGAGTGGATTTGATGAGTTACTTTAATTCTGATGTGTAACTTTCAAGCGTGGTAGGTAACTTACTCCAAGCTAGAGTAAGTTGGGGAAGCATTTTTATTTGATTATATTAGTTTCATTGTATTATGTATTAGAGTAGCATTTGCTACTCTGTTTTTGTTTATCCCGTAGAATCCAACTGGGCGAGAAGGCGAGTTTTTTAATTTGCATAGTTTTGCTTCCTATCAATCATATAACTAACTTAATATTATTTTTTCCTACTATTGGACTGTTTTTAGCGAGTAGATTTGAAGAGTTACATTAATTCTCAAGTGTGGTAGGTGATTTCCTTTAAGCTAAAGTAAGTTGAGGGAGTTTTATATTTTGAGGTCTATTTCAATTTGATTTTTTAATTACTAATTACTATGTTATGTTTATATTTAAAATTATATCTCATCGTACACATTCTATCTAGAGAATACTATCTACCGTGACAATCCATCCGTCACCTAGCGGTGACACCTTCCTTTACACAAGGAAGGCTGGCTGGTCTCTGCCAATTCTAATAATCTACATGGGACAATGTACGATAAATATGAAAATTTGTTACGGGACATCAATGATGTCCCCTACACCTGTTAGCCGTAGTTTTGCTATCATTTATTTGGTTGCTCGTTTATTGTTTGAATTTCTTATTTTTATTTTAGAATTGTTAATAGGGCTATATGCTAATAGAAAGGCTAATTTGCTCGTCCAACAATTAAGTGAACATCAAAGAAAACGAGCCATAGGCGAAGTTTGATTTGCTAATGTGAACTTATGCAAAAATTTTATGTAATAAAATCTTTTGCTGAAAGACCCTACACCGGTACTTATAATTTTTCTTACATTTAAAAATTTTTACTAACTATTAAATTTATCTATGATGATATTTTAAACAAGTTTAAAATATCAACCACTCCTTTCGTCACCATACGGTGACACTTCCCTCAGCAAGGGAAGCTTTTTTTGTTTTGTACTAAATTTTATTATTTACACAGGTCAAAGTAATGATTAGGAGAAAAAATTTGTTATGGGACATCATTGATGTCCCATACACCTGTTACCCATAGTATTGTTGTAATTCTTTGAGTTGCCGGTTTTTGTTATTACTATTTTATATTATCTATACAGGGCAAAGTTTAGATATATATGTTGATTTGCTAATGTGAACTTATGCAAAAGTTTTATGTAATAAAATCTTTTGTTGAAAGACCTTACACCGATACTCATAATTTTTCTTACATTAAAAAAATTACTAACTATCAAATTTATCTATGATGATATTTTAAACAAGTTTAAAATATCAACCACTCCTTTCGTCACCATTCGGTGACACTTCCCTCAGCGAGGGAAGCTTTTTTATTTTGTACTAAATTTTATTATTTACACAGGTCAAAGCAATGATTAGGAGAAAAAATTTGTTACGGGACATCAATGATGTCCCCTACACCTGTTAGCCATAGTATTGTTGTAATTCTTTGAGTTGCCGGTTTTTGTTATTACTATTTTATATTATCTATACAGGGCAAAGTTTAGATATATATGTTGATTTGCTAATGTGAACTTATGCAAAAGTTTTATGTAATAAAATCTTTTGTTGAAAGATTCTACACCTTTTAGCATTAGTTTTATTATAATAATTTTTGTTCGGATGAACTATAAATAGTAGTGGACACTAAGGTGTAACAAATCATATTGTTGCTACTTATTTATGAAAGTCATCACAAGTAGCTGATATACAGTTGATTAATTTTTGATGTTCATTGATTTTTTTCTTGCATTCTCTTTTTAATGTTTCAATTATAGATACTTCAAAATCTTCTATATTTTCTTGGTCAAGAGTAATAATTTTTCCTTTGCCGACTTTATAAATTTCTTTTGTGCCAATCATATAATAGAAACCTTTATACTTTTGATATATAACACAAGTGTTAATTTCTTTTCTTTTATAAATTTAGGAATACGAAATTCCATTAATTTTGATACCTACTAATGGTGAAAAATAAATTTTTTCAGACTTTTGATATTTCATATAAAAAATACTACGGATTATTGCAACAATTATAAAAATAATCATTACAGCGAAAAAAGTTATTAATGCCACAGTTAAAATTGTTTTGCCCATATGTATCTCTCCTTGAATAATTAATTTGATTATCTATTTATATAGATACCATAATCCGGTTCAGAATCATCAATTTCAGAATCTTTTGTCGGTTCTAACTTTTCATTTTGTAGATAAATACACCATACACCCTCATTCAACTCATTAGTGTCATCTTGGTAGCAAACATTAACACCAAAAGTAAATGTATCATTTTTATCTTTTAAAGTGGCTAGACAATCAGTATATGCAACTGTACCATTATCATCAGTACTATCGCTATCACCTGCCCAATCATAATCAACTTTTTCAGATTTTATTGTATAGTACTTAAAAGCCTTATCTAAGTCTTTATCAAAGTTTTTGTAATTTTTCAATACTTCTTTAGCGAACAGTGATTTTACCATTTCTTTATCTCTGTTATCAAAGGCTTTAACTACCTTTTTCATTGTGTCAGTAGCAATTTTTTCTGATGACGCAAAGAAAGAATAGGGCAAAGCCTTTAGGTCACCACCAAGAATATTACATCCGGTTAAAGAAAAAGTGATAAACAATAGTGAAATAACAATACACAATAGTCTTTTCATGTATAATTCTCCTTAAAATAATAGATAACAGTCAGCAAATTAATAAAATATTGTAGGTAATGAGGAATCATATTCTTGCAGATTTCTTTTAAGTACAACTGCTTTTTGTTCACCATCATTTAGAACAAAACTATTTAACCAATATACAAAAGCATCACTACAAATTCCAACACCGAGCTTTTTACCATATTCATCTTTTTCCCAATACTGATGGTTATTATCCTTATTATATAACCACTTGTCACATTTCTTTTGATATTTTTTGATTTGAGTTCCTATTTCATCAGGAACATTGATAACATCTGTATAATAATCGAATACTAAGTTAACTAACATAATTACCTCTTTTTAGTGTAAATTTGATTTTAATATATTCCATTACTATAATTATATCAATTTTTACTATATATTCAACAAAATATTTTTATTTTCATAAATATTATTTTTAGTATTGCATAATTTTCTCTTAATGTTAAAATATAAATGAGGAGTGGTAAATAAATTTTAATTATGGGAGGTAATTATGAAAAACAAGGAACAAGGCAAAAAGAGGATAGCATTTAAAAAAGGCATAATCTCAATGGTTTTCAGCCGATTTGGAATTGTGCTGCTTCTTCTTGCTTTGCAAATATTAGTTTTACTTGGTCTATTCTTAAAGTTTAGTCAGTTAGCACCACATTACTACATAATCTCAGCAGTATTTTACATATTTATGATTGCAGTAATTGTGAACAGTGACCATGATGCATCAAGCAAAATTACATGGCTAACTATAATGGCAATTCTGCCTATATTCGGAGCATTACTATACATTTATACTACATTTGATATAGGTCATAGAGTTCTGAAGAAAAGAGTTACTCATATCCAAAAAAATACTAAAAATAAAATCACACAGGATAAATCTGTTATTGATAAAGCAGAAGAAATTTGTCCTGATGTAGCTGATTTGAATTATTATTTAAACAAATCAGGAAGATTTCCATTATATGAAAATACTGATGTTACCTATTATCCAATAGGTGAAAAGATGTTTCAGTCAATGCTTGTTGAACTTGATAAAGCAAAAGACTTTATCTTTATGGAATACTTCATTGTTGATGATGGATATATGTGGGATAACATATTGGAAGTATTGATTAAAAAGGCAAATGAAGGTGTTGATGTTAGGGTAATGTATGATGGTACTTGTGAATTTGCATTACTACCAAGAACTTATCCTAGTAGCTTAGAGGAGTTTGGAATTCATTGCAAGGTGTTCTCTCCTGTATCACCGTTTATTTCAACACATTATAATTACAGAGACCATAGAAAGATTATGGTTATTGACGGTAAGACTGCCTATAACGGTGGAATCAATATGGCTGATGAGTACATTAACTATACCCATAAGTATGGTCATTTTAAGGATGTTGGTGTTATGCTAAAGGGTGATGCAGTAGATAGCTTTACACTAATGTTCCTACAAATGTGGAGTGTAAATGAAAGACATTGTGACTTTTCAAAGTACCTAAATGTAGGGGATAGTCTTTCTGCCGGTGGTTACTTTAGCAATGGTTTTGTAATGCCATTTGGTGATTGTCCACTTGATGAATATGATGTTGGTAAGTCTGTATATATGGATATTCTTAATCGTGCAAAGGACTATGTTTATATTATGACACCATATATGATTATGGATGGTGAACTGGAAAATTCATTGACATTTTCAGCTGAGAGAGGTGTTGATGTTAGAATTATTTTGCCTCATATTTCAGACAGTTTTGTTGCACAAGCACTTGCAAAAACTCACTACAAGAAATTGCTTGATGCCGGTGTAAAGGTGTATGAATATACTCCCGGATTTGTTCATGCAAAAGTATTTGTAAGTGATGATGTTAAGTCAGTTGTGGGTTCAATTAATATGGACTACAGAAGTCTGTACCACCACTTTGAATGTGCAACATATATGTACGGTACAAGGTGTATTGATGATATAAAAAGTGACTATAAGGATACACTTGCTAAGTGTCAGCAAGTTACATATGAAAGTATTAAGAATGATAAATGGTACATTAAACTAATTGGTAAAGTACTTAAGTTTGTTGCACCGTTAATATAGTTTTTGCTACTTAGAAAATTAAATTATTCCTTTTAAAAATACCCCTAAAGCAGTTGCATTTAGGGGTATTTTCTTATATAAATTTAATTATATGACACAGAATCAGCAATTTTTTCTAATGTGTCAGTATCAACATTGTCATTCCAACTGTAGAATGTTATTTCTTCATCATCCTTATTAAAGGAAACATAGTCTGCTTTATATGTAACATTGTCAGCAGAAATTACTGCATCACCTTGTACTGTACTTAATGAATTTACTTCACTGTTAACTTTTATCATACTCTTAAAGTTATGGCTGATAATATTCTTTTCAGCTTTTGCATTATTGTTTGGTGAATCACCAATATCATACATATCCTCAGTTTTACTTTGGAAAAGTATTATCTTGTCCTTATCATTAGAAGTATCTTTAGAAAAATAAATCAATCCATTTTCCTTATTTTCATTCCAATCATTAGGTACTTTTATGGAAATTGTATTGCTTAATTTCACATCTTTCCAACCAAAATAAAAGTGAAAATCAATAAGGCTAAGAAATAAATAAGCTAAAGTACAAATGATAGCAACAATGACAGTTACAATAATAGCAACAGTTGCTTTGTGATGCTTTTTAAAAATAGTCATAGCAATCACCTTTATTCCTTGTGAAACACAAGTGTTTTTCCTTTTAGATAATTGTATTTAGAGTCAACAACCTTGTTTATATGTAGGGTAAAGTCAAAGAAACCTTTGTCATAATTATCACCCTCAACTACAGACTCAAGTTCGGAATATTCTTCTCCATCTTCTTTATAGTGGTTTAGAGTGCCGATTGCAAAACTACTACCACCATCAAATTCTAATTCATATTTCTTTCCGTCAATAGTAATTTTTTCATGCATAGTTTTATCAGGAAACTTCCTTGCATAACTGTCGATTTGAATGTTGTAGTTATCACATTTCCAAACCTTGTGATATTCCTCACCGTAACCCCCGGGTCGGAAACTTTCAGCTAAACAAACTAAACCGATAATTACGACTGCAATTATAGAACCGGTAATTATTACACCTTTCTTCATACAGTTCGCCTCGGTATTTTTAACTTTTAGATATTTAAGATGTTTTCTAAGATGTATTTGTTTTTGCTGGTTGTATTATATCTTTTAGAATTTCTTAATATCTTTATACCTTTTAAAATTTTATACTCTCTATGTTTTTACGCTTTTTATGTTTTTGTGTTTTTAATGATTTTAATGATTTTATCCTTGTTCTTCATTCCTTCTATAAATAACACTTTCCATAAGGCAAAAGTGTTGCAAAAAAATAAAAAATTTTTAGAATATTTTTTGTAGGGAAGGTAAGTTGTTATTTCTTATTTAAAAAGTTACATAATTTTTCATCATTAGCCTCATAGAATATAATATAAATCAATCTTTATTATGGGCTTTATGTACAACCTTATAGGCATATACATATGTAGTGTTTTTGTAGTTGAATTTTTCTATTTTTATTGATTTATCATTTTTATTCTTAAATTCATCATATGGCAGAATTGTTGAATATAGCATATCTTTATCACCTAAAGTATCATCTGCTTCAAGTTTAGTTGAATGACAATCAGATATTTTACTTACAGAATAAGCACCTAATGAACAGTACTGATTATTTTTTACACTCATTTTTGCAGTAATAAATTCATTATGGTCTGTACTTGCAATCCACATTGCATAATTCTCATTAATATTTATTGTAGCTAAATCTTCCTCAATTTCGCTATAAGGGTAAGTGTCATCATCGTTGTATGCATCATAAGCACTATCAAAGTATTTACCTTCATATATTGTGTCACCAACTTGGTAACGAGATGGATAAAAGAAATATAAGAGTACCACCATTATTATAGCAATTAAGGGTAAAACAATTGGTATCCATTTTTTTGGTTTTTTCATAGTAATCTCCTATCCAAATTTTTCTATTAAATATTTCTTGATTTTTTTAGTGCCGATAAGTAGGTCATTAACAAAAATTGCAAGGATAAAACAAGCAAAGACTAAGCCAAACAGAGTTTCACTGTCAAATTCCAAAAATTCATCAGCTCCAAAAATTGAAATTATGAGTAAAGCCAGAAGTATAAGGATATCTACTATGTTAAGACAAGCAATGCCTACTATTCTGTAGTTACCTCTGAATTTAATCAATTTTCCGTAGAAAAATGGTTTTGCAGTAGTTTGACAACCAAAACGATCCTTGTTATCATCCTCATAAAATAAGCATAGAAAGTCCTTTTTGTTGCTTACCCAGTTGATACCTTTTCTGTTTTCACTGTACCTTCTGGGATATTTTTCTAGAATTTGATTTGATAATGTGTTTTCGATTTCTTCTATTGTACGGTTTGTCTTTATGTTTATAATCATATTTTACCTTTGCTATATAATTTGTAGAATGAAATTACTTCAAATCAGACACCAAAACAAAAATCACATTACAAAGAATACGGCAATAGCCCAACCCATAAGGATAACTGAGAAGAAGATTACCTGAAATGGGTTGCTATACCATGAGTCTGATGACTTACGATTTTTGATAGCAGAAATACCGGTAAGTGCAAGCATAATTACAGCAGTCAGTCCTTCTAAAATTGACATTGCAACATTAAATCCCAATGGTGCAAGACGGAAGAAACATACCGATACAATTAGTAATACTGTACCTATAATAAATAATGCCATAAAAATTTTGTCTAAGTTTTTCATATTAATACCTCATTTCATATTTATAATAGTAGTTTATACTATTTTTACAATATTGTAAAGTGATTTTTTGTTAATGTTTAACACGAAAATAAGTGATAATATCCTTTTTATAATTAAAATGCCGACCACAATATTAAGGCTTGTGGTCGGCATAATTTTTTGTGAATAATGAAAATAACATTGTGAAAAATAATTTAACAATGTTATAATTTACTTAAAAATGAAAAACCATTGCGTAGAACTAATTATTCTTAACTATATCAAATTAAATCAATATGTATTATTTTACCACCAAATAGTAATCAGGTCAATTACTTTGACGCAATTTTTTGTAGAATTTTGATGATTAATGTAGATATTTAAGTATTATTATATCTAGTTTTACATAAATTTAACTTTATTTAGTGTCAATAAATGGTCAATATAAAAAACAGAAAGGAGATTTATATGCCAAGACGAGGTGAAAATATTCATAAAAGAAAGGATGGAAGATGGGAAGGCAGGTATAAAAGCAGAACTGATAAGACAGGAAAATCTGTCTATACTTCTGTATACGGAAAAACATACAAAGAAGTAAAATCAAAACTTCAAGAAGCTAAAGCCAATGCTACAACCCAAGTCGTAAAAAAGAGTAACTATCTGTTTAAAGATATTACTTCTTTATGGTGTGATGCAAATTATAGAAATTTGAAAGGTTCAACTATTCTGAAATATAATTTCTTAATTAACAAGCATATACTACCATACATTGGGGATTATGAAATTAACTCTATGAATAATTTTATGATAAATGAATTTGTTTCTCAAAAACTTGCTAATGGAAAAATAGGAAACAATGGAAAATTATCACCATCATATGTAAAGACAATTGTGTTTTTGGTTAATTCAATTATTCAGTTTGCAGTTAAAGAGAATATCTGTTCAATTGCTTTAACTAATAATTGCAAACTTTCTAGTAGAAAAAAAGAAATATGTATTTTTAGTAAGAGTGAACAAACTAAACTAGAGAATTATTTGCAAGATAACATTAATTACACAAAGTTAGGTATTTTGATTTCTTTAAGAACCGGTTTAAGAATAGGTGAAGTGTGTGCATTAAAATGGTCTGATATTGATATGAATAACAAAATAATTCATGTTCAATCAACTGTTTCCAGAGTTGAAAATAAAGGTGAGAAAGGTACGAAGTTAATTATTGAAAGGCCTAAAACAAAGTCATCTATAAGGGATATACCTATTTCTACTGATTTATATAATTGGTTAAAGATGATTAAAGTTAAGGAAAATTCGATTTATGTAGTATCAGATAGTGATAACTTTATAAGCCCCAGAACTTATGAATATAGATACCACAAAATTTTGCTTTCTTGTGGGGTATCGCAGTTGAATTATCATGCCCTAAGGCATACCTTTGCAACAAGATGTATTGAAGTAGGAGTTGATGTAAAGACTCTAAGTGAGATATTAGGACATTCAAATGTTTCTATAACATTAAACACTTATGTTCATTCTTCAATGGAACATAAAAGAAAACAATTAGAAAAATTATCAAGTGTCTTTATATAAATAATGGTCAAAATTATGGTCTTTTTGTTGTGATAATCCTTAATACATCTTACTTATGAATATATTTCTCTAGAATAATTAGTTCTACGCAATGATAACTACATATATATTTATTTTTTGGAGTGTTAACATAATTATTCAATTTATTTGAGGGGAATATTGATGAAACTTAAATCTAAAATTAAAGATGAAAAGTTGATTGTTAAAGCAAAGAAATCTGTTAATGAAGAGATAAGTTTCAGAGAAGCTGATACTTTATCAAGGATAAATGCAAGAGGCTTTTTGCGACCTAAAAAAACTACTGCAAAGAAAATAGAATATATTGGACCAAGCGGAATTAGTTTATCTGCAAGGCTAAAAAGTCCAATGAGAAAGCAAGAATTTTATAATTATATGGCACAGATTATTTCAATTGTTAACAAGGTGAAGAGCAATAATCTTTTCCTTAATAATTTGGTGCTGGACTTTAGATATGTATTTGTAAATGAGAAAACTCAAGAAATGCTTTTTATTTATACTCCTTTAGTTGGAAATCACATTATTGTTGATGTACTGGGGTTTATGGAGGGTATTGCTTATTCCACAGTAGTTTCACCTGATGAAAGAGAAAATTATACTATTAAGTTTCAACAATTTTTGAAGAACCTAAATACATTTGATGCAGATGCAATATATAACTATATAATTCATCAAGTGCCAAGTATAAAAAGTAATAATGTTAGTGGTTTTATGACTGATAAACCAAAAGATTATTACGACCATTACGGAAACAATAACTTTGACGATGAAAAAACCAGTCTTTTAGAAGATGACGATGAACCGACAGGTCTTCTTAATGAGGATGATGCTACAGGTTTATTAGAGGAAGAAAACAGTGAAGAAACAGCTCTCTTGGTTGAGAATAATGTACCCAATTATCCAACATTGTATAGGGTACTTACTAATGAAAAAATCTCCATTAATAAACCGGTATTTAGAATAGGAAAAGAAAAAAGCTATGTAGATTATTTTGTGTCAAATAACAATACCATTAGCAGAAGTCATGCTGATATTATTACACGAAACAATAGGTATTTTATTATGGATTTAAATTCAAAAAATCATACCTATATTGATGAAAGAATGATACCTGTTAAATGTGAAGTTGAAATGTATAACGGATGTAAAATAAGATTATCAAATGAAGAATTTGTGTTTGAAATTTGATTATATTATGAGGGTAATAAAATGAAGTTTTTGGTTACGGCAAGTACCGATGTTGGTATTTTAAAAGAAACTAATCAGGACAGTTGTTTGGTCAAACATATTTCTACAAAAATAGGGGAAATTTTATTAGCTGTTGTTTGTGACGGTATGGGAGGACTTTCTAAAGGAGAATTAGCAAGTGCTACAGTTGTTAGGGCTTTTTCTCATTGGTTTAACGAAGAATTGCCATATGAAATTGAAAATTTAGAACTTAATATTATTGGTGAAAAGTGGTCATTACTATTAAAAGACCTTAACTCACAGATTATTGATTATGCCGGAAAACACAACATACCAAGTATGGGCACAACCTTTACAGCAATTTTGTTTATTAACGGTCAGTACCTAATTGGACATGTTGGAGATTCTAGAATTTATAAAATAGAGTCAAATGTGTCACAACTGACTACAGATCATACATTTGTTGCCAGAGAAATTGCTAAGGGTACAATGACTTTGGAACAAGCTAAAACTGATAAAAGAAGAAATTTGTTACTTCAATGTATAGGTGCATCAAAGAATGTTACTCCACAGATTATTATTGGAGAAGCAAGTAAAGGTACATACCTTATATGTTCAGATGGATTTAGGCATGAAATCACCGAAAATGAAATGTTGGATTTTTTGTCTCCTGATAAATTATCTAACAAAAAGTCAATGCAGAAAAATGTTGATTATCTCATAAACCAAATTAAAAACAGAGGAGAACGAGATAATATATCAGCTATTTTGATTAAGGCTTATTGAGGTGATTGACTTATGACCAAAATCGGTGAAGTTATAGACGGAAAATACGAAATACTTAAAGAAATAGGAAAAGGTGGTATGTCTGTTGTGTATCTTGCAATGGACAAACATCTTAATAAACAGTGGGCAGTTAAGGAAATTCGCAAAAAGGGTAATGGAAAAAATGACGAGATAGTTATTAATAGCTTACTTGCCGAAGCAAACCTAATGAAAAAGCTGGATCATCCATCACTTCCAAGAATAGTAGATATTATAGATAATGGCGTTACTATCTATGTAATAATGGACTATATCGAAGGAGAATCCCTTGACAAAATTTTAAATGAATATGGTGCTCAACCGGAAGAATTAGTAATAAATTGGGCAAAACAACTTTGTGATGCACTTTCTTATCTTCATTCCCAAAAGCCACCTATTATTTATAGAGATATGAAACCGGCAAATGTAATGCTGAAACCGGAAGGTAATATTAAAATTATTGATTTTGGTATTGCCAGAGAATATAAAGAACAAAATTTAGCTGATACTACTGTTCTGGGTACAAGAGGCTATGCACCACCTGAACAGTACAGTGGGCAAACTGATGCAAGGTCTGATATTTTTGCATTAGGAATGACAATGCATCACCTGTTAACCGGAATTGACCCAAGAAAAGGTGATTCATATGCTCCTGTTAGACAATGGAATCCGGAACTTTCTGAAGGTATTGAAATTATAATAAACAAATGTGTTGAACCGGTAGCAGAAAATCGGTATCAAAATTGCGAAGATTTGCTATATGATTTACAACATCCGGAATTAATAACTAAGGATTATAAGAAAAAACAAAAGAGAAAATTAGTTGCTTTTATTTTATCAACCGGTCTATGCTTACTGTTTTTGTTAGTTGGATTTGGAAGTAAATTTGCTGAAATAAAAGTTAATGAAAGTAATTATGAAAACTTGATTTCCATTAACCCTGCAACATCTTTGGATGAAAAGATAAATGTATATCGACAAGCTATAGATATATATCCGGATGATACAAGGGCATATGTTAAGATGCTTGAAGCATATGAAAATGAGGGAAAATTCAGTAAAAAAGAAAATGACCAATTTCTTGCAGTATATAATGCTAACAAAAATCAGTTTGATAATAAATCAGTCGATGTTGCCCAACTGAATTATCTAATCGGCACAATGTACTTTAACTATTATACAGATGATGGTACAAATTATAGTTTTTCTACTCGTGTGCAAAAGGCTTATCCGTTTTTTGAAGATAATTTTAATAACAAAAGTGTCAACTTTAAGAACAAGAACTTGTCAAATTGCTATTATCAAATATGTTCATTTTACAAGAAATACATATTAAGTTCTGCAACAGTTGAAGAGGTATCTAATGAGAATTATAGACAATTGTTTAATACAATAGAAACCTCAATAATCACTATGAATAGTGCCGGTCTTTATGAAAAATTGTCACTTTACAATGGTGTGTTTATGTTGCTTTATGACCAAAGAGAAAGTATGAACTCGGTAAATGTGGATGAAGATACTGTAAAGAGATTATTAAATGAAGTTTATGAGGGTGCTAAAAAACTAAATGTTCAGAAAACTCAGTCTAAGAAACTTCAACAAGAAATTGTAGATAACTTTAAAGAGTATTCAAATGCGATTTCAAGAACTTATGATAATGCAGGAGGTAATGATTAATTATGGCAGAAACACTATCTATCATTTCAATTATTGCTTTTGTTTTATCAGGTTTGTGTCTTGTTTGTGGAATATTTGTTTTCTTTAAATTTAAGATAGTTTCAGTAATAGGTGATTTATCTCATAAAAAAGCTAAAAAATCTATTGCAAAAATGCGTGACCAAAACGAAAAGTCAGGTGTTAAATTTTATGGTTCAAGCAGTACTAATCTTTCTCGTGGAAAGATTACAGATACTATGACCAACATCGAAAAAGGAAATGTACAAACTGTTAAGAAAAATAATGTTAATACAGTAAATCAAAATCCGGAAACAGGTTTATTGGTGGACAATAAGGCAGAATATGAAAATCTACAAGATACTGCCATTTTAGAGGATACAAATGAAACAGTTGATATTAATGAAACTGAATTGTTACAAACAGAAAATCCGATTGTTGATGTTAATAATAAAAAGGTGAGTGTTAAGTTTAAAGTAATAGATGATATTGAATTAATACATACAGATGAGGTGATTTTGTGAGGAAAATTAAAAGAATAAAAAAGTTACTTCATACTGCTATGATTTTCGTTTCAGTTTATTCTGTATCAATACTATTTATGCCTTTAGCATCTGATTTATCAAGTAAAACACACAGGATCAGTACAATAATATTGGGCTTGATTTTTTGGGTTTCTGTTGTGGTTGCCTATAGTTCTATGTTTATGGCAAATAAGAAAAGGAAAGAATTAGGTTATGAAAAGCACAGTAAAAACAGATTAGGCATATTTTCTTTCTTTTCAAATGTTTTAGCCACAGTAGTTGATTTTCTTTTATTTGTCAGCGTAGTGCTTTTTGTGGTTCTGTTATTTGTTCCTAATAATCGGCTTATGTATGTGGCATTATTTATGCTTGTTTGGTCTATTAATTTTCATTGTATATTAAACGGCAAAACTTATGCTGTTTCAAAGATAGATTTAAATAGAGGAGAGGGTAATGATGAAAAAAATAAGTTGGTCTGCTAAGCTAACTGCATTTGTTCTGTCTGCACTAATAATTTTTAGTGCAATTCCTACATCTGTATTTAGTACAATAGCAGTGACTAAGGATGAAACAGATTTTGTTAGTATTTCTGTTGTGGATACAGAGGATAACCCTGTGTCAGATGCTAATGTTAATTATTCTGTGGATTCAGAAAGTAAGGGTAAGAATTTTATCAGTAAAACTGAGAAAACCGATAAAAACGGTGTTGTAAAAGTTATGTCATCAAGTGAATTTATTGAGGATGATATGACAATTACTGCAAGTGTATCAAAGGATAAATTTAGAGAAAAGAACACTATCAAGGATGAATCAATTAAGTCTGACAAACAGGTGTTTAAGGTTACTCTTGAAAGTACTGTTATCAGTGATATTGATGTAATTCCAACAGTTGTTAAGTATGATGGAAATGAACATTCAGCTGCAACTGTTAATTATCCGGAAGGTAAGTACAATGTGGAGTATCGTTTAGATAATGGTAAATGGCAAAATACTATACCAAAGATTAATGAACCTAAAACTTATGAACTGGAAGTAAAAGCTACTAAAGATGGTTATGATACTTACGATAAAATCTTTAATCCGGTAGTTGAACTGAATACTCTAAATCTTCAGGTTGAAGAATATAACGGTGATTTTGATAATTCATCACATGCTGCTCTTGCCGTTGAAGGTTTAAAATATGATGATAAAGTAACTTGTAGATTAAATAATGGTAATGAACAAAAGGGTATTCCTGATATTTTTGATGTTGGTCCATATGTTGTTTCTTTAACTGTAGAAAGAAAAGGCTATACCAAATATAGCAAGGTGTTTAGTAATATTGAAATTAAAGCAACTGATGTAAAGGGTGTTGAAGCAAGAGCTAATAATTACATCTATGATGGCAATTTCCACGATGCAGTAACAGTAAATCAAAAAAATGTTGAAGCTAATGATAAATTTCAATATAAACTTAACGAGGGTGATTGGTCAGATGATATTCCTCAAATCAAGGATGTTGGGGAATATAAGGTACAAGTAAAAATTTTTAGGAAAAATTACAACGAAACTGAGGTTGAGGTTATTCCGACTATAGCAGTAATCACCGATGCTACTCAAACATTAAAATTTGAAAATAATGAATACAACAGTACCGGCAGTAAATATGTTGTGATTGATGAAAATAATAACAAGTATGATTTTTCTGCAATTGATGATGATACTCAGACAAAAAACGCTATTACATATTCAATAGATAATAGTTCTACCGGTAAAGGAACTATTGATGAAAATGGTATTTTAACTGTAACTGATGTTGGTTCTATTGTTGTAGTTGCAACTAAAAAAGGTAACGATGGTTATAAAGATACTTCAATTTCATTTGTACTTCTTGTTGAACCAAAAAGTGGAGATTTAATTAATTTTGATAGTAGTTCTGTTGAGTACACTTTAGGTACTAATAATGGATTGGTATCCGACAAAACTGCAACTAAAGTTTATAACGACTCTGATATGGGTGGTATTTCTTACTCAATAGCTAATGGTGCTGATATTGGTTTGGATTGTAATTCAATTACCGGTAAAGTTACTGTTGAAAATTATGAGAAATTGTCCAAAGCAATAACAGATAATAATGGTAAATTAGCTGTTACAGTAAATGCTAAAAAAGTTGATTATCAGCAAAGTGTAGATGTTCAGTCTAAGAAAGATACAAATACAGTTTACTTTAGTGATGCATATAATTGGGGAAATATCAAAATCACATATTGGATAAACGGCAATTCAACAACAATGAATATGAATTTTGACCATACTAACGGATACGGTCAGAAGGTTTATTCTTGTGAAATTCCAAATAATGCAAATAAAATTTCTTTTAGTGGTAACTCCAATAATAAAACTGTTGATATTAATAATGGTATAAAAAACGGCAGTGGATATTATCCTGTTTCAAAAGATAAAACAGGGTTGTACAAGGTTGGCTCTTATGAAATAGAAGTTCAGCCTATTACAGAGAAAAAGCACATTGATTTCCCTGAATGTACAGTTTCTTATGAAGTTACTATTTCATTTGCAAATACACCTGCTAATCCATATGAAATAGGTGGCAAAGCAAATGACAATGGATGGTACAATACAAAAATAATTGTAGAGCCTACAAGTGAAGAATACCAGATTTCTAAATCAACTAATCCAAGTTCTTTTGTTGATAGTGTAAACTTTGACAATAATGGTGATGAAACAACTGAAAGAATAGTATATTTAAGAAATAAAGAATCCGGTGCTATTACTGCTCCTATATTTCTACAGAATGTGAAGATTGATACAGTAGCACCTAAAGATATTGATATAGATTATTCTGATCCTGTAGGAGGTAGTTGGTGGGAAAATTTATTAGGTAGTCTTTCATTTGGTTTCTATAATCCTAATAAAGACAAAAAAGTTAAGATAACTTTTTCTGCTACTGATGAAGTTTCCGGTATAGATTATTTTATATGGAAATTTTATGATGGTGAAAATAAAGAGCTTAGTGACAAGGACAATAAAGAGCTTAGTGACAAGGACAATGGTAAGAAGGTGTATGCCAAAGATGGCAAAGCAACAATAGAACTACCTGAAAATGAAGCTGACCAATTAAGGGGATACATTTCTGTTACAGCTACAGATAAAGCAGGTAATGAAAGTGAACGAATTGATGATTCAGGAAAAATTATTGTATCGGATACTGTCAGTCCTACTTGTGAAGTTAACTATGAAGTAGCTGATAAAGAGAATGGCAATGTATCAGAATATAAGGACAGTTATTATTACAACTGTGATATTAATGCTACAGTAACAGTTACTGAGGCTAACTTTTTCCCTGATGATAAATTTGTTTTAACTATAAAAAATGACAATGAAACAACAGAAATATTGGGTAAGGATATTGTTTGGTCAAATGATGAAAATAACAAAGATAAACATATAGGTAAATTTACATTATCCGGTGATGGTGATTACAAGGTTTCTATAAATTATGCCGATAAATCCGGTAATGAAATGGCTGAGTATAAGTCAAAGACACTTGTTATTGATAAAACAAAGCCGGTATTAAATTTCAAATATGATGAAAATAATCAAAAAACTACCTTTACAGTAACAGAACATAACTTTAGAGGAAAAGATATTAAAGTGGATGTTACTGCAAAAGATATTAATGGAAAAGATGTAAAGGTAAATGATATTCAAAGCTATTTGCAAAATGAAAGTAATTGGACAAAAGTTAAGGATAATGAAGATCAGCATACTTTAACTTTAGATAATTATGTAGATGCAATATATGGTCTTGAAATTAATTATAATGATATTTCCGGTAATGATGCTGAAACAGTTGCTACTGATGAGTTTATAATTGACAAAACTGCACCTACTAAAGTTAAGGTTACTTATTCAAAGTCACTTTTAGACACTATTCTTGAGAATATTACATTTGGTTTCTATAATCCGAATGTAACAGTAACATTTACTTCTTACGACCAGACTTCAGGTGTTAAAGACTTTAAGTGGAACTATATTCGTGAGAAAGGTGTCAGTGAAACAAACAGACCTACTGATGAAACTATTTCAATTTTACAGGATAAAGAAGTTAAACAGAATTTAGTGGATAAATCTCTGTTTACAAGTTCAATCACTTTACCAAAGAATAAAGCTGAACAGTTGAGAGGTTACTTAGCCGTAACAGCTACAGATAATAAGGAAAATAATAGCAGTAAGGTTACTGATAAGGGTCACATTATTGTAGTAGATACAATCTCTCCAAAAATGACAGTTGAGTATAGCAAAGCAAGTAGAACTGTTGGAAATAAAATGTACTATAACAAATCAGTAACTGCTACATTTACAGTTACTGAGGCTAACTTCTACAAAAATGATGTAAAAGTATATGTTTCTAAAAATGGTGAAAAACCAGTACAGGTATCTCCTAAATGGGTTAATAACAGTACGGATATACATACAGGAACATTGGTTTTAAATGCTCCTAAAAATCATAAAAAAGACGGTCATTATATTATTTCTGTTAAGTACAAGGACAGATCTAATAACTCAATGAAATCTTATAAATCAAATATTATTACGATTGATACATTAGCTCCTACAGTTAATGTTAAGTATAGCAATAAAAAGCCGGTCAATACTTTAAAGGACTCTGAAAATCATAACAGAAAGTACTTTGATAAGGTACAAACAGCAACAGTTACAATCAATGAACATAACTTTAATGCTAAAGAAGTAAAATTTGATATTGTAGCTAAAGATGCTACCGGTAAAAAAATTAATTCACATTATAAGATGTCAAAGTGGAAAACTGTTGGTGACAAACATACTATTGTTATAACTTATGAGAAAGATGCTAACTATTCTTTCAATGTATCTTATACTGATTTAGCTACAAATAAAATGGCTGATTATAAGACAGACTACTTTACTGTTGATATGACTCCTCCAACTTCTGTTGGCGTAGAATATAGTTCCAGTGTACTGGATACTGTACTAAACACTATATCCTTTGGCTTTTATCAAGAAAAAGTTAAGGTAACTCTCAATGCATTTGATAATACAACTAAAATCAATAAATTTGATTATAGTTACATAAATGCAAAAAATATCAGTTACGCTAATGCTGAATTACTTAAACAAATATTAAGTGAAGCTGAAATTACATATTATGATAACAATAGAGGTGCAACAACTTCCTTTGAAATTCCAAAAGGTGTTTTAGACAGTAATCATCAGTTTAACGGTACTGTTGAATTTACAGCATTTGACCGTTCAAACAATCATATGGAAATGAAGGATGATAGAAGGGTTGTTGTAGACAATATTGCCCCTACTGCACAGGTTAACTATAATCAGCCTGTTAATAGTTATGACGGTATTGATTATTATGATGGAAACATTAATGCAAGTATTAATATTGATGAGGCTAACTTCTATTCAGAAGATGTAGATGTTAGTGTTACAAAAGACGGTAGTCCTTATCCTGTTTCACCATCATGGAAAGACAACAGTCAGGATTATCATACCGGTACATTTACATTAACAGAAGATGGTGACTATTTTGTTACTGTTAACTACAAGGATAAGTCCTCTAACTCAATGAGAACTTATAAGTCAAATCAGCTGACTATTGATACAAAGATTGATAAACCGATAATCAGTATTAACGGAAATGAAAAGGCTAATGGAACAGCTTATAAGGACAAGGTTGTACCTGCAATTAATTTCTCCGATACAAACTATGACAGCTATGAAGCAAAGTTAACTCGTACAAGCTATGGCAAGAAAGATATTGATGTAACTAAAGATTTCTTAGATGGATTTATTGATACCAATGAAAAGGGTGGTTCAGGTACATTTGATACATTTAGGAAAATTGCCGGTAATGACGGTATCTATACTTTAACTGTTGAAATGAAGGATAAAGCAAATCACAGCAGTAAAGCTACAACTACATTTACAGTGAATCGTTACGGTTCAGTATATGAATACGATAATTACCTATCATCACTTATCAAAAATGGTGGTAAGTATATTCAGAAAGTTAACAAGGACTTGGTTGTAACTGAATACAATGCTGATAAGTTGGTTGCAAAGTCACTTGATATTGAAATTACTCGTGACGGTAAACCACTTGATAACTTAAAATATACCACTACACCTACTATAAATGACAAGGTAAAAGTTGGCTCAAGTGGTTGGTATCAGTACAAGTATGTTATTAGCAAAGATAATTTTAATAAGGACGGTATCTACAAAATTACAATAGCATCTAAGGATGCTACCGGTAATACACCTGAAAATAATAATTACAAAAATAAGGTTATTACATTTAGGGTAGATAGTACACCACCTGAAATTACCAGTGTTGTAGGTTTGGAAGAACCAATTATCAATGCTCAAACAGTAACAGGTAAATATTCTGTTTACGATACTATCGGTTTAAAATCCATTACAGTATATATTGACGGTAAACAGTATGGTAATGTGATTACTGATTTTAAGAAAGATCAAAATAACTACTCAGGCTCTTTTACACTTAATGAAAAAAGTGAAAGTCAATCTGTACGATTAGTTATTAAAGATATTGCCGGTAATGTAACTGATACAAATGACAAGTCATTTACCAGTGAGTATGTATTTAACAAACAGGTAACTGTATCAACAAACTTCTTTGTTCGTTGGTATGCTAATAAGCCATTGTTTATCGGTTCAATCTGTGGAGTTGTAGTTGTATTAGCAGGTATAGGTCTATTGATTGGATTAAAGAAAAAGAAGAAAAAGAAAGACTAAATAATAAAGTACCTCCTATACAAAATTTTGTATAGGGGGTACAGAAAGATATTTGTTAGAAATTAGAATATAATCTTTATATTTTGATTTGTGATTAATAATCAAGAGGTAATTAAGATGAACAGATTGATAGAAAATCATTACATTAAAGAAATAAAATACGGAACAGATTTTGCTTATATTTTAAAGGAAGATAGTTCATTTTTACCTACAGAATACAAAATGTTACAAAGTCAAAATCATAGTATTTTTCTAAAATGTATGAAAATGTATTTTAACGGAAAGGCTCAGTTATTTTATCTTACCGAAAATTATACTTCATTAATAACTGCTTTGCCTAGACTGAATCCGGAAAATTTTATGTTAATTGTTTCAAATCTGTTTGGCAGTATTATTGAAGTAAAAAACCATGGCTTTCTGTCATGTAAACATATTGATATTTCTCTCAATCATATTTTTATTGATACTTCAACATATAAAGTAAAACTTGTTTATATACCTATAGTGAATAATCAGTATGACGACAATTCAACTTTTGAAAGTGAAATAAGGACTAATTTAGTTAAGATTATTTCTGAGATACCTAATATTTCTTCAACGGGTACAAAGGGTTTATTGACAGAATTACAAAACGGTTCCGAAACACTGGAATCTATTTATTTAAAGTTAAATGGCAAAACATCAAGGGACTCTACGAATTCACTTAATGATGATTTAAATTCTAAAGAATACTTAAAATTAATAGCAATGAATGTACAACCGAAAGTAGAGGTTGTGGTGAACAAACCGGAATTTACAATAGGAAGAAAGCAGTCCTCAGTTGACGGAGCTGTTTCTTTCAATAAAGCAATTGGTCGTATTCATTGTAGAATTTTATGTAATCAAGGACAATATTATATTGAAGATTTAAATAGTGCCAACGGTACATATGTAAATAATGTAAGATTACAACCAAATACACCTACAAGTATTCAACAAGGAGATATAGTTAGGTTGGCAAATTCAGACTTTCAGGTTGTTTTATCTTAAGGAGTAATTGTAATGACGATCCCCAAAATACTTATTGCTGATAATGATATAAGTTATATTGCACCGATTCAGTTAAAACTTATTGAAGAATTTTTTGACAAAATACAGTTAGAAGTTATAACAGATAAAGAATATTACGAGGAATATTTTTCTTGCCCAAGAAAAGTTGATATTCTGATTGTATCGGAAGATTTTTATGATAGTTCAGTAAGAAAACATAATATTTCTCATATTTTTGTTATGACTGAAGAACAAGAGGAAGATGTTACAGCAGAACTTACTGTAAATAAAATATATAAATATACAAACATAAAAGAAATTTTCAATGAAATAATAGGAAAAAGCAATGATGTACTTAATGTATATGTAGATAATAAAAAAGAACCGGAAATTATTTTGGTTTATTCTGCTAATGGTGGTTGTGGTAAAACAACAGTTGCTATGGGATTATGCAGTTGCTTAACGAAAAATTATAAAAGGGTGCTTTATATAAATGCATCATATATTCATACTTTCCAAAGACTGTTAGATAACAAATCACCGATTTCATCATCGGAAGTTTATTCCAGCTTTATTCGTGGAGAAGACTCTCTATATAAAGAAATTAAGCACATTATAAGGAAAGAAAATTTTTATTATTTACCTCCATTCAAAACTTCACTGCTTTCTTTGGGTGTACCGTTCTCTTTATTTAGCAAGATTGCAGAAGAAGCAAAAGACTCAAATGAATATGACTATGTTGTAGTTGATGCTGATTCTAAGTATGATGAAGATATTGCTCAATTGATGAATATATCAACGAAAGTAATTGTTGTTACTAACCAAAGTGAGTATTCTGTATTTTCTACTAATGTTTTGATTTCCAATTTAAATGGAGTTAACTCAGAAAAATATCTTTTTATTTGTAATAATTTTGATAAAAACCAAGATAATGCATTGGTTTCACCTAACATTAAACCACAGTTTATAGTCAGTGAATATATTGAACATATAGAGCATTATGACAAAGTGAAAATTAGAGAACTTGAGAAGATTTTGGGTATTCAAAAAACAGCGTTTTTGATTATTTAGGAGTAGGTTATGAATAGAGAAAAAGCTATTGTGATTTTTAAAATTGCCAAAAGAAAACAAACTTTTGATTTAGAAATACCATTAAGTATTTCAGCTAATGACTTGGTTTTAGCTTTGAATACTGCTTATGACTTAGGAATTGATGTTTCCAGCATTAAGAATTGTTATCTTAAAACAGAAAGACCTATTGCATTGTTAAGAGGTAATAAATCTCTAGAGGACTTTGGAATTAGAAATGGAACTATCATAATTTTTGATAATTAGGAGTACAGATAATGAAATCTAGATATAAAATTATTATTTCAAACAAGAATTTATATAAGGAAATTGAATTATCTCCGGAGGTTGACTGTGCAAAAATAGGTACAGAAATTGATTGTGATTTTAGATTGCATAGAGATTTATTTTTTGAATCTGTCAGTATCATTCTAAGTAGAAAAGATGATAAATGGTTTATAATTTGTTCTGATAATCTTTATATATCAACCGGTGATGTGAGAAAGCTAATTACAAAAGAATTAAAGCATGGAGATAACATTTCCATTAAATACCAAAGTTCAAATAGTGTTTTATTTAATTTAGAGTTCGATATTGATTTTAATGATGGTAATATTAGGTACGAAAGGGCTTTTGATATTTCAAATTGTTCTAAAATTACTATTGGTACTGAGTTTTCTTCAGATATTGTAATCAGAAGTCTATACACAAACAGCGATAATATTGTATTGACAAAAAAGGATACGGCATTTCTGTTAAATATAAAAAATACATTTAACGGTGTTTATCACAACGGAAAATTAGCAACTAATGGTGAAATAATAAAGAATGGTGATTTCCTTTCTATTTCTGATTCTTTCTTTTATTTAAAGGATAATAAGCTCTGGACAGAGAAGGGTACTTTGGTTTCAAGCAGTTCCATAAAATATGAGGATAATCCGGAAATAAATATTTATCCTAAATTTGAAAGAAGTACAAGAATTCAAACAACAATTAATGAGGACAAAATCGAAATACTTGATCCTCCTGCAAAACATGAAAAAGCTAAGGATAATCTATTAATGAGATTGTTGCCATCAGTAGGTATGTTAGCCGGTGCAGGTGTTATGGCTGCTTATGGTGGTGCAACAATGATTGTAATTAGTGGCATCTCAGCATTAATGGCTATAGTAACAGCTTTTTTAGGTATTAAACAAAATAAGAAAGAACATAAATTAGCAGAGAAAAACAGAATTGAACAATATAATAGATATATTGATGATAAGAAAAATGAAATAAAGAATAAAAGACAAAATGAACTTAACAACTTAGAAGAAATTTATATTTCTTACGAAAAGGAAGAAGAAAATTTCAAAGAGTTTTCACCAAGACTTTTTGACAGAAATGTTGATGATAGTGATTTTTTGTGTGTAAGACTCGGAACTGGTGAAGTAGAGGCTAAACAGGTAATTAACTACAAAAAGCAAGAAAAGCTGGAGCTGGAGGATGACCTACAGAAACTTCCACAAAAAATCTGTGAAGAATACAAGAATATAAAGAATGCACCGGTATACTGTGACTTTAAAACTGCCAGTGGCATTGGAGTAGTAGGAAACAGTACAGATACATTTGATATTTTTAAAGTTATTGTTTTAGATTTGATTGCAAGGCATCATTATCAAGATTTAGGAATGATTTTTGTTGCTGAAAACAGTAATAAAGAAAAAGTCCGCTGGTTAAGATTGCTTCCATATGTTTATAATGATGAAATTGAAATACCTAATATTGTTTCTGATGATGAAAGTAGAAATGTTATTTTTGAGTATTTATATAAGGAATTAACCTTTAGAGAGCAGTCAAAAGATAAAGGTAAGCATATTGTTATCTTTATGGTTGATGAATATGGATTTAATAAGCATCCTATTTCAAAATTCTTGAAACAAGCCAAGGAACTAAATGTGACATTTGTATTTTTTAGCGAATCTCAAGATAAAATTTCCGGTGGTTGTAGTTATATAATCAAAGTGGCCAACAATACAGGTTCATTAATTGATGTTAAGGATAAAAATAATAAGAAAGAATTTAACTTTGACACAATTACCAATGAAAATGCAAAGAAGATTGTTGACTTTTTGTCACCGATTTTTACTGAGGATGTTTCTTTGGAAAGCTCTTTAACAAAGAATATTTCTATCTTTGATTTGTTGCATATTATATCTGTAGAAGATATTGATTTGTATAAGCGTTGGGGCAGTTCAAAAGTATTTAAGTCAATGAGTGCACCAATCGGTGTATCAAAGACCGGTGTAGTTTCTCTTGATTTACACGACAAAGCACATGGACCTCATGGTCTTGTAGCCGGTACAACCGGTTCAGGTAAATCAGAAATATTACAGACATATATTCTATCAATGATAACCTTATTCCATCCATATGAAGTGGGATTTGTAATTATCGACTTCAAAGGTGGTGGTATGGTTAATCAGTTTAAAAATGTACCACATCTATTAGGTGCTATTACAAATATTGACGGAAAGGCAATTAATAGGTCATTAAAGTCAATTAAAGCCGAATTACAGAAAAGACAAAAATATTTTGCTGAAGCTGATGTTAACCACATTGATAAATATATTAAGAAGTATAAAAATGGTGAAGTGGAGAACCCACTACCTCATTTAATAATTATTGTTGATGAATTTGCTGAATTAAAGGCAGAACAACCGGATTTTATGAAGGAGTTAATTTCAGCAGCCCGTATCGGTCGTAGCTTAGGTGTACACTTGATTCTTGCAACACAAAAACCTGCCGGACAAGTAAATGAGCAAATTTGGAGTAACTCAAGGTTTAAGTTGTGTTTAAAGGTTCAAAGTCAAGAAGATAGTAATGAAGTTTTGAAATCCCCTTTGGCAGCTGAAATTAAAGAACCGGGACGAGCATATCTACAAGTCGGTAATAATGAAATTTTTGAACTGTTCCAGTCTGCCTATAGTGGAGCATCCGATAAGCCTGATGAATCATCGGTAAAAGAATTTCAAATTTATTCAATTTTGGAAACCGGTAAAAAGGTTAAAATCTTTGAACAAAAGAAATCAAAGACAGACGAAGGTTCAACACAGCTTACTGCAATAGTTGATTATGTTCACGACTATTGTGAAAAAAATAATATTGAAAAATTACCTGATATTTGTTTGCCGGTTCTAGAGGAGTATATTCCATTTATTGATATTGAAACAGAGGATAATATTAACACTGTTGTAAATATAGGTGTTTATGATGACCCTAATAATCAGTACCAAGGCAATTATTCTATTAATCTTTCTGAACAAAATGTGTTAATAATCGGTTCTGCTCAGTCCGGCAAAACAAATGTACTACAAACAATTATTAGGGATTTATCCTCAAAATATACACCGGATGAAGTTAATATTTATATTATGGATTTTGCTTCCATGGTGTTAAAGAATTTTGAAAATCTAAATCATGTTGGTGGTGTAGTAACATCATCCGAAGATGAAAAGTTGAAGAATTTATTGAAACTGCTATTTGGTGAAATAGAAGCAAGAAAAGAAATTTTGCTTTCTGTTGGTGTTAGTTCCTTTACAGCTTATCGTGAAGCCGGATATACTGATTTGCCACAAATAGTTTTGTTAATTGATAATCTTACTGCACTAAAAGAATTATATTTTCAGGATGACGATTCACTACTTACTTTATGTAGAGAAGGTATCAGTGTTGGTTTAAGTATTATAATTGCAAACTCCCAAACAACAGGTATTGGGTATAGATATTTATCTAATTTTAATTGTAAAATTGCAATGTTTTGTAACGATTCATCAGAGTATCATTCACTATTTGAACATTGTAATGAAAGAATTGATGATATTCACGGAAGGTCAATTGTGGAAGTAGACAAATCTCATTATGAATGTCAAATGTACCTACCATTCCAAGGGGAAAAAGAATTTGAGCGTGTAGGAGAAATCAAAAATTTTGTTGCTACAATAAATGAAAAGTATAAAGGTAGTAAAGCAAAGATTATTCCACTTATTCCTGAAATTCTTACTGCAGATTATATTAATAATAATTTTGCAAAAGAAATGTTTGACAATGACAGAATTGTACTTGGCTTAGATTATAGTACAGTTAGTCCGTTTGCTTTGGATATGACACACTTAGGATTGGTTGCTATTTCCGGTAAAGAAAACTCCGGTAAACATAATTTAATTAAGTATATTATTGATTCATTTGAATATAACCATAGCGACAGTAGTGAAGTTTATATTATTGATGGTATAGACAGAAAATTATCATCACATAAAGATAAACCAAATGTAGTGGCATACGAGATGCTCCCTGACAAGGCTTTTGAGTTTATCACTGAGATAGAATCAAAGTTAGCTGAAAGATACAGTGCTGTTGCTACAGGTAATGAGAAAGTTTTAGATGAAGAAAAAACTATTATTCTTATTATAAACAGCTTGGATGTAGTTGAGGCACTTTGTGGAAATCAACAGGTATATTCACTGTTTACCAATATTATCGGTAAGTATAAAAATATGAAGATTAGTGTAATCTTAGGTGATTTTGAAAACAAAACAGTTAACTATAATTCACCTGAATTGTATCGTCAAATCAGAGATTCCAGACATTTGTTCTTCTTTGGTGATATTAGTTCACTGAAAGTTTTTGATTTACCGTTATCTATGATTCGTGAATATAAAAAGCCTGTATCAGTCGGTGATTGTTACTATATCAACGACAATATGTGTTTAAAACTAAAAACACCGTTGAATAAATAAAGGTATGGGATAGTTTATGAATAAGAATGATATAGAGAAAATTAATGAGTACAAAGGTATTATTGCAAGTAATAATACAAAAATTGCAAACCTAAACAATTCTATTGCTGAAATTGAGAGATCATATGATTCTCTTATTAGATTTAGAAAAAGTGTATTAACTGCACAAGATAATGTTCATAGCATTACAGACAATCAGAAAAAATACCTTTCCTCAGTAAAGTCTATTGGAAAGAATAATAATCTGGCTAAGAATTACGGAAATGGTATGAGTGAAACCTTATCAGGGTTTGGAACAAAAGTTGTTGGTCTTGCTTTAGAAGGATTGTTGCTGAAAATTGATTTAAAACTTAGTCAATACAAAAATTCTATAACTTCAGCTGAAGGTATTATTAAGAATTTAAAGTCTCAATCTTTAAATTATAAAGAAAGTATGCAACGATTGAAGAAAAAGTAGGAGGCAATAATATGAATGTTGATGTAAAGGTTAGTTATTCTGATTTTGCTATATTTAATCATAAGGTTGATTTGTATGTTCAATTTTTGAAAGATAGTATTGATTCATATATGTCTATTTTGAACTGTGTTGTTCAGAACGGAATCAATGATGAAAAAATAACAAAGTCAATATCTATTCTTAAATCAAATATAAAAGTAATATCAGATAATCTAGTAAGTAATGTATCAAATATTAGTAAAGTACTATATGAATTTGCTGAAAAAGTTGAAAAAAATGACAATTTTGTTTATAATGATGACGATATGTCTTCTTTACTTTCAACATTATCAATGTTTTTGTAGGTGTAATTATGAGCAAAACTTCAAATAAAAGATTAATGGGACAAAGAAGTGGACAGATAAAGGTTAATACTGCTTCCGTTCAAAAATCTGCAGACAAAATAAAAACTCTTTCCAATACAGTTAGAAACAGAAAACTTACTGTAGAGTTTACTTACTCAAAAGGTGAGGTTGTTAAACAATTAGAGAACTATGCTAAAGCATTAAAATCTACCGGCGAAGCAGTTGCTGATTTGATGGAAAAAACATCAATACTATTAAACAAAACTGCTAAGCAATTTGAAAAAGCAGATAAATCAATTGCAAGGCAGATTTTAAAGGAAGAGAAAAAATGAAGAAAAAAGTTGTACTCATTGTTTTGTGCTTTACAATTGCGTTAATGTTTTGTAGTTGTAATTTTATTAATCCGATTTTGAGAAACGAATCGAATAGTAAGGGGTCGTATATGTTAAGTGATAGACAAAAAAAGATTTTGAAGCAAGAAGGATTGCCTTTAGACTATGAAAAGTTGAATGATACGCAGAAGAGTGCAATCGAATGTATAGAAGATATT
>JBQKHY010000028.1:0-32270 GCA_052118065.1 Ruminococcus sp. LCP21S3_E8 | reverse complement strand
TTTATATAGGTACTTTGCCCTATGTAGCAAGTTATAATTTCTAGTTTCTACATAGGACAAAATTGTATAAAACATTTTACTATTAAACGGGCGAACGATGTTCGCCCCTACAACTGTAATCCAAAATTTTGTTATAATTCACACCCACAAACCCAAATTTGTTGAACTGACTATTCTTAACCCACAAACAAAATTTAAAACCCTAATTTATTTAACTAATCTTAATCACAATCAAAACTGAAAAATTAAAAGTCTGAGCCTATTTCTTTATCTGTTACATATGGGTTTAGGTATCTGGATTTTTTATTTCTATTTTTATATTTAATAGCTTTTTCAGGGCATCTATGATAACATCCTAAACAAGAAACACAATTATCACCGAATTGAATTTTATTATTCACCATAGTGATATTATTAGCAGGGCAAATATTTATACATTTTTTGCATTTAACGCACTTATCACTAACAGAAAAGCTATTCCCTATTAAATGCCAATTTGACTTATTTTTATAATATGTATTTTCATAAGTTTTTGAATTTTTAGGGATTGACACTTTGTCTTGTTTTAACTCTGCAATAATTTTATTTATTTTCTTATGTGAGTTTTTAAGAACTAATTTACTGTATATGCTAGGTGGTGTAAAAGTTAAAGTATAATTTTCCGGCATTTTCAATTTATACACACCACAAATATTCTTATTATGTTCTGTAGCTAAATTATAAGTTAAAACATCAGCTCCACCGGCCATACCACCATAATTTAGCACAACATAGATTTTTGACTTTTCATTTATATTAAGCAAAAAATCATATGTATGCACAGGTAAACCAAAGAAATATACAGGAGATACTATTATAATCCTATCATATTCACTGCCATTGCCTTTATAATTAGGTATGTAGATTACATTTCCATTTAATTCACTTTGTATCTTCTTAGCTAAATACAGGCTATTTCCTGTTGATGAGAAATAAAAAATACCGTTCATAAAATACCTTCTTCCGGTTATACATAAGGGAGTACCTTTTGGTACTCCCTATTTTTATGGATATTTAATTAAATTAGAAATTCAATTACATTACTTCAAGTTTAATTTTATTATCCTCAGCAGTAACTGCAATACCTGAAAGTGAAGTATTACCGGCATCAATAATTTCTTCTGCGATTTTATCTTCAACTTCCTTACGGATAATATTTCTTAAATCTCTAGCACCTGACTTGCCACCCTTAGCCTTTTCAGCTAATGCAGTACAAGCCTTATCATCATACTTAAATGTAATGCCCTTTTCCTTTAGAGTAGGCACATATTCATCAAGTAATAGTGCTGAAATCTTCTTAAAGTCGTTTTCGTCTAAATCTCTAAATACAAGAATTTCGTCAACTCTAGCTAAGAATTCAGGTCTTAGGAACTCTGAGAGTGCTTTCATTGCCTTTTCCTTATGAGCATCAGCCTGAGTTTTACCAAAGCCCAGTGCATTTTCTCTCTTATCAGAACCGGCATTACTTGTCATAACGATAACTGTATTTTCAAAGTTAACTTCTCTACCGTGAGCGTCTGTTACTTTACCTTCATCAAGAATTTGTAGAAGGATATTCATAACATCAGGATGAGCCTTTTCTATTTCATCAAACAGTAGTACAGAATATGGTCTTCTTCTAACCTTTTCTGTAACTTGTCCTGCTTCATCATAGCCAACATATCCCGGAGGTGAACCGATAATCTTTGACACACTGTGCTTTTCCATAAATTCAGACATATCAAGTCTGATTAGAGTTTCAGGTGAGTCAAACAGTTCCTTAGAAAGAACCTTTACAAGTTCGGTTTTACCAACACCTGTAGGACCAACAAAGATAAATGATGCAGGTCTTCTACGAGGTGAAATCTGTAGTCTTGAACGCTTAATAGCTGATGAAAGAGCCTTTACAGCTTCTTCCTGACCGATAATCTTTTTATTTAGCTTTTCTTCTAAGTCATGAAGTTTTGCCAGTTCATTTTCTCTGATTCTTGATGATGGAATACCTGTCCATAGTTCAATTACCTTTGCTAGATCTTCCTCAGTAACCTGAACATTAACTGCTTCAGGTTCAAGTTCTTTCATCTTTTCATCAATGTTAAGTAGCTTAGTTTTGATATTAGCAATCTCTTCAAAGTTTACATCATCAGCAGAAGAAAGGTTGTCTCTCTTAATCGCTAATTCTTTCTTTTCAACAGATAGCTTATCATACTCTTCCATAGCTTTACTTCTTAAAGCACAACAAGCACAAGATTCATCAAGAAGGTCAATAGCCTTATCAGGTAGGAAACGGTCTGTAATGTATCTTTCTGATAAGATAACAGCCTTTCTTACTATATCATCGGATACTGCTACTCTGTGGTGAATTTCGTAATATGACTTAACACCTGTTAGAACATCAATAGTTTCTGCAATAGAAGGTTCACCAACCTTTACAGGCTGAAATCTTCTTTCTAAAGCTGAGTCCTTTTCAATATACTTTCTATATTCGGTAAATGTTGTAGCACCGATAACTTGAATTTCACCACGAGATAAAGCAGGTTTCAAGATGTTTGCTGCATTCATTGTACCTTCACTGTCACCTGTACCAACAAGGCTATGTACTTCATCAATAAATAGGATGATGTTACCGGCTTCTTTTACTTCCTTGATTAAGCCCTTAATACGGCTTTCAAACTGACCTCTGAACTGAGTACCGGCTACAAGAGAAGTTAGGTCTAGTAGGTGAATTTCCTTATTTCTAAGTCTTAGAGGAACATTACCCTCAACAATTCTACCGGCTAAACCTTCGGCAATTGCAGTTTTACCTACACCCGGTTCACCGATTAAGCAAGGGTTGTTCTTTGTTCTGCGAGAAAGAATCTGAATAATTCTTTCAATCTCTTTATCTCTGCCGATAACTCTGTCAACAAGACCATTCTTAGCCTTTTTAGTTAAGTCCTCGCAATATAAGTTAATAAACTTTCTGTTTTTCTTGTACTTATCCTTCTTGTCCTTTTTCTTATTATCAGAATTATCTCCGTTACTGTTAGGATTATTACTACTAAACATACTGTTAAAAAATGCAGGGAATGTTGGAGCACCTCCCGGTGTAAAGTCCTTGTCCCCATCTTCATCATCGTCATTGTTGTCGCCGTTTAGGTTTACAAGTTCACCTTGTAAAGCCTCAGGGTCAATACCCATAGACTCAACCATTGACTGTAAATCTCCATTTTCACCTAGGTTGTCCATTATAGATGTCATCTGATCCTGAACTGCCTCAAGGTCATCATCTGTAATACCCATCTTATTTATTAAGTCCTCAACCGGCTTTATACCAAGTTCTTTTGCACAAGTAAGGCAATAGCCCTTTGACTGACCGTCAGCACTGTTTGATACAAAGACAACTGCAGGACGCTTATTACATTTAGAGCAAAGCATATTTTATTCTCCTTTCTTCTGGTTATTACCATTTGTTATTAAATCTAAAAATAATAGAAAATATTTAACCAAAGCAAATATCATTGTAGCAGCAGTAATACTTAGCAGAATTACTGAAAGGTAAGGTACTTCAATACCAAACACCTTTAATACTACAATAGTACATACAGAAATATAGAACAAAATTGTTCCAACCTTTCCATACCATCTTGCTTGTGGAGGTTGAATATCATTTTTTATTAAAGCAATACCACCAATTAGCATAAGTAAATCTTTTATTATAAGGATAACCATAACAGTTATTACCTCCGGTGTCAAGATGCAAATTCCAATACCTACTGCTAAAAGTGTAAGTTTATCAGCTACAGGGTCAAGAATTTTACCGAAATTAGACACCTGATTAAAGTGACGAGCAATGAACCCATCAACACAGTCAGTAAGACCGGAAATAATAATCATTACTGCAGCCCAAACATACTGTCCATTTAAGAATAATATCATAAATGGTGTAATAAGTAAAATTCTAAAAAATGAAAGTATATTAGGGATAGTTAAAATTTCATCAGATGAATCATTATTTATCTCTTTCTTCTCTTCACTATTCATTTAAGCAATTCTCCTTAATTAAATACTGATAAAACTGATTTTAATGTATCAGCCAGGAAGTTGTGTTCATAAAAAATCTTAAAGATTTTGCTACTTTCTACTGCTAAATTAAAATCTTCATAGGAGATTTTACCTCCTGAAAATAATGGAATAGCGTATGTTACAATACCACTTAAAAAGTAAATTAAGATTAGTGCATTAAAGATACCGATAACACCACCAACAATATGATTTACTGTTGAGATAACCGGTAAATTAAAGCCATGACAAATCATTCTTGAGATTTTGCCTGTAATAAATCTTAAAATAATAAATAACAAAAATACAAGTAAAAAAGCAATTAGTGCAGTAACAATAGGACCTATTACACTTTCAACACTATTTGCAACATTCTGACTTTGGGTATGTACAGTAGAATCAATACCTTTATTAATATTACTACTGTTATATCCAAAGTAACCAAGAATTTTGTCAACAAACTCAGGTAAATCATTGGTAGCAGTTTCTACCTTTGAGGTTGTGGAAGAAACACTGCTTTCCATAGAATTGCTTACACCGGAAACAATCTTTTCCTTAATAGCATTGTCATAAATCAGCTTTGATAACCAAGAACCGATAAAATAAGCACCTGCTAAAGAAATTACAGAACTTAAAAGTCCTAGGATTGTTTTTGCAAAACCTCTACGGTAACAAACAATTACTGTTAAGATAAAGAGGATTGATACCCCAATATCCAACCATACTGTTAAGTTCATATTTCACCTACTTGTCTATACTAATATCACGAATTTCACTAATACCTAAAACATAGGCATCATTAGAACTGTAAAGCAACAGAGCCTTTGCATCATTACCGGCATCAGCCTTAGAAAGAACCTTGCTTTGGTCATCTAGAATATATGCTGTACCTGATGAAAGAATACCAACATTGCCTTTATATGTGCTGATAGAATCAACTCTATCTGTCCATTTTAGAGTTTTTTCAATTTCTCCGGTAGAATTAAAAATCAGAATGTCACAGTTTCTGCTGTCACCACTCTTTGATAATACTACAGAAAGAACATTTGTATCTGCATTAAAATCATATGTTGTAAGGGTTCTTGAGTTATACTCAGTAACCTTTGGCTTATCACTTGTTAAATCAAGTGTATATACTGCATTATTAGCTACTGCACAAACCTTGTTTGAAGAAATATATCTTGTATCGTAAACCATAGAGTCAGACAAGGTATATTCTCTAACCGGTTTTTTCTCTGTAAAGTTTAGCTGATAAATCTTGGTTTCTTCCCCACCGTCTTTGGAAGTAATACCTGTACAAACTGCACCGTCACCTGATGGGCTAATAGAAACACAAGTGATGTAATAATCAGAAAAATAATATTCGTATAACTTTTGGTTTTCGTTATTATAAGCAGTTAGCTGAGAAAGATAACCACTACCTTGAGTTACAACACAATAATAACCATTATCGTTTACATCGGCAGTAAAGATACCTTCTTTAGTTGTGCCTTTATGCTTAGTTTCTTTAGCATCACTAACCATAAAGCCGTTACCACCTGCACCGTAAACAATTGAGTAGTTTCTGGTACCTCTTAGAATTGGGTCGCTGTAGCTTAACTGACTGTTAATAATTCTACCGGCTGAGTCGCTAAGTTCAACATAAGAAGTATCACTGGCATAACTTACATGACCACCTATCATAGTAAAGTTACCTTTACTAACAGTAGTACCTAAAGTATCTACAGGGAAATCCTCACCTTTGTTTGAGCCAAGAACATTTACACTAACCCATGTTGAAAAGTTATCCCAAGTAAATTTACTTCTGTTGGCAATTAGAAATACACCGGCAAAAAGTACAATTATTATAACAAAAACTATAATAGTTTTCTTAAGAATTCTCTTGTTAAACTTTACAGTTTCTTCACTATACTCCTCAATAGGTACATTCTCATAACTGAGAATTTTTCTTTTCTTTCTCTTTTTATTTTGTTTTAGTTCTTTAGATTCAATTTTTTCGGCTTTTTCGGCCTTTTTCTTTGAATCTTCTTTTATAATATTTTGTTCATCACTAGAAGTGACTTTTTCTCCATGTTTTCCCATAACTAATTTCCTTAATAATTAACCTGTTGAAGATATAATCCTTGTGGTGGAGCTGTTATTCCCTTATGGTTTCTGCTTTTCTGAGCAAATAAAGCAGGTATTCCGTCAGCAGGAATTTTACCTTGCTGAATTTTTAGCAAAGTACCTACCATAATTCTAACCATATTATATAGGAAACCGTCAGCCTCAACTGTCATCAGCACCATATCTCCATCTCTTTTTACACTAAAATGAGTAATGGTTCTTTCCATATTGTCCATTTCACGACCATCATCTGTACAAAAAGAAGTAAAGTCGTGTTTACCTACAAAATCTTGAGCAGATTTGTTCAGTAATTCTTCATCAATTTTCCACCTATAATGAAGTGCATAATCCCTTAAAAATGGGTTTCTGACAGGATTATTCCAGATTTTATACACATATCTTTTGCCTTTGCAATTATACCTTGCGTGAAAATCAAGAGGCACTTCCTTACAATCGAGAACTGCTACCGATTGTGGCAAAAATCTATTTAATGCACCCTTTAATCTTTCAGGTGGAATTTTGTGTTCTGTTTTCATACTTAGGCAAAACATATTTGCATGAACACCACTGTCTGTTCTTGAACAAGCCTTTATATCAGGTCTTTCAGAAATCACCTTAAAAAGTGCATCTTGAAAAACTTCTTGAACAGTTAAAGCATTCTTTTGAATTTGCCAACCATGAAAACAACTTCCGTCATATGTAATTGTAATTAGAAAATTTCTCATCTTACTACACTACCTAAGAAAATATTGCACACTACAATTACACCGATTAATAGTAAAAATGTAATGTAAGAAAAATAATCTCTCTTACTTAACTTTAATGAATTTAACTTTGTTCTGCCATTGCCACCGTTGTAACAACGACATTCCATAGCCATTGCAAGGTCAAAAGCTCTTCTAAAAGCTGACACAAACAGTGGGATAAATACCGGAATAAGAGCCTTTGCTCTCTTGATAATATTACCCTCATCCATATTTGCACCTCTGGACTTTTGAGCAAGCATAATCTTGTCAGTTTCTTCAAGTAATGTTGGTACAAACCTTAAAGCTATTGACATCATCATAGCAATTTCATGAGTCTTTACATGAAGTACTTTTAGTGGTTTCATCAACATTTCAATACCGGCTGTTAAGTCGGTTGGTGAAGTTGTAAATGTAAGTGAGGCTGAGGCAATAAGCAAACAAACAATTCTTGTAACAATAAATATAGAATTGTTTATACCACCTTCGGTAATAGAAAGTGGTCCTATAGTTAGGTAAGTTTTGCCTCCACCATAAAACAAGTTGAAAACTGAAGTGATAATAATAATCACAATCATCATTTTCATACTTTTTAAATACTGCTTAACAGGTACTCTTGAAAGTAACATAAAGGCAATTGCTAAAGCTATTGTAACACCTAAAGCGTAAAAATTAAATGTACAAAATATTAGTACTATATAGCATACCAATAAAATCAGCTTTGTTCTTGGGTCAAGTTTATGAACAATACTTTTGCCCGGGATATACTGACCGAATACTACATCTCTCATACTTTACTCTCCTTTTTAAGAAGAGCCATAATACTGTTAAATGCTTCTTCTACAGTTAAAATACCATCCGGCAAGTCAATGCCTTTTTTCTGTAACAATTGAGTTATCTTTGTAATTTGCGGAACTCTCAGTCCCATTTTTTCAAGTCTTTCACCTTGAGCAAAAACTTCCCTCTTTGGTGCAAGAATTTCAGCATTACCTTTATTCATTACTAAAATTCTGTCTGCCACTCTTGCAATATCTTCCATTGAGTGAGATACAAGGATAACTGTGTTCTTTCTTTCCTTATGATAAGCAAGGATTTGGTTAAGCAGTTTATCTCTGCCTTGTGGGTCAAGTCCTGCTGTAGGTTCATCAAGAATAAGTACATCAGGGTCCATTGCAATTACACCTGCAATAGCTGCTCTACGCTTTTCACCACCTGATAAGTCAAATGGTGACTTATCAAGAAGTTTATCCTTTAGTCCTGTAAATCTTGCTGACTCTCTAACTCGCTTATCAAGTTCATCACCTGTTAGACCCATATTTGTTGGACCAAAAGCAATATCTCTATATACAGTTTCTTCAAAAAGTTGGTATTCAGGATACTGAAAAACCATTCCAACCTGAAAACGAACTTCCCTAAGTTTCTTTTTATTTTCGTTAATATCTTTATCTCTCAAAAGGACTTTACCGCTTGTTGGGGTAATCAGTCCGTTGAGCATTTGTACAAGTGTACTTTTGCCACTGCCTGTATGACCAATAATACCTAGGAATTCACCTTCCTTAATTTCAATATTAAGGTCATTTACTGCAACCTTTTCAAAAGGAGTGTTGACACCATAAGTCATTGTTAAATGGTCTGTACGAATAATACTACTCATTTTAGCACCTCCATAAGAACATCAACACAAGACTCTTCATCAAGTGGCAATTCTTTTATATTTACACCGGCTTTTTGTAATTCATAACAAATTTCTGTTGCCTGAGGTACATCAAGTGAATGTTCTTTGATTAAATCAACTTGAGAGAAAACTTCCTTTGGTGTACCCTCTGTTAAGATTTTACCGTCGTCCATTACAATTACTCTGTCAGCCTTTACTGCCTCATCCATATAGTGAGTAATTAAGACAATAGTAATACCTCTTTCACGATTTAGCTTAGTGATAGTATCCATAACCTCTTGCCTACCTCTTGGGTCAAGCATTGCAGTAGGTTCATCAAGTACAATACAACTAGGTTCCATTGCTATAATGCCGGCAATGGCTACTCTTTGCTTTTGACCACCACTAAGTTTATAAGGTGCATTCTTTCTATATTCATACATATCAACAGCTTTTAATGCATTGTCAACTCTTTCACGAATTTCCTTTGGTGGAACACCTAAGTTCTCAGGTCCAAAGGCAACATCCTCTTCAACTACTGATGCAACAAGTTGGTTGTCAGGGTTTTGCAGTACAAGACCAACATTGCTTCTAATATCAAAACACTTTTCTTCATCGGTAGTATCCATTTTGTCAACATACACTTTGCCACCACATGGCAAAAGTATTGCGTTAAAATGCTTTGCAAGTGTACTTTTTCCACTTCCGTTGTGACCAAGAACACATAGGAATTCTCCCTTTTTTACTCCCATATTTAGGTTCTTGATAACATCAACTTTGGTTAAATCATTTTCATCATTACTTCCATAATGATAGGACAAATTCTCCACTGAAATGAAATTCATCTCTTACCTCATTTCTCTTCTTCCTTTTGCTACTTCTCCCAAATAGCAGTTGAACCACACGGTAGCACCAGATCTGAACCGGATGCTCTTAGTCCGATTTCATCAGAACTAACCTTGCCACCAAACTTAGGCTTTAGAATTGCTCCAAGCATATATTCCATAACACCGGCTGAAAGACCTGTACTATAGGAATTTAGAATGAAGAATACAGGGTCATCAGATAGCACCTTTTCACATAATTCTATTAAAGAATAAAGGTTATCTTCTAACTTCCAAACTTCTCCATTTGGACCTCTGCCATATGATGGTGGGTCCATAATAATACCGTCATAGTGATGACCTCTACGGATTTCTCTTTCAACAAACTTAATGCAATCATCAACAAGCCATCTTACCGGTTTATCGGCAATACCACTTGCTACTGCATTTTCTTTTGCCCAAAGCACCATGCCCTTTGAGGCATCAACATGACATACCCTTGCACCCTCTTTCATACAAGAAAGAGTAGCACAACCTGTATATCCAAACAAATTAAGAATGTTTAGTTCTCTGTTTTCATTTTTGATTTTATTTCTGGCAAAATCCCAGTTTGTGGCTTGTTCAGGGAAAATACCTGTATGCTTAAATCCCATTGTTTTTACATTGAACTTTAGGTCCTTATAGTTAACTGACCACTGCTTAGGTATCTTTCTGAAAATCTGCCACTCACCACCACCCTTATTACTACGGATATATCTTGCATGAGCTTTTCTCCATAGTGGGTGAGTTCTCTTTGTATGCCAAATAATTTGTGGGTCGGGTCTGATAAGAATTACATCTCCCCAACGCTCTAGTTTTTCTCCATCTGAACAATCAATCAGTTCATAATCTTTCCAATTATCTGCTATTCTCATTAACTTAATCTTTCCCTTACAACACTGGCTGCTTCTTCTGCAAGAACAGAAATTTCCTGATAATCTTCACCTTCAAGCATAACTCTTACAAGTGGTTCTGTGCCTGATACTCTAACAAGAATTCTACCTCTGCTACCTAGAATATCTGTTACCTGCTTAACCTCTGCCTTAATAGCCTTATCTGTATAGAACTTAGGCTTCATTTCATTTGAAATTTTAACATTGATAAGTACCTGAGGGTATCTCTTCATAACCTTTGCCATTTCTGACAGAGTTTCGTTTCTTCTCTTCATAATTGACATTAGTTGAACACCTGTTAGCTGACCGTCACCTGTTGTAGCATAGTCACTAAAGATAATGTGACCACTCTGTTCGCCACCGATATTATAGCCACTTAACTGCATTTCTTCAAGAACATATCTGTCACCGACTTTAGTAGCCTCAAATCTAAGTCCTTTTTCTTCACAGAACTTTTGGAAGCCCATATTTGTCATAACTGTACCGACAACTGCATTGCCCTTTAGGACACCTCTTCTGTGCATATCATCAGCACAAATAGCAATTAGGAAGTCACCGTCAACCATATTGCCCTTTTCGTCAACTGCAAGACATCTGTCTGCATCACCGTCAAAAGCAAGACCTGCTTGTAGTCCGTTCTTGCGAACATAATCCATAAGATTTTCCATATGAGTTGAACCACAATCTTGGTTGATATTTGTGCCGTTAGGTTCTGCTGAAAGGATATGTACCTTTGCACCTAGGCTTGTAAATAGCTTTTCTGCAGTAACAGAAGAAGAACCGTTTGAACAGTCAATAGCAATTTCAAGGCCTGAAAGGTCACCCTCAATTGTTGATTTAATATGTTCAATATACATATCGGTTGCATTCTTGTTGTAGCTAACCTTACCAATATCACCACCATAAGAAAGGTCAGGTGTGTGTTCTTTATCTAGAATAATATCCTCAATCTTTTCTTCAATTTCGTCAGGTAGCTTAAAACCTTCTTCGTTAAATAGCTTAATACCGTTAAATTCAAATGGGTTATGTGATGCTGAAATCATAATACCTGCATCAGCGTTAAATTTTTTTACTAAGTAAGCAACTGCCGGTGTTGGAACAACTCCAAGAATAATTACATTTGCACCAACAGAAGTTAGTCCTGCTACCAATGCACCCTCTAGCATATCACCTGAAACTCTTGTATCTTTACCGATTACGAATGTTGGATGCTTTACATCATCATTTGTTAATACTACGGCTGCTGCTCTACCGATTGATAGTGCTAAGTCAACTGTTAATTCTTTGTTTGCAATACCTCTGGCACCATCTGTGCCGAAAATTCTTCCCATAAAATACTCCTTTTAATCTAATTAGTTTTATATTTTCTATATGTTGTTTGTTATTTTATTTTACGGCGAACACTGTTCGCACCTAAATTGTTTTATCTATCGGATTAGTCTTTGATAATCTTAAGATTGTACCAAAACAATCCCTCCGATTACTTCGTAATCACCTCCCTTTACACAAGGGAGGCTGACGGGTTTGTTCTAAGTACAAGTTTATACATAAGACAAAGTGTCATATAAAATAAACTTTCCTTACGGGCGAACACTTAAGTGAACATCAAAGAAAGCAAGCCATAGGCGTAGCTTGATTTGCTAATGTGAACTTATGCAAAAGTTTTTAGTTATAAAAACTTTTGTAGTCGCCCCTACAACTGTAAACTAAAATTTTGTGGTTGAATATGTTTGTTACCACATTGTTTTATCTATCGGATTAGTTTTAGATAATCCTAAGATTGTACCAAAACAATCCCTCCGATTACTTCGTAACCACCTCCCTTTACACAAGGGAGGCTAATAGGTTTGTTCTAAGCTTAGGAATTCACATAGGACAAAGTTTTGATTTATCCTATTTTCCCTCCTTCCGACAAATTAGTTTCACATAAATGAAACTAATTTCCCACCTCCCTCGTCTGAGGGAGGCTTTGTTAGTTTGTACTTAATTTAAGTTTTACTAACAAAGGAAAAGTTGTAATTGATTAATAGTTTTTTCTTACGGTGAACACTTAAGTGAACATCAAAGAAAGCAAGCCATAGGCGTAGCTTGATTTGCTAATGTGAACTTATGCAAAAGTTTTTAGTTATAAAACTTTTGTAGTCGCCCCTACATTACAGTAACTATTGATTTATTCTACACAAAATTAATTATTACCAAACAAGGTTGGTTGGTTATTTGATTTGCCAAAGTCATAACCTAAATGTCTATAGCCCTCAGCAGTAACACATCTGCCTCTTGGTGTTCTCTGCAAGAAACCGATTTGCATTAAATAAGGTTCATAAACATCTTCAATAGTAACTGCTTCTTCACCAATGGCAGCAGCCAAAGTTTCAAGACCTACAGGCCCACCATTGTAAAACTTAATCATTGACTCTAACATTCTTCTATCGTTTTGGTCAAGACCAAGTTCATCAATTTCCATCTTATCAAGGGCTGTCCTAGCTATATCGCAAGTAACCTTGCCATTGTTTAACACCTGTGCAAAGTCACGAACACGCTTTAGCAGTCTGTTTGCAATACGAGGTGTACCTCTTGAACGAGATGCAAGTTCTAATGCACCGTCATGGTCAATATCCACATTAAGGATACCGGCTGACCTTGTAATGATAGTTGATAATTCTTCAGAAGAATAAAGTTCAAGTCTTAGTGTAACACCAAATCTATCTCTAAGTGGAGCAGTAAGCTGACCGGCTCTTGTTGTTGCACCAACTAAAGTGAACCTTGGTAATGGTAAATGGTAAGATGCTGCCATTTGACCTTTACCTGTAATAATATCAATTGCAAAGTCCTCCATTGCCGGATAAAGGATTTCTTCAACACTTCTGTTTAGACGGTGAATTTCATCAATAAACAGTACATCACCTTCATTTAGGTTAGTTAACAGTGCTGCTAAGTCACCGGGCTTTTCAATTGCAGGTCCTGATGTAATTCTAATGTTAACGCCAAGTTCATTTGCAATAATCTGAGAAAGTGTTGTTTTGCCAAGTCCCGGAGGTCCATATAAAAGCACATGGTCAAGGGACTCTCCTCTCTGCATTGCTGCATCAATATATATCTTTAAATTTTCCTTAACCTTATCTTGTCCAATGTAGTCACCTAAAGTTTTTGGTCTTAAAGGATTATCGTTGTCCATAGTAAGGTTATCTTCAGGAATTTCGTGAGTATCTACTATTCTATTTTCATAGTCCATTTCAAAATCATTTTGAAAATCCATATTATCTTCCTAACTTCTTAAGTGTAGCACCAATCATCTGTTCAACAGAAAGTGATGGGTCAAGCTTTGTGAGTATTGGTGTAACCTCTGCTGAACTAAAGCCAAGTACTGCAAGTGCTTGAACTGCTGCAGGAATGTTACCGGTAGGAGCTTTCACTGCAATACCGTCACTTGTTTCAGCATTACCCTCAAACTCAATACTTTTGAACTTATCCTTTAGTTCAAGGACAATTCTCTGTGCCATCTTTGGACCAATACCATTAGCTTGAGTAATAGTCTTAAAGTCACCGGAAGAAACTGCAACTGCAACTTGCTCCGGTGAAAGAATAGACAAGATTGAAATACCTGCCTTTGGTCCTACACCATTTACATTTATCAGTAACTTATATGTGTTAAGTTCACTAACTGTAGAAAATCCAAAAAGTTCTACTGCATCTTCCCTAACTGACATATAAGTATATAGCTTAACTTCTGTATTTAATTTTAAATCTTTTAGAGTGTTTAAGGTTGTTCTACAACCATAACCTACACCACCACATTCCACAACAGCTAAATTCTGTTCAGTATGTACAAGTGTACCCTTTAGAGAATAAATCACTTTTTATATTCCCCTTTTCATCATATATTGTCTAAGTCCTGAACCGGCTGATTGTGTATGAGTTATTGCAATAGCTAGTGCATCAGCAGTATCATCCGGTTTTGGAGTTTCTTTTAGTCTAAGTAATCTTCTTGTCATTTCCATAACCTGAGGTTTCTTGGCTTTACCGTAGCCGGTAACTGCAGTTTTCACTTGAAGTGGAGTGTACTCAAACACAGGCACTCCCATCTTTTGTGCTGCTAAAAGAATAACCCCTCTTGCCTCAGCAACCATAATTGCAGTTTTTGCATTAGTCTGGAAATACAGTCTTTCAATAGACATAGCGTCAGGCTTTGTACGATTAATAACCTCAACTAAATCATCATAAATAATCTCTAGTCTACGGTTAAAATCAGTGTCAGCCTTAGTGATAATTGAGCCGAAAGAAATTGGTGTAAATGAGTTATTTTTGTAGTTTATTGCACCATAGCCAACAATAGCATATCCCGGGTCAATACCCAAAACAACCATAACAACATTCCTTTCTAGTGATAGTAACCCATATTTAGATTATTATATCATAGAGAGAGTTCTTACGCAACACGCAAGAACACTATTTTTCTAATTAATATAGGGATTTTTTCATTTATTTTTATGTAGTTTTTTAAGTGTAATACTTTTGCTTTCATATGTGATTTTTACTGAGTCATTATTTATTTTGTACTTGAAATTATATTTTGACAAAGTTTCTTTATGGTTTATGGTAAAATCATTTTCGTTTACTACTGTTATGCCTGTGATTATGTAACTTTTATTGTCCTTTTTATCTTGCAAAGTAAATTTTCCTTTATCATCTATAAACTGTAGCCTACAGTTTAAATTATCATCATCCTTTTCTACCCACACATTAGCCTTTAATTCCTTAGCATTTGTATCAATAATTTCACTGCAAGAAGTTAAAAACAGCACTAAAAAAGCCAGTAAATAAACAATAACAATCTTGATTTTCATAAGTAAACATCAGCCTCCATAGTACTACTTATGAGAGAAAAAAATAATTATAACTTTTGCACAATAAAATCTTGCAATATAGATAAATAATGTGTATAATAAAGCCAAGGAGGAGTATTTATGTACAAAGAATATTTAGATACAGTTAGTGTTTTTGAAACTAATGGAGAAGTGAAACCTTTTGGTTGGAGCAAAGAACCAATATTTTTCTACAACAAAATCAATTCCTCCGGTTCCGTTTTTAAAAGGAAAGAATCTGACACTTATGTTATTCATAATAACCACCTTATACTTACAGTTACACTTGCAAATTTAGGTGCTTATGGTTTTCTTAGCGGCTTTCTAATTGACCTTGATGGTTTTAAAATGGGCAAAAAAGTTGTTAAGAAAATGCTACCGTTTGTTAAGTTTAGGATGCCTGAAAGTTCTCTTTCAGGAGATGTTGCTTATAATGACAATCAGATCGGTGTAAAGTTCTCTAAAGCAGGTTCTAAGAGATTTTTAAAATGTGATTTTCTGGATTTTTATGACAGTAAAAATCTTTACTTTAATATTGAAATTGATGAAAACAATGCAGAAAGTATGAATGTTACTATTCCTTTTGAAAGTAACAAAACAAGCTTTTTCGTAAAGAGATTTTTACCACAAATGAAGGCATCCGGTTTGGTGCGTTTTGGTGGAAGTGAATATGACCTTTATGATGAAAAAACTTCTGCAACACTTATTTGGGAAAGATATTCTACACCTAGTAAAGAAAATTATCATCAGTTAATTGCTGAAGGTTACTACAACAAAAAGTTAATTACATTGCAACTATGTGACGGTATTTCTGATGATTCGGCAGGTATTGAAAATTGCCTATTTGTTGATGGTAAAATGAGAAAGCTAAGCAAGGTTAAAGGCAAAGGTAGATTTAGCGATGTACATTCTACATGGACCTTTGAGGATGAAGAAAGAAACATTTACATTGAGTTTTTACCATCAAACAAAAACGGTGGTGCTTTGCATACAGAAATTGACAAAAGAAAAATTATTTACGGTAACTTTTACGGTCATATATTTGACGAAAAAGGTGATGTAATAAAAATTGATGGATTTGATGGATTACTGGTTAATTCAATCATATAAAGATTCCTTATAAAACACGAAATGGACGACCTAAACAGTCGTCCATTTTGTTATATAATATTATATTTATCTATTTGAATAAGTAGCTTTATTTTTAGCATCAACAATGTTTGAGAAGATACCTGTTGATGAAAGGAATACTATTGGGAAGTAAAGAATAATTGAAAGTACAGAACCCCAACCTAAATGCATTTCTGTAAGTCCTATAATAAGAAATACTGCAAGTACTGAGGAAAGAACACCATAGATATTTTTTATATTTCTTTTCTTGTCAAAGCTAAAGATTAAAAAGCCTAAGATAGGAACCAATGCTACAATTATTGCTTGAATTGCCACCTGCACATTACCTACACTTATTGAGTAAAAAATACCAGTAAAGCAACTATAAAAATCAGTACCTTTACCTTCTACAGTAAACTGATAAAATCCACAAGTTAGGAAAAATATTTGTGCTATGTACAAACCACAAACAGTAAGTCTGATTTTGTTGGTTGTACTTTTTTTCTTTGCCATATAAATACTCCTTTTTCATAAAATAAATGTGGACGATAATTTCGCCCACATTTTTAATTAGTTTGAACTACTTTTTGAACTTGATTTAGAACTACTTTTCTTTGAACTGCTTGAACTACCACTTGATAGATACTTTTTACTAGCTTTATTAAATACATAGTTAGCAAGTTCACTTCTTGTCTTGTCCCAATCAGTAATCTTAACAACTGATGATTCATAACCGTTGATAATAGGGTTATCATAAGTCCATAGCTTATTAGGGTCACTTTCTTCACCGATTGGAATATGGAACTGATACATAGGGTACTTTAGAAGTGTTAAAGCACTTGACATTAGAGAAGTAATATCGTTCTGCTTAAAGTTAGTCTGAATCATAGGACCAACTTCCTTTACAACTGCAAGTAGTTCTGTAAATGAAGCATTCTTAAACTTCTTAACTACTGTGTTAATCAGCTTTCTCTGTCTTTCTGTTCTATCCCAGTCACTACCGGCAAAAACTTCTGTTGTACTGATTTCGTCACTACCTCTGTTACGAGCATACCAAAGAGCCTGTTGACCGTTTAGCTTTACATTTCTGGTCTTTTCAACTTTGTTTCCGTTGCTATCATAAATGTAGTTACCATTTTTATCTTTCTTGTAAACTGACTTACAATACTTTTCAGGAATTTTCTTGCACTTCTGATGGTTATAATCAATCTGTGCATTAATGTATCTTGCTTCAACACCGGTAATAGGAATTGTTACACCACCAAGTGCATTGATAACATCTTTAAATCCACTAAAATCAATAATACCGTATCTGTCAACCTTGATACCAAAGTTGCTTTCAATAGTTTTAACTGCTAACTTAGCACCACCAAATGAATATGATGCATTAAGTTTGTTCCAACCTTCGTTACTGTCACCGGAAGGAATATAAACATAAGTATCTCTTAAGAATGAAGTCATCTTAATCTGCTTATGAACAACATCAACTGACACAAGAATCATTGAGTCTGAACGACCATTGTCATCCTTAGACTCTTTACTGTCTTGACCAAAAAGCATAACATTTAGAACATCTTTGTTGGCAAGTAGTTTATTATCGGAGATAACACCGTTACCTCTATCATCTTTAACTGTATAGTTCTTTGTATTTTTAGTTAGTGTTCCCTCTTCATCACCTAAGGAATTCATAATTGATGAGGCATAAACCAAAGCACCACCTGAAACAACAAACAGAACTGCCATTACAATTGACACAATCTGAATAATTGTATTTCTTTTCTTATGAACTGCCTTTGTAGATTTTGAAGAAATATCTATAAAGTCGCTATTAGTAGCTTTACTTACTTTTTCTTTTTGAGGTTTTGGAGGTTCAACTCCACGAGTACCACGATATGCTGCCACTATATTGCCCCTTTCTAAATATATTTTTCAATATATTTTATCTAATAGATTATACAAGAGATTTCTTACTATATAATTCTTTTAAAGAATTATAATGCAATTTTGGACAATATTCACATAGTTTTCACCTAATTTTTTAGTTGTATTGAAGAATACTGTAAAATACAGGTAAAATCGGCATTTTATCTACTTTAGTAGTATTTATTTAATATGTTAACTTACTCTTTTTGTCAGTTACTTTATTAAATACAAAGTTGGCAACTTTACTTCTTGTTTTCTCCCAATCGTTGATTTCTACAACATCATATTTCTGTCCATTTGGATAGTATGTATTATAGAACCAAAGTTTGTTTTGGTCACTTTCTTCACCGATTGGCATATTAAACTGATACATTGGGTACTTCATAATTTTGAATGCACATGTAAGCAAAGAAGTGATTTCGTTGGACTTAAAGTTAGTTTGAACCATAGGACCAACCTTTTCAACTGCTGAAACTAAATTTGTAAAGGATGCACCCTTAAATTCATCAATAAGTGCTTTAATAACCTTTCTCTGTCTATCAGTTCTATCCCAGTCATTACCACTAAAGTTTTCTCCACCAAGTTCTGTACTACCTCTGTTACGAGCATACCAAAGAGCTTGTTTACCGGTTAGCTTAACTTTTCTGGTGATTTCTACTTTATCACCGTTTCTGTCATAACTATACTTACCGTTCTTATCTTTCTTGTAAACTGATTTACAATACTTCTTTGCTACCTTAGGGCATTTCTGATTATTATGTTCAATCTGTGCATTAATATATCTTGCTTCATTACCTGTAATAGGAATTGTCAAACCACCTAAGGCATCAATAATATCTTTAAATCCACTAAAGTCAACAATAGCATATCTGTCAATCTTAATACCAAAGTTGCTTTCAATAGTCTTTACTGTTAGCTTTGCTCCACCATGGTTATATGACTCATTAAGTTTATACCAACCTTCAAAATCATCACCTGATGGAATATAAACATAAGTATCTCTTAAAAAAGAAGTGAGCTTAATTTGCTTATTTGTCACATCAACAGAAAGAAGAATCATTGTATCTGAACGACCATTGTCATACTTTGAGTCTTTATTATCTTGACCAAACAGCATAACATTTAACACATCTTTATTAGCAAGAAGTTTATTGTCAGAGATAACACCGTTACCTCTATCGTCCTTAACTGTATAATTCTTTGTGTCTTTATCTGCACTATCATCAGTAATTGAACCGATAATTGAAGATGCATATACCAAAGCACCACCACAAGCAACAAAAATTACTGCCATTACTATTGCAACAACCTGAATAATTGTATTTCTCTTTTTATAAACTGCCTTTGTTGACTTAGAAGAAATATCAACTACATCATTATCCACTACAATAGACTGTTCATTGGTAGGTTGCTTAATAACTTTTTCTTTTTTCTTTTTCTCCGGAGTAATTGCTCTTTTTCCCTGATAAGCCATAAAAATATTCCTTTCTGTAAAAATCTCTTATCTTCCATATTTTTTACCATTATACACCAAAAGTAAAAGATTTTTATTCTAATAAAGAAATATAATACTAGGTAGCTATATATGAGAACTATATACACTTACTCTAACTTATCTAAAGTTAGCTGAAATGATGGGATAAATTCTTTAATAAATTCGTCAACTACCGGCATATTCATATTTTCTAATGACTTCTTAGTTGTTTCAAAGGCATCTGTAAATTCTCTATTACCTACCTTAATTTCTTCCATACATTTTGTAAGTGCTGAAATCTTATCACCGGCTTTTACATATTTCCAAAGAATTTCATCCTTTTCATTATAATGTAAAATATCATCATAATAATGTCTTAGTGACTGTGGCAAAAGAGAAAGTAACCTTTCTTCTGCTAAATTTTCTACCTTTTTATATGCATCACAAATTTCAGGATTAAAGTACTTTATTGGTGTTGGCAAGTCACCTGTAATAATCTCACTGGAATCGTGATACATACCAAGTACTGCACCTCTGTCGGCATTTAGATTTTCGCCGAATTTATCATTGTGCATTAAAATCAAACAATGAGTAAACATTGCAACTTGTAAAGAATGTTCACTTATATTTTCATTAAAAGTATTGTTCATTAAACCCCAACGGTTAATATATTTCATTCTGCTAATCATAGCGAAAAAGTGGCTATTACTCATTTTTACTTCATCTCCAAAAAATTATAAATATATAATGCAAAAATCTTTATAATATGTTATACTGTTGTTATATTATATCCTATTTTAGATTTATAGTAAATAATTTTTAACAATTTAGGAGAATAATGGATAATTATGAATTTAAGAAAATCTTTATATAGAAAAGAAAAGAACTATGCACTAATGTCCTTTTTGTTGGGTATCTTATTTGCAAGTTTGTTTTTCATTCCAAATATGATAGCCGGTAATGGTTACTTTGTATTTTACGGTGACTTTAATGCTCAGCAAATCCCATTTTATCAGATGGTTCACGATTCTATTTTGAATGGTGATACAATGTGGAGCAATACAACAGACCTTGGTGCTAACCTTGTAGGTAGTTATAGTTTCTATCTACTTGGCAGTCCTTTCTTTTGGATAACACTACTGTTCCCTTCAGGTGCAGTACCTTACCTTATGGGGCCTTTGCTAATTTTAAAAATTGCTTGTGCCTCACTTACATCATATCTTTTCTTACAAAGATATGTAAAGAACAAATCTACTGCTGTATTTGGTGCTTTACTATATGCATTTAGTGGATTTAGTGTTTACAATGTATTTTTCAACCACTTTCATGAGGCAATACTGATTTTCCCACTTTTGCTATATTCTATTGATGAATATATGTATAAGAAAAGAAAAGGCATTGTTGCTTTAAGTGTATTTTTAGCTTGTACAATGAACTACTATTTCTTTGTAGGTCAGGTTGTATTTGTTATTATTTATTGGGTACTTAGAATTTGTACAAAAACTTACCCTAAAATTAAATTTACAGAATTACTGATATTAGCTTTTGAAGTTATTATAGGTTTCTTAATGACTGCTGTAATTCTTCTGCCATCTATTCTATCTGTTATTCAGAACAACAGATTATCGGAATGGCCTAACGGTTGGAATGCAGTTGTATATGATACACCACAGAAGTATGTACACATTATTGAGTCATTCTTCTTCCCACCTGATATTGCAGCAAGACCTAACTTTACACCTGACAGTGGTGGTAACTGGGCAAGTATTGCAGGTTGGTTACCTCTTGTTGGTATGACAGGTGTTATAGGTTTCTTACAAACTAAAGAAAAGCATTGGTTAAAGAAATTAATTCCACTACTGATTGTAGTTGCACTTGTACCAATCTTTAATGCAGCTTTCCAAGGTTTTAATATGAATTACTATGCAAGATGGTTCTATATGTTCGACCTTATCCTAGTTCTTGCAACAGTAATTTCTATGGAAAATGCTGAAGTTGACTGGCTAAAGGCTACAAGAATTTCTGCCGGTGTAACTGTTGTAATTCTTCTGCTTGTTGGTTTAATGCCTAATACAAGTGAAGTTGACAATAAAACAACTTTTGGACTTGAGAATTATTCTGAATGGTTATGGATTTACGGTAGCATTGCACTTATTTCTATGTGTGGATTTGTGTTTATTCTAAAGGCATTTGCTCACAATAGAAAAAAGATGATGAGAATGTTAACCTTAGCTTTAGCACTGGTAGTTGCAGTATATGGCAACTATATAGTATATTTAGGTGTGTTACAGTCTAACAAAGACTTTATCATTGACTATTCACTAAATGGTGGTAAAGACCTGAAGATTGATGACATTAAGAATGTCAGAAGTGACTTTTATGAATGTACAGACAACCTGGGAATGTACTGGCAGATACCTAACATTCAAGCCTTTCAAAGTATAGTTCCGGGTTCAATTATGGACTTCTACCCTACATTTGACAGTGCAAGGGATGTTGCATCAAGACCTGATACTGAGCTTTACGGTTTAAGAGGTTTACTGTCTGTTAAGTATTTATTTGACAATCCTAGTGATAATGAAAACTTTATTGATGAAGACGGCAACACTAAAATGCCGGGATTTAAATATCTAGACACTAGAAACGGTGTTAATATTTATGAAAATCAGTATTATGTACCTATGGGCTTTATGTACAATGACTTTATTTCAAGTAAAGAATTTAAAGATATTCCTACAACTGACAGAGATAAAGCACTTATGAAGGCTATGGTACTATCCGAAAAACAAATGAAGAAATATTCATCTATTACAGGCTATAAAGAAAGTAATGATGAGTCTTCTTATACAAGTAGCAAAGCTGACAGTTTTACTTATAATGAAAGTTCATACAAGAAGGATTGTGAAAACAGAAAAAGTCAGAGTTGTAAAAACTTTAAATACATTAACAACAGTTTTACTGCTACAATAGATAATAAAGGCAAAGACAATTTAGTATTTTTCTCTGTACCATATGAAGATGGTTGGAGTGCTTATGTTAACGGTAAAGAAGTTAATATTGAAAAGGTAAATGTTAGCTTTATGGCCGTTAAAGTTGATGGAAATTCCACCAGTGAAATTAAGTTTACTTACAAAACTCCGGGACTATCAGCCGGTTTTGCTATTACATTAATTTCCGGTGTTATTTACATAGGATATATAGGTTTCTTGTATTACAGAAAGAGAAAAGTAAAAAAATAATTTGGAGGTAATAGTATGTATTTTGGTAAAAACATTTTAAAATATAAAGAGGACATTCTAAAGGACTTAAAGACTTTAATTTCTTTCCAATCTATTTCAGGTGAAAATCAAGGAGATTGTGAAGCAGCACTTAACTTTATTCTTGATAAGGCAAAGGAATTCGGTCTTGACACTAAGAATATTGAAAATATTGCAGGTCATGCACAACTAGGCAACAGTGGTGACTTATGTGGTGTACTTACTCACCTTGATGTTGTACCGGGTGGTAACAACTGGGACTCACTACCATTTGAATTAACAAGAAAAGACGGCAGACTATACGGCAGAGGTGTTGCTGATGACAAAGGTGCTGCACTTATTACTCTTTACTGCTTAAAGGCACTTAAGGATGCCGATGTTGAAGGTAAAAACACTTTGAGAGCTATTTACGGTACTGATGAAGAAAAAGGTATGAAGGATATGGAAACATATTTTGAAAATGAAAAAATGCCTGAATATAGCTTTACACCTGACAGTGACTATGGTATTTGTCAATGTGAAAAGGGTATCTTACAACTTGAGATTACTGCTGAAACTAATGACGGTACAACACTTAATGAATTTCACGCAGGTAAGGCAGTAAACATTGTTCCTGATACTGCATATGCTATGGTTGACTGTAGCGAATATGACGACCACAACCTAGTAAGATTTGCTGATGCTATGGACTGTGACTTTGACTTTCACTACACTATTGACGGTGTTATGATTATTTCTCACGGTAGAGCAAGTCATGCTTGTGTACCTAACAAAGGTAAAAATGCTGCTACTGCTCTTGTAGAACTACTTGCATCTAACTTTAACTATGTTCAGCTAGGTTCACTATGTTCATTCATCAATTCATCAATTGGTCTGGAAACTAACGGTAATTCTCTTGGTATCAAAATGAGAGACAGCATTTCCGGCGAATTAACAGTAAATGTTGGTTCGATTCAAATTGATGATAAATCAGCTAAAGCTAAGATTGATGTTCGTTATCCTGTTACAATGGATGGCAATGTTATTCTATATAGAATTAAGAAAATCGCAAGTAAGGACAATCTTCATGTTAAGATACTTAGCCACCTAAAGCCACTAAATATGGATGAAAATGCTCCTATTATCTCACTGCTAAAGTCAGCTTATAATGAAGTTATGGGTGAAGAACCTGAGCTATATTCTACAGGTGGTGGAACATATGCAAGAATGTTAGACAACAAGGGTGTTGCCTTTGGTCCTGTATTTAAGGATGACACAAGCAATATGCACAATGCTAATGAAAGTCTTGATGAAGAAAAGTTCTTTAAACATGCAGAAATTTGCTTAGAGGCTATGTACAGACTTTATACAGGCAACTTTGACTGAGGAAATTATGAACATTGAACAAACAATTAAGAAACAGTCATTAGCCTTACTTGCTAAGGATAATTGGGGCAATGCTATCGGAGGCTTTCTGATAGCTGTCCTCCCTACTGTTTTACTAATGATACTTGATGAAGTTATCAGCAATATAATAAACTTATTTGTAAATACAAATACTCTGTTTTATCAAGGGGTACTGTCATTTATTTCTCTTGTACTTGTGGTTGTGTGGTTATTTTCCACACCTATATTTACAGGATATTTTAGGATGTGTTACCTAATTTCTAAAAATCAAGACTACTCACTAAAGGACATTTTTTACTACTTTAATAAAGAAAAGTACAACAAGTGTCTTAGTTTAAACCTAAATATTATGGTAAGAATTTTAGCTTATTTTATGGTTTTTACTGTTCCAGCCTTGATTTTTTCCGTATTTTTTGCTATAACATCATATGTTGCACTTCTTGCATTTGCTATTACATTTACAGTGATGGCTTTTGTTGCAACAATTTTTGTGTGTATTAAATACACAATAGTACCTTGTGTTTATTTTGAAGATGAAAGCATAAGTAATGAAGAAATTATAAAATTAGGATTAAACTTTATTTCCGATAAATTAAATGATTGTAGAAAGATTTTACTTTCTTTTCTACCATATATTTTACTTTGCTTTCTTATTGTACCACTTGTTTTCGTTGTACCTTATATTACTGTTGCATTTATGAATAACGGAAAGTGGATTACAAGTTTGTATATTCAAGAATAAGGGTTTATTGAAAGGGTAGGATTATGACTGTATCAATTTGTATGATTGCACTTAACGAAGGTGCAGTTCTTAATGGTCTTTTTAGGGATATATCAAATCAAGATTATCCACATAATCAAATTGAAGTTGTACTTGTTGATTCTTTTTCTAAGGACAACACACTTGAAATGATGAATGATTTTAAGAATTCACATTACGGCTTTATGGATGTTAAGGTTGTTCAGAACAATAGAGGCAATCAGGCTTCCAGCTGGAATGAGGCTTTAAAGGTAGCTACCGGTGATATTATCATCAGGGTAGATGCCCATGCAAGTATTCCAAGGAACTTTATTTCTAAAAATGTTATGCACCTTAAAGAAGGTGAAAATGTTACCGGTGGTGGCAGACCTAACATTGTACTTGGTGAGTCACCTTGGAAACAAACACTTCTTGCAGCAGAAGAATCACTTTTCGGTTCATCTATTGCTTCCTACAGAAGAAGACCTGTTCAGAAAGAATATGTTGACAGTATGTTTCATGCTGCTTATAAAAGAGAGGTTTTTGCTAAAGTTGGTGGATTTAACGAGGACTTAGGCAGAACTGAGGATAATGAAATGCACTATCGCATTAGAAAAGCCGGTTACAAGCTATGTTGTTGTCCTGATATTATCTCTTATCAAATGACAAGAAACACTCTCCCTAATATGATTAAGCAAAAGTATGGTAATGGTTACTGGATTGGACTAACACTTGGTGTGTGTAAGGAATGTTTAAGCTACTTTCACTTTGTACCATTTGTATTTGTTATGGCTTTGCTGGGAAGTATTATTTTCTCTTGCTTTGGAATTCATATTTTCCTAATACTACTTGGTATAGCTTATGGTATGTTTGACCTTGTAAATACAGTTTCATGTTGTATTGTAAGGAAGTTTTATCCTCAGTTTATACTTTTGCCATTAATTTTTCCTTTACTTCATATAACCTATGGTATAGGTACAGTTGTGGGACTTATAAAACTTCCATTCTGGAAAAAAAGTTTAAATGACAGTTCTAAGAAACAGATTGAAGAAGTAAAAGGAAAAATTATTAGCAACACTAAAAGATGATAGGTGGATAAGGATATGTCACAGCCAATAAAACTTTCAAAGGAAACTATAAGGGAACTTCAACTAAAGGAACTTGAGTCCTTGAGAGTATTTAAAGAATTTTGTCAAAAAAACAACCTACTGTTTTATTTTTGTGGTGGTTGTTGTATCGGTACACTTAGGCATCAGGGTTTTATCCCTTGGGATGATGATGTTGATGTATTTATGCCAAGACAAGATTATGAAATTCTCTTAAAAGAATGGCCTAAGCAAGTTGGCAATACCGGTAGATACAGACTACTGAAAACTGATATTAATTCAACATTTACAGGAAATATTTTTGCTACATTTGTTGATACAAAATACACTTGTGTTAAGGAAAATCAAGAAAATATTGATGTACCACATGGTTTGGTAATGGATATAATGCCACTGGACGGTTGTCCTGACGGTAAGTTTAAGAGATATATGCAGTTATTCCACTGCTTACTCTACTCCCTATTTATGAGTGAAGTTGTACCGGAAAAGCATGGTGGTGCAGTTGCATTCTTTAGTAAAATTCTTCTTGGTATCTTTAGAAGCAGAAAAATTCGCACAAAGATTTGGAAACATTGTGAGAAAAAGATGACTGCCTACCCTATTGAGGAATGTACATATATTACAGAACTTTGTGCCGGTCCACATTATATGATGAATAAGTACCCTAAAGAGTGTTTTGAAAGTGCAATTTTTGAACCATTTGAAGGTGAACTTTTCCCTATTCCTGTTGGATATGACACCTATCTAAAAATAGCTTTCGGTAACTATATGGAGTTACCTCCTGAGGATAAGCAAGTGCCTCATCACGACCTAGTTGCGCTTGATTTAAATAAATCTTGCCTAAATATGCCTAAATAATTGAAATATTTTATCGGATGTGTTATAATATCGTAGTTAATAACACATTCGATTTTTTATTGAAAGAGGTTTTACTATGGTATTCGGAGCAATTCTCGCCGGTGGCAGTGGTACAAGAATGCATATTAGCAATATGCCAAAGCAGTTTTTGCCATTAGACGAAAAGCCAATTATTATTCATACACTTGAAAAATTATTAATGTGTACCAAAATTGATGTTATATATATTGGTGTAAATCCGGCTTGGTTAGGATATATGTCTGACCTACTGGAAAAATACGAACTTGACTTTGAAGACAAAATCAAGCTGGTACCCGGTGGTAAAAATAGAAACGATACTATTTTTAACATTATTAACGATATTGAAAAGACTTACGGTGAAAGTGAGGACAACATTATTGTCACTCATGATGCAGTAAGACCTTTCGTTACACTAAGAATTCTTGATGAAAATATTGAAAATGCTATGACTTACGGTGCTTGTGATACTGTTGTTCCTGCAGTTGATACTATTGTTGTTTCTCAGGATGCTCAACAGATTGACTCTATTCCTGACAGATCAATGATGTATCAAGGTCAAACACCACAGACATTTAAGATTAATATTCTTAAGGAACTATACAGTCAGCTTAAACCATCTGAAAAGAATATTCTAACTGATGCTTGTAAGATTTGTGTTATGAAGGGTGCACCTGTTAAGCTAGTAAAGGGTAACTCCTCTAACATTAAGATTACAACAATCAGCGACTACAAAATCGCTCAGTTCCTTGTTGGTGGCAATGTTGTTGAGTTGGAGGAAAACGACAGGTGATTAACTATATTTATCAGCTTACTTCTCCACAGTTCTTTTCTGTTAAGTATGAAGATATTGACATAAACAAGAAAGTAATTATCCGACCTAGATATATGTCAATTTGTCGTGCAGACCAAAGATATTATCAAGGTAATCGTGATATTAAAGTATTAAATGAGAAACTTCCTATGGCACTTATTCACGAATGTTGTGGTGAAGTTATTATAGATAAAACCGGTCACTTTAAACCGGGTCAGCAGGTTGTTATGATTCCTAATCAACCGGCTAATACCGATAATGCAGACAATTCCTTTATATACGAAAACTACAGACCTGACAGTAAGTTCCTAAGTTCCGGTGCTGACGGTTTTATGAGAGAATTTGTTGATATTGACCCTGACAGAGTTATACCTTTTAACAATATTCCACTTTCTACTGCTGCAATTACAGAATTCGTTTCTGTTGCTTGTCATGCAGTTGCAAGAATGAAAAAAGTTGCTCATGAAAGACAAGATGCCTTTGGTGTATGGGGTGACGGTGCTTTATCCTATGTTATTGCAACAGTACTTAGAGCAGAATACCCTAAGGCTAAAATTTATGTTATCGGTAAAAACCAAAGAAAGTTAAGCAGATTTTCTTTTGTAACAAAAACATTTTTAACATACAACATTCCAAAAGATTTACACATTGACCATGCATTTGAATGTGTTGGTGGTGAAGGTGCTTTGGATGCTATTAACGATATGATTGACTACACTTCCCCACAAGGTACACTACTGCTTATGGGTGTATCAGAAAATATGGTGGCAATCAACACCAGAATGGTTCTTGAAAAAGGCTTTACTATGGTTGGTTGCTCTAGAAGTGGTAGAGCAGATTTTGAAAAGGCTATTTCATTAATGGAAACTCAGAGAATTAAGAGAAGACTATCTTCTATTATTTATGAGGATGCACCTGTTAGAAACTTTGATGATATGCACAGAGCCTTTGCTGCTGACTTAAATACACCTTTTAAAACAGTTTTTGAATGGAAAGTATAAATTTATTATGGACAGATTTATAATTGATAACTGGACACAAGAGGACTATAACAGCCTGATTCTTTATCTAAAGAGTCAGGCTGACTTAAAATACAGAGATTTTCACAGTAAGCTTATACCTAATTGTGACAAAAAATATTTCATCGGTATAAGAGTACCTGTAATGAGAAAGCTGGGTAAAGCTATTGCAAAAGGCAACCCTAGAAGTTTTCTTAAGGTTTGTGGAAATAAATATTATGAGGAAAGTATGCTTTATGGCATTGTAACTTGTAGTATTAAAACAGAAAGTTTCTCTGACTTTTCCTCATTGATGGAGTCTTTTGTGAAAAGAATGAACAACTGGGCATTGTGTGACAGTTGTAAATTTACTGAATTAAAGAAATATAAGGAAGAATATTTTTCTTATATAGAAAAATATTTAAACAGTGATAACCCTTGGGAAATTCGCTATGGCATTATTACAATGTTTGAATACAAGGAAGATAAAAAGTATTTGGATGATATTTTAGTTCGTTTAAAGAATATTAATTATGACCATTACTATGTAAAAATGGCTAAGGCATGGCTTACTGCTGAGCTTTTTGCTTTTCATAAAGATGAAGTTTTTAATTTTCTTAAAAAGAATTATTATGACAAAGAAACTTTCTTAATGACTTGCTCCAAAATCAGAGATAGCAGAAGAGTATCTGATAAGGATAAGGAAGAAATTAAGGAATTTAAGAAAGTTAGTCTTGACAAACTGTAACATAGTGTTATAATAAAGTTAAACAGAATAGTTGTCTTCGGGGCGGGGTGTAATTCCCCACCGGTGGTAAAGTCCACGAGCCATTATGGTTGAATTGGTGAAATTCCAATACCGACGGTTATAGTCCGGATGAAAGAGGATGATTTTTTTGCGTACCACTGGTGCGTGTTGTTAATATGCTCTTTGCCCCACAATTTTTATTGTGGGGTTTTCTTATTATATGACGACTAACTGTAATATTATTTATTGGGAGGTCATTATATATGACAATCGTAAAACAAAAAAGTGGCATAAACCACACAACTTTCCTTGCTGTAACTTCTATGCTTGCAGCTTTGGCAGCAGGACTAATGTTTATTGAATTTCCACTGCCATTTATCGCACCACCTTTCTATGAATTTGACTTTTCAGAAGTACCTGTACTTGTTGGCACATACAGTATGGGACCTGTTGCCGGTGTAATTATTGAACTTGTAAAAATCCTAGTTAAATTCTTAATTAAGGGTACATCAACCGGTGGCGTTGGTGAACTGGCAAACTTCATTATTGGTTGTTCGTTTATCCTACCTGCCGGTTTAATCTATAAGCACAAAAAGTCTAGAAAAACTGCTTTAATCGGTATGCTGACAGGTACTGTTACAATGGCAGTTGTAGGTATTCTATTTAACACATTTGTACTTGTTCCTCTATATTCAAACTTTATGCCTATTGAGGCTATTATCAGCCTAGGTAAAGAAATTGTACCATTTATCTCAGATACATTTACTTTCTGTATCTTCTGTGTTGGTCCATTTAACATTGTAAAGGGACTTATTATTTCATTGATTGTATTCTTCATTTACAAACCACTTTCCAACTTAATTCATAGCATTGATAAAATGTTTATGAAAAAATAAGTTGACAAACTTACTGAGAGTGATATAATAGTAGATGTTCACAGAGTAGAAACTGTTTCGTGAAGTGTTCTTTGAACGGGGAGTTGTCAAAGAAACGAAAGGATTACCTGCGGTTACAGTTTCGCATCCCGCTGTTACAGACGACAAACTATGGACGGGAACTTTTCTGAAGTTTCCGTCTTTTTATTTGCCACCTCTGTAACTTATAATAAGGAGGTTTAAATAATGGATAGTTTTGTGAATTTTTTTAAGAAGATACCAAATAAATTTGCTTCATCAGCAAAGGAACTTGGTAAAGTACAGGGAATTGCAATTATTGCAATGTTACTTGCACTAAGAGTTGTACTAGGTATGTTTGCAAACATTGGACTTGCATTCAACCCGTATGTAAAGATTGGTTTCACTTTCTTACCTATGGCACTTGTTGCTTATTATTTTGGTCCTGTTTGCTCAATGATTACTGCTTGTTTAGGTGATGTACTTTCATATGTATTTGCACCTGCAGGAGCATCATTTACGCCGGGTATTACTGCCGGTTACATTATTGAGGCTTGTCTACTGGGTATCATCCTATACAAGGAAAAGATTTCTCTACCAAGAACAATTATCTGTGAAGTTCTTGTCACTTTAATTGGTAGCCTTGCAATTAACACATACTTCATTTATATGTTCTACGGTTTAACATATTTTCAGCTACTTGGTCTAAGAGCTGCAACACTTATTCCATGGGCTATTATTGAAGGTATCTTAGTTGCAGTTGTTGTTAAGGCACTTAACAGAGTTCCTGCAATCAGCAAGAACCTTCCAACTACTTGATTTTGTTTTTACTTATCCCCTATTTTATAAAGTAATATATAATTAAAATCAAATATTGATTCACATAGAGGCGTTAATTCGCCTCTATTTTCTTTTGTTTTTTTAATTTTGATTGTGGGTTAAGATAGGTGCGTTCTTCAAATTAGGGTTTTTAATTTTGTCTGTGCTAAACTTAAAACACTTCAACAAATTAGGGTTTGTGGAGTTGTTTATGTAATGTAGGTTAATTAGATATCAACCGATTAATTCATTTAATTTATAGTTTTATCCCTCCTTCAGCCGATTTATAAAAGGTAAATTGCCGTACCGTCAATTTACAATCGACAGCTCCCTCAGCGAGGGAGCCAAGCATAATATGTACAAACTTATAAATTTGTACATAATTAAAGAAATTGTACATACCTTGTTGCCTCCCTCGCTGAGGGAGGTGGCTTTGCGTATGCAAAGACGGAAGGAGTGGTTGGAATTGTAAATTTATTTAAAATTCCATATTAGTTGAAACTATCAAATAGCCCCACAAACCCAAATTTGGATGCTCACTTATCCCTTTACACAAGGGAGACTGGCGAATATGTACAAATTTAAGGTAACTACATAGGACAAAATAAGAACAAATTTTATGGCTTACAGTTGTAGGGGCAAACATCGTTTGCCCGTTTAATAGTAAAATATTTTATGTAACTTTGTCCTATGTAGAAACTAGTAATTATAACTTGCTACACAGGGCAAAATGTCAATAAAAAGGCTGATTTGCTCGGTCCACCAATGGTGGACCCTACAACTGTAACTCATAATTTTTTCTATATTTTATAGTTAGAAATAAAGGAAAGTTTCAGCTATGATGATATTTTAAACAAGTTTAAAATATCATCCACTCCTTCAGTCATTCTTTAAAAGGTGAATTGCTTTGCAATTCACGAATGACAGCTCCCTCAGCGAGGGAGCCT
>JBQKHY010000027.1:0-32534 GCA_052118065.1 Ruminococcus sp. LCP21S3_E8 | reverse complement strand
TGGTCAGTCAGCTCACACAATCGCTGCTTTAGCAGGTGTTGATGTTCCTGTTGATACAAAGGTTATCATCGGTGAAGTTGAAAGCGTTGACATTGCAGAAGAATTCGCTCATGAAAAGCTTTCTCCGGTTCTAGCTTTCTATAAGGCAGAAGATTTTGAAGATGCTCTAAATAAGGCAGAACACCTAATCGCTGACGGTGGTTACGGTCATACATCTTCTCTATACTGTAACGCAGTAACAGAAAAGGATAAGATTGATACATTCGCAAACAGAATGAAGACATGTAGAATCCTTGTAAATACACCATCATCACACGGTGGTATCGGTGATCTATATAACTTCCAGCTAAAGCCTTCACTAACACTAGGTTGTGGCTCATGGGGTGGCAACTCAGTATCAGAAAATGTTGGCGTAAAGCACTTAATTAACATTAAGACAGTAGCAGAGAGAAGGGAAAATATGCTTTGGTTCAGAGCACCTGAAAAGGTATATATGAAGAAGGGCTGCCTACCAGTAGCACTACAGGAACTAAAAGATGTTATGGGTAAGAAGAGAGTATTCATCGTAACAGACCAGTTCCTATACAAGAATGGTTACACAAAGATTGTAACAGATAAGCTAGACGAAATGGGCATTGTTCATACAACATTCTTTGATGTTGCTCCAGACCCAACACTTGCTTGTGCTAAGGAAGGTGCAAAGCAGATGACAGCATTCGAACCTGATTGTATTATCGCAATCGGTGGTGGTTCAGCAATGGATGCCGGTAAGATTATGTGGGTAATGTATGAACATCCTGAAGTAGACTTTATGGATATGGCTATGAGATATATCGATATTCGTAAGAGAGTTTACACATTCCCAGAAATGGGTCAGAAGGCTTACTTCATCGCAGTACCAACATCAGCAGGTACAGGTTCAGAAGTAACTCCATTCGCAGTTATCACAGACGAAAAGAGTGGTATTAAGTACCCTCTAGCTGACTATCAGCTACTACCAAAGATGGCTATTGTTGATACAGATATGCATATGACAGCTCCTAAGGGACTAACAGCTGCATCAGGTGTTGACGCACTAACTCATGCTCTGGAAGCTTATGCATCAATTATGGCAACAGATTATTCAGACGGTCTAGCTCTAAAGGCTGCAAAGACAATCTTCGAATATCTACCAATATGTTACGATAACGGTCCTAACGAACCTGTAGCAAGAGAAAAGATGGCAAACGCAGCTACAATGGCAGGTATGGCTTTCGCAAATGCATTCCTAGGTGTATGTCACTCAATGGCTCATAAGCTAGGTGCTTATCATCACCTACCACACGGTATTGCAAATGCTCTACTAATCGACCTAGTAATCAGATTTAACTCAGCAGAATGTCCAAGAAAGATGGGTACATTCAGCCAGTACGCTTACCCACACACAATGAGAAGATATGCTGAATTCGGTGAATACCTAGGCGTAAAGGGTAAGACAGATGAAGAAAAGGTAGAAAACCTAATCAAGATGATTGACGAGCTAAAGGAAAGAGTTGGCATTAAGAAGACAATCAAGGATTACGGCATTGAAGAAGATAAGTTCCTAGAAACACTAGACAGTATGTGCGAAGACGCATTCGATGACCAGTGTACAGGTGCTAACCCAAGATACCCATTAATCTCAGAAATTAAGGAAATGTATCTAAAGGCTTACTATGGTGAATAATTAACAATAGTTAATTAACATAGTGAATTAAAATTAATGTGCTAACTAAAGTAAAACTGATAATAAGTTCTGTTTTATGTGTCTTTAATAGAATAACATTGTTGTCAGTTAACTTTAGTTTTGTACTTAGATATGATGCTAGTTTAAGTGTATTGTTGCTAGATTATATTAGTCTTAGAAAGTATATTTTAACTTTGCAAAATTAAATATTGGTTTCCGTAAACCAATAAATAAAAATCTAAAAGAAGAACAATCTCAGTAAAAAGTTTCTATTAGATTTATAAATTTCAATTAGATTTATGAAATACAAACCCCCTCACTACAGTGAGGGGTTATTTGTATATACAATCATTTTCTGTTTTTCTTTAAGCAGTTTTTGTCAAATTCAGGGTTAAAGGCATAAAAGTTTTTGCTATCAAGTCGGTCAGTCAATATTCTCAAGTTTTCACCAAATCGCTGATAATGTACAACTTCTCTTGCTCGTAAGAACCTAATCGGGTCAATAACATCCGGATCATCACAAAATCGTAGAATGTTATCGTAAGTTGACCTAGCCTTTTGTTCTGCTGCCATATCTTCGTGTAAGTCGGTTATTGCGTCACCTTTTACTTGCATTGACGCTGTTGTATATGGTGTACCACTTGCGTCACAAGGATAAACACCTGTTGTATGGTCGACAAAATAAGCATCAAAACCGGCATCTTTTAATTGGTCTTCTGTTAAGTCTTTAGTTAGCTGATAAACAATAGTGCCTATCATTTCAAGATGTCCAAGTTCTTCTGTGCCTATGTCGGTAAGTGTTGCTTGAAGCTCAGGAAATGGCATGGTATATCTTTGACTTAAATATCTAAGAGATGCACCAAGCTCACCATCAGGTCCCCCATATTGTGTTACTATGATTTTGGCAAGTTTTGGGTTAGTTTGTTTTATTCTGATAGGGTACTGAAGTCTTTTTTCATACACAAACATTTACTGCACCTCCCAAGGCCAAGGACCTTTTATCCATTGTACAGGACTATCAGCATCTTTACTCAATAGTGGACCGTATTCATCCTCAAATTTTTCTTTTAACTTTACATATTTATCATTTAAATCGTCAAATTTAGCCATAGCATCTGTTGAGTCAGGGTGAGTATCCAGAAAAAGTCTGATTTCAAACATTGCAAAAGCTACCGAACTAAGTTTCTTAAGCAAAATATCTCTTTCAGTCATCATTTTTGTCACCTGTACATTTAGAACCGAAAAATGGTTTGTGTAGGGTAGGGAACATTGTTCCTGCCTCAAAACCATGTGCTACTGAATAAAATTTTGGATTGTTGCTTTGATATGGTACATAAGCCATAGCCTCTTTATAATCAGATGGTATTGGTGAAATACCATAACTCTTAAAAATTTCTTCTACCAATGTAATTCTCCTTTTTCTAAAGTAAGTTCTTTAAACCTCATTTATATAATATGATTAATATATCGGTATTGTGAATTTGAGAATTGAAAATTTTTAAAAAATATGTATTATTTTGTAGAAAGGTATTTATTTTTTGTAGAATATACTGTATAATACTTATGTAAGTTGTAAACATTTATTTAATATATCATTTTGAAATTAAAAGGAGATTAATTATGGGTCTTATAAAAGCTATTGCCGGTTCAGCCAATGGTGTTATGGCTGACCAGTGGAAAGAGTTTTTCTACTGCGAATCTATGCCAAAAGATGTTTTGGTAACAAAGGGTGTTCACCGTACAGGTAAGCGAACATCAAATACAAAGGGTACTGATAATGTTATTACTAACGGTTCAGTATTAGCAGTTGCTGATGGTCAGTGTATGCTAATTGTTGAACAGGGTAAGGTAGTAGATATTTGTGCAGAACCCGGTGAATATATCTTTGATAGTATGACTGCTCCCAGTGTATTTACAGGTGGTTTAGGTGCCGGTATCTTAGATACTTTTAGAGATATTGGTAAGCGTTTTACTTTTGGTGGAGATAAGCCTTCTGACCAGAGAATTTACTATATCAATACTAAGGAAATTCTTGAAAATAAGTTTGGCACACCAAACCCAATTCCATTTAGAGTAGTTGATAAAAACATTGGTCTTGATGTTGATGTATCAGTTAGATGTAGTGGTGTTTACTCATACAAGATTGTAAACCCAATTCTATTCTATACAAATGTTTGTGGTAATGTTCAGGGTGACTATACTCGCAGTGAGATTGACTCTCAGCTAAAAACTGAGTTTATTTCAGCTTTACAACCTGCATTTGCAAAGATTTCAGATATGCAGGTTCGTCCATCAGCACTACCTGCTCATGCAGAAGAACTTTCTGACGCAATGAATACTGCCCTAACTGCAAAGTGGGCACAGTTAAGAGGTATTCAAGTAATTTCAATTGCTATGAATCCTATTACACTTCCACCTGAAGATGCTGAAATGATTAAACAGGCTCAGCGTACTGCAGTTATGCGTGACCCTTCAATGGCAGCAGCAACACTGGTTGGTGCTCAAGCAGATGCTATGAAAGCAGCAGCAGAAAATGAAGCCGGTGCATTTACAGGCTTTATGGGTATGGGTATGGCTCAACAGGCAGGTAATGCCGGTAATGTAAACGGTCTGTTCCAAATGGGTCAGCAACAACAGGCTCAGCAGTATGCTCAACAACAAGCACAAATGCAACAGCCTCAGCAACCACAACCAACTCAGACACCACAACAAAGTGCCGGTGAAGACAGTTGGGTATGTTCTTGTGGTGCTACAAATACAAGCAAATTCTGTACAAATTGTGGTAATAAGAAACCTGAAAATGATGGTTCTTGGATTTGCTCTTGTGGTGCAAAGAACTTTGGTAAGTTCTGTACTGAATGTGGTTCTAAGAAACCTGAAGAAAAGAAAACTTTCCGTTGTGATAAGTGTGGTTGGACACCTGAAGATCCAACATCACATCCAAAGTTCTGCCCTGAATGTGGGGATATTTTTGATGACAACGATATTGTAAAGTAATTTAATTAGGTAATATAGGAGAATAGAATATATGGCAGATATGCTTGAGTATAAATGTCCCTGTTGTGGTGGTGCAATTAACTTTGACAGTAAATTGCAAAAAATGAAATGCCCTTATTGTGACACAGAGTTTGATATGGAAACTCTAAAGTCATATGATGAGGATCTTAAGAAAAATGTACAGGACAATATGAATTGGGATAATTCCAACGAACAAACATTTACTGATGAAGAAACAGAAGGTATGTCAGTTTATGTATGTAATTCTTGTGGTGGTGAAATTGTTGCCGATGAAAATACCGGTGCAACAAGTTGTCCATATTGTGGCAACCCTGTTGTGTTAAAGGGTAGATTTTCCGGTGACTTAAAGCCTGATTATGTTATCCCATTTAGACTATCTAGGGAAGATGCTATCAAGGCACTTTCTAATCATGTTAATAAGAAACTTGTTCCAAAAATTTTTAAAGACAAAAATCACATTGACCAAATTCGTGGTATGTATGTGCCATTTTGGTTATTCGATGCTGATACTGAGGCCCATATTCATTACAAAGGTACTAAGGTAAGACATTGGAGTGACAGTAGATACGACTATACAGAAACCAAATATTACCTAGTTGGTAGAGGTGGTAATGTTGGCTTTACTAATGTACCGGTAGATGGTTCAAGTCAAATGCCTGATGACCTTATGGAAAGTATCGAACCTTTCAACTTTGATGAAGCAGTAGATTTCCAAACTGCTTATTTAGCAGGTTATCTTGCTGATAAGTATGATGTTACCAAAGAAAACAGTATCAACAGAGCTAATCAGAGAATTAAGAACACTACCGAACAGTTGTTTAGACAAACTGCAAGTGAGTATTCTTCTCTAACAACTCAAAATTCAAGTGTGCAGTTCCAAAACGGTACTTCTAAATATGCACTATATCCTGTTTGGATACTTAATACCTCTTGGAATGGTCAAAATTTCCTATTTGCAATGAATGGTCAAACCGGTAAAATGGTTGGTGACCTACCTGTTGACTGGGGTGCATTTTGGAGATATTTTGCCATTATTGCAGGTTCTATAGCAGCAGTTATTATTATAATTGGCTTGTTATATAATTTTCTGTAAGGAGATATTAAAATGAAAAAAAGAGTTGTTTCAATTATTTTTGCAATTTTTCTGGTGTCATTGTCTGTACTTCCTGTATTTGCAGAAAGTCAGGGTGCTAATAAATACGGTAGACTTGTTGATAATGCACAGTTACTTTCAGATATAGAGTATGCCCAACTAAAGGAACACATTGATACTGTATCAGAAAAATATACATTTGATGTTGTTATTGTTACTGAAAAGTCTATTGGTGATAAAACACCTACAGAATATGCTGATGATTTCTTTGACTATAAAGGTTATGGTGAGGGAGATAATCACGATGGTATTCTTTTCTTGCTAGATATGGAAAATAGAAAATGGGCTATCAGTACAACAGGTGCCGGTATTCCATATTTCACAGACTATGGTCAAGAAAAAATTATGGATGATGTTAAGCCATATTTAAGTGACGGTGAATACTACGATGCTTTTGATACATTTGTTACAATGTGTGATGACTATATTGATAAGGCTATAAATGATGAACCATATGATGTAGGCAATCAGCCTAAGACTATAATTCCAATATACTATATTATATTCGGTGGTGTAGGTATAGGTGTCTTAGTTGGTTTCATTGTTGTACTTGTTATGAAGTCAAAGCTAAAGTCTGTTCGTATGCAACCATTAGCAAATAGTTATGTTAAGAGTGGTTCATTTAATGTTACAGAACGCAGTGACCTTTACTTATATCGTCATGTAAGCAAAACTGCTAAGCCAAAGGACAATGGTGGTAGCAGTGGTGGTGGATCCAGTACACATACCAGCTCATCAGGTACTTCTCACGGTGGTTCAAGTGGTAGCTTCTAATTAAATAATTACTATGGAAAGGCAGTTTATACTGTCTTTCTTTTTTATAATTTATGGCATAAAAATACCGACCTAAGTGGATTAACTCTACCTTAGGTCGGTTATTTTAATTTATATTTGTTTTACATGGGGAGTGACTTTAAAATCACTTACTAAAAATTATACATTCTCTGCATCAATAGCTTTGTTCTCAGCTAAACTCTTTTTAACATCAAGTAGTCGTTGATTTTTGCTACCTCTAAAGTGTAGCATTAAGCTTTTTTCAGCAAGAATAAAGGGACCATCAACCAGATAGTCAACTTCCTCTAAAAGTTCTTTCCATTCAGGATGAGTGTCAAAGGAAGAAACCAGCTTTTCAAATGTATAACCTGTGTAACAGAAAACATTATATCCGTTTTCGTGACACATTTTAGCTAGTTTTGCAAGTGGCTTAGCTTGTGCAAATGGTTCACCACCGGAAAAGGTAAGTCCTTGAAGTAGTGGGTCTTTCTTAGCAGTATTGATTAACTTCTCAATCTCACAATCAAAACCACCCTCAAAGTCCCAAGTTTCAGGATTATGGCAACCCTCACAGTGGTGAGGGCAACCTTGTGTGAAAACTGTCATTCTAATTCCCGGACCATCAACGATAGATTCCTTAATTACACCGGCTAGTCTGACTATATTGTCAGCCATTAAATAGCCTCCTCACAGTCAAGACAACCACAATCAGTTGTAAGTGTGTGCTTTACTCTATCTTCAACTTCAGCTCTCTTAGCATCGTTGAAACGGTCAACTGTACCTACAAGATAACCGGTAATTCTTCTGATTCTTTCAAAGCCCTTGCCGGATTCTCCTTCTTTTCTGCCACACTTAGGACAAACATCACCGATAATACCTGTGTGACCACATACAGGGTCTCTGTCAACAGGGTGGTTAATTGAACCGTAGCCAATGCCTTGTTCTTTCATATATCTGATAACTGATTCAAAAGCATCTAGGTTTTCTGTTGGGTCACCGTCAAGTTCAATGTAACTGATGTGACCACCGTTAGTTAGGTTGTGATAAGGAGCTTCGATTCTAATCTTATCAAATGCTGAAATATTGTAGTAAACAGGTACATGGAAAGAGTTAGTGTAGTAGTCTCTGTCTGTAACACCCGGGATAATACCGAACTTTTCTTTATCAATACGAACAAATCTACCTGATAGACCTTCTGCAGGAGTAGCAATAACTGAGAAGTTTAGGTGATACTTTTCTGTAGCTTCGTTCATCTTTTTACGAATGTAACCAACAATTTCAAGACCAAGTCTTTGGCTTTCTTCACTTTCACCGTGGTGCTTACCTGTAAGAGCCTTTAGACATTCTGCAAGACCGATAAAACCACAAGTTAGTGTACCATGCTTTAGAACTTCTCTAACTTCATCATTAGGATTTAGCTTGTCTGAGTCTAGCCAAATACCTTGTCCCATTAGGAATGGGTAGTTAAGAACCTTTTTCTGACACTGAATTTCAAATCTTTCAAGTAGCTGTTCAGTAACTAGGTCAACCATTCTGTCTAGCTGTTCAAAGAAGAAGTCAATGTTCTTATTAGCAAGAATTGCAAGTCTAGGTAGGTTGATAGAAGTAAATGATAGGTTACCTCTGCCGTATGTAATTTCTCTTGTTGGGTCATAAACATTGCTCATAACTCTTGTACGACAACCCATATATGCAATTTCTGTTTCAGGATGACCAGGCTTATAGTAAGGTAGGTTAAATGGAGCGTCAATAAAGCTAAAGTTAGGGAATAGACGCTTTGCAGAAACCTTCATAGCTAACTTGAATAGATCATAGTTAGGGTCACCCGGATTATAGTTAACACCTTCCTTAACCTTGAAAATATGGATAGGGAAGATAGGAGTTTCGTTATTACCAAGACCTGCATCTTCAGCAAGAAGAATATTCTTAATAACAAGTCTGCCTTCAGGAGTTGTGTCAGTACCATAGTTTAGTGATGAGAATGGAATCTGAGCACCTGCTCTTGAGTGCATTGTATTTAGGTTATGGATAAGTGCTTCCATAGCCTGATATGTTGAACGGTCAATTTCCTTTTCAGCATGCTTCTTAGCAAATCTCTGAATTTTACCACCGATTTGTTCACCGTACATTTCTACAAGAATAGGAAGTTCAGCCTTAGCATATTCCTCGCCTGCTTGTAGAGAAGGCTGGTCACCACTAAGTTCCTTTGCCTTTTCAATGATTTCACTTGCAGTAGCAACTGTTTCGTCAATGTCATCAACCTCTGCTAGAAGTTCAATAGCTCTTGCTAGGTTCTGACGATATAGCTTAACATATGTTTTCTTTACACCCGGTGCCATACCATAATCAAAGTTAGGTACTGACTGACCACCGTGCTGGTCGTTTTGGTTACTTTGAATAGCAATACAAGCAAGTGCTGAGTAAGATGCAATATCGTTAGGTTCTCTTAGGTAACCGTGACCTGTAGAGAAACCACCCTTAAATAGCTTTACAAGGTCAATCTGACAACAAGTAGTTGTTAGTGTTAAGAAGTCAAGGTCATGAATATGAATGTCACCTTCTTCATGAGCCTTAGCATGTTTAGGGTTAAGAATGTACATTTTGTAGAACTGCTTAGCACCTTCACTACCATACTTAAGCATAGTGCCCATTGCAGTATCACCGTCAATGTTAGCATTTTCTCTCTTAACATCATTATCTTTAGCTGATTTAAAAGTTAGATCCTCATAAATCTTCATTAGCTTTGTGTTCATTTCTCTATGTCTTGTTCTTTCTGCTCTGTAAAGAATGAACTCCTTAGCTGTTCTTGCATGACCGTTTTCAATCATCATCTTTTCAACAGTGTCCTGTACATGTTCAACTGTTGGTGCAGGAATTTTCTCAACATTTTCAATATAGTCGCATACCTTATTGGCTAAGTCTTCAGCTTCTTCATAGTTTGAGCCACCGATAGCCTGTGCTGCCTTAAAGATAGCGTTAGTTATTTTTTCAATTTCAAATGGTTCTTTTCTACCATCTCTCTTGGTGATTTCAGTAATCATTTCGTTCCTCCCATGTGAATAATCCTATATTTTCTTAAAAACTATACAAATTACCTTATGTAAATTAAAAATAAATAAAATGTTTGTTTTTTTTGTGCCTTATTAGTATATGCCATATATTGTGTTAAGTCAACCGTTATTATTACCAATTTAACGAATAAATTTTATGTAATTTTATAAATCCTAGATTTTATGGGATTTACAATAGATTGTGTTACAAAATTGTAAACACACAATATATAGTATAAGTATAGTAAAATGTTCAATAGTTAAAGTATAATATTCTTAATAGGAAATAAACGCCTTGCCTTTGTGGCAATATATAACATATACCACAATATATAGTTTAACAAAAACTTTAATCATTCTTGAAACATTTGTGTTTCTATATTATAATATAGGTTAGAACTTTTGAAAGGAAGTATATATGAAACTTTTAGTTGTTGACGGAAATTCAATTCTAAACAGAGCTTTCTATGGAATAAGATTATTGACTACAAAGGATGGTCAGTTTACTAATGCAATATATGGCTTTTTAACAATGCTACTTAAAATACAGGAAGATGTTACTCCGGATGCAGTGGCTATTGCTTTTGACTTAAAAGCACCGACTTTTAGACACAAAGCGTATGATGGTTACAAATCAAACAGAAAAGGTATGCCTGAAGAACTACATCAGCAGTTGCAACCTTTAAAGGACTTACTAACTTTACTTGGCTATACTATTATAACTAAGGAAGGTTATGAGGCTGATGATATTCTGGGTACACTTTCTCATACTTGTAAAGTTAATGGTGATGAATGTGTACTTGCTACAGGGGATAGAGATTCACTTCAACTTATTAATGATAAGGTAACAGTAAGACTTGCATCCACTAAAGGTGGCAAAGCTAATGCTATTCTTTATGATGAAAAGAAGATTATGGAGGACTATGGTGTAACACCAAGACAACTTATTGAAATTAAAGCTATTCAAGGTGATTCATCAGACTGTATTCCCGGTATTCCCGGTATAGGTCCTAAGGGTGCAGGTGACTTAATCCAAAGATTTAACAACCTTGACTATATATATGAAAATCTAGATACTATTGATATTAAAGATGGTATGAGGAAGAAACTTCGTGAAAACAAGGACAGTGCCTATATGTCACGAATGTTAGGTGAAATCAAGCTGGATATTCCTATTGATACTGATATTAACCATTATCTTGTAAATTGTACTCAACCTGATGAGGCATCAAGAATGATGGCAAAGTTGGAACTTTTCTCATTAATAGACAAGTTTAAGTTAAAAGAAGTTGAGTCAGCAGAGGAAACTCCTAAAGAAAAGAAAAAATATTCTTTAAATAAAAAAAATACCATTGATTTATCAGGTAAAGAATTGTATATTTATAGTAATAGCAAAAGTAAAGGTGACATTGAATATCTATATATAATAGAAGAAAATGAAATCATCAAAACTACTAATGTTGATACTATACTAAAAAGTGAAAACAAAAAGTATGTTTATTCTTCAAAAGAATTATTTGCTTATGCTGATAAAAAGGGTTTTGAAATTAAGAACCTTGTTTTTGATGTAACTTTAGCATCATATTTGTTAAATCCAAATTCAAGTTCATATGACATTGATAAGTTAAACGGTGAATATGAAGTTGAAACTTATGATGGTGAAGATGAATTTTTTTGTAATATTGCACCAATGATTGATTTGTGCAATATTCTTGAAAAGAAAATAGAAGATTGTAATCAAAAGAAATTGCTGGAAGAAATTGAAATTCCACTTTCAAATGTACTTGCCAAAATGGAAAACCTAGGTTTTGCAGTTGATAAAAAAGGAATTGAAAATTTTGGCAAAATGTTGAAAGAAAATATTGAAAATCTTAAGTCAGAGATATATAATTCTGTAGGGAGAGAATTTAATATTAATTCTCCTAAGCAACTTGGTGTAGCACTTTTTGAAGATTTAGCTTTGCCTTGTAAGAAAAAGACTAAGTCAGGTTACTCTACAAGTGCCGATGTATTGGAAAGTCTAAAGAATCAGCATCCTGTAGTTAGTATGGTGTTACAGTACAGAACATTAAGTAAGCTAAATTCTACTTATTGTGAGGGACTGCTAAAGGTTATTGGTGATGACGGTAGAATTCACTCCTCATTTAATCAGACAGAAACAAGAACCGGTAGGATTAGCTCTACAGAACCTAACTTACAGAACATTCCTGTAAGAACCGAACTGGGTAGAGAAATGAGAAAGTTCTTTACTGCAAGAGATGGTTGGGTGCTTGTTGATGCTGACTATAGCCAAATTGAACTTAGAGTATTAGCCGATATTTCCGGTGACAAGAATATGATTGATGCTTTTAAGAACAATCAAGATATTCATGCAATTACTGCAAGTCAGGTTTTCAATATGCCACTTGACTTTGTTACCGGTGAAATGAGAAGTAGGGCAAAGGCAGTAAACTTTGGTATTGTTTACGGTATCGGTGCTTATTCTTTGGCTAAGGATATTGGTGTAACTAATAAAGAGGCTAAGAATTATATTGAGTCCTACCTAAAGCATTATAGTGGTATTGATAAGTATATGCATGATGTAGTAGAAAAGGCAAAAGATACAGGTTATGTTGAAACTGTATTTGGCAGAAGAAGATATTTGCCTGAACTTTCTGCAAGTAACGGAATGACAAGAGCTTTTGGTGAAAGAGTAGCAAGAAATGCTCCTATCCAAGGTACAGCAGCAGATATTATCAAAATTGCAATGATTAAGGTTGATAAGCGATTAGTTGAAGAAAACCTTGAAGCAAGACTTGTACTACAAGTACACGATGAACTTATTGTTGAGTGTCCAAGCCATGAGTCAATGAGAGTTGCAATGATTCTTCAAGAAGAAATGGAAAAGGCAGTGTCACTTTCTGTTCCACTTGTTGCTGACTCAGCAGTAGGCAAAACTTGGTACGATGCCAAAGGTTAATTATATAGTTATTAAATAGTTTAGATATTATAGAGAATAGAGAATAGTTTTTAAGCAGGAGGATATTTTATGAACTGCGTTAAATGTGGTAAGAAAATAAACGGTAGTGAAATGTTTTGTAAAGTGTGTGGCACTAACAACAAGGTTACTACCGATATAGTTAATAGTGCTATTGAGGGCAACAAAGAGTCTTTATCATTCCTTTATAAACTAACATATAAGGATATGTACAAGACAGTTAAGTTTGCAGGTTGTCCTAAGGATAGCATTAATGAAGTAATGAAAGACAGCTATGTTCTGGGCTTTAGCAACCTATCAGGACTTAGCCATCCTGACAGATTTTCTTCTTGGATTGACAAGATTGCAATTTATCGTACAATCAATCAGCTAAAGGATACTGTTGTAGATTCTTTCCCTATATCTGACGGTGAAGATGAAGAAGTTGAGTTTATTCCTGAAATGCTAAAGGAATTGCCTAACAAACTTGTAGGTGAAAAAAAGGCTAAGGAATATATCGACAAAATCCTGGGTGCTTTAACTGTTGAACAGAGAATGACAATTGTTATTTTCTACTACAACAAGTTAAGTATTAAGGAAATTTCTCACGGTACAGGTTGTTCAGAAAACACAGTTAAGGATAGACTTAACACAGGTAAAATGGCAGTTGAAAAGCAAGTAGAGGCATTACAGAAAAAGGGTACAAATACTTATGGTCTTGCACCTATTTCTTACTTACTACTTTTATTTGAAAGTTTTAACAACATTAAGGGTGAATTTGATGAAAAGTCACTTCTTAATTCTATATTAGAAAATAACACTGCTACAGAAGAAGACAATGTACCGGTTGTTGATTCTAAGAAAGAAGAAAAAGTTGAACCAAAGGAAAATTCTGATGAAGCAGTAGCACCTATTGATGTAAAGGATATTAGTTCTTTAGCACCTGTAGATGTTGATGATGAACCTACCGAAGAAGAAAACAAAGAAGATAAAGAAAATATCGAAGATGTAAGGGCAGAAGAATTATCCGATAAGGAAGATAATTCTACTGAAGAAAATAAATCTGAAAACACTGAGGCAACTAAGGTTCTTCCAACAGAAGAAATTAAGGAATCAACACTTACCCTTGATGTACCACTTGATACTTATGAACTGGGTGGTAGTACCGATGGTGATAATCTTGATGTTGAAAGTAACTATGATGTACCATCTCATGCTATGGATATTGATGATGATGACTTTGAAAAAGAAGGCAAAAGCCTTGGTTTCAAAATCGGTATCGGCGTTGTAGTATTTATTGTTGTTATTGCATTAACAGTTGCAGGTTATTTGTTCTATGATTACAATTATAGTGATGACCCAATTATTAAGCATGAAACAACTACTCAAAGTACTACAGTTAACACATCAGCAACTACACCATCTTCAACAGTACCAACTACTGTTGACCCTGATAAGGCAAAGTTAACTAATGCCGAAACAGTAAAGATGATTAGCTTACTACTTCCAACTGACAGTCACCATACACCTAACTTTGTATCAGCATCAGCAAGTGACTTAATTGATATGTGTATCGATTCAGCTACTAACTCAGCAAATGATGAAAATGCAAAGAGTCTTGTAGGTGACTTTAAGAAAGATAGCAACGGTTTCTATATTAAGAAAGATGATGTTGTTACAGCAGTAAAGAGTGTATTTGGTAAAGATGTAAGCAGTAGTAAATATGATGGTGCTTACAAGCTAAAGGATGATAAGTTCTATACTGATAATCCGGCATCAGGTGATGCTTATAACCATAGTTATAAGATTGAAAAAATTATTACTGATGACGGTAATGCATTAAATGTTTACTACACTTATTATGACAACACTGCAAAGAAACTAAGATACAACCATGCCGGTGTTGTAAGAAATAACGGTGATACTGATTATCCATTTACTCTATACGGTAGTGAAGAACTAACAAAGAGTGAATATAAGGATGCAATCGGTAAGTAAAAATATTGCAAAGAAATAGGGTGGACAAATTGTCCACCCTTTTACTTTATAAATTTTAAACTATTAGATAAAGTGTGTATAAATTCTTTCTTCATACTTTGGAAGTCCAAATTCCTTTTTGCCAAGTTCAATGCTTTTCATAAGGAATGTCATATTCTGAGCAAGAACCCTCATAGTCTGTTTACCCTCATGGTCTAGGTCTGCTTGACCTTTTTCTCTACCATGAATACTGTTCCAATATTGACTTGGAGCAACAGGCATATTTGAAATTGTAAAGTACTTGTTCAGTTCATCAAATGTAGCTGAACAACCACCTCGTCTTGCACATACAACACTGGCACCTACTTTCATACTTTTGTCAAAGTGAGTGCTATAAAAAAGTCTGTCTAAAAATGCAATTAGTGTTGCATTAGCTGATGCATAGTAAACAGGACTTGCAATAACAAGACCATCTGCTTTTTCAAACATAGGTGCAACCTTGTTTACTTCATCATCAAAGATACATTTACCTTTTTCATAGCAGTAACCACAAGCAGTACAACCTCTAATATCCATATTGCCAATTTGTACTGTGTTAACTTCAATATGGTTTTTCTTAAAAATAGTTTCCATTTCGTTAAGTGCAATAGTTGTGTTGCCGTTAACTCTGGGACTGCCATTAATCATTAAAACTTGCATACTTTTCTCCTTGAAATGAAAATTAGTCTATATAATAAACATAGTCATCTTTTCTCTTAGCAGGTGTAGGTTCTTCACAATCAGCATAACCTAATACACAATGACCAATGCCCTCATAGTCACCACTAATGCCAAGTGACTTTAACAGTTCTTTGCCTTCTTTACTTTCAAATTCTTCCTTTGCTCTGTGAATCCAACATGAACCAATACCTAAGTCATGTGCAGCTAACATAAGGTTCTCCATAACCAAAGTACCATCATAAATGTAGGTAGGTCTTTCCTTATTAGCAAGTACAATTAAGCATACAGGTGCATTGTAGAATGGGTCAAAGTTTTCATCCTTACCCATAATAAGGCTATTCATTTTTGATAGCTTATCTCTAACATCCTTGTTAGTAACTGCAATAATAATAGGGGATTGAGCACCTCTGCCGGTAGGGGCATATGTTCCGGCTTCAATGATTTTATCCAAAATATCCTTTGGAATCATATCTGACTTAAACTTTCTAATACTTCTTCTTGACTTTATAGCTTGTAATGTTTCCATTATAAATACCTCCTTAGTTTTTAATATTATTTTAGCATTTTGCATTGTTAGTTACAAGGTGCTTATAAGTGCTTTTCACACAATTTTCAGGTTTAGAATGAAAAAATTTGAAAAAAACTAGTGACAAACGCAAAATAAAGGTGTACAATATAGACAATAAATATTTAGATGCGATATATTTTTTATAAGGAGTGTTTAATATGGCAAATAGATTTGTCTTAAATGAAACAAGTTATCACGGTAAGGGTGCAATTCAAGAAATTGCTACAGAAGTAAAGGGCAGAGGCTTTAAGAAGTGCTTTGTTTGTTCTGACCCTGACCTTATTAAGTTTAATGTAACTAAGAAAGTTACCGATGTTTTGGATGCAAATTCAATTGATTATGAAATTTATTCCAAGATTAAGGCTAATCCAACTGTTGAAAATGTAAAGACAGGTGTTGAAACTTTCAAGGCTTCAGGTGCTGATTGTATTATCGCCATTGGCGGTGGTTCATCAATGGATACTGCAAAGGCTATCGGTATTATTATCAAGAACCCTGAATTTGCTGATGTTGTTTCTCTAGAGGGTGTAGCTCCAACAAAGAACAAGTGTGTACCTATTATTGCAGTTCCTACAACTGCCGGTACTGCTGCAGAAGTAACTATTAACTATGTTATTACTGATACTGAGAAGAACAGAAAGATGGTTTGTGTTGATGTACACGACATTCCTGTTGTTGCAGTTGTTGACCCTGATATGATGAGTTCAATGCCTAAGGGACTAACTGCTGCTACCGGTATGGATGCTCTAACTCATGCAATTGAAGGTTATATTACTGCCGGTGCTTGGGAACTTAGTGATATGTTCCACCTAAAAGCAATTGAGATTATCTCAAGAAGTCTTCGTGGTGCAGTAGAAAATACACCTGAGGGCAGAGAAGAAATGGCTCTTGGTCAGTATATTGCCGGTATGGGATTCTCAAATGTTGGTCTTGGTATTGTACACTCAATGGCTCACCCACTAGGTGCAGTTTATGACACACCTCATGGTGTAGCTAATGCTATTATCCTACCAACAGTTATGGAATATAATGCCCCTGCTACAGGTGAAAAGTATAGAAATATTGCAAAAGCAATGGGTGTTACAGGTGTTGACGATATGTCACTTGAAGAAGCAAGAAAGGCAGCAGTTGACGCAGTAAAACAGCTTTCTCATGATGTTGGTATTCCTGAAAATCTAAAGGATATTGTAAAGCCTGAAGATGTTGACTTCTTAGCACAAAGTGCTTATGATGATGCTTGTCGTCCGGGTAATCCAAGAGAAACTTCAGTAGAAGAAATTAAGGAACTATATTTATCCTTAATTTAATTATATTCCTCCAAAGAATTAAAATGAATAAATGTTAAGAAAGATAATTTTATATTTCTTTTGTTCCTACCTCTTATAGAAAAGGCCTCTAACTTTAGTAGTTAGAGGCTTTTTCATATATCATATTAAATTATATGTTAAATCAGAACCACTTTTTCTTTTTAAAGAAAATTATACTGCCCACCACAATAATAATGCAAAGTGCAATTACAATAGGATAACTGTATTGATAGTGAAATTCAGGCATTTGCAAGTTCATACCGTACCAACCGGCAATTAAAGTCAAAGGTGAAACAATAACAGTGATGATTGTTAGAATTTTCATAGTTTTGTTAAGTTCAAGGTCAACCTGAGATTGATATGTACTCCAAACTTCTGATGCATAACTAAGCAGGTTATTTGTCTTAGAATATAGTCTGTCAAGTTTACTGTCAATTAGTGAAAACTTTTTTAATGTTGATTTGCTATAAAAACCATTTCTGTTTTCGGAAAGGTCTGCTACTAGGTTAAGCAGTAATTCGTAGTACATTTCAATTTTCATAAGGTGCTTTTTGATAATAAGCATTTTCTTTGCCATATGCTCATCAATATTATTGTCAAAAATTTCAGACTCAAACTGTCTAAGTTCTGCACCAATATCCTCAAGGTGAATTAAGTCACCACGGATAATCCTCATCATAAAGTGAAACAGTACTGTATTAATATTGAAACCGTTAGGGAAGGACTTCATTTCATCCATAACAGAGATTACATAACTGTAGTCAGTTGAATAAAAGTCAAGGTGACCGTTAGTAATAATTATATATACAGGATTGATTTCATCTTGCAAATTTTCAATGTGAATGTGGTTAATGCATATAAGGTCAAAGCCATCATAGCTTTCAAACCTACTGTATGTTCTTGATGACATATAGTCATCAGATAACTGTTCGCTATGTGCAACAAATGGATTCACACCTTCTTTAAGTTTTGAAACTGTAATCAAACTTTCTTCCTTATGCTCGGTTCTTATAACTTTTCCATCTAATATTGTGTAGTACATTTTCAATCACCACCTTATTCATTATATGTTTTTTCAACATTATTTTCAAGGTGGTTTACTTTATTTTACTTTTATTTAATGACGAAAAAAACTGCATCCTACTGTTAAGTAGAATGCAGTTAATTATTGATTTAGAATATAACAATACTTCTCTAATAAATTTATTAACTAATCATCAATAATATAACTATTAGGGTCGCACTCATAATATACTAATTTGTTACCAAACATATACATATCAATATAATAATCTTTATTTGTAGTCTTAAAGAATACAGATGGTTTACTACCTCTGGTTTTTACATTAACAATGTAGTATGAACCATCAAGGGAGATATTAAAATATACCTTGTTATTATAGAATAAAGCATTATTAATCCAATAGTGTTTCTTTCCTGTATAGGATGTGTTGGTTGCTTTATATATATCACTTATAGCACAAAGTTTATATTCTTTGTCAGTACCTGTACGCTTATAAAATACTTCTTCTTTTTTGCTATTTAGCTTACTATAAATAACACTACTACCATTATTAGAGTTATAGTACTTATAAATATTCTTTGTAACAATTCTTCTTACATCCTTTTTGTCAAGGCTCTTAAGATTGTTGTTCTTGTTTATATAGTACATATAGTTCTTTGTAACATAAATCTCTTTTGCAGTAAATGTTGTCTTTTTACCATTAGCAAGGTTATAGGCTTTGTTTTGATAATAAATTTTACCATTAAATACATTAATGTTTGTTAGATTATCGCTATACACTTTAAAAAGTGTAGTAAGCTTATTGTTTCTGAATAATTTAACAGTATAGCAAAATTTATTAACTTTTTTGTTGTATGTTTTTTCATAGAAAATAGCACCGGAACCATAGCCACCTAATAATAGAACATTACTGCTTTTGCTTTCCTTTACTTTATAAAGAACCTTTTTGTTTTTTCCGTTAAGGTCAACTGTTTTGATTTGATATAGATAGTCATTAAAAATTTCTTTCTTTATACAGTAATATACCTTATCTCCTCTAACATAATATCCAAAAATACCTTCATATCCATATGGGGTATCATACTTATCAAGAGTAATATATTTATTTCCACTATTCTTGTAATAAGCAAATGGTCCCCAAAAATCAGTAGTTATTGTACCTTTGCTGAAATTTAATATATCATCATATGTTGCAACATAAGTATTAGGAACTGTTTTAGCCTTTTTAGCAGAAACAGAAGTTGGAATAATCATAACAGACATTGCCATAATTACGGATAATAAAATAGATAATAATTTTTTCATAGTTAAACCTCCTTTATAATCGAATGTAACATTCCACAATAATTATCTAGCCATTGGACTACCTTTTAAACCTTTCTAAAAAATACTGTCAAAAATTTTCCATACATTGACAGTCTAATTACCTTTCTATATATAACACTATTTAACTTAACAAAAGGTTACATAATTTCGAAAAATTTTTAGAAAATTTATTGTAATATATATAATTGCTTAAAACTTACTCTTTAATGTAATTATAACATAGATTTTATAAAAGTGAAATACAATTACCAAATATTAGATAGGAAATTGAAACTATAATTTGTATATTTTACACAAACAATAAGGAGCAGTATGAACTGCTCCTTATTGTTTTCAAGTTAATTTATTTGATTTTATAATAATTGGACGAAAGTTTGTATCTTACTTAGAAGTAAATTTTATTGTTATTAATTCTAATCTTCACTATCATATCCGTCATTTTCTGTTCCATATCCTTGATATTCAAGTTTATTGTTGAATGTCCACATAGATATATAAGCAGTAAATTCTTCCTTTTCATAAATTATAGGTTTTCCATTCTTTAAATTAACTTCAGTAATATAAGAAGTATCGTAAAGTGGATCACTGCCTAGAACAGTAAAGCTTAGATAAAATTTTCCATTGTGTAATAATGCATCTTTATAATATCTTAATACTTTTGGTGAAGTTTTATAATTAGTTGCAGTTTTATAAATATCACCCCAAGTACATAGCTTGTTTTCTTTACTCGTACCGGCTCTATGATAAAAAACTTCTTCTTTATTCTTATTCAACTTACTATATACAACATCATTACTATGGTTAGCATTATAATACTTATAAACATTCTTTGTAACAATTCTTCTTACATCTTTTTTGTCTAGGCTCTTAAGGTTGTTGTTCTTGTTTATATAGTACATATAATTTTTTGTAATATAAATTCTTTTAGCAACATAACTTGTTGATTTACCTTTTGCAAGGTCATAAGACTTATTGTTGTAAAAAACTTTACCACTAAAGATTTTAAAATCAACTTTCTTTTTGCTATTTACTTTAAATAGGGTAGTAACCTTTTTGTTTCTTATCATTTTAATAATATATGTGTAGGTCTTATTTTTCTTATTATAAATTTTTTCAGAAAAAATAACACCTGAACCATAACCACCGATTAGATAAAATGCATCACCATTAGCATATATTTTTGAATATAGAGTAGTTTTATTTTTACCGTCAAGGTCAACTTTTCTAATTTGAGACTTGTAGTTTTTCTTAGCCTTATCTCTATATCCATAATATACACTGTTACCTCTTATATAATAGGTACTAACAGAATTGCTAGTTCTATTATATTTATCTAGTGTAACTAATTTTCCGTTAGTCTTTTTTAAAACTAACTTATAGGTTTCTTTATAAACGATACCCTTATTAGGAACATTTACTCCAATCACACCGGTTTCGTCCATATCACTAGGAACATATGTGTTAGGAACTGTTTTAGCCTTTTTAGCAGAAACAGAAGTAGGAATAATGATAACAGACATTGCCATAATTACGGATAATAAAATAGATAATAATTTTTTCATAGTTAATCCTCCTTTATAATCAAATGTAACATTCCACAATAATTATCTAGCCATCGGACTACCTTTTAAACCTTTCTAAAAAATACTGTCAAAAATTTTCCATACATTGACAGTCTAATTACATTTCTATATATAACACTTTTTAACTTAACAAAAGGTTACATAATTTCGAAAAATTTTTAGAAAATTTATTGTTATATATATAATTGCTTAAAACTTACTCTTTAATGTAATTATAACATAGATTATATAGAAGTGAAATCCAATTACCAAATATTAGATAGGAAATTGAAACTATAATTTGTATATTTACGCAAACAATAAGGAGCAGTATGAACTGCTCCTTAGGGGGTAATATGAACTATAATTCAAATAAAGAATTATAACTTGTTATTTTATTAATCCTTTGGCTTTAGTAGTCGCATTGCATAAAGAATACAAATCATTGATACACCTGTATCACTTAGAACACCCAGCCACATTGGTGCAATACCAAAGATAGCAAGTACAATAACAAGTGCCTTAACAACAAGTGCAAAAGTAATAACGGCTCTTATTGTATTCATAATTCTTCGTGATGTTTTTACCATTGTAGGTAGTGACTTTAGTGTACCGTCAGAAAGAACTGCATCACTGGCTTCAATAGCTGCATCACTGCCAAGTCCCATTGCAACACCACAATCAGCAAGTGCAATTACCGGTGCATCATTGATACCGTCACCAACAAATACTGTAGCCTTGTGACTTTTCTTTAATTCTTCCATATGCTTAACTTTTTCGTTTGGAAGCAGGTTGCTAAATAGCTTTGTGATACCTGTTAACTTTGCAACACTTTCAGCTTTCTTTTTGTTGTCACCTGTTAGCATTACAAGGTCCTTTGCACCAAGTTCTTTTAGACTTTTTAGTACCTTAGGTGTTTCAGTTCTGATTGTATCATTAACTGTAATACCACCAACTAACTTGCCGTCAATTAGTAAGAATACTGATGTGTCATCAGTAACTTTCTTTTTATCCTCATCACTTAATAGTCCAATATGACCTACTGTGTAGTTTTTGCCGTCAATAATAGCAGTAACACCATTACCTGCCTTTTCTTGATAATCGTCAGCTTTTAATGTTTCAACATTTTCTAACTTAGCCTTTTGCTTAATAGCTTGTGCAATAGGGTGAGCACTGTATTCTTCAGCAGTAGCACAGTATTTTAGAATATCATTTTCAGACATTTCACCATAGCTTGTTACCTTAGTAACCTTGATTTTGCCATTAGTTAGTGTACCTGTTTTGTCAAATACAAAGCAGTCTGCCTTTGCAACTGATTCAATGTATTTGCCACCCTTAATCATAATACCTCTTTTACTTGCACCACCAATACCGGCAAAGAATGCAAGTGGTACTGAAATAACAATAGCACATGGGCAAGAGGCAACTAAGCAAACTAATGCTCTGTATAGCCATACTGAGAATGTACCACCAAATATAGTTGGAATAACTGCAACAAGAATAGCGATAACAACTACAATAGGTGTATATACTCTTGCAAATCTAGTGATGAACTTTTCAGAGTCACCTTTGTTTTGCTGACTGTCTTGTACCATCTTTAGAATACGAGATGCAGCTGAGTTATCAGCAGTTTTAGTAGTTGTAATTTTGATTACACTTTCACCGTTTTGCATACTACTCATAACATCAGTACCAACAACACCATCAAGAGGAATACTCTCACCGGTAATTGTTGATGTATCAATAGCTGAAGAACCTTCACAAATTACACCATCAAGAGGAATTCTCTCATAAGGCTTAACTAGAATTGTGCTACCGATAGGAACTTTATCTGCCGGTACTTCCTTTTCACCCTCAGGTGTAACAAGGATAGCAGTATCCGGTCTGATTTCAGCCAATGACTCAATACTCTTTTGACTTTTCTTAACTGCAAAGTCCTCAAGAAATTCACCTAGTTGGAACAGTAATGTAACAAATGCTGCCTCAGTAAATTCACCTAAACAGAAAGCAGCAACTACTGCAATTGCAAGTAAGGTTGTTTCGTCAAGCTTTAGCTTGAATAATGACTTAATACCCTTAATAAATGTTTCATAACCACAAGCTAAAGTAGCTATGCCACACATAATGCCAAGAGCAATAGGGTTTAAATCAATTGTTAAATGAAGAATAAATGCCACTAAAGTCAGTACAGCAGAACCGATTAATAAACCAAGCTCAAGACCTTTGCTTTCTTCTTTTTCTTCATGTTCATCTTCATCATCGTGGCAATGTCCACAACCACAATGTATATCAGCATGTAGTTCATTATGGTGATGTTCGTGTTCACAACAATCTTCATGGTGATGATGGTGCTTTTCTTCCTTTTCGTCATGACAATGTCCACAAGTACAGTGAACATCAGGTGCTTTGAATTTATCCATTAGTCATCCTCCATAATATGTTCAAGTCCCATTTGATATAAAAGTTCAACATGTAAGTCATCAAGACTGTAAAAGCTTTGTTTACCCTTTTTCTCAACTTTAACAATATGATTATTCCTAAGTACCTTTAGCTGGTGGCTAATTGCACTTTGTTCCATTCCTAAACAATCAGCAATACAACATACCGATAGGGAAGTGTGTCTTAATATACCGATAATTTTTAACCTTGTGCTATCTCCAAATACTTTGAAGAAGTCAGCCAGTGGCATAACCTTCTCTTCCGGTGGTAAGTTCTTTACTGCCTGTTCCATAAGGACTTTATGCTCACTATGTGTAGAAGTAGTTCCCATTATATTCACCTTCTTAATTGATTATATGAACATATAAATATCTGTTCATATGATGGTTATATTATATTCTTAGTTTTTTAAGATGTCAATACTTTCTTTTTATTTTATGCAATATTTTATGAGAATTTCTATTTTGCATAATTGTAGGGAATAGGTGTTGTACAAATTTCCAATACAATAAATATAAGCTGAAATATTTTGCAGAAATTTGGAATTATTTGATTATATGTATAGAAAAATATATTATACTATGATATAATGGTTTAAATTTGTATGTGAGGGATTTTTGTATGGAAAATAAAAAAGAATTAAAATTATTTAGCTTAGCTTGGCCTATATTTATAGAAACAGCATTGTTTATGTTGCTGGGCTTTATTGATGTGTTTGTACTTAGTAAGTATGATGATCTTGCAGCATCTTCTGTAAATACTGCTAACCAAGCAGTTTCTATTGTAACAATAGTATTTACAGTTATTTCCGGTGCAAGTGCAGTTCTTATTTCTCAGTCACTTGGTGCAGGTAACAAGAAAGGTGCATCAAGGATTGCAGCACTTTCTATTACCTTTAGTTTTGTCTTTGGTATAATAATAAGTGCAATTCTTATGTTTTTTAACAAACCTATTCTTAGCTTTATTGGTGCTACAGGTCAAATTTTGGAATTTGGCTCACAGTACCTTTCTATTGTAGGTGGATTTTTATTCTTACAGGCACTACTGAATATTATGGCAGTTATTATCAGAAACCATGGTATGACTCAAATTTCTATGTATGTTACTGTTGGTATGAACATTATCAATACTGTTCTTGATGTTGTGTTTGTTTTAGGTTTATTCGGTATGCCTAGACTAGGTGTTATGGGTGTTGCTATTGCAACAACATTCAGTAGATTTGTTGGTACTATTGTACTTGCTATTGTTCTTTTTAAGAAAATAGAAAAGCCTAGTATCTTTAAATTATTAAAGCCTTTCCCTAAGGATGATACTAAAAATATAGTAAAAATCGGTGTACCATCAGCTTTAGAAAGTTTCCTTTATAACATTTCTCAGCTTGTTATTACTTCAATGGTTTTAAAGTGTTTAACAGATACCGACCTTATTACTAAAACATATGTGCAAAATATTACAATGTTTTTCTACATATTCGCAGTATCAATAGGTCAAGCATCACAGATTATTGTAGGTCATTTGGTAGGTGCTAAGAGGTTTGATGATGCCTATAAACAAGGCTTTAGAGGTTATCGCAATTGCTTGTTTATTACAATAATAGTTTCAATTATAGGTATGTTACTAGGTAAAATTCTAATGGGTATCTTTACTGACAACCAAGAAATTATTACACTGGGTTCTAATATACTGATGGTAAATATATTCCTTGAACTTGGCAGAACAACAAACATTATTTTGATTGCTTGTCTGAGAGGTGCAGGTGATGTATTCTATCCTACAGGTTGTGCAATTTTCTCAATGTGGTTTATCAGTGTACTGGGTTCATATGTATTTGCAGTAGTTCTTGGTCTTGGTATTTATGGACTTTGGATTGCTTTTGCAGCTGATGAATTGTTCAGAGGCATAATGATGATTATTAGGTGGAAAGGTGGCAAATGGAGAAGTAAGCGTATTGCTGTTTCTCAGTAAAATGGAGATTGTATTAAAGAAGTTTGATGATAGCCATATTGACGGTATGGTGAAAATTTGGAATGATGTAGTAATTGACGGTATTGCATTTCCACAAGAAGAAACTTTGAATTATAATTCCGGTAAAGAATTTTTTAACAGTCAATCCTATTGTGGTGTAGCCGTTAATAAAGAAACTGATGAAGTTATGGGAATGTATATTCTTCATCCTAATAATATTGGCAGATGTGGTCACATTGCTAATGCAAGTTATTGTGTAGGGAAGAATAGTCGTAATCTTCATATTGGTGAAAAGTTGGTAACAGATTGTTTGGTACAAGCTAAAAAACTTGGTTTCAAAATTATGCAGTTTAATGCAGTTGTAAAGACAAATGCAAATGCCAGACATTTATATGAAAAGCTGGGCTTTATTCAGCTAGGTACAATCAAAGGTGGCTTTAAAATTAAAGACGGTCACTATGAAGATATTTGTCCATACTATAAGGAGTTGTAATTATGGTTAGAGAAATTGTAAAAGATGTTATTTTCCTAGGTCAAAAGTCAACTGATGCAACAGTAGCAGATATAAAAACTGCTATGGACTTGGTGGATACATTAGAGGCAAACAGAAATGCCTGTGTTGGTATGGCAGCTAATATGATTGGTGTTAAGAAAAGAATTATTGCTATTAACGATAATGGTTTCACTAAGCTAATGATTAACCCAACTATAACTGCAAAAAGCAGTAAGTTTGAAACAGAGGAAGGTTGCCTTTCTTTGTCCGGCGTAAGACCTACAACAAGATATAAGAATATTACAGTAAAGTACCTTGATATGAATTTTAAGGAACATACCGAAAAGTTCACAGGTTGGACTGCTCAAATTATCCAACATGAAGTTGACCATTGTGACGGTATCGTAATCTAAAATTTTTATTATAATTAATAATAGTTTGTATTGTAATTTACAATAGTTAATATTTTGAAATTACTTTTAATTTTAGGTGAATGTATCTTGGATATGTTCACCTTTTTCATTTGTAAAATAGTTTTTTCCTATGTTAAGGTTAATTAGATAAATTGGGGTTTGTGGTGCTAACAAACTCTGTGGCAAATTATTTTCCCTCCTTCCGCCAAAAATTTGTTTTCTTTAAACAAATTCGCCACCTCCCTCAGCGAGGGAGGCAAAATGGTCTGTACAAATCTAAAATTAGTACGCAATTTTTAAATAGTACAGACTTTATAAATTAGTATAAATTATGGTAAAGACAAAGGCTCCCTCGCTGAGGGAGCTGTCATTCGTGAATTGCAAAGCAATTCACCTTTTAAAGAATGACTGAAGGAGTGGTTGATATTTTAAACTTGTTTAAAATATCATCATAGAAGAAACTTTCCTTCATCTTTAACTATAAGATATAAGAAAAATTATGAGTTGCACGGTAGGGGCGAACACTGTTCGCCCGTTAAAAAAGTGTGATACCTATGGGATTATTGTCCTATTTGCAGACTATAAATTTATAATAACTACAAAGGACAAAATACAAATAGAAAGTTTAATTTTCAAACGGGATATCAATGATGTCCCCTACACCTGTGAGTCATAGTTCCATATAATTTTAAAGTATATATTCTCACTACAAATTTACCTTAACCCACAGACAAAATTGAAAACCCTAATTTACCAAACTAACATTTACCCACAATCAAAATTGAAAAAGTTTAATTATCCAACAAAAAATAAAATTTTATACACAAGAGGTAAGTTCCATTTTTGGTACAGGTAATATGTTATTATAATAATGCAAATAAGACATATATGGAGGTATGATTTATGTTTGAGGCTTTAGACAATCTTTTTGATTTAAACGGTGACGGTAATCTTGATTTAGGTGAACAAGCACTTGAATACGATGTTATATTTAATGATGATATTATTAGTGATGACTTAGATAGTGACTTTGATTTTATTGATGATTTTGAAGATACAGATGATTTATTAGACAATGATGTTGTCTTATAATTGTACATAATAACGAAATAAATTCTTTTTCTTGACTTGCCTACTTTTAGATGAGTATAATACATAGGTGATTAAATTTTTAGGAGTAGGTATAATGGAAAGAGAAAGCTTCAAGTCCCGTACAGGTTTTCTACTTGTTAGTGCAGGTTGTGCTATAGGTATAGGTAATGTATGGAGATATCCTTATGTTGTTGGTCAAAACGGTGGTGGACTGTTTGTACTGTTCTATTTAATATTCTTAGTGTTAATGGGTATTCCTGTTTTGACAATGGAATTTGCAGTTGGTAGAGCAAGTGGTAAAAGTGCAGTTCTAAGTTACAAAACACTTGAAAAGCCAAAGAGTAAATGGCATATTCATGGTTGGTTCTGTATGTTAGGTTGCTATATGCTGATGATGTATTACACAACAGTTTCCGGTTGGATGACATCATATTTCTATAAATTTGCCACAGGTGAATTTAAAACCGGTATGGACTCTAAGTCAGTTTCTAATGTGTTTAATAATTTAACTTCATCACCTATAGAAATGTTAATTTGGATTTTCATAATTACTGCTTTAGGTTTCTTTGTATGTAGCAAAGGTGTTCAAAAAGGCCTTGAAAAAGTAAGTAAGTTTATGATGGTAGCCTTGTTAGTGCTAATTGTAGTTTTGGCAATTCATAGTGTTACTTTGTCAGGTGCAAAAGAAGGTCTTAGCTTTTATCTGATTCCTGACCTTGAGAGAGTTAGCAAAATCGGTTTAGGCAATGTTATTACTTCAGCAATGAGCCAAGCATTCTTTACTTTAAGTTTAGGTATTGCAGCTATGGAAATTTTCGGTAGCTATATGAAGAAAGACCATACTCTAACCGGTGAAGCTGTGAGAATTTGTTGCCTAGATACATTCGTTGCAATTATGGCAGGTTTAATTATTTTCCCTGCTTGTTTCTCTTATAATGTAGAAGCAGGTCAAGGCCCTGCACTTATCTTTGATGCATTGCCAAATGTATTTGTAAATATGGCAGGTGGCAGAATTTGGGGAACATTGTTCTTCTTGTTTATGACATTTGCAAGTTTCTCAACAGTTATTGCAGTGTTTGAAAACCTTGTTTCTTTCGTATCAGATACATTTCATATTAGCAGAAAGAAATCATCAATTATTAACTTTATTATAGTTTTCATAACAAGCCTACCTTGTATGTTTGGCTTTAATTTACTAAGTGGTGTTAATGTACTTGGTATGGGTATCCTAGATATGGAGGACTTTGTTGTAAGTAATATTCTACTTCCACTAGGTTCTTTAGTTTATCTTCTATTCTGTGTTACTAAGTTTGGTTGGGGTTTTGATAACTATTACAATGAGTGTAATACAGGTAAAGGTATGAAACTTCCTAGAATTGTAAAACCATACTTGCAGTATGTTCTGCCAATATTAATTTTAATAGTTTTTGCACAAAAGTTTATAGGCTAAAAAATAGGGTTGATACTTTAATTAGTATCAACCCTTTACTTATATATAAAGTTTTATTTATTTACACCACCACAATGAGGACAAGTAGATGCATTAATATCTATTTTTGAGCCACACCACTCACAAATAATATACTTAGATTTGTCATAATAACGGTTCTTTGCATTTTCCTTACCTTGCAAAATTGCCTCACACATTTTTTCTGCATAGTGTTCATATGTTTTGTATTCAGGTGAATTTTTAACATCCTCAGAGTTATTGATTTTTCCCGGATACATTCTTTCTATCTTGAAAAAGTCCTTGATTTTGTTAGTAAATTTTTCTTCACTGACTTGAATTACTGTAGGATTATCTTTACCTATCATATATTCATTAATCTTAAATTCCATACTACTCATAAAGGGAAGGTTAGTTTCAATATTAATAACAAAGTCATAGGTGTAGCTAAACGCCCTAGGAGTAAACCTTCCTGTACGACCAAGAGCATCTCTAAAGAAAATTTCATCCTTACTTTCAACAACTCTATGTCTACAACTTGTAACAGAAGATAAAGGTATTAAGTCGGAATTTTTCTCCTTATAGTCATAATTATCACCGGCAATGATAAATTTTTTCATTCTTTCATCAATAAGAATTTTTAGTTCATTGCCAATCTCAATAGTAGGACTAAAGTCAAAAAGTTCTGTAAAGTTTTTATCTCTATATGCCAAGTGATTTTTCAAATCAATTACACTTGTGAATTGCAGTTCTTTATCAAACCAAGGAGAAATTTTGTTACTGCAATTTGGACAACATATACCGTCAGAAAGTTCTATTCTGTCAGCATAACAGAACATATCACCACAAACATTGCAAGGTATTCTTCTGTCCTTTTCATTTTGTTCCGTGATTTTCCTATCTATTTTCTGTAAATCTTCAAATAACTCATAGAGACCCATTGTTCTAAAACCTCTTATGTAAAACTTATATTACAAAAATTATACCATTTATTTATTATTACTGCAATATTTTCTATTATTATAATTATTATAAAGAAATTTTGCAGATTTTTTGTTTTTCTAATGACAATATTATTTTTTTATATTATAATGTTTGTAAAATAAATTGAAAAATTTAAATTTTTTTGCAACAATTCCCCTGTTTATAAAGTATTATTAGTAGGAAGGTTGATTTTTATGTTATCAAAAGTTATTTTAACTTTATTAGCTGTAATGTGTTTTGTATTTTTTCCTACAAGTAGTAATGATACAGTAGTTGACAGTGATTATATGAACATAAGTTATAATAATCACACTTATACACTAATGGATAACTGTATAGGTATGCCTGATGATGCAGAATGTATTACTGCTAATGTTGAAGGTCAAAGTTTTATTGATAAGCTTGATCCACTTACTTATGATGAGGTTTATGTTTCAGACCCAAGTAGTAAATATATTTGGCTAAAAACTACTACCGATTGTACAGATAATCCTAAATTTGAAGAAATTTCAAAAACAAAGACTATTCTTTCATATAGAATTAATGATTAGAATAAGTAGTTTTCTTAGTCTTAGTGACGAATAATTAAATTGTTTAAGAATAGGGGAAATAAAAATGAAAAAGTTTAAATCGATTATTAGAGTTGTATTAGCCGTTATTAGTGCAGGACTTTTCTTATGGTTCTTGCTACCTATGGCTAAGAGAATAATTTGTGTTGGAAATGTTGTAGGTGTACTGTTTACTGCTTTTGTATTTTGCAGATGTGTATTTTACAAGTATTTTCAAAAGCTAAAAGAAAAGTGGCTAATGGGTGGTTTTAAGATGGTGCTATATAGAATAATACAGATTTGTATTGCACTTTTTCTTGTGTATGGTGTAGTAATAAGTGGTCTTATGGCATTCTTTACTTTGCAAAAACCTGAACCAAATTCTACAATTATTACTTTAGGTGCTATGGTTAGACCTGATGGTTCTCCTAGTGGTAGCTTAAATCGTAGAGTACAGGCTTGTTACGACTATCTTGTTGAAAATGAAAATTCAAAGGCTGTTTTGTCAGGTGGTCAAGGTAGCAATGAACCTATGAGTGAAGCACAATGTATGTACGATATTTTAGTTAAGAAAGGTATTAGCAAGGATAGATTGTTTATTGAAGATAAGTCAACTAATACTGATTCTAACTTAATCAATTCTTACAAAATAATTGAAAAGAATAATTTGTCTGAAAATATTGCTATTGCAACAGATGGCTACCATCAGTTAAGAGCAAGAATTATTGCTAACAGACAAGGAAAATCCGGCAAAGTTGGTGCAGTAAATGCCAAGCCAATTAAGTCAGTAATAGTAACCTATTGGGTTAGAGAATGGTTTGCAATACCTGTTGAGTTACTAAAATAATATTTTTATGGCATAATAAAATAAAGGAATGTGTATAGTGAAGAAGATAATTTGTGTATTTATTTCAGCATTAATGGTGGTAACATCCACAATGACAATGTTTGCAGAAACTAAAAAGGACTATTTAGCAGTTATAGGCGACTCAATTGCTTATGGTTTAGGTATCGAAAATAAAGATGATATTTATGGCAATATTGTTGCAAATGAAAGGGACTACACCCTTACTAATGATGCAGTAAATGGTTACACAACTACTGATGTACTTAATTTAGTTGAGAAAAACGAAAAGGCAAAAACTCACCTAAAACAAGCAGAAACAATTGTCATTTCTGTTGGTGGTAATGACTTTTTGCAACTTAGAAATAATCTTGACCTTTCGGAAATTCTTGAAGTAATTGAAAAAGGCAAGGATAGTAAAATGATTAAGAATATGCTGAAAACAGTTAAGCAAAATCTTCGTTCTATTCACGAAAATATTAGAGAGCTTAACCCTAAAGCAAAGATAGTTTTGCAGACTGTTTATAACCCATTCTTAGGTCAAAGTGATAAATTTACCGAACTACTTTGTCAGCTTGTAGAAATGTTTAGAGAAGATTATACTCAGATTTACTATGATGAAGCAAAGACAGATAGCAATATGGCAATTGCTGATGTTGAGGAAACTTTCAGAACATATAGTAATAGCACCGGTAATACTTCCTTAGTGCAAAACGACTATATTCATCCATCAGTAAAGGGTCATAGAATTATTGCAGATTTAGTTGAAGAAGCAATGGATGATGTCCATAAAGCCGGTTGGACAAGTGTAGAGAAATCAGCTAATGCCCTTGTTAGATTAGGTTGTAGAATGTTTGAATAATATATGCTTTGTATTTAGGTGTTTTATTTAAGTATGCTATACAAATTAGTAATTCTTAATAAATAAATTAATAATTCTATATTCCTTGAGCTACCTTTTGGTAGCTCTTTTTATGTTTAATTGTGGATGTATTAGCTGAAAATTAAGTGTAATAAATTGGGCTTTTCAATTCTGATTGTGCGTAAAGGTTAGTTTTATAAATTAGGGTTTGTAGAGTTAGAATTCACCTTGTTTTGGGGTAGATATTTAGAATTAGCAGAGACTAACCAGCCTCCCTTGTGTAAAGGGAGGGGGACCACGAAGTGGT
>JBQKHY010000026.1:0-34109 GCA_052118065.1 Ruminococcus sp. LCP21S3_E8 | reverse complement strand
ACTAATAATTCAATCTGTTATATCGCAGATGTTTGATATAATCAATAATGCCTACCAAAACAATCCTTCCACCACTTCGTGGTCCCCCTCCCTTTACACAAGGGAGGCTGGATAGTCTCAGCTAATTCTAAATAACTACCACAAAACAAGGATTTTTTTATCCCCACAAACCCAAATTTGTTTAACTGACTATTCTTAACCCACAAACAAAATTTAAAACCCAAATTAATAAACTGAGCTAATCAAATATAAATTATTTGACATAGAAAAACCGACCCTAAGTGGGTCGGTTAATTTATTATAATTTATAGTTTAATTTTAGCTTACAAATTTAATTTTTAAATACATAGTTCGAATTCACAAATACATAAATTTAATTTTCAAACATATAAATTACAATTTAAAATATGTGAATTCAACACACTAATATATAAATACACAGAATTTATAAATCTATGAACTATGGTAATGATAAATCAATTTGCGAGAATAAATATAAGTTTTAGTTATAAGTTAATTTAAATTATTTTCTAATCACTTGTTTATATATTCAGTAAAAAAATTGACGAAAGAAAGGGTAACTAAAAATCAATCAGGAATTTTAATAGTCATCATTCCATCTTTATCAATAGCAAGAGTCATTTTCTTAACATATTTATCGTAGAAATTCTTTTTCTCTGCTTCATCAACTTCCATATATAGCTCTCTGAAAATATTATTTACTAGTTCCTTAGTATCAATATTTACAAGTGAACCTACTTTTTCTTCCAAAGTTGAACGGAGAATTGCATTCTTAAAGCCCTTAATATTGCCGGTTGAAAAGTCATCAATATAACAATAATATGTACCGTTATCCTTAAATGCATTTAGAATATCAGGTCCACACTTACTTTGCTCAACCATAACAAGGAACTTTGCATCAGGAATTGAGGAGATAACACCCCAAAAGTCAGAGTCACTTGAAAGCATAATAAATGAATCTACATTGTCACGGAAATAAGCCTTTGAAATACCCACTGACATTTTAATATCAACCAAGGATTTATCTTCCTTAACTCTTTCAATTACATTATGTTCAATAGGGATACCTGTTAATGCACCAATGTACTTCCATGCTTTTGAAGTATGTTTATCATCGTATAATTCTATTTTAGAAATTTTGGAAAGTTCATCTGCGTTAAGCTGAGTAAGAGTACCTGCAAGTTTAATAGGGTCACTGTTTTCACAATCAACCACAATCATAACCTTTTCGCCATTCTGAATAAAGTCATAAATATCTGTTTTAATAACATCACTTGCATCTGTAACCTTAGAAATATCAGAAAATTCTTCGTTATGTTGTCTATAGATTATCATTGCAAATTTTTCATCATTAAATAGGATATTACCCTCTTCAACAGGTCTCCAGTAAATATATCTTTGGTAAGGATAGTTATTTCTATTAGCAGAGAATTTCTTGGACTCAGCCATAATTCTATCTTCTTTTTGACCTTTAGGCATTACAAAAAGTTCTCTGATGTATTCCCACTTAAACCATTCAGGGAAAAAGTCCTTAACATTATTTATTCTGTTTGCAATAAGTTCGTTTATGTTTGCAATATAAGTATTTACCTTGCAATTAGCCTTGATAATATCAATGCCTTTACTTCTTAGAATTTTTACATCTTCTTCATAATAGCTTTGTCTGTCTAGGTTTGTAAAATAATAAATATTTTCCTGTGTTGTTTGGTAATGCAACATTAGGTTTGTACGAATATTACATAGTGACCTTAGAATAATTGCATCATCATTTTTCTTTAGTTTCTCAATAATGTCCATACTGTCACCTGAATAGTAACTAAACATATCTTCTTTAGCACCTATTAGGTAGGCTACTACTGTAGAAACTTTTGATTGACTTGCCTTATAGATAGGCTCGTTATTTAGTTCCATAAAATACCACCTTTGTATAAAAATTTTCAATACTATTATACAATATATTTTATTTTTTTACAATGTTTTTTCATTTTTATATATAATTCCCATATTTATTTTTTTCTTTATAAGAAAAATGCACCTCTGACTTAACCATAGCTAAATCAGAAGTGCAATAAAATATATTCAGTTTATTTGATTACCTTATAGTTAAAGGCATTACCCTTAGCATATCTGTTACCGGCAGTATTTTTATATACATATAAAGTAAAGTTATCTCTTGCAAGAATCATTTTTTGATAGTATTCAAGGAAAGAATCTACATCAGCATAAACAGTAGTTATTTTGTAGCCAATAGCTTTTTTGCCAACATATTTAATTGACTTAGGCAATACTGCACTTTTAACCTTGTTGCAGTTTAGGAATGCTCTGTCATTAATATACTGAAGTTTGTTAGATAGCTTAACAGATTTTAGATTTTTTCTGTTATAATAAGCCTCTTTTGCAATTAGTCTAGTACCGGACTTTAGGTTAGCAGACTTAATATTTGTTTTACTGTCAACTACACAATTAGCAACATATAGCTGACCTTTGTACCAATGCTTTGAAGTATTGTAGTACTTTGTGTTGTCAAAAGCCTTTGCATCAATAAAACTTACAGAACTTGGAATAATGATATTGTTAAGGTTATTACAGTTTTCAAATGCTTTATAGCCAATATTCTTTACTGTATTAGGAATAACAACTTTCTTTACTGTAGCACCGGAAAAGGACTGATTTCCAATGTACTCAGTACCCTTAGAAACTTTGTATGATGATGTTCTGCCACCGGGATAAGCAATAAGATTATTCTTTTTCTTATTATAAAGAGAACCGTTTACTGTTGCATATTTCTTATTATTTTTATCCACATTAATACTCTTTAGATTTGTACAATTGATAAAAACATTTTTTCCGATTTCATTAACATTTTTAGAAATGTTAAATGTCTTTATTTTTTTACAACCATCAAAGGCTTGTTGTTTAATTAAAGTTACCTTATTAGGAATAGTGAAAGAAGTTAAACCTGTACAATCCTTAAAAGCCTTTGTACCAATTGCAGTTGTATCACTTGAAAGTTTTACAGAAGTTAGGTTAACACAGCCTTCAAAGGCACTTTGTGCAATCTTTGTAACATTCTTAGGGATTGTAATTTTCTTTAGGTTTGTACAACCTGAAAAAGTATCTTTCTGAATAATATTCATATATGACGGGAATGTAAATGACTCCAGACTTTTACAATCTGTAAAAGCACCTAAACCGATAACACGAAGTTTCTTTGAATAATTAATAGTCTTTAGGTTCTTACAACCATCAAATAACCAATTGGAAATTACATCAACCTTTTCAGGTAGTGTAATTGCAGTTAGACTTTCACATCCTGAAAAAGCACTATCATCAATCTTAGTTACACTTTCAGGAATAGTAATATTCTTTAGCTTTTTACAATCACTAAATGCTCTCCAACCAATTGATTTTAGTGTACTAGGTAGATTTACAGTAATTAAGTTAGAACAACCATTAAAGGAATTGTCATCAATTCTTGTTATCTTTTCAGGTAAAGTCACACTCTTTATTGTTTTACAATCTTGAAAAACATAAGTGTCAATATATTTAACACTACTTGAAAAATCAATAGTTTCAATCTTAGGTAAATTCTTTAGTGGAAGTTCAATACCGGTAATACCTTCTGCAAGTTTTATATGCTTTACATACTTACCGATACTTTTAATCTCTTTATACAAGCTATCAGGATTTAGTTCATCATAATAGTTAATAACTTTGCCATCGCCTGTAAATGTCAATGTACCGTTACCGTCATATGACCAATTTACCTTAACATACTTAATTTCCTCATCCATATCTATATCTTCATATAGTAAACCCGATGAAGGAGAATTACCGTTTGTGCTTGCTGAGGCACTTATCAAATTCATACTAAATACACTTGAAAGTGTTAAAATCATTAACAGTATAGATATACTTCTTTTTAACTTTGTCATAACACACTACCTCCCTACTTAATTTTTCTTAAACTTAACGCCAAAGTTTCTGCTGTATCTATGTGCAGCACTTCCTGCTTTTCCATAAATAGTACATCCTTTTATTGGTTCTATGTATATATTTAAGTCTTCGTCATAAGTAACATAGAAACCATATGCCAGATTTCCCATTCTTTTTACAGAACTTGGGATAGTGATTTTCTTCATTTTTTCACAACGGAAAAATGCACCTTCTTCTATACTTGTAACTGTTGATGGAATTGTTACACTCTTTAAATATTGTGACTTATCAAATGCGTATTTTCCAATTGTCTTTGTACCATATGGAATTGTGTACTTTGTACCTTTCTTTCCTCTTGGATAGAAAATAAGTTTTTTCTTATCCTTTGAATAAAGAACACCTGCTACTGAAGAATACTTCTTGTTACCACTAGGTACATTAACAGAAGTAATATTATCAAAATAGTTAAATACCCCTCTGTCAATACTTGTGATGGTTTTGTTTAGTGTAACTTTTCTTGCATCATTAACAAAGAATAATGCTGAAAAATCCACTTTTGTAATACCATCGTTAATTTTGATTTCTTTAACTTTTCTTGCAACTGACTCTCTTAACTCTTCAATTTTCAATGTACCCTTACCTGAGATAGTAAGCACACCCTTTGAATTAAGTTTCCACTTTGCATTCTTCCCCCACTTACCACTTGTAGGTGATTTAGCTGAAGAAGAAACTACATTTGTTACTTTCGCACTTGCAGTAACAGGTACAACACACACTACACTAAGCAGTGTAATAACTGCAAGAACTAAAGCAATAATTTTGTTAGTTTTTTTCATTTTTATCATCCTTTCTTGTATTAAAAAATATCCTTTCATATATAACACTTATCAAATGTACAAAAGGTTACATAATTTTGAGAATTTTTTTTGCACAAAAAAGCTCCACCAAAGGCAGAGCAAAAAATTATAATTTTCTTTTTTCTTTATTCAATAGTGTAGTTGTAGTTGTCATCATAAGAAACAACCAACTTCTGCTTTACAGTATCACCATTTGAAAAATAGATTGTCATATAAATTGTATCATACATACAATTGTAATACTCATCTGCTGTTGACTGAGAAGCCAAACCCTTAAGAGTTGCAATATTTTCTTCTGATGGCATCCAACCTAAGAAATCAATATCGCTATAATCAATATTGCTATAAGAAGTACTAGCCTCAGCATAAGCAGTACCACTGCTATAACTATTTAACACAATATAGTTATTACCTGCTGAATAAACATCAACACTTGTTATGTGTTTACCCTTAAGTTGTAGGTCAAGTGGTTTACTTTCGACCTCTTTCTTGCCTTTTTTGTCTTTAAGTTCAACTACAATAGCCTTTTGTACCGACTTATCCTTGTTGTTACTTAATGAATTCACAAGAGAAAATTCGTCCATCTTTTGAGAAGAAAGAAAACCAGGTACTAAGTTTGTTAAGAAAGCAATGGAAATAATAATAACAAACCCGGCAGCAATAGTCAGTAGGTTCTTGTATTTATAAATTTTAGGTTTTTCGGTAGGGAAATCAATAACCTTTAAGTTTTCTCTTTTCTTCTTATCAAGGATATTGCTAATTAAGTCTTGCTTTTGCTTGTCTGTTAAGTCAATCTCATCGGTTTGTTTTTTGTACAAATCAAAATCAAATTTATCCACCTAAAGCTTCCTCCTCTCTAATAATTTTTTCTAACAGTTTTCTTCCTCTTGATAATCTTGTTTTAACTGCTGATTTACCAATCTGTAAAGTATCGGATATTTCTTCAATACTCATTTCTTGATAATAGAAAAGATGAATAACTACACGATACTTTTCCGGTAATTTAAGAACCTTATCTATAGTATTATCTTTCTTATTTTCAGCTATTAACTCATTTTCATTAACATCATCAATAGAAACTGTATTTTTCTTAAATCCTTTCGTACAATAGCTTTTTGCACAATTTACTGCAACTCGGATAAGCCACGCCTTTAGGTGTTCATCGTCCTTAATCTTTTCAAAATTGTTGAACAATCTTAGGAAAACATCCTGACACACATCATAGGCATCATCCTTGTTGCAAGTAATATGGAAAGCAACCTTATATATTGTACCGGAATATTCATTAACAGCTTTGGTGACAAAGCTCTCAACATCCAATATCTCTTCCAACTTCTTTACCCTCTCTTACTTATAACACTTTTCAAGTACAAAAAAGGTTACATATTTTTTAAAATTTTTTCAGAAAATCTCATCATTGTAACAATAGTCAATATAACTTAAGATTTATGTAAAAAAAATTATACATAATTCCGGACCACTTTTATATTTGAACTATTTATAATTCTACTACATTGTTAAATGAAAAACATAGTTATCTATATTGTATTGCTATTTTTTGTATATGTCAACATTTAGAATATTAAAACATATATTAATGTATATTATTGAATTTTGTAACTTTTCAACATACAGAGGTTTTACTACAAAAAATATAGACAAAGATAGAATATTATTTATAAAAGTCTTGACATTCCTATTCCCCGTTAATATAATAGTATTACACAAAAAAATAACCCTTAAAAACTATGAAGGGAAAAAGATATTTGTTTTAGAGCGAAGAGAACTGTTGGTTGGTGTAAAACAGTGTCAAAACTTATATGTATAACTCATCCCGGAGTTTCTTGTCTTATAAGGGCAAGACGGCAGACCTCGTTATTGGTCAGAACTTTGTTGGAAGTTCTTAAGGAGTATATGGTAACATATGCTTAAACTTGGGTGGTACCACGGATAATTTGTTCGTCCCTATTTTTAGGGGCGTTTTTTTATGTATTTTATGTATTATTTTTTACGAAAGACAAGGAGGTTTTTACTATGAAAGAAGGATACAAAAAGTATATTCCTTTTAAGCAGATTGATTTACCGGACAGAGAATGGCCTACAAAAGTAATTACAAAAGCTCCAACTTGGTGTAGTGTTGACCTAAGAGATGGCAACCAGGCACTGATTGACCCTATGAATCTTGAAGAAAAGTTGGAATTCTTCCACGCACTATGCGATATGGGTTTCAAAGAAATTGAAATCGGTTTCCCATCAGCATCAGAAACAGAATACGAAATCTGTAGAGAACTAATAGAAGGAAATCATATTCCTGATGATGTTACAATTCAGGTTCTTGTACAAGCAAGAGAACACCTAATCAAAAAGACATTTGAGGCTATTAAGGGTGCTAAGAATGTTATTGTTCACTTCTACAATTCAACTTCTACTTTACAGAGAAAAGTTGTATTTAAGAAAGATATAGATGGTATCATTGACATTGCAGTTGAAGGTGCAAAGCTAATTAAAGAACTAACAGACAACTATGACGGTGACACAAACATTAGATTTGAATACAGTCCTGAAAGCTTTAGTGGCACAGAAATGGACAATGCAGTTGCTATCTGTGAAAAGGTTATGGATGTGCTTGAATGTACACCTGAAAACCCTATTATTCTAAATCTACCTAACACAGTAGAAATGTGTACACCTAACACATATGCCGATCAGATTGAATACTTTATCAAGCACCTAAAGAACAGAGAAAGTGCTATTATCTCAGTTCATCCTCACAACGACAGAGGTACAGGTGTTGCTGCAACAGAACTTGCTTTACTTGCAGGTGCTGAGAGAGTTGAAGGTACACTATTCGGTAACGGTGAAAGAACAGGTAACCTAGACATTGTTACTGTTGGCCTAAATATGTACACACAGGGTGTTGACCCTGAACTTGATTTCTCTAACCTACCAAAGCTAAAGGAAATCTTTGAAAGATGCACTAATATGAAGATTGGCGAAAGACAGCCTTACATTGGTGAATTAGTGTTTACTGCATTCTCAGGTAGCCATCAGGATGCTATCAACAAGGGTGTTAAGTACTGCAAGGACACTAACTCAGACTACTGGGAAGTTCCATATATTCCAATTGACCCTGCTGATGTTGGCAGACAGTATGAGCCTATCATTCGTATTAACTCACAGAGTGGTAAGGGTGGTGCTGCTTATGTTATGGAACACAACTTTGGCTACGAACTACCAAAGAAAATGCATCCAGAGTTCGGTGCATTAGTTCAGGTTAAGTGTGATGAACTAGGCAGAGAGCTTGTACCAAAGGAACTATTTGAAGTATTTAAGGATAACTACCTAGAACACCCACAGAAGTATGTTATTGAAAACAGCCGTATCTTTGAAGAAAGTGAAAATGGCAAGGAGTATGTTCACTTTAAGGGTACTATCGTTATTGACGGTACTGATAAGAGAAACACAACCGGTGTTGGTAACGGTCCTATTGATGCATTCTTTAACGCTATGAAGAAGATTGGCATTGACCAGTATAAGTTCCGTTCTTATAGTCAACATGCTATTAGCGAAGGTAGTGACTCTCAGGCAGTTTCTTACATTGAACTTGAAACACCTGAAAATAAGAGAATTTTCGGTGTTGGCATTGACCATAATGTTAACTATAGCTCAATCCTAGGTGTGCTAAATGCTATCAACAGAAATGAAGCTGAAGATAAGTAATTTTCTTGTTTTTAATTTATATTTCTGTTATTTAGTTATGAATGCTATATTGTGATAGATTTGTTATCTTATTGTAGAAATTATATGTTATAAATTTATAATGTTGTTATAGAAGAAGTCAAAGCAATTTGTTTTGACTTCTTTCTTTTTCCTTTTTACAGTTAACACTTATTTTTGCATAAGTTTAGATTGACAAATTTGGGTTTGTGGGTGTGAATTATAACAAAATTTTGGCTTACAGTCGTAGGGGCGAACATCGTTCGCCCGTTTAATAGTAAAATGTTTTATACAATTTTGTCCTATGTAGAAACTAGAAATTATAACTTGCTACATAGGGCAAAGTACCTATATAAAGGCTAGTTTGTAACGGGACATCAATGATGTCCCCTACAACTGTAACTCATAATGTTCATTGTATTTTATAGTTAGAAATAAAGGAAAGTTTCTTCTATGATGATATTTTAAACAAGTTTAAAATATCAACCACTCCTTCAGTCATTCTTTAAAAGGTGAATTGCTTTGCAATTCACGAATGACAGCTCCCTCGTCTGAGGGAGCCAGATACAGTTTCTACAAATCAATAAGTATGTACATATTTTCAAAATTGTATATACTTTGTTGCCTCCCTCGCTGAGGGAGGTGGCTTTGCGTATGCAAAGACGGAAGGAGTGATTGGAATTGTAAATTCATTTACAATTCCATATTAGTTGAAACTATCAAATAGCACTACAAACCCTAATTTATCGAACTAATCTTTACTCACAATCAAAATTGAAAAACCCTAATTTATTGAACTAATTTTACTTTGCTAAATTAGTTAATGTGTAAATAATTTTTCACAAGTACTTTTATATATAAACATTTTTCTTGACATTTTTAAATGGAAATAGTATTATTATGACAGGATGTCATATAAGTTGCGGTGCTTTTTAAAGGAGATAAGAAATTATGATTAAGCAGACATTTTACAATCTACCTGAAACAAAAAGGGAACGAATTTACCAAGCCATTAAAGCAGAATTTGACAGAGTACCACTTGATAAAATAAGCATCAACAGTATTATTAAAGAGGCAAATATTTCCAGGGGCAGTTTCTATCAATATTTTGATGATAAGGGTGACCTTTACGATATTTTTGCTGACAGAATAATGGACAGTATCAAGGAATGTTTTACAAATACTCTTGTTAAATACAAGGGCGACCTTTTCGCTACAATGGAAGAGGTTATGTCCCAGCATTTCACCAAAGTTAGCCAACCTAAAGCAAAAAGCCAAATGCAGAAGTTTGTACCCGGTGTATCTGTAAACGCAAAGTCTATTCTTGATAGAATTTGTGAAAGGTCTATCACCTACTTTAATGAACTTATACCTAATATAGACACAAGGAAATTTTCTTTTGATAATTCACCGGAAGATATTAGAATTCTATTTGAAATGCTAATGTCTGTTTCTAAGAATGCAATTTTTGATGTTTTGTTTATGGATATAGATACCGACGAGGCTATTAAGATTTTAAACAAAAAGCTAAAAATCATCAAAAACGGTTGCCTAAAAAAAGAATATAGAGAAGATTAATTCTTAAATCAGACCTAACATAAGTTAGGTCTTTTCTTTTGTATTTTTATTTTTTCAATTTTGTCTGTGGGTAAATGACAATTTCATAAATTAGAGTTTGTGGAGTTAGAACAGACCTTGTTTTGTGGTAGATATTTAGAATTAGTAAAAACCATCCAGCCTTCCTTGTGTAAAGGAAGGGGGACCACGAAGTGGTGGAAGGATTGTTTTGGTAGGCACTTTAGATTATATAAGATTTATTCGATATATGATGTAGGGAACGAACACTGTTCGTTCCTATATTTATAGATAACTTTTATCTAATCGTACACATTTTATCTAGAGAACACTATCTACTAAACAATCCCTCTGTCAGCTATCGCTGACATCTCCCTTTACACAAGGGCGACTGGCGAATATGTACAAATTCAAGGTAACTACATAGGACAAAATAACAACAAACTATAGGCTTACAGTTGTAGGGGCGAACATCGTTCGCCCGTTTAATAGCAAAATGTTTTATACAATTTTGTCCTATGTAGAAACCAGAAATTATAACTTACTACATAGGGCAAAGTACCTATATAAAGGCTAGTTTGTAACGGGACATCAATGATGTCCCCTACAACTGTAACTCATAATGTTCATTGTATTTTGTAGTTAGAAATAAAGGAAAGTTTCTTCTATGATGATATTTTAAACAAGTTTAAAATATCAACCACTCCTTCCGTCTTTGCATACGCAAAGCCACCTCCCTCAGCGAGGGAGGCAACAAAGTATGTACAATTTTGAAAATATGTACATACTTATTGATTTGTAGAAACTGTATCTGGCTCCCTCAGACGAGGGAGCTGTCGATTGTAAATTGACGGTACGGCAATTTACCTTTTATAAATCGACTGAAGGAGGGATAAAACTATAAATTAAATGAGTTAATCGGTTGATATCTAATTAACCTACATTACATAAACAACTCCACAAACCCAAATTTGGATGCTCACTTATCCCTTTACACAAGGGCGACTGGCGAATATGTACAAATTTAGAGTAACTACATAGGACAAAATAACAACAAAATTTTGGCTTACAGTTGTAGGGGCGAACATTGTTCGCCCGTTTAATAGTAAAATGTTTTATACAATTTTGTCCTATGTAGAAACTAGAAATTATAACTTGCTACATAGGGCAAAATGCCAATAAAAAGGCTGATTTGCTCGGTCCACCAATGGTGGACCCTACAACTGTAACTCATAATGTTCATTGTATTTTATAGTTAGAAATAAAGGAAAGTTTCTTCTATGATGATATTTTAAACAAGTTTAAAATATCAACCACTCCTTCAGTCATTCTTTAAAAGGTGAATTGCTTTGCAATTCACGAATGACAGCTCCCTCGTCTGAGGGGCCAGATACAGTTTCTACAAATCAATAAGTATGTACATATTTTCAAAATTGTACATACTTTGTTGCCTCCCTCGCTGAGGGATAAGTGAGCATCCAAATTTTATATTTGGCTTTGCGAACTTATGCAGAGGCTGGTGGCTTTGCGTATGCAAAGACGGAAGGAGTGGTTGGAATTGTAAATTCATTTACAATTCCACAATAGAAGATACTATTTAATAGCACTACAAACCCTAATTTGTTGAATTGTTTTTAGATTAGCACAATAAAAATTAAAAAACTAAATTATAAAAATCAAAATCAAAAAACAACATACACAAAAGGCGACACCCTATGGTAAAAGAATACCATAGGGTGTTTTTGGGATTTGGGAATAATGAAACAAATCAATTGTTGTAAGCTAATTTAATTTTCTATACGCTAATTCAATTCTGTTTAGGCTAGTTTATTTTTATGCCAATTTAATACTGTTTAAGCAGTTTAACTTTTATGCATAGTTAATTTTTCTTAAGTTAATTTAATTTTTAATGCTTAATTAATTATGTTTATGCTAATTTTATTTTTATGCAAATTTAATTTTTAAGCCAATTAAATTTTAATTAATATCGGTTTAATTTTAAATGCCTGAATAATTTTTAATTAGCACAATAGCATTAAAAAATCTAGATTTTCATTTATAAAAATTAATCTATATCTTCCTTTAGAGCATCAATAATTGAGCCTTTCTTGATTTTATTAACTGCATAGAACATTGTAAGTCCTACAATTAAGAACACTGCAACAACTACAATTAGGTAAATCATAATATCAGGTCTGAAAGGATAACCTGCTTCACCTATAGAAATATGCATACCGTAGCTAATTAGTAAGCTAAGTGGTAAACCAATAATCAAAGCCTTAATGCCATATAACAAACTTTCCAGACAGACAATCTTGTAAAAGCCTTTCTTGGAAACACCTACTGAACGAAGCATTGCAAATTCTCTTTTTCTCATTACAGTACCTGTAGAAATTGTGTTAATAATGTTAAACAGTGTAATCAAAGTAATCAGTGTAATAAAGCCATATAGGAACACCTGAATAGTAAACTTAACAGAATCAGTTGTCTGTTGTTGCATCTCAATATTACTTATATATTTTACACCGTAATTATCTGAAATATCCTCAAGTGTTTTAACTAATTTTTTACTGTCATCAGTAACATAACCATAGGTTACAGTCATATCACTTGGCTTATTATTTGTAACCTTTAAGTATTCACTCATTGGTGCAAACATAGTGATTTCACTGTTATCATCCATAGTGAACAGTGGGTCATTCTCATCATACTTAATAAAGTCACCAATATGAATATTGTTTTCTTTTGATAAAATATGACCTTCCAGTTTATAGTTATCTTCATAAATAGAATCGTCAATAAAACCACCGGCAAATAAATCCGATTGGTCACAATATAAACCGTAGTTCTTGATACTATCTTTAAATACAGGGTCTTCTGATGACTTATCACCAACACTGTTAACTGCAAGTGTTAATAATTTTTTGCCATAATACTTGCTTTTATCAATATTATTATCCTTACAAATCTTATTAAAGGTATCATCCTCAACAAGGTGTACCATCATACAAATACTTTCTTTGTATTTCCTTTTGTACTGAAAATTCATATAATCAAGATATTTGTCCTTGTTTTCTGCCATTTGTACAATACTATAGGATGTAAGCAAGAATTTATCTTTAATATTATTATCCTTAGCAATTTCTTCATTAAACTTTTCAGCTTCATTATATGGCAGTGCTGCCTCTACCTGATAAGATTCTTTTTTCAATCCATCTACTTGAGTTGTAAACATACTACAGAAGTAGTTTACTGTAATGAATAGCACAATAGAAATAGTAAGTGAAATAATAATCAGTCTTGATTTTTTACCATTTCTCTTTAGGTTTTTGTTGGCAATTTCACCCTCATAACCGAAGATTTTTCTAATCAACTTTGATGACTTTAGACTTTTTGCCTTTAGCTTAATTGTGTCATTCTGTCTGATTGCATCAATAGGACTAATCTTTGATGACTTTTTAGCCGGAATATATGCTGAAATAAAGATTGTAATAATACTAAATACAATTATTGAAATAATACTCCAAGCCGGAACTGACAAAATAGAAGTTATCATACCTTCCTTTATGTAACCTAATGCACCGGAAGTTATCAGTCTGTTTAGAACTACATTTAAGGTTATATCAATACCGATAATACCGAAGAAAATACCTAAAGGAATTGCAATCAACCCTAGGAATGCACCCTCAAAATATACTGAATTTCTCTTTTGCTTTCTGGTAGCACCAACACTTGCCAACATTCCTAAGTATCTGATTCTGCTTGTCAGTGACATTGAAAAAGCGTTATAAATCAGCATAACAGATGCAACAATAATTATAGCCAAAATAGCACCAATCAAAGGTATCATATCTTTGTATTGGTCAATAAAAGTAAGGTCGCCCTGACTTAAAATATATTCACCGTTATATTCAAAGCTATATTTATCAATGCCACAATCCTTAGCTATACTTTTAATTTTGTTACGAGTATTAAAACCAACCTCTTTTAATTTTACATATACCGGTTTAATATCAACAGTACAATTTTTGTCCCATCCGGTTATAATCATTGGAGTTGGTGAGTTATAGTCAAGAATTGCAGTTACTGTAACATACTTTGAACCGGCTTTTCTGTATTTTGTACCATCATCATTAATACTGGTTTCGTAATCTTCTTTTTTGTTATAGTAATTGCCATAGTCCAGCTTTACTTTATCTCCGACCTTCCAATGTATTTCACTGTTAGTATCATCGTTAACAAGATCAAAATAAGACTTATCAACTGCAATTTCATTTTCGTTTTTAGGTAAAGTCCCCTCATATTTAGAAACAATAAATTGCTTAAAATAGTTTTCATCACCTGCTACATAAGTTGTAGTATATATAGAAGAATCATGTCCTGCCGGTGAACAAACCTCTCTGTGGTTATTTGTATTTTCACTATTTACTCCAATACCAACTGTTTTTACTCTACTGTCTTTTTTAAGTTTTTCAATACTACTATCATTTACATATGCCTGAAATTCATAGTCACCTGTATCATATTTCATCATTTGTCCTGTAACATTAAGTAACGATGACATACCAACAAATACTGCTGTAATCATTGCAACTGCAACAATGATACCTAAGATGGTGACAACTGTTCTGCCTTTATTTTCTTTTAGGTGACGCAAAGTTAACTTTCTTACAATATTCAACCTTTACTCACCTCATCCTTAACAATCTTACCATCTTCAATAGCAATAATTCTGTCAGCAGACTGAGCAATTCTTTCGTCATGAGTAATCATAATTACTGTTTGGTTATGCTCTCTGTTAAACTTGCGAAGTAAAGCAACAATTTCCTTACTGTTTTCACTGTCAAGGTTACCTGTAGGTTCATCGGCAAGTAAAAGTGCAGGATTGTTAGCCAATGCTCTGCCGATGGAAACTCTCTGTTGTTGACCACCTGAAAGCTGGTTTGGCAAGTGCTTTAGTCTGTCACCTAAGCCAAGGTTACTTACTAAGTAATCAATCTGTTCTTTGTTAGGCTTTCTGCCATCTAATAATAGTGGCAAAGTTAAATTTTCTTCAACTGTTAAAATTGGTATTAGGTTGTAGAACTGATACACAAGTCCGATTTGTCTTCTTCTAAAGATTGACAAAGGACTTTCCTTTAGCTTTGTAATATCAGTACCGTCAATAATTACATTACCGGTTGTTGGTGTATCTACACCACCGATTATATGTAGCAAAGTTGATTTACCTGAACCTGATGGTCCGATAATTGCAACAAACTCACCTTGTTCAACAGTAAAAGAAACATCATCAACTGCTTTTACAAGTGTGTCACCTTTTCCGTAAATTTTTGATAAATTTTTAACTTCAAGTATGTTCATAAATTTTCCTCCCTAACTTTGACTATATCATATCAAAGGAAACTTACATTAAGGTGACTTTTATATTACAATTTCGTCACACAACCATTTTGTTAAATTTAATAATAAATTCTGTTCCTACATTTTCTTCACTGGTAACATCAATTGTGCCACCTTGATTTTCAACAATTGTCTTGGCAAGTGCAAGTCCAATACCTACACTCTCCTTAGAAGAATTTTCTCCTTGATAAAATCTTTCAAAAATATGTGGCAAATCCTTTTTCTTAATGCCACAACCGTTGTCAGTAATTTTTATGTAACTGTAAATATTAGTTACACCTGTTTCTATATTCAGCTTTCCATTATCGGCAGTATGTTCAATACAATTTTTTATAATATTTTCCACTGCCTCACTTGTCCAGTTTAAGTCACCTGTAAAGGAAAAGTCATTAATAGTAGTTTCAAGTGAAATATTCTTCATTTCCATTTGTACAAGGAACGGACTTAGGCTTTTTGTAATTACCGATAAAACATCAATTTTTTCTTTCTTAAACTTAATTGTACCGGCATCTAACTTTGAAAGTTTAAGGAGATTCTCTACTAACCATTTTATCTTGCTAATCTGAATTTCTATTATAGAGATAAACTCCTTTTGCTTATCAATATTCTTTTCATCTTTCAACAAATCAACCATAACCATAAGTGAGGTTAGTGGTGTTTTTAACTGATGGGAAATATCGGCTAAAGAATCAGCAAGATAGATTTCGTCTTTTTCAAGCAGTTCATTCTTTGAGCGAAGTAACACAATAACCTTGTACAAATTATTCTTTAGGATAGACAGTTCACCCTCAGTATTATCCTTAATATCAATCATATAATTACCGGCACATACAAGTGAAAGGTAATTATTTAAATCAGCAATTTTCTTATATCTTTTTTTGGTAACGATATAAAATGTTAAGGTTAAAATTACACCTAACAAAAAGGTAACTACAGAACATACTACATTAAAGAATAGTGTCACTACAGTTGCAACTATTGTTCCTAAAAAGCCCATTAAAGCAATAATCTTTATATCTTTATTTATCATTTTCAATCACATATCCTAATCCACGAATTGTCTTGATAATCATAGGGGCTGATGGGTCATCCTCAATTTTATCTCTTAATCTTTTAATATAAACAGTAAGAGTGTTGTCATTTACAAAATCACCCTCAACATTCCAAATATATTCCAACAGTTTATTACGAGAAAGAATATTACCACGATTATTAAGCAAAATTAAGAATAGCTTATACTCCATAGCAGTTAAAATAACTTCCTGACTATTCTTGAAAACTGTTGCTTTGTTTGTATTTATAAGTATATTTCCAATTTTTATGATACCTTTACTTTCCCTATTGTATCGTCTAAGGACACTTTTAATTCTTGCAATAAGTTCCTTAACTCTAAATGGTTTAGAAATATAGTCATCAGCACCAAGTTCAAGACCCATAACCACATTAACTTCATCATCATAAGCAGTAAGGAAAATTACCGGAAAGTCGCCGATTGACTTTATCTTTTTACAAACATCATAACCACTACCATCAGGTAATGTTAAGTCAAGAATATATAATGCAAATTTCTCTTTATTTATAATTTCAAAAGCTGACTTTACACTGGTTGCAATTGTTACAGTATAGCCCTCATTTTCAAGAGAATACTTTAGACCAATACCAATAGCCTCATCATCTTCAAGTAAAAAAACATTCATTTAATCACCCCAAATAATAATAACACATAGGCAAAAATACTTCTATTACAAAATTGTAAGAAAAAGTATTATCAATAGGTAAAATCGTATTGACAATAGGTAAAATTTAAAATAAAATATAGTCATCAAATAAGGAAAGGAATGATAATAAATGAATATTTGGCACGATATTTCCCCAAAAAGAATTACAACAGACAAGTTTTATGCAGTTATTGAAATTTCTAAGGGTGGCAAGAACAAATACGAATTAGACAAAGAAACAGGATTACTAAAATTAGACAGAGTGCTATTTACATCCACCCACTATCCGGCTAATTATGGTTTTATTCCTCGTACATATGCAGATGACGGTGACCCACTTGATGTACTTGTACTATGTAGCGAGACAATTCAGCCAATGACATTAGTTGAATGTAAGCCAATCGGTGTACTGACTATGATTGATGATGACCACAATGATGAAAAAATCATTGCAGTTCCTGTTAATGACCCTAACTACAATGGTTACAGTGATATTTCTGACCTACCTACTCATTATTTTGAAGAAATCAGACACTTCTTCCAAGTGTATAAGACACTTGAAAATGATAAGGTTACTACTGTTACAGAAATTAACGGTTGTGATGATGCAAAGGAAGTTATCAGAAAGTCTATTGACAGTTACATTCGTGACTTCCAAATGGCATAATTTCAGTTTTATTGAATTTTAAATTGGTTAATTGATTTTGATTATTTCATTTAACCTATTAAGGCTACTAACAAAGTTAGTAGCCTTTTTCTATTTTTAATTTTATTGTTAGTTAAATAAATTAGGGTTTGTCTTTTTAATTTTTGTTGTTGGTTAAGATGAATTTGTTTTAATTGAGTATAAATAAGAATTTGCAAAATTATCATACCTTATAATTATCACAATAGTATGGCTAACAGGTGTAGGGTCCAACACTGTTGGACCGTTACAAACTATCATTTATATAGGCACATTGTCCTATGTATAATTCATAGTTTACGAATAAGACAAAATAAGATAATTATTATAGTTTTATCCCTCCTTCAGTCGATTTATAAAAGGTAAATTGCCGTACCGTCAATTTACAATCGACAGCTCCCTCGTCTGAGGGAGCCAGACACAGTTTCTACAAATCAAAAAGTATATACATATTTTCAAAATTGTACATACTTTGTTGCCTCCCTCGCTGAGGGATAAGTGAGCATCCAAATTTTATATTTGGCTTTGCGAACTTATGCAGAGGCTGGTGGCTTTGCGTATGCAAAGACGGAAGGAGTGGTTGGAATTGTAAATTTATTTACAATTCCATATTAGCTGAAACTTTTCTATATTTCTAACTATAAAACATAAGAAAAATTATAAGTTACACGGTAGGGGCGAACACTGTTCGCCCGTTAAAAAGTGTGATACCTATGAGATTATTACCCTATTTGTAGACTATAAATTTCAAATATCTATATAGGGAATAATACCTTTATTTAGGATGGTTTGTAACGGGACATCAATGATGTCCCCTACACCTGTTAGCCACACTATTGTTATAATAATAGGTATGATAATTTTGAAAATTTTTCTTTACTTTATGTTAAAAAATATACTTTTCTCTAACCACAATAAAAGTTAAAAAAATTAACCTTAACCCACAATCAAAATTGAAAACCAAAATTTGTAGAAAAAACTTGTCTTAACCCACAATCAAAACTGAAAGAACAAAAGGAAAACAGACCCTCAAATGAGGGTCTGTAACTTTTAATTTTATAATTCAAATATAACCATAATCCAGCAAATAAATTAACTGCAAATCAACTATGATTAAACACATAATTTCTTACATAGAATTATTTTAAATTATAAATGAACATTAACAAAGAATTATCCCTTAACAGCACCGGCAACAACACCTTCGATAATATACTTCTGACAAGCAAAGTAGAAGATGATGATTGGCAAGATACTTACAATGATAAGTGCCATAATAGCACCCATATCCGTTTGTCCGTAACTACCGTTTAGGTACTGAATGTGAATAGGAATTGTTCTATAGTTTGTACCACTAAAGATTAGGTATGGTAGTAGGTAGTCGTTCCAAATCCACATTGTTTCCAGAATACCAACAGAAATAATAGTTGGCTTCATAATAGGAACAACAACACCAAAATATGTTCTAAGAGGACCTGCACCGTCAACACTTGCAGCTTCTTCAACTTCAATAGGAATACCCTTTACAAAGCCGGAGAACATAAAGATTGCAAGACCTGCACCAAAGCCCAGATAAACAACCAAAATACCAACAGGTGAATTTAGGTGTAGCTTATCAGCAGTCTTAGAAAGTGTGTACATAACCATCTGGAATGGTACAACCATTGAGAATACACAGAAGTAGTAAATAATCTTACAAATCTTTGAGTTAACTCTTGTAACATACCATGCAGTCATTGATGTACAAAGTAGGATTAGGAATACACCACCGATAGTGATAAATAAACTTGTTAAAACAACTTTCCAGAAAGAGAAGTTACCAAATGTCATACCTTTAATATAGTTCTGGAAACCATAGAAAGTGTCAGCATTTGGGAAAGCAAAGGGTTTGTCACTAATATCTGTCTTAAACTTAAAGGAGTTCATCAAAACAATAAATAGTGGTGACACATAGAAAATTGAAATAACAGAAAATACTACTGTCAAAATTTTCATACCTAAAGTTTGCTTTTTCTTAGGTTGTTTTTCCTTAGGTTTAACCTTTGCCATTACTGCTGCACCTCCCTCTTTCTAGTGAAGTATAGCTGAGCAAGAGCAATTACAACAACAATTACAAAGAAGATAACTGCCTCTGCTTGACCAACACCACGAGAGTTAGCGTTTGAGTAGAAGGTGTTGTAAATATTAAGTGCCATCATTTCCGTTTGCTTAATGGTTACACCACCGTCAGTTACTACACCCGGAGCACCTGCTGTTAAAGCTAGGTTCTGGTCAAATAGCTTAAATGAATTTGTTAGTGTTAGGAATGTACAAATTGTAATTGATGGTGCCATCATAGGAATAGTAACTTTAGTAAGAAGTTGTCTTCTGTTAGCACCGTCAATCTTTGCTGCTTCATAAAGGTCACTAGGAACACTTTGGAAACCGGCAATATAAATAATCATCATATAACCAGCTTGTTGCCAACACATCAGAATTACAAGTCCCCAGAAACCATAAGTACTGTTAAGTGCTAGGTTAGTACCGTAGTTATGTAGGATGCCATCAAAAATAAGTTTCCAAATGTAACCAAGGATGATACCACCGATTAGGTTAGGAACAAAGAACACTGTTCTAAAGATATTAGAACCTCTAATACCAAGGGTTAGTACATATGCAACTGCAAAAGCAATAAGGTTAATCAGAACTATTGAAACAATAACAAATAAAACTGTAAACCAGAATGAATGGATAAAGGCTTCATTTTGGAATGCTTTTACATAGTTATCAAAACCAATCAGTTTAGCATCAGTTACTGTATGGAACTTACAGAATGATAGATAGATACCCTGAAAGAAGGGATAAATAAAACCGATAGCAAAGGCAATTAATGTTGGTAATACGAAAATCAGAAAATACTTTTTATGTTTCTTTACCATTTTCTCACCTTTCTTCTTATTTCAAAATTATAGGGGGCGAATACGCCCCCTAACTAAGTTCAATAATTAAAGGATTAATTAGCCGTTAGCCTTTGCGTATTCTGTCTTCCAACCGTCAACGAAAGCCTTAACAACATCATCCCACTTACCTGTACCGGCAGCATACTGTGTTAGAGCTGTACCAACACCGTTCTTCCAGTCTTCACTAGGCATTGTTGTGAAGTTCCAAGAAACAGCTTCTTTACCGTCAGATACATACTTGTCAGCAACCTTAACTAGAGCGTTTGTAGCTTCCTTAGCATCCTTGAATGGGATTACAAAGCCCATATCGTTAGCCATTGCAGAAGTACCATGGTCAGATGTTACACACCAGTTCATAAAGTCTAGAGTAGCCTTCTGATCTTCTTCAGAAGCGTTGTTGTTTACACACCAATAGTTTTCAGAACCTGTGCATAGACCCTGATTTTCTTCACCGTCAACACCGATGTAAATAGGTAGCATACCCATTTCGTCGTCCTTTAGGCCACCCTTCTTGATAGCGTCATATTCCCAAGTACCGTTCTGGAAGAATACTGCCTGACCCTTAATGAATTCTGTTTCTGAGTCAGTAGCTGTCTTGTTAGCAAGAGCAGTAGGAGCACATGTTGAATCTGTGATGTATAGGTCGAAAATCTTCTTGTAGTTATCTAGGTAAGTACCCTTGATAGCATCTGTAGAAGTAATGTTGTCCTTCTTGTATTCATAGTAGATAGGCATATTTGCTAGGTGAGTCTTAAATCTCCAGTCTGATGAGCTATCCATACCTGCTGAAGTAAAGGCACCCTTAACACCTAACTTATCTTTGTTCTTCTGAATTTCATCAGCAACAGTCTTTAGCTTATCAAAGCTGTTGATGTCTTCAATCTTCTTAACTGTAGCAAATGAAGAATCACAATACTTCTGAAGTAGAGTCTTGTTGTAAATGATACCATATGATTCAATAACATAAGCGATACCTGATACACTGTCGCCGTCCTTTAGTGCAAATGAATCGCTTGTTAACTGCTTGTAAATGTCAGAATCTTTAAGATCTAAGCAATAGTCTTTCCAGTTTTTTAGACCAACAGGACCGTTAACCTGGAATAGTGTAGGAGCATTGTCCTTATCCATTGCAGATGTAAGAGTTTCTTCATACTTACCTTCGGCAGCAGTCTGAACTTTAACCTTAACACCTGTTTCCTTTGTGTATTCCTTAGCTAATTTCTGCCAAGCCTGATCCTGTTCAGGTTTAAAGTTTAGATAATAAACCTGACCTTTAGCACCACTACTGTCCTTATCGTTAGAACTTGAAGTGCCACAACCAGCTAAACAAGTAGCTGCCATCATACCTGCCACGCCGGCAACTACGATTCTCTTCACTGTTTCTTTTTTCATTTTTTTCACCTTGTCCTTAAAAATTTTTCGCCTTATCAGAAGACGAATTTGAGGAGTGTCTCCTCAACCTCACAACTGCAGTTTAACACACTTTTTATAAAAATACAATAGTTTTGACTAATATTTTTTATAAAATATGTGTAATTTAATTTACAGACTGTTACATATGTTCGCAATATATTCAAAATTTTTCTAAATTTATTAATATTTTTATTCAGTTATTTTGTGGTAAACACTGGTTTTTTAAGGTATTTTGTTCTTTTAAAGAATATAACAATTTTGATTTATTTGTTGCAAATTCAACTACTGTTGTGGTACTATAAAAAAGAAAAAATTTTAAGGAATGATTGAATGAAAAGCTTTAAAAACTCTGCTTTTGCAAGATTTTTCACTAATTTCCCAAAAATTATGTTTGCAAATCTTTTATATACTATTCCCTCAACCATATGCTTTGCTATATTTGGTTTGATAGGTTACTTAACTGGTTTTCAAAATGTAATAGTTTGGTTTTTAGGAATTATACCTGCTTACCCACTTTATGCCGGACTTGTAATGGTAATTAGGAAAATTGCTATTGAAAAGGAAGATATTAATGTACTTGATACATTCAAAACTTCTGTAAAAGAAAATTGGAAAACATTTTTAATTAACGGTATCATAACTTACCTTATAATTACACTTTCAGTTTTCGCAATTCTTTACTACTATTCAATGGCAAGTGTCAGTGCAGTTTACAGTGCATTGCTTACACTATATTTATTCTTTAGTGCAATGCTGGTGGCTACAATGTTCTATGTACCTATGATGAACATTACATATGATATTAAGCTACTTCAAGTGTACAAGAACTCATTTATACTTGTATTTGGCAAGATTTTAAGAAGTGTTTTAACTTTACTTGCAGTTGCAGTACCTACTGCTGTGGCATTCTTTGCAATTATGCTAACAAGTAATGTATGGCTACTGATTGCAGGTATTTTGGTTTCACTTATTTACCCACTATTCTATACTTACATTGTTGTTTCCATTATTTCAAAGCCGTTGCAAGAGGCAGTTGGTTCTTTCACTAAGAAAGATGACAGATATGTTGTACTTCCTAAGGAAAGAGATATTGAAAAAGAAAAGAAACTTATGGATGAAAATAAAGACAGTGAATATGTATTTGTTAACGGTAGAATGATTAAGAAAGATAAGTGATTTTTCAATTTTATTACTACCTATAAGAAACAAAAAAGCTCCCATTATGGGAGCTTTTGTTATATCTAAATTCTGCATTTTATTAGCAAATCTTGTTTCTGTCGATTTCTCTGATGTCTGTTCTTTTGATTTTTCCGCTGATTGTCTTTGGCATTTCGTCAATAAACTCCAGGTGCTGAATGTGCTTGTAGGAGGCTACTCGGCTGTTTACAAAGGTTTTCAGCTCTCTTTTCAGCTCTCTGCTCTCTGTGTAGCCCTCTGCAAGGTGAACGGTTGCCTTGATTGCCTGACCTCTTGACTCGTCAGGTACACCGATAACTGCACATTCCATAACAGCAGGGTGCTTCATCAGTACATTTTCTATCTCAAAAGGTCCTACTCTAAAGCCTCTTGTCTTGATAAGGTCGTCAATTCTGCCAACATACCAGTAATATCCGTCCTCGTCCTTGTAGGCTGTGTCCCCTGTGTGATAAACGCCGTTTCTCCAAACCTTTTCGTACAGCTTTTCGTCACCGCAGTAGCCCATAAAGATGCCGTGCTGATTTTCCTGTGGGGTAACTACAATTTCGCCAACCTCGTTTGCAGGCAGCTCGTTACCGCTGTCGTCAACAATCATTGTGTTGTAAAGTGGTGTTGGTTTGCCCAAAGCACCAACCTTTTCCTCACTCCCCACAAGGTTGCCAATCATTAGTACAGACTCTGTCTGACCAAAGCCCTCCATAAGTCTTAGTCCTGTCTGCTCAAAAACCTTTTTGAATACAACAGGGTTAAGTGCCTCGCCTGCTGTGGTGATGTGCTTTAATGAAGAAAGGTCGTAATTATTCATTCCACGCTTGATGAAATAGCGGTAAACTGTTGGCGGTGCGCAGAAAGATGTAACCTTGTACTTTTCCATAACTCTCAACAGCTTGTCAGGTGAGAAATGGTCGAAGTCGTAAACCATAACACCGCAACCGCAAAGCCATTGACCGTAAATTTTGCCCCAGGAAGCCTTACCCCAGCCTGTTTCCGCAACTGTGAGGTGAAGTCCCTTTTCCTTTACATCCTGCCAAAACTTTGCTGTGATTATGTGGGAAAGTGTGTAGGTGTGGTCGTGCATAACAGCCTTTGGGTAGCCTGTTGTACCTGATGTAAAGTATATGAGCATTGGCTCCTTAGCAAGGGTTTCAACTCTTTCAAAGTTGTCGTCAGCCTTTTCAATTTCATCTGTAAGATTAACAGCGCCCTCCACATCTCTGCGTACAACAAAAACCTTTTCAAGAATCGTTCTTTCCTTTGATGCCTTAACTAAAGTTTCCGCTGTGTCACCGTCAGGTGTGGAAACTGCAAAGCGAATATCCGCTGTGTCAACTCTGTATGTGATGTCGTCAAGGGTGAGCATATTTGTTGCAGGGATAACGATAGCGCCCAGCTTGTGAAGTGCGGGAACAATGTACCAGTATTCATAATTCCTTTTAAGAATTACAATCACTCTGTCGCCCTTTTTAACACCCTGATTTTTAAAGGCATTTGCCGCCTTATTGCTAAGTCTTTTTATGTCGGCAAAGGTAAATGTCTTGTGAAGATGGTCGGGGTTTGTCCACTCCATAGCAATGTCGTTTGGTGCAAGCTCCCCCATTTTATCCACAACATCATAGCCAAAGTTGTAGTTTTCGGGATAATCAAGCTGAAAACTGTTCAGCACTCCATTTTCGTCCAAGGTATAGTTACAAAAATCATTAAACAACTGCATAATCATTCTCCTTAAATTTTAAATTCTGAAATCACTCTTTCATTTTTACAATTATATTATACGAAAGGGATAATACTTTTACAATCCGACATACAATGCAAATGTAATAATATTTTGAATAAGTTAATGCAGATTATGCATAAATAACAAAGGCTCCCCTTATTTATAAGGTATTCCCTTGCTAAGGGAAATGCCCCTTTGGTGGAGGCTGTTTGTAATCCCAAATGCCTGCTCCTGTCATTCCGGGCTTGTTATGACAATAGGGTTATTGATACTTTTTCACTATACCCTATTACTTTATAACTAAAAAAGCTCCCATTTCGGGAGCTTTTGTTTTTTGATGTTGTTTGTAATTTTCAGTTTTTTCAATTTCGTTTGTACATAGAGGTAAATTTGTACAACAAATTTAGGCTCTAAAATCTGATTATGGTTATAGGTGAGATTGATAAATTAGGGTTTTTCAATTTTGTCTGTGGGTAAAGGTGAGATTGATAAATTAGAGTTTATGGGGCTAGAATTTGCATCGTTATATGGTGAATATTTAGAGTTTGCAGAGACTAACCAGCCTCCCTTGTGTAAAGGGAGCCTTATTTGCTGAAAATTAACACTTTGTACTCATCCCTACAAACCCTAATTTATCTAACTAACATTTACACACAAAAACTCAGAAAAGCAATTTGCAACGGAAAATAATTATAATCACCATAATAAAATTTAAATATAAAATTGAAAATAAAGGCAAAAAGAAAACTCCCTAAAAAGGGAGTTTTTTCGATTTAAATTTTCTTAAATTTTATTTCAAATTATATTTGACAGTAACTAAAATTCAATTACAACTTAAAATTTAAATGCAAATAAAGTCTAATTACAACTAAAACAAATTAGTTAGCTTTATTTGCTTGAGCAGTCTTTAGGGCTTTGCGTAGCCATGCTTCAGCAATATCCATAGCAAGGAAAAGACCGGCTTTTTCGCTGGACTTAACAATTTGCTTTCTAGGAGAAAGGTCAGGGTCAGTAGCCATTAGCTGAATAGCCACCTTATCAGCAATCTTTAGACCGTTAACATCTTTAGTTGACTTAACAACAAGATGGATAACATAAGGTTCATCCATACTGCCGTAATATAATTCATTGCCACATCTTACAAGTGGCTTGCCCTTGTATGTCATAAATTCTTTTTTATCTGCCATAAAAAGTAAACCTTCTTTCACAAAAAAGACGCAAGTGTAGTAGGCACTTGCGAATTTCAAATTTCAAATTTCTTCCAAAAATACTTGTTAAATATTCAAATATGATTTCACAAGTGCTTCCAGTAACTCATCCCTGTCAATAGAACTAATAATGTTACGAGCATTATTATATGTTGTGATATAGGTAGGATCTTCTGAAAGAATGTAACCAACAAGCTGATTAATTGGGTTATAGCCTTTCTGCTTTAGAGAATTATAAACAGAAATCATTGCATTCTTAATCTCTTGATCACGGTCACCGTTAATTGAGAAAATCATTGTCTTATCTAACATAAGGAAACACCTCCAACTATAAGTAGTAATAAAGGCTATACGCCCTTATCATCAATTAATATAATACTAACATATAAAGGTGTTTGTGTCAACAGAATATTGCATATTTTGAACAAAAAAATAAGGACTACCACAATATTTAGTAGTAGCCCTATAAATTAACCTCTTAAAGAAACATTAATTCCCTTTAGATTTTCAACAATTTTGTCCATAACTTCCTGAACTTCAGCAGAAGAAAGTGTCCTTTCGTTGGAAGAAAATTCAAAACGAATTGTCATACTGTGGATTGTGTCTGTGTCATATGTGTCAACAATCTTTGTGTTTTTAAGAATTTCTGTACCAACATTTTTCCAACATTCCTGTAACTGAGAGTAGAAAACATTAGGAGAAAGCTCTAGGCTTAGGTCATATGTCATTGGTGGGAACTTTGATGGTTCTTCATACTGAATACTTGAGTTCTCAACACCTGCAAATGCCTTAATATCAATCTCGGCAAATACGATATTTGCTTTCTTATCAATATTCTTGTTTACTACAGGATGAACAATGCCAACCTTGCCGATAGTCTTGCCATCAAGGATAACCTTGTTTAGGTTAACAGGATGTTCATAACTCTTAGTAGCTTCCATTACTTCAAATGTTAATGCCTTATGCTTTAGGTCATCTGTAATTGTAGCAAGAATATCTCTTAGTTCAATGTAAAGGTCCTTAATATCAGCAGTTTTGCTATATAGTGTAATAGCAAGATTCTTCTTTTCAATGCACTTATTGTCATTATCTAAACCTTCAACAACTCTGCCGATTTCAAAGATACCGAATTCAGGAGCATAACCAACATTTGACTTAACCTGACATAGCTGAGTTGGGATAATTGATTTTCTGATTGTTTCAATGTTAGGGTTAGTAGCATTAGCAAGTTTGATATTTTCTTCTACAGGAATACCAAGTGCCTTTTGTTCATCACTATATGCCCATACATAAGAATGTACTTCGTGAAGATTATACTTCTTAACAAGCATATCCTTAATTTTTTCTTCATCAGATTTAACTTCATCCATTCTTACAGGATAAAGTGGTGAACGAGTTGTATTGATTTCAAAGTTATCGTAACCGTAAATTCTTGTGATTTCTTCAATAATGTCAGCCTTGATGGTAACATCCTTAGTTGCTCTCCATGAAGGAACTACAACTGCAAAGTTGTCATTTTCAAGAGTAACCTTAAAGCCAAGTGACTCTAGAGTCTTTACAATAGTATCATTGCTGATTTCAATACCTGTGTATCTGTCAACAAAGTTCTTGTCAAAGTCAAGTTCTACTGTATCGTAGTGATAAGCATATTCATCTGTTAGAGAAGAAACAACCTTAATGTCTGAGTCGTACTTCTTTAGTAGGTTAACAAATCTACCGATAGCAGTAACTGTCATTTCAGGGTCAAGGGACTTTTCATATCTCATAGATGCATCTGTTCTGTGAGCAAGTCTTACAGTTGACTTTCTAACTGATACTGAGTCAAATGTAGCTGATTCAAGGGTAAGTGTTGTTGTATCGTCAACAATTTCAGAGTCAAGACCACCCATAATACCTGCAATAGCAACAGGTGTGTTGTCGTTACAAATCATCAATGTGTTTTCATCAATGTTTCTGTCAACACCATCAAGTGTCTGGAAAGTAAATGGCTTGTCAAAACGCTTAATTCTGATTTTTTCAACTTTTCTTGAGTCAAATGCGTGCATTGGCTGACCCATTTCAAGCATTAAGTAGTTAGTTAAGTCAGCAAGGAAGTTGATACCTCTCATACCACAGTAGAATAGTCTGATTCTCATATTTACAGGGCTGATGTTTCTGTTAATATTTTCAACCTGTAAGCAAGAATATCTCTGGCATAGAGGGTCTTCAATTTTCATATCAATCTTTGGTAGATTGTCATATGCCTTTAAATCGTCAACTTCAAGTGGCTTTAGTTCTCTGTTTGCTAAAGCTGCAAATTCTCTTGCAATACCATAGTGACCCCATAGGTCAGGACGGTTAGTTAGTGACTTGTTGTCAACTTCAAAGATAATATCGTCAATAGCATAAACTTCTTTAATATCTGTACCGTTAGCTACATCATCAGTAATATCCATAATACCTGAGTTATCGTCACTAATACCGATTTCAGCCTCAGAGCAACACATACCGTTTGACATATAACCGGCAAGTGGTCTAGGTGCAATTTCAATTTCACCAACCTTAGCACCAACCTTAGCAAAAGCAGTTTTCATACCTACTCTTACATTAGGTGCACCACAAACAACATCAGTTAATTCATCTTCACCGGCATCAACTTTTAGTAGGTGAAGTTTCTTTGACTCAGGGTGTTCTTCAACAGACTTAATTTCTGCTACAACAACACCACTTAAATCAGAGCCTTTAAAGAAAATATCATTCTCAACCTCTGCAGTAGAAAGGGAGAATTGATGAATTAAATCAACTTTGTTAAGACCACTTAGGTCAACAAAATCTTCAATCCAGTTCATAGATAAAAACATAATTAAAACCTCCCTTATTTATCGTCAGTAAACTGTGATAATGACTTTAAGTTACCACTGTTTAAATCTCTAATATCTTTTACGCCGTACTTCATCATAGCAAGTCTTGTTAGACCAAGACCAAAGGCAAAGCCTGTATATTTTTCAGGGTCAATGCCACCTTCTTTTAGAACTTCAGGGTGAATCATACCACATGGGCAAAGTTCAAGCCAACCACTGTGCTTACAAGATGCACAACCTTCACCACCACAAATTAGACAGCTAATGTCAAGTTCAAAACCCGGTTCAACAAATGGGAAGAAACCGGGACGAAGTCTTACCTTAATATCCTTTTGGAAAACCTCTGAAAGCATTGTTTTCATAAAGTAAATTAGGTTTGAAATGCTGATGTCCTTATCAACCATAACACCTTCCATCTGGAAGAATGTGTTTTCGTGACAAGCATCGGTTGCTTCATTTCTAAAGCATCTGCCCGGGAAAATTGCTCTGATTGGCACATCATTTTCAATTAGATTCTTGCCGTATTTCTTAAGAATAGCATTCTGTGCTGCTGAAGTCTGTGACTTTAGTAGCTGACCGTTTTCAAGATAATATGTGTCCTGCATATCTCTTGCAGGGTGATGCTTAGGAATGTTTAGGGACTCAAAGCATTCATAGTCAGTAACAACTTCTGAATAATCCTCAACAGTAAAGCCCATTGAACGGAAAATTTCTTCGCATTGTCTTTGTACAAGAGTGATTGGGTGATATGAACCTCTAACTAAATTAGCAGGAGTTGTAATATCAATCTTAGGCATTGAGTTAATTTCTTTCTCAATTTCCTTAGCCTTTAGCTCAGCAGTTTTTTCTTCAATGTCCTTTGCAACAGTTGCCTTAAGTTCATTTACTTTCTTACCAAATTCTTTTCTTTCTTCATTAGAAAGTTCCTTCATTCCCTTTAAAAGACCGGTTACACTACCCTTTTTACCAAGGTAAGCAACTCTTACTTTGTCAAGGTCAACGAGGTTTTGGATTTTTTCAAGTTCATTTTTTAATTCTTTTTTTAGATTAATGATTTTTTCGTCCATTTTTACCTCCATAAAAAATAAAGTCCCAGAGAAAACCTCTGGGACGAATAATTAAATCCGTGGTACCACCCACATTTTTGCACTGAGCAAACACTCTGTTGTCATATAACGGTGACTACCGTCAACACCTACTGTAAATGTTTCTTTAATATACGGGCGAACAATGTTCGCCCCTACAAATCGTTTGTTAATAAACGGTGGAACAATGTTCATCCTACAAATGATTGTTATTAATAGGCAAACAAATTCAATAAACATTTTGTTCAGCGTTGCCACTCAGAAGGGAACTTCATAACTAAAAATAATTTCTTGCTTTCAGCCAAGGCAAAAATCTCTTTGATTATTTCTTTAGTCACTACTTTCTTCGTCACAGTGTTACATATCTCTATTATATTAACATTTATCAATGTGTAATGCAAGTATTTGTAATTATTTTGTTGTATTTTTTTATTATTTATGTTATCATTCTATTAGTAAAGGAGAGATATAAATGGACGGATTTTGCGAACAAGTAGTTAAGAGAAAAAGAAAAGCTAAGGATAATATTTTAGCAGTTGTATATATAGTTATGGCTTTGCTTATTCCTGCAGTATGTATCAGCTTAGCATATGTTATTACTGCATACTTTATTTACATAGGATTTTTCCTACTTCTTGCTTTAGTGCCACTTGCACTTTTGCTTATTAATTATCAAAAGGTTGAATATGAATATTCTGTAGTTGACAATACTCTTAGTGTTGACAAGATTATTGCAAAGAGAAGAAGAAAAAAGATTGTCAGACTTCGTATTGACGAAATCAAAGAAATGGTTAAGTTTAACGAAAAATATACCGGCAAGAAAATCAACAAATATTACATTGCAGTTGATGATGTTAATGATGATGATGTTTATGCCTTTACATATTATAATGAGGCAAGGGGCAACCTTGCAGTAGTTATGAAACCTAACAATACTATTCTTGAGGGTATGAGACCAAAGCTAAACCCAAGTATTCAAATTCAGGTTGTTAAGTTACTTAGAAATGTAAAATAATTGTTTATTATGGAGCAAGATTATGAAAGAAATTAATTATCAGTTCCTAAAAAATACTATTAAACCACGCCCATACAATGCCCATAAGGGTAGTATGGGTTCTTTGTTATCTATTTGTGGCAGTTATGGTATGGCAGGTGCAGAGATTTTATCTGCTAAATCTGCTTTAAGGACAGGTGTTGGACTACTTAGACTATTAATATTGAAATCAGTTTATCCTATTGTTGCACAAGTTGTACCGGAAGCTGTTTTCTTACCGGTTGATAACGGTGATAAACTTTCTTTCAGTATGAAGAATGTTGACACTATAAATGAAAATTTAGGAAAGTCAAAGGCTCTACTTATTGGTTGTGGACTTTCTCACAATGAAGATACAGAAAGCCTTGTACAGTATATTGTGAAAAACTGTAAAATTCCTATGGTGCTTGATGCTGATGGTCTAAACTGTATTTCAAATCATATAAATTTACTAAAGGAAAAAAGTTGTGATATTATCATTACACCACATCCCGGAGAAATGAGTAGGCTGACAGGACTTTCGGTAAAAGAAATCTCAGCTAATCCACAAAAGGTAGCAGAGGACTTTAGCAGAGAATACGGTGTTGTAACTGTACTAAAAGGTGCTGACACAGTTATTTCTAACGGTGAAGAAACATATATTAGTTATGCAGGAAATCCGGGAATGGCTACCGGTGGCAGTGGTGATGTTTTGGCAGGGATTATCTCTTCCCTACTTGCACAAGGATATTCACCTACTGACAGTGCATGCTGTGGTGTTTTTATCCATGGCAGTGCCGGTGATGAAGCAAAAAAGGTTCTTGGTGAAGCATCTATGTTGCCAAGTGATATTGTTGACAACATCTACAAAGTGTTTAAAAATATAGAATAGTAAAGCAAAGAACAAATAAAAATTAAGAAGTAAAAAACAAACATTTCAATTTCGGATGGTGATAATTTGAAGAAAGGTTTGTTTTTTCTTTTTGCAATTATTTTTCTATTCTCAGGTTGCAAGAAAGAAATAACAGTAAATAATTATTTTTCTGCTAAGGTATTTATCAGTAACAGTGACTTTAGTGGAAAGGGTGACTTCTGTAGGAACAGTGACGGTGATATTTCTCTGAAAATTACTTCTCCTGAAAATCTAAAGGGCTATACATATAAAGTAAAAAATAATTCTGTGAAAATGACTTTTCAAGGTTTAAACTGTACATATGATATAAGCAAATTTAACAACAAAGCACCTATAAAAATAATGAAAAATGTTCTTGATGAGTTTGATAATTCAAAGTCATTGTTACAAGATAAAGGTGAATTTTATCAAATGAAAATTGATGATTATGTTCTAAAGGTCAACAACAATGGTTTTGTTGACAGTATAAGCAACAGTGATATTCACATAACCTTTGTTAGTGGAAAAGCAATTCCTCAAAAGGTTAGTAATAGTTAACATTAACCCCAAGTGAATTTTTCCGTAATATATAATGTCAAAGAATAAAAAGAAATTGTTTTGGCAACAATATTAATAGAAAAATTCTGGGAGTGAAATTATGACAGTTAAGCGTGGAGATATATATTATGCTGACCTAAGTCCTGTTGTTGGCAGTGAGCAAGGAGGAGTCAGACCGGTACTTATTGTACAAAATGATGTTGGCAATAAATATTCACCAACAGTTATTGCAGCAGCAATTACAAGTCAACACCAAAAAGCTAAACTTCCAACACATATTGAGATAAACGGTAGCAAAAGTGGACTGGCAAAGGACTCTGTAGTTTTATTAGAGCAAATTCGCACAATAGACAAAAAGCGACTTAGAGAAAAAATGGGAGAAGTAGAATTTAACTCTATGAATCAAGTTGATGAAGCACTATCAATATCATTCGGTATAAACAACAGACTTACTACATAACTACCTTGTAGTAAGAGTTTTAGAGATAATACACAAATTTCTTGCCTTTAAAGAAATTATATTTTAAACAAAATATTGCACAAAAATTGTAAAAAACACTTGAAAACCACAATATATAGTGGTAATATAGATATACACTCAAAAAAGAAGAATAATAAAATAATGGAGGTAAGAGTTATGACACTAACAATTAATGGCGATATGAGCAAAAAAGAAGCTAATCTATATGTACAGCAGTTAAAGGAAAAAAATCCTGATAAATATTTCAAGACAGTTGATATTACTGTTGACGGTGAATATGTTGATGTTAACTACACATATGACGAAGTTCCTTTTGAAAGAATCAGAAGAATCACAGGTTACCTAGTAGGTACTGTTGACAGATTTAATGATGCTAAGCGTGCTGAAGTTAACGACAGAGTTAAGCATAGCCTAACAAAATGTTGCTCAGCAGAAGAAATTGCTTAAGTTTTTGATAAAAGCGATTTAAGTTTATAGCAGATTTGTTTATATGTTTTAGTTTAATTTTCATATTAGATTTTTCAAAGATATATCCTTAGAAAATCAAAATATCTAAAATCTAACTTAAACAAAATTAAATATCCAGAGAATATTGTTTATAATCTTTTCCTTTTATCTAATTAGTGGCTACCCATAACGGATAGCCACTTTTCTTTTGTTTTTGTGTAAATGTTAGTTAGATAAATTAGGGTTTGTGGAGTTGTTTATGTAATGTAGGTTAATTAGATATCAACCGATTAATTCATCTAGTTTATAGTTTTATCCCTCCTTCAGTCGATTTATAAAAGGTAAATTGCCGTACCGTCAATTTACAATCGACAGCTCCCTCGTCTGAGGGAGCCAGATACAGTTTCTACAAAT
>JBQKHY010000025.1:0-34787 GCA_052118065.1 Ruminococcus sp. LCP21S3_E8 | reverse complement strand
ATTCATGAGGAGTACTTCTTTCTTAGGTTAATGTTTTTAGCGATTCCATTATACCATATTTTGAAGTTACTCCTCTTTTTTATTGGGTCATATCATTTTAGCACATACAAATACTGTATTACTAAGGTATAAAAAAGAACCAAGCATTTAATTTGCTTGGTTCTAAAATTATTTCATTTCATATAAATAGTGGAGACATTCTTCAAATCTCAGACCATACCACTGAGAGTCCTTGTCATTGGCTGTGTGATTGATACACATTTCTGTAAACTTAGTTGCAAGAATAATGCTTTCTTCAAAAGCATTACCTAGTGTTAAGAAACCTGAAAGTGTACTTGCAAATACATCACCTGTACCATGAAATTGTCTGTCAATCAACTTGCTTTTAGCAGTTTTCTGTAAATTACAGTCACCATTTTTAGAATAAACTGCAACAGAATTTTCTTCCTTAACACCTGTGATAATCACATTTTTACTGTAATTAGTAAGTGTATCGGCAATCCTTTCAAGGTGGCTTTCTGTTGGATTTTCTACAAATGGTGTGTTTGTCAGCAGACAAGCCTCTGTTAAGTTGGGAATAACTATATCTGAAACATTGCAAAGTTCAAGCATATATTCAGGATAGTCCTTTTCAAAACCACTGTATAGCCTACCGTTGTCACCCATTACAGGGTCGGTAATAATAAGGCTTTCTTTGTGACCTTTTATAAAGTCAAGAACTATCTTAACCTGGTCTTTACTACCTAAGTAACCGGTATAAATGCAGTCAAACTTTTCTCCTAAACTATCAAAGTGGTTTAGGGTGTTTCGCATCTCCTCAGTAGTGTCCTTAAAGGTGTAACCCTTAAAAACCGTATGAGCAGACAGAAGGGCAGTAGGTAAAACTACTGCCTCAATTCCAAGTGATGATATGATAGGTAATGCTATTGTAAGTGAGCATTTACCCATTGATGATATGTCGTTAATACAAAGAATTCTCTTCTGTTTCATAGTTGTTATTAGAAATTATTTGTTGTAAGCCATTAGCTTATTCTTAATTCTTGCTTTGTCAAAAGCATAACCAATGATAATATATAGCACACCACTACCTGCAGCCTGAAGTAGGTTAGGAAGTAATGAACCGAAAGCACCTGCACCGTAGTAGAAAATTTCAAATGCAAAGTAACTACCAACTGTGATACCACAGCAAATTAGTACTGCAATCATATTTCTTACATTGATGATTGTATCTTTCTTGCAAGAGAAACATAGAGCAAGTAGAGCCTTAATTACCATTGTTACAGGAATATAAATACCGTAACCACCAACAAAGTCAGAAAGACCACCACCGATAGCTGCTGCACAAATTGCATATGGTGTTGGTAGCATAGATGCTGCAAGATAAATTGCTAAGTCACCTAGGTGAATGTAACCAATACCTGTTGGTACTTTTACGAAAAATGTTAGTACGAATATCATTGCTGCAAAAAGAGCTGCAACAACAATGTTGTAAAGTTGTTTAGATGTTTTCATTGTTTTCTCCTCTTTCATCCTCATTTTATAATCATTACGCAAAACCTTGAATAATGTTACATTTCATATTATAATATGGATTGGTACTATGGAAATAACCAATATAATACTAAAATATAGTACCAGATGGTGATGTTATGTTAACTTATGATATGTCAAAAAGAGAGAAAACTCCAGCCTATCAGTACCTTTATCATTGTATAAAGGGTGATATACTTTCCGGTAGCCTTTTACCGAATGAAAAGTTACCCTCAAAGAGAAGTCTGTCAACACACCTTGGTGTTAGTGTTGTAACAGTAATGAGTGCTTATGAACTTTTGGTTTCTGAGGGTTATTTATATACTAAACCTAAAAGTGGTTACTTTGTTGTACCTATTAAAACTCAGCAAAAGGTAACTAACTTCCAATTGTCTGAATTTGATTTTAAAGAATTTACACCTTGGTTTGATTTTAGTGGTAATGCAACAGACAGTAGTGACTTTCCATTTTCTGTTTGGAGTAAGTTAATGAGAAAGACTTTACTTGACTATGAAAGTGAATTGCTTAATCCAATATCATATAATGGTGCTGAAATTTTAAGGGAAGCACTTTGTCAGTATCTTTTTCATCATAGTGGTATGAAAGTATATCCGGAACAGATTATTATAGGTGCAGGTGCCGAATACCTTTATTCTGTAATTATTAGGCTTGTAGGCAGTAACAAAACCTATGCATTGGAAAATCCCGGCTACAATAGAATCAGTCAAATTTATCAAATGAATGAAGTAGCAACAGAATATATCGATGTTGACAATAAGGGTATCAGCTATGAAAAGTTAAAGGAAAGCAATGCAAGTGTTGTGCATATAAGTCCCAGCCATCAGTACCCAACAGGTATTGTTATGCCGGTAGACAGAAGAAATGAAATTCTTAACTGGGCTGATGAAAATGACGGTTATATAATCGAGGATGATTATGACAGTGAGTTTAAGGGTAGCAAACCAATTGAAACAATGTTTTCAGCCGATAAGAATGAAAGAGTTCTTTATCTAAATACATTTAGCAAAACTATTGCACCGTCAATGAGAATAGGTTACTTGGTTTTGCCACTGCATTTATTGAAAAAATATAGAGAAACAATGAATTTCCTTTCATGTACTGTTCCAAGTTTTGAGCAATATACCTTGGCAAATTTCATAAGTGACGGTTATTTTGAACGACACATTTCACGAATGAAAAAGCAGTATTCATCACGAAAAAAGGAAATTATGGATGTGTTTAAGAATAGTGAGATTAAGAACAAAATCACCATTGTTGAGAATATGTCAGGTTTTCACTTCTTAGTGAAAATAAATACAGAAAAGTCCGATGAACAGTTTATTAAGGAACTGAAAGAGAAAAACATAAATGCAAGATTTCTTAGTCAGTATTATCATAAAGAAAATAAGGATTGCCAACACTTTATGATTGTTAATTATTCCGGTATCCAAAAAGAAAAATTAGAAAAAGCAATTGAAATTTTAGGGGAGATAATTTAGTTTTGTAAAACTTGTTTGTTAGTTAAAATAAGTTTCATAAATTAGGGTTTGTGGGTGTGAATTATAGCAAACTTTTGGCTTACAGTCGTAGGGGCGAACACCGTTCGCCCGTAATGAAAGTGTGATACCTATGGGATTATTGTCCTATTTGCAGACTATAAATTTATAATAACTACAAAGGACAAAATACAAATAGAAAGGTTAATTTTCAAACGGGACATCAATGATGTCCCCTACAACTGTATCTCATAATGTTCATTGTATTTTATAGTTAGAAATAAAGGAAAGTTTCTTCTATGAAGATATTTTAAACAAGTTTAAAATATCAACCACTCCTTCAGTCATTCTTTAAAAGGTGAATTGCTTTGCAATTCACGAATGACAGCTCCCTCAGCGAGGGAGCCTTTGTCTTTACCATAATTTTTACTAATTTATAAAGTCTGTACTATTTAAAAATTGCGTACTAATTTTAGATTTGTACAGACTGTGTTTGCCTCCCTCGCTGAGGGAGGTGGCTTTGCGTATGCAAAGACGGAAGGAGTGATTGGAATTGTAAATGAATCTACAATTCCATATTAGCTGAAACTATCAAATAGCACTACAAACTCTAATTTATCAAATTAATTTACAGATTGGCACAAACAAAATCGAAAAAGTTAAACACATCCTGTTAACTTTTAGAAAGGTAGAAGCAAGTCTATAATGCTAAATATGCATAACAATATAGAGAAAAAGAATAAATTGCATAGGGATACATATTGATAAAACAGGGAAGATAATAGATAATAATAGTTAAGAAATAAAATAGTGTAATTTATCTAAATGACATAATAATATAACTTATAACAAACAATATAACAACACAACTTAAAAAATATAACATTACAGTAAAACATTTTACCAACAAAATTAAAGAATAGAGATGGTAAAGAAATGGGAAAAATTAAAAGAAAATATACATTAGGGGAAGAAATTTTTTCTTCTGTCAGTCATGGGGTAGGGGCTTGTTTGTCCATAGCCGGTACAGTTGTTTTGCTTGTGTTTTCCGTTATATATGGAAATGCATTGGCAGTTGTCAGTTCGGCAATTTACGGTGCATCACTGATAATTCTTTACACAATGAGCACACTGTATCATTCATTTACAAATGAAAGGGTAAAGCACTTTTTTCAAATAATGGATCACAACACAATATTTTTGCTTATTGCAGGTACATACACACCAATAACCCTTTATATTCTTGGTGGTGTTACAGGTTGGATACTGTTTTCTGTTGTGTGGGTTGCATCAATTATCGGCATAACCCTAAATTCAATTAATATGGAAAAGGCTAAGATTCCTTCTCTTGTTTGTTACATTGCTACAGGTTGGGTTATTATCTTCGCCATAAAGCCACTAATTGCAAAAGTACCTTTCCTTTCTGCATTATTTCTTGTACTTGGTGGTTTAATTTATACTGTTGGTATTGTGTTTTATGTGATAAAAAAGGTAAAATACTTCCATCCCATATGGCATATTTTCACTATACTTGGCAGTGCATTCCACTACTTTTCAATCTTAATAGCAATTATAAAAATGTAAAAAGTAAGGCTGATAAAATTTAATATTACTATTGGATATAATAAAACCCGAGAATCACTTTTGTGACTCTCGGGTTTTTGTTGTGATTATAATTTATTCAATAATTTTATTCTGATTTATCAGATGTATCCATATTTTTCAAAGCATATTCACAAGCCTGTAACACGAAACTAGAGAAAGTAACATCTTGGTTTGCTATAACGGTTTCGATTTCTTGTATCAGAGGTAGAGGAAATCTAATTGTTTTATTTTCTGATTCTTTTCTATTTTGTTTTAATTGAAAAGCCATATGAACACCTCCTATATACTAACTATTATATTGCATTTTAAATAAATTATATGCACTGAAATAAGCAAATAAAAATGCAATGCAAAATATATTGCATTTTGTATATTATTGTATTATAATATTAGTAAATCGGGATTTTTAGCTAAATAATTATATTAATATTAATGCTGAAAAAGTTAAAAGGAAAAGGTGAAAATTATGTTTTGTAAAAATTGTGGAACACAAAATAATGATGAAAGTAAATTTTGCATTTGTTGTGGTCAAGAACTGACAAATTATGATGGCACAAATGATTGTGTTGCTATGAAAAGTGTAAAAACAAAGAAGAAAATAATTATTCCAATAGCTATAATCTTATCTTTGGTTGTGATAATCGGTTTAGTGTTGATTTCTGTTTTTAGGTCAAGTACACCTAATATAGACAGACTAAAAAGTGATTTTTCTTATGAGATTATAGGTGAAAAGAAATATTCAATTAATACATTTGATGTTGTATCTGAAACGGAAAACGGTGATAATCAATACAAAGCTATTGTAAAGGTTGTGTATGGTGATAAAGAAAAAGAATATCATAGACAGTATGAATTTAATTATGTTAAGTATAAAAAATGGTCTTTAAAGGATTTGAATAATTATAAAAAGATTGATTGGTATATAGTTCCTAAGATTGCTCCTTCTGCATCTGATTATACATATCAATGCAAGGAGGCAATTACTCTAGCAAGTCAAGCTGATAAATTTACCCCTGAAAACGATAAAACAACTGTTGATTTAAGTGCAGGTAAAGCGACTTTTGTTTTTAGTGTTGAAAAGAATACAAAAATCAAAAAAATCTCAGGAGAAATTAATTTTGATTATGAGTTTAACAAATATACAGGGGATTGGGAGTTGGCACATTACTCAAATGCTGATTCTTACAAAGAAGAGTTTAATTTGTTGAATACTTGGAGTGGAAAAGGATGTCCCGGTTCATTAGATCCAAGTTATTGGGATGATAAAAATACACATGTATTTAATCTAAAAATTACGAAATTTGATGAAAAATCAGCAGAAGGTGAATTGTCATTTGACGATGAAAAATACAAACTTAAAGGGACTTTGGAGGATGATAATTCTATTTCACAAGTTTACATAAATTTGTATGATGAAGAAAATGATATATATGTTGGCATTACTATAAATTATGATGGCAGTGCAACTGCTAATATTGATACTAATTATGACCCTGAACAAGTGCTTCATTTTGGATATGACAAAACAGAGTTTAATGATGTTAAAATGTCTATGAAATAATAAATTAACAGTGTAATAGGAGAAGTGTGTAATGAATATATCAAGAAAAGTAGTTCTATTTGTTTTAATGATAACGGTTCTTATTTGCAGTAGTGCCTGTGGTAATAATGATACAGTAGAAAACGCTACTGCCGATGAGAATATAACAACAGAATATAGTACAGAAAATACTACAATTTCCGAAACAACCCAAAGTTCTACTACAAATACAACCATAACAGACCCAACAACAGAACCTACGACACAAACTACAAATACAAAGACTGAACCAAAAACACAACCCACTTCAAAAAATATTGTTTCAACTAATAAGTATAAAACTCGTTATCAAGAGGTAAATATGGTTACATATCCTACTTTTGTTTTTAATTATTCTGATAATTGGAGAGTAACACAAGAAGAATGCAATCAGGAAGAAGAAAAGGTTGTACTTGAAAATAATAATGGAGTAAAAATTACTTTTTTACATTATTCAAATAAGATACAAAACGGTGGCAGTACAATATCTATGAGAAAAGATAAAATAAGTAAGGTATCTTTATCTCGTTTTGTGCCGGGTAAGGTTCAAGCAACCGATTACAGTTCACTTGGAGAATTTATGGTTGCTAAGATAAAAACAATAGGTGAGCTAAATATGAAACTTGACAGTGAATATAAGCCTATTGACGGTAATGTTTCTTATGCAGTTCTTCCTATTAGTGAAATTGGTACAAGAAGTGATGTTAGAAATGATATTAGTGGCGAATATTCATTCTGGTATGCAAGTACAATTTCCTTTACTGCTACTTCTGCTAATAATACATTTACAGAGCAAGAAGAAAGAGAAGTTATATCAATACTACATAGTTTTAGATTAGCATAGATAAACATAACTTAAATAAATAAAAATCCGACAGCAGTTCACTTTGCTGTCGGATTTTTTATGTTTGTAATTATTTATTTTTGCTAAAATTATTTTTCAAGAGCTTTCTTTAGTTCTTCTACCTTATCGGTATCTTCCCACTTAACATTAAGGTCTGTTCTGCCCATATGACCATAAGCAGCAGTAGGTAGGAACTTAGTATTGCGAAGGTTAAGCTCTTCAATAATAGCAGCAGGACGGCAATCAAATACCTTTTTAACTGCAGAAGCAATATCACTATTGCTATACTTGCTTGTACCGAAAGTATCTACCATAATAGAAACAGGCTTTGCAACACCGATTGCATAAGCAAGTTGTACTTCACATCTACTAGCAATACCTGAGGCAACAATGTTCTTAGCAATATATCTTGCATAGTAAGCAGCACTACGGTCAACCTTAGTTGGGTCTTTACCTGAGAATGCACCACCACCATGACGACCATAACCACCGTATGTGTCAACAATAATCTTTCTACCTGTTAGACCTGAGTCACCGGCAGGACCACCGATAACAAATCTGCCTGTTGGGTTTACAAGAATTCTTGTGTCATCAGTTAGTAGATTTTCAGGGATAATCGGCTTAATAACATACTTGATTAAATCATTTCTAATCTGTTCAAGTGTAACATCTTCATCATGTTGAGTAGAGATAACAACTGTGTCAATGTTAACAACCTTGCCATCTTCATAAAGAGCAGTAACCTGAGTTTTGCCGTCAGGACGAAGATACTTTAGTGTACCGTTCTTTCTAACGTCAGCTAACTTCTTAGCCAGTTTGTGAGATAGTGAAATAGTTAGTGGCATTAGTTCTTCTGTTTCGTCACAAGCATAACCAAACATCATACCCTGGTCACCTGCACCAAACTGATTGTACTTGTCTTCTTCACCGTCTTTTAGTTCGTAACTTTCGTTAACACCCATTGCAATGTCAGGTGACTGTGTTGTAATCATATTGTTGATTTTGCAGTTATGACCGTTAAATAGAAGTTCATCTCTGTCATAGCCGATTTCATTAATTACATTTCTTGTAACTGATTCATAATCAACTTTAGCAGTTGTACTGATTTCACCCATAATGTTTACGATACCGGCAACTGCAGTTGTTTCACAAGCTACATGAGCCATATTGTCTTGTTCAAAAATTGCATCAAGAATTGCGTCACTAATCTGGTCGCAGACTTTGTCAGGATGTCCTTCAGTAACTGATTCTGATGTAAATAAATACTTTCCCATACTATATCTCCTTTACTTATATTTCTTACCACAAAAAAAGCCACCATAAAAGATGGTGGCTTAATACTCATCTTTCGGTTATACCGCAGGAATTAGCACCTTGCTTTTCGCAGGTTGCCGGACTTCATAGGGCCTGTCCCTCAGTCGCTCTTGATAAGAAAATATTTAATTTTTCTACCGTAATAGTGTAACACATAGTAAAAATAATGTCAACTACCGGAATAAATTGTCAGTTATTCTGCTAAAGAAGTGCTTTCAGAAGTAGGTTCTGTTGTGCTTTCTGCTACACTTTCTGTAGTATTTTCTTCAGTAGAGTTTTCTTCTGTGTTAATTGATGGGTTTGTGTTGTCCTCATCCATTGTTTCAAAGTTACCACCATAGTTGTTAACAATTTCAACAACCTTGTTGTATGTAGAAGCATTTGCATCATTGTTGATTAGAGAGATTGTAGGGTCTGTTTCCTTTGACAATCTGTTATTTAATTCATCAACACTACTTAGTACTTCACCGTTATATGTTACTGTATCACCTGAAACTGTAATTGCAACAAGTGTTTCGTGAATTGAAGCGGAAGAAGTAGGTTCTGCACTGTCTGACATAGGTAGTAAGCTCTGAATATCTTCCTTAGTTGGAATATGTCCAAAGTAAGCATAAATACCACCACATAAAGCACCAAGGATAATAATAATAACAATAAATGTCTTTAGACCTGTGTGCTTTTTCTTTTCGGAATGACCTTTGTTTTTGTCATTTCTTTTAGAAGATTTTTCAGCTTTTCTATCACCGGATTTACTGTTATCTCTTCTGTTACTACTGTGATTTTCATGACTATTGTGGCTACTGTGTCCTTTGTCTTTTTTCTTAGACTTTTTCTTTTTGTCCTTAGAACCTACGGATTTTTTGCCACTTGAACTTCTACTACCTGAACTTCTGTTAATTCTGCTTTCGCCACTATCACTAGGGTTAGCAGAGTGACTACCCTGTGGTTCTTTAGCTTCAGGTTCAGCTTCTTCAGTTTCTATATTTTCAGCATATGTATTTCTTCTAGGACTGTTGCTCTTTAGTTCTCTTGAAGAACTGTTGTCAAATACATATTCATCTTCGTTATTATCAATAGGTTCATCACTAAAGAAGTCAATCTGTTGTTTTGCTTTTCTTTGTTCGGCTAAGATTTTGTCAACTTCATCATCAATGTTAGTCATATCAGTTTTGAAGTCATCAAAAGATGTTTCTTTGTTTTCATCTTCAAAATAGCCGTGTGTACCTTTTTTTGCCATACTATCAACTCCTTTAATCAAATATATCACATTTTTGTGATTACTTCAACTGTTATTGTGTGTTCTTTTTTTGAAAAAAATAGGGAAGTTACATAAAAACTGTAACTTCCCTTTGTGTTAAAGTGATAAATATTTAAGATACTTTATCAAACTGACTGTTGTATAGGTCTGCATAATAACCACCCTTAGCAAGTAGTTCTTCATGAGTACCCTGTTCAACAATATCTCCATCTTTCATAAATAGGATTAAGTCAGCATTCTTGATTGTTGAAAGTCTGTGAGCAATAACAAAACTTGTTCTGCCTTCCATTAGGTTATCCATAGCCTTTTGGATAAATGCCTCTGTTCTTGTATCAACTGAGGAAGTAGCTTCATCAAGAATAAGAATCTTAGGGTCGGCTAGAATTGTTCTTGCAATAGTTAATAACTGCTTTTGACCTTGGCTAACATTTGATGCTTCTTCATTTAGAACCATATTGTAGCCATCAGGTAGGTGCTTAACAAAGTCATCAACATGAGCAGCCTTTGCAGCCTTAACAACATCTTCATCACTTGCCTCTAACTTACCGTAACGAATGTTCTCCATAATTGAACCTTTAAATAGCCATGTATCTTGAAGAACCATACCATAAAGCTCTCTTAGTTCTCTTCTGTCAAAGTCATTAATATTGTGTTCATCAACTAAGATGCTACCACCGTTTAGGTCATAGAATCTCATCAGTAGCTTAACCATTGTTGTTTTACCTGCACCTGTAGGACCAACAATAGCAATCTTCTGACCTTGCTTAACTTTTGCTGAGAAGTCGTGAATAATAATTTTGTCCTCATTGTAGCCGAATTTTACATGGTCAAATGTTACATTACCTGTGATTTCATCAACAGTAACATTTTCACCGTTAGGCTTTTTGCAATGATTTTCAGCTTCCTGTGATTCTTCCTTTTCACCGATAAATTCAAAAATTCTTTCTGCTGATGCAGTCATTTGCTGAATCATATTACTTACCTGCGCAAGTTGCTGAATAGGCATTGTAAACTGTCTTACATACTGAATAAATGACTGAATGTCACCAACTGTAATAGTACCCTGAATAGCTAAGTAACCACCAAGTACTGCAATTGCACCGTAAGCTAAGTTACCGATAACCTGCATAATAGGACCTGCTAAACCTGAGAAGAACTGGCTCTTCCACGCTGATTTATAAAGCATATTGTTGGACTTTTCGAATTCTTCAACATTTCTGTCAACTGTGTTAAATGCTTGAACAATGTTAACACCACTGATTGTTTCTTCAACTTGACCGTTAACATGACCTAGGTAATCCTGCTGATTTCTAAAGTGTTTCTGAGAAATTTTAAAGATAATTGAAATAAAGATTAGTGCAACCGGTAGAATAACAAGTGCAATAAGTGTCATCATCCAGTTAATGCTAAACATCATATATAGCACACCGATGATTGTTGAAATTGATGTTACTGCCTGAGTTGCAACCTGGTTTAAACTTGTGCAAAGTGTATCAACATCATTTGTGATGATAGATAATGTTTCACCTGTTTGGTGTCTGTCAAAGTAGTTCATAGGAAGAAGATTGATTTTGTATGAAATATCTCTTCTTAATCTATAACCAACCTTTTGAGTTACTGTACTCATTAGGAAGTTTTGAACAAAACCACAAACTGAACTTGTAATGTAAATACAAAGTAGTCCGATTAAGATACCGGCAATTTTTCCGAAGTCAATACCTGAACCACCGGAATACTTACTCATAATTCCGTTAAAAAGTTCTGTTGTTGCATTACCTAAAATCTTAGGTCCTATAACATTGAAAACTGTACTTGCAATGGCGAAAATTACAACAATGAGTATGGCAAACTTGTAGTTACCAATATACTTGAAAAGGCTTTTGATAGAACCCTTAAAGTCTTTTGCTTTAGCTGTTCCCATCATTTTTCCTTGTGGACCTCTACCACCTCTAGATCCTCCCATAGGCATTACTGTAATTCCTCCTTTGACAACTGACTTTCTGCAATGTCACGATAAACCTGACAGTTTTTCAGTAGTTCTTTGTGTGTACCCTTACCAACGATTTTACCGTTATCAAGTACAAGTATCTGTTCAGCATTTAGTACTGTGCTGATTCTTTGAGCAACAATAAGGATTGTGCTATTCTTAATATTTTCACTAAGTGCTTTTCTGACTGCAACATCGGTCTTAAAGTCTAGGGCAGAGAAGCTATCGTCAAAGATTAGCACTTCAGGTTCATTTGCAATAGCTCTTGCAATTGATAGTCTTTGTCTTTGACCACCTGAAACATTAGTACCACCTTGGCTGATATGTGTGTCATATTTATTAGGCTTTTCATTGATGAATTCTGTTGCGTGAGCAATCTCTGCTGCTTTTTCGATTTTTTCCATTGGGAGGTTTTCATTTGCAAAAGCAATGTTAGACTTAATTGTACCTGAGAATAGCATACCCTTCTGTGGTACATAACCGATTTTATCTCTTAAATCAGTTAGCTTAACATCCTTAATATCTTGACCGTCAACTGTAACAGAACCCTTAGTTGTATCGTAAAATCTTGGAATAAGGTTGATAAGTGTACTCTTACCACTACCGGTTGAACCGATAATAGCAGTAGTTTCCCCAGGCTTTGCAGTAAAGCTAATGTTCTTTAGTACAGGTTCTTCTGCACCCGGATAAGTAAATGTTACATCCTTAAATTCAACAACACCCTTTTGCTTTTCTTCAAACTCTTTAGGGTTTTCAGGATTGTGGATTGTAATATCTGTATCGTAAATTTCACCAAGTCTTCTTGCTGAAACAAATGCTCTTGGAATCATAATACTTGCCATACAAATCATTAGGAATGACATAATAATCTGCATTGTGTATTGGATATATGCCATAATGTCACCGACTTGCATATTACCTGCGTTGGTTTCGTTAGCACCAACCCAAACAATAAGTACTGTTGTACCGTTCATAATAAACATCATAGCAGGCATCATAATTGCCATAACTCTGTTTACAAATAGGTTAGTCTTTGTAAGAGTTTTGTTTGCATCGTCAAATCTTTCATTTTCATGGTCTTCACGGCTAAATGCTCTGATAACAGGTAGGCCTGTAAGAATTTCTCTTGAAACTAGGTTTACCTTATCAACCAACTTTTGAAGTGCAGTAAACTTAGGCATTGCTACTACCATTAAAGTTGCAACAAGTACAAGGATAACACCAACTGCTAAGGCAATAACCCATACCATACCTGAGCTCATATTTGTTACCTTTAGTAATGCACCGATACCTAGGATTGGAGCATAGATAATCATTCTTAGCATCATTACAAGAACCATCTGAATTTGCTGAATATCATTTGTACATCTTGTAATTAATGAAGCATTACTGAATTTGTTTGATTCACTTGCTGAGAAGTTGATGATTTGGTTATATGCATGACTTCTAATATCCTTAGAGAATCTGGCACCGATAATTGATGAAAGTAAGGAAACGGCAATCATACATACAAAGATTATACCGGCATAACCAAGCATTAATGCACCTGCTTTAAATAGGTAATTCATTCTAACTTGGTCGGTATCAACACCGGCAGACTTCATAAGACTTTCAGTATATGGTGTTACAACCTGAGTGATTGTGTCTTCACCTAGTTTGTCAAATGCCTTTAACTTGTCATTCATTACATCGGTAATTTGACTCATAGTGTTTTCACTGAATAAAGGCAAAATCTCAAACATATCAACTGTTTCACCGGCTTGAGACTTCTTGTTGATTTCCATAAACTTCATTTGGTTTTCAGGTGTCATTTCTTTAACACCATTTTCCATAATTTTTTGGAAGTCCTTGTTGTCAATCTTGCCACTTACTGAGTCGGAAGAAAGTTCACCTTTCTCACCTTTCTCTAACATATAAGTGATGAGCATAGGCTTTGTTAGCTTATCGGCAAGTTTGTCGGAGTTTTTATCGCTGATGTTTTCCTTTAATACAAGAATATCTTTGTTTTTGTACTTCTCACTTTTATACTGAGAATTTACAAAATCTTTGTCATCTTTGTCCATAAAAAGTTCAATTTTGTCCATTTCACTTTTTGGGGCTTTGTCCGGTGTAACAGTTTCAATACCGGACTGCTGAATACCAACATTGACAATATTACTCATATATGTTGGCAATGATAAGTCACAATAAGCCTGAATTACTAGCAAAATTACAACGAAAATAATAGGGATGATTGCAGGCTTAAAGTGCTTTAGTAATTTCTTCAATATATTCACCTCTTATTTAGTTTAGTATATAGATTTTAACATTATTTCAGGATATGTACAATGTATATTTTAAATTCAATGTTCATTATTTTGCACAAGAAATAAACCGTTTAGTTGTACATAATGCTGAAAACAATAATCGTTTCTGTTTTATTGATGTTTATTTTAAGTTATGGCTATTCTTAACAATTATTTTATTAAAAAATAACATATAAAATTCTATACTAGAATAAAAATATTAACTAAATGTGATATTCTATCATTAATTAAGAAAGAGAGGTATTAATTATGATTAAAGAAGTAACAAAAGATATCACATATGTTGGTTGTGATGATAAAACTCTTGATTTGTTTGAAAGTCAGTATATAATCCCTAACGGTATTGCATATAATGCTTATGTTATTATGGATGAAAATATTGCACTTATTGATACAGTTGATAAAAGAAAAACCGATGAATGGCTTGATAATGTTGAGAAAGTTCTTGATGGCAAAACTCCTAAGTACCTAATTGTAAACCATATGGAACCTGACCATTCAGGTTCAGTTGAGGCTTGTATTAAGAAGTACCCTGAGATTACTTTAGTAGGTAACAAGAAAACTTTTCTATTCCTAAAGCAGTTTACAGGTCTTGACCTAGAAGCTACTTCAAAGGTTGTTGCCGAAGGTGATACTCTTGAACTTGGTACTCATACATTAAGTTTTGTAATGGCACCAATGGTTCATTGGCCTGAAGTTATGGTTACATATGACAGTACAGATAAGGTACTGTTCTCTGCTGATGCATTCGGTAAGTTCGGTGCATTAGATACTGATGAAGACTGGGCATGTGAGGCTAGAAGATACTACTTTAACATTGTAGGTAAGTATGGTGTACCTGTACAAGGACTACTAAAGAAAGCATCTAAACTTGACATTCAGATTATCTGTCCTACTCATGGTCCTGTACTAACAGAAAACCTAGATTATTATCTAGACCTATACAACACATGGTCAACTTATCAGGCTGAAACCGAAGGTGTATTTGTTGCTTACTGTTCAATTCATGGCAACACAACTGAGGCAGTTGGCAAGTTGGAAGAAATCCTAAAGTCTAAGACAGACAAGAAGGTTGTTGTAACTGACCTATCAAGATGTGATATGGCAGAAGCTATTGAAGATGCATTTAGATATAGCAAGCTTATTGTTGCTGCTCCATCATATGATGCAGGTGTATTCCCTGTAATGGCAGATTTCCTACATCATCTAAAGATTAAGGCTTATCAGAACAGAAAGGTAGCTATTGTAGAAAACGGTTCATGGGCACCTACTGCTGCAAGAACTATGAAGGGTTACCTGGAAGAAATGAAGAATGTTACTATCTGTGATACAGTAGTTACAATTAAGTCAAGAGCAACAGAAGATACTTACAAAGAAATGGAAAAACTTGCTGACGAAATCTTGGCATAATTTTCAAACTCAATTATTATTAGCCTCTGTAAAATAGCAGAGGCTAATTTTTTATAATTTTTATAATATTTTTTTAAAATTTTGCAACCTTTTTGACTTTTGAAAAGTATTATATATGTAAGTATATTTATAAACTAATAATTGTTTTTACAAGAAAGGATAATGTATGAAAAATTTTAAGAAAGTTATAGCAACATTTCTTTCGGCATTGATGGTTACAGGCAGTATGGCTTGTGGTGCAAGTGCAGTTTCCACAAATCAAGAAAGCAATGTTAAAAACAAAACCAAACAAACACTTATTTACCCCAACAAAAATGATAAAAAGAAGAAAACCTATGTTGAGGGTGAAGCAGTTGTAATGATGAAAGGCAGTAACCTTATTTCATCAGGTGCTTCTCTTAACAAGATTATGGATGTTTCTTCTTCTATTAAGGTTGAAAAGGTTAGTGATTTTAAGGAAAAAAAGAACAGTAAATCTGTTGTCACAGTTTCCTCTAAAAAGTTAAGTACAGAAAAAATTATTGAACAGTTAAAAGGTGAAGATGATGTTCTTATTGCTGAACCTAACTATATTTGTAAGGCATCGGCTATTACAGATGACAAGTACAGTGAATATCAATGGGCATTGGAAAATAAAGGTATAAATAACGGTAAAGTTGGTGAAGACATTAAGCCTTCCTCAATGTGGAATAAAAAGTCAACCGGTGATAGCACACCTGTAGTTGCTATTATAGATTCCGGTGTTAACTATAACCATGAGGATTTAAAAGGCAAAATGTGGGTAAACCCATACCAAAATAAACTTAGAGGTGTTCATGGGTTTGACTTTACAGGTACAGTAAAGAACAGTGAACCTATGGATAGGGATGGTCACGGTACTCATTGTGCAGGTATTATCGGTGCAACTAGGGATAACAAAGTCGGTATAGCCGGTGTTGCTGACAATGTAAAGATTATGGCACTAAAGTTTTTGGATGATTCAGGTCAGGGTACAACAGATGATGCTATCGCTGCTTATAACTACATTTATAATGCTCAAAAGCTAGGTGTTAATGTTGTTGCAGTTAATGATTCTTGGGGTAGCTATGATTACTCCAAAATTCTTCTGGATGTTATTAATCAGGTTGGTAAAGAAGGTGCTATTACTGTTGCAGCTTCCGGTAATGAAAGCACTAACCTAGACAATGCATATGATTTTAATACTATTAATGATTACGATGATGACTATGATGAAGAATTTAGCAATAAAAAATATAGTGAATTAGATTGTGACCCGTTTAGTTATTATTCATATCCGGCTTGTTATGACAGTAATTATATTGTATCAGTTGGTGCCAGTGGTGAAGACGGTAAACTTGCTAATTATTCTAACTATGGCATTGAAAAAGTAGATACAATTGCTCCCGGTACAGATATTTTGTCAACAGTAAGCAATGACTGTTTCTTGCCAACTATTTATAATCAAGAAGAACTTAATGAAAGATGTCAGCAATATATTACTAAGGACTTTAATGCAAATACTTCTGATTTAAGTGATAACAAAGATGGTATTAAAATTACCGAAACTAATACAGGCTATGATGACGGTTTAGGTGATAAAACTTGCTTAAAGGTTGATTTTTCTACAACAAAAAATAACAATTTATATGCTATTGAAATTCCGTATAAAGTAACATCAAACGGTGATAAGGGTACTTACGGTAGCTTTATGTATAGTTTTGAAAAAGCTCCTAATGGAGATGATTCAGATTATTTTACTGAAAATGGCATTTATTTTGCTGAATTTGCTAAGGATGAAGAATATACTTTTAAAGATGTAATGAATCAAGAAATAGGTTATTACTTCAACGGAACAGGATCTTGGTCACATGTTGAAATTCCAAAACTTACACCGGCAAAAGTAACAGGTGAAAGAAAACTTGTTATTGTAGTAAGTTATGAAGATAATTATGATTTTTCACTTAAACTTGATAACTTTGGTGTATCAAAGGGTACTGTGAACGAAAGCGAAAACTTTGGTCAGTACGATATTTACAGTGGTACATCTATGGCAACTCCATATGTTGCAGGCAGTATTGCACTTATGAAAGATAAGGACAGTAGCCTAACAACTGAACAGCTAATTGAAAAGGTAAAGAATTCTGTACACCAAACTACTTTAGTTGACGGTAAAGCAAAGTCAAGTGGCGTCTTGTCACTGGACAAAACCAACTCTGTTATTCCTAGAATTAACTCTTGGGAAAATAAGAATGGCAAATCTGTTGTCAAAGGTGTTAATTTTGATAATATTCAAAAAGTAACTGTTAATGACAAAAATGTAAAATATACAGTTAAAAATTCTACTGAAATAACTATTGAAGATAATAATTATTATGGCGGTATTTGTACCCTAAAGGTATATTCAAAAGATGGTTATGGATATTATTCAGCAGTAAGTCTAAAGGGTACTAGGTACAAGAATAACGGTATCATTAGTTTAGACGAATCTATTTTTAATTACGATATAGTCAGTGATGGTAAGTATTTTTATTGTGTAGATGATAGAAATGCATTAGTTCGTTATTCAATAGACAAAGATGGTATTATTAGATTTAGCAGAGATGGTAGTTTCCAAGGTGCTATGAAAGTCCATTTTGCTGATATAACTAATGGTGGCAAAACTAAAATTAAAACAACATCACCTGTATATTACAATGGCAACATATATATTTATGCTGATTATTATCTAAATTCAGAATCAAATGAAGATGACTTTTATGTTAAGAAAAGTGCAATTATAACATACAATGTTTCCACTTGTAAGAATACTATACAGACAGTTGAGGGTATAGACTTAGCTGAACAAGCAATTGCAGTTTATAATAAATCATTGTATCTAATAGGTGGTTATGATTATAGTACCGGTGAATTTTCTGATGCAGTATACAAAAAGGTAGGTTCATCATGGCAGAAGGTTACTTCTCTACCTGAGAAAAGAGCAAGAGGTAAGGCATTGCAGTATGGCAACAAGCTAATCTATTCTCTGGGTATTAATGAATCAGGTACTTGTCCTAAGACTTTGATTTTTGACGGTAAGACTTGGACAGAAAGCAAAATCAATTTAGGAATAAGTAAATTTGCTACTTATTATATTGGTAACAAATCATATAATTTTTATGATTGTGGTTATGATTTAGTTGACAATGGTATTTTGCTTACCGGTAGACTTTTTGAAAATATAGGCGATACTGTTGTGTATAATCCTACTAAGGACACACTTACTGCTTTAAATTACTATTACCAAACAGACAGTGTATATGGTATCAGAGGTACTGTTGTAGGTGATAAATTCTACGGTAAAGGTTATGACAATACTAATGTATGTACATTCTCATTTAATGTGAAAACAGGTATGAATAAGGTTGCAGTATCTTCTAATGTAAATGGTGGTAAGGTAACCGGTGGCTTATATTATATGCCTAACACTACTGCTAAAATTACTGTATCTCCTAACAAGAATTTTAAGTTTAATTATATGCTTATAAATGGCAAAAAGTACACTAAGCCTACTGCTACATTTACTGTTACTAAGGACACTTCGGTAAGAGTATATTATATTTCTATGGTTACTAAGATTAAGCTAAACAGAACTACTCTTACACTAAAGAAAGGCAAAACAAAACAGTTAACAGCTACTGTTACTCCTAAGACTGCTACAAATAAAAGTGTTGTTTGGTCTAGCAATAAAAAGTCTGTTGCAACAGTTAACAGTAAAGGCAAAGTAACTGCTAAGAAAAAAGGTACTGCTATTATTAAAGCAACTGCTAGGGATGGTAGTAAAGTCTCTGCAACTTGTAAGGTAACTGTTAAGTAAGAATTTCAGTTATTAGGCGACTGCTTATAGTAAGAATTTAAGGATATGGTCTAGTTTCCTAAACCATATCCTTTCCCTTTGTCTGTAATATGTTATTTTAGTTTTTTAATTTTGTCTGTGGGTAAAAATTAGTTAGATAAATTTGGTTTTGTGGGGATGTTTAAATACTAAAAAGTGTATACTATGTCCTTTCTCTTTTGTATACCAAGTTATTGCACAATTAATAATATAACAATATTTTGCAGCATAAACAGTACCGATTTTTATATCATATTATGGCTCACAGTTGTAGGGGCGAACATCGTTTGCCCGTTTAATAGTAAAATGTTTTATGCAACTTTGTCCTATGTAGGAACTAGAAATTATAACTTGCTACATAGGGCAATATGCCAATAAAGAGGCTGATTTGCTCGGTCCACCAATGGTGGACCCTACACCTGTAACTCATAATTTTTCCTATATCTCTAACTATAAAATATTATGAAAATTATAAGTTACTCGGTAGGGGCGAACACTGTTCGCCCGTTAAAAAGTGTGATACATATGGGATTTTTGTCCTGTTTGCAAACATTATATTTATAATATCTGCATAGGGCAATATGCCAATAAAGAGGCTGATTTGCTCGGTCCACCAATGGTGGACCCTACACCTGTGAGTCAGATTTTTATATAATTTTAGGTAAATAATCTCACTACGAATTTTTACTTTACACTCATAAAAATAAACTTTTCTACAAGCACAATACTAAAAGCAAATTCACCTTAACCCACAGACAAAATCGAAAAACCTTAATTTGCAGAACTGAATAATATTAACTCACAGACAAAATTAAAAAAAGAGAAAAAGGTGTGTAAGAAACTACACACCTTTTTCTATGGAAATTAGTTATGAAAAAATATCTTGAAATCAATAATTAATATCAATATCTTATTTAGATTTTTGGAATAAAAAGTAACGAATTTACTGCATTATCATAATTGCTTATGTTATATATTTAGTTAAAAAAACTAAAATCAAAACTAAAATTAAATAATCTTTAATGAAATGTCAAATGCTTTTACTGAGTGAGTTAATGCACCGATTGAAATAATATCAACACCTGTTTCTGCAACACCACGGATTGTTTCTTCTGTAATGCCACCTGATGCTTCAAGTAGTGCTTTACCGTCAGCAATCTTAACTGCTTCTCTCATTGTGTCATTATCCATATTGTCAAGCATAATAACATCAACATCAACAGAAAGTGCTTCTCTTAGTTCATCAAGAGTTCTGACTTCAAGTTCAACCTTTGCCATATGACCCAGCTTTGTGCGTAACTTTGTTACTGCAGCAGTAATGCCACCACCTGCATCAACATGGTTGTCCTTTAGCATAGCAGCATCACTTAGGTTAAATCTATGGTTCTTGCCACCACCAACTGTTACTGCATACTTCTGTAATGGACGCATACCCGGTAGTGTTTTTCTTGTGTCTGCAATAGATGCATTAGTACCTTCAACAATCTTAACAATTCTGTTTGTCATTGAAGAAATACCACTCATATGTTGAAGTAGGTTAAGAGCAGTTCTTTCACCCTTTAGGATAGTTCTTGTTTTACCCTTGATTTTTGCGATAATGTCGCCTTTCTTAACTTCTTCGCCATCATGAATGAAAACTTCGTACTGAAAATCAGGTTGGATTAAAGTAAATACTCTTAAAGCAACTTCAATACCACAAAGCACACCGTCAGCTTTTGCTAGGAACTTTGCTTCATTTTCCTGATCCTCAGGGATAAGGTAATCTGTTGTAATGTCAACATAGTTAATGTCCTCTAGTAGGGCAGTTTTGATTAGATTATCTACATAAAATTGATTTAATATCATAGGTTGATACCTTCCTTTATTTCTTCAAGAATAATTTTTGCAACAGTTGCAAGACTTCTTGCCTCTACAAAATCAGGAGTGATTTCGTAATTTGTGTTATTTAACTTATTAAGAATATCCTTAACTTCTTCATATGCATTGTCAACATTATCATAGTTAGGAATAACAAAGTATGTATCTTGCATAATTTCTCTGATTCTTGTACGGATACCTGAAGGTAGCTTTTCACCTGCAATATTCTTGTTGTCAGGTTCTTCACCAAGAGGTTTCTTGCCACCTTTGTGAAGTCTGTCTGTAATGTCAATTGCTGCTCTTCTGGAGAATACAAGTGCCTCAAGCAGAGAGTTACTTGCAAGTCTGTTAGCACCATGTACACCTGTATGAGAACATTCACCACAAGCATATAGTCTGTCAACAGATGTTCTTGCATCTAAGTCAACATTGATACCACCCATTAGGTAGTGCTGACAAGGATAAATCGGAATCCAATCCTTTGTAATATCAATACCCTTTTCAAGACATCTTGAATAAATCATAGGGAATCGATTTTTTACAAATTCTGGGTCTTTAGCAGTAATATCAAGATAGAAATTGCTACTGCCTGTTTTCTTCTGTTCTTCCATAATTGCATGAGAAACAACATCTCTTGGAGCAAGTTCTCCACGCTCATCATAGTCAAACATAAATCTTCTGCCGTCATGGTTAAGAAGAATAGCACCCTCACCACGAACAGCCTCAGAAATTAAGAATCTTTCTCTGTCACTCTTACTGTCAAAAGCAGTAGGATGGAACTGAACTCTTGAAAGATGCTTAATGTTAGCACCCAGCATGTATGCAAATGTAATGCCGTCACCTGTTGCAATAGCTGAGTTAGTTGTGTATTTATATACTCTGCCAATACCACCTGTAGCAAGTACGCAGTATGATGTACCGATAGAATATTCTTCACCGTTTCTCATAACGCCAAGGTAGAAACCATGCTCAACCTTATCAATAGAATAAACAAGTGCATTGTCCCAAATTGTAATATTTTTCTTAGCTTCTACATCAAGAAGTAACTTATCTACAATTTCCTTACCTGTTGAGTCTTTGTGATGTACAATACGGTTACGACAATGACCACCCTCTAAAGTTGCAAGTAGGTTGCCGTCTTTATCTCTATCAAAGTCAACACCAAGTTCCTTTAACTTTAGAACATCATCAGGACCTTCTGTTACAAGCTTTTCAACTGCAGAAAGGTTGTTCTTATATTTACCTGCGATTAAAGTATCTGCTATATGTAATTTATAGTTGTCGTGGTTTTTGTCAAGAACAGCCGCAACACCACCCTGTGCAAAACTACTGTTGCTTAAAGTAAGTTCCTTTTTACTAAGTAGTAGTACGGAAACATCCTCAGGGTACTTTAAAGCACCGTAAAGTCCTGCAACACCTGTACCTACTATAACTACATCAAATTGTTTGTCCATTTTATTTGACCTCTTTAATAAATTGCGTAAACTATTTTTGATAGTTTACAAAATATTTGAATTATATTATACTACAATAAACACATAATTTAAAGTGTATAAAGAAATTTAAGTTAGATATTTTTTATATAACCATATTAATTAAGGAAAGGTGGGTTATTATGGAACTAAAAAGTAATGAAGAAAAGGTAACAAGAGCAGTACTGATTAGTGTTAATACAGGTGAATATGATGCAGATACTTCTCTGCTTGAACTTGTTGAACTGGCAAAGACTGCCGGTGCTGAAACTGTGGCAACTGTTATGCAAAACCTAGACAGACCTGAAACTGCAACATATGTTGGCAAAGGCAAACTCCTTGAAATCAGTGAATTTTGTGAAAGTCAAGAAATTGATTTGCTTATTTTTGACAGTGAACTTTCTCCAACACAGATTAGAAATATTGAAGAAGAAACCGGTGTAAGAGTAATTGACCGTACAATGCTTATTCTTGATATTTTTGCAATGAGAGCAAGAAGTAAAGAAGGTAAACTACAAGTTGAACTTGCACAGTTAAAGTATATGATGCCTAGACTTACAGGTATGGGTACTGCAATGAGCCGTCTTGGTGGTGGTATCGGTACAAGAGGTCCCGGAGAAACTAAGCTGGAAACTGACAGAAGACACATTAGAAGAAGAATGGAAACGCTAAAGGAACAACTAAAGGATGTTGAACACCATAGAGAGCAACTTAGAAAAAGAAGAAGAAAAGACAATGTTATTACAGTAGCAATTGTTGGTTATACAAATGCCGGTAAAAGTACACTTATGAACTACCTAACAGATGCAGGCGTACTAGCTGAGAACAAACTTTTTGCTACCCTTGACCCAACATCAAGAGCTTTAAAGCTACCTAACGGTGTAACAGTTATGCTGATTGACACAGTAGGTCTTGTAAGAAGACTACCTCACCACTTAGTTGATGCATTCCGTTCAACTTTGGAAGAGGCAGCAGAAGCTGACATTATCCTAAATGTTTGTGATGTTAGCAGTGAAGAGGCATCTTTACACCTAAAGGTAACAAGAGAACTTCTTGAAAGTTTAGGTTGTAAGGACACACCGATTATTCCGGTACTGAATAAATGTGACCTTGTTTCAGGAGGTGTTACAGTACCACAAATAGGAACAGGTGTTAGAATTTCTGCAAAAGAAGGTAAAGGCATTGATGAACTTTTACATGCAATAGAAGATAACTTACCGGTAAAAGTTAAGAGAGTTAAGGCACTATTGCCTTTTGATAAGTTAGGTATCTCTGCTGAAATTCGTGAAAAGTGTATCCTTAACAGTGAAGAATATGTTGCCGAGGGCCTTTTGATTGATGCCGTTATCAGCGAAGAAATGTATTCCAAAATTAGAGATTATATTGTGGAATAATTTTTATTTTTGGTTTTTCAATTTTGTCTGTGGGTAAAGGTGAATTTGATAAATTAGGGTTTGTCTTTTTAATTTTTGTTGTTGGTTAAGGTGAATTTCTTTTAAATTAATCGGTTATAAAGAAAAAATTTGTAGTTAGAATATACATCTAAAATTATATAAGAACTATGTCTCACAGGTGTAGGGTCCGCCACTGGTGGACCGAGCAAATGAACCTCTTTATGGGTATATTGCCCTATGTAGATATAATAAATTTATAGTCTGCAAACAGGACAAAAATCCCATAAGTATCACACTTTTCACAGGTTTCACTACAAAAGTTTTTTATATAAAAACTTTTGCATAAGTTCACATTAGCAAATCAAACTTCGCCTACGGCTCGTTTTCTTTGATGTTCACTTAACTGTTCGCCCCTACCGTGTAACTCATAATTTTTCTTATATCTTATAGTTAAAGATGAAGGAAAGTTTCTTCTATGATGATATTTTAAACAAGTTTAAAATATCAACCACTCCTTCAGTCATTCTTTAAAAGGTGAATTGCTTTGCAATTCACGAATGACAGCTCCCTCAGCGAGGGAGCCTTTGTCTTTACCATAATTTATACTAATTTATAAAGTCTGTACTATTTAAAAATTGCGTACTTATTTTAGATTTGTACAAACTATTTGCCTCCCTCGCTGAGGGAGGTGGCTTTGAGTATGCAAAGACGGAAGGAGTGGTTGGAATTGTAAATTCATTTACAATTCCACAATAGAAGATACTATTTAATAGCACTACAAACCCAAATTTGTCTTTAGAAAGGAACATATTACAAAAGACTACAAAGTCTACAACTGAATATTACAAGAAAAGTCAGCTTAAATGCTGACTTTTTTGATAAAGATTATTTCATAATAGGATAATAGAAAGAAAAATATAATTTAAAAAATGTAACATAGGGAATAGCACTGTTAAAATAAAATTGCAAAAATTAAAATTGAATGCACGAAAAGAAACTTTTGGTTCGTTTTATTTATGAAAGGAGGTTAAGAGATTGTTAAATCCACTTACCAGAGATGATTACAATAAAGTTGTTGAAGAATTCTCCGATATGATTTTTAGAATAGCTTATCAAAACTTATGTAACATTGCTGATGCAGAGGATGTTGTTCAGGAAGTTTTTATTTCTTTGCTAAAGTCAAAGAGTAAAATTTTCAATGATTCTGAACATCTAAAGTCTTGGCTAATCAGAGTAACAATCAACAAATGCCTTGATGTAAGACGATCTTTTTTCCGGAAAAATACTGTGCCTATTGACTCACAGGTGATTTCATATACAGACGAAGAAAAAGTCCTTATGGACCAGATTATGAAACTGCCTAAGGACTACCGAAATATTATCTACTTGTATTATTATGAGGGATATAAAATAAAGGAAATTGCAGATATTCTTGGAAAAAATCAGAACACTATCAGTTCAAAACTACAACGAGGCAGAAATAAGTTGAAGAAAAATCTTATTGAGGGAGGCTATTATAATGAAAGAAATTTACAAGAATGTACTTGATAAAGCAACCCTTCCTAAAGAAAGTAAAGATAATCTTAAAAGCCTTTATGATAAGGTAAATCAGGAGGATAATGTTGTGAGTTTTGAAAAGAAGAGAAATGTTAAGAAACCTTTAGCATTTGTGGCAGCAGGTTTAGTTTGTGCAGTAGCAGTTGGCAGTACATTTGCCTTAGGTCAGTTTGACAACAATAACAAAACAAATAGCAATGGCAAAACCGGTAGTAACAGTAACAGCTTTGTACTTAATGTTAATGCAGCAGAAATCAGTAGGAAAACTGCTGATAGTAATAAATCAGGTAGTAAGAGTCCTAAGGTAACTGTTGGTGAAACCGGTTATGTAGTCAGTAAAGGTGATGATAATGATTGGTACTATGATTTTTCATTACCTATTAGTTGTAAAGGTAATAACATTGATGAAATTACCTATACAGTAAATAAAGGTTCTATTACTTTATATGCTGATGAAGTTGATGCTGACTCAACTTTAGGTTCAGAAGATGCCGATGTAGTTACAACTGAAATTACTGATAAAAAGTCCGAAACTGTTAGCTACAAAACTTTATCCAAAGACAAAGTTGTTTTTCTAGATGTCTATGGAGATTCATCTTCATTAAGTAAGTCAGAACAGAAAATTTTAGATAAAGGTTTAATTCCACAAGCTGATATGGAACAGTATAAGAAAGCTATGGATGTTCTTCTAAAAGACCTAAAAGTAACTGTTAAGGCAAAGTTTAATGACGGTACAACAGAAGAAGAAACTATTAATGTGAATTCAAAACTTGTTCCAACACAACAACTTGATGAAATAGAAAAGAAGGTTGATAGTGAAGAAAATTTCAAAAATAGTGTAGAAGAAACAAAAGTTGAATCTTCTAATGATAACACAAACAAAACTGATGAAAAGGATGTTTGCATTAGCGTTGAAGTAGCAAAGTAATGTAAACAAAATTACCCAAAATAACCCTATTAAATCATATATTTAAATCCCAAAAAGAAAAGTCAGCTTAATTGCTGACTTTTCTTGCATTTGTAACGAACATATTTATTTTTTCTTTGCTTTTACCAATGCCATTATCATTTTCAACACCGGAAGAAACATCAACACAATCAGGGTGCAGAACCTTTATTGCATTAGCTACATTTTCAGGATTTAGTCCACCGGCAAGTATCATCAGCTTATCACTTTTAGGAAATGTTTTTAATGTATTCCAATCAAATGTTTTTCCACTTCCCGGTTCTTGTGCATCAAAAACAAAACCTTTAATTTTGTCAATATTTTTGAAATTATCATATTCATCAATATCCTTTACATTAAAGGCTTTTAGTATTGGAATATCAGTATTTTCAATAATATTATTTCCTAACTTACCGTGAATTTGAATGTAGTCAAAACCTAACTTTTCAATTATTTTAACTTGTTCTAAAGTAGGGGAAACTGTAACTGCAACCTTCTTAATGCTTTTATCAAGTGCATTTATAATTTCAGTTGCCTTATCTTCATTAATATTTCTTTTGCTTTTAGGAAAGAACATTACCATTCCTGCAAAGTCAACATTGTTATCATTTAAATATTCTGCCTCTTTAGTAGAAGTTAATCCACAAATTTTAATTTTCATATGCCACCTATTATAAAAATCTATGAAAAAAGTCCGTAATAATACGGACTTAATTTTTATTTTGCTTTCTTAAGTAATTTTAACTTTTTCTTATTAATATTACTGTTTTCTAAAATTGACTTTAAATCAAAGTCCAATACTTCTTTGTCAATTAAGAAACCTTCACCGTCAGTAATGAAGAAGTAGAAGTAATCATTAGTTTCATAAATACCAAAGAAATCTTCATACTTTACTAAATCTTCACCAAGCAATACACCTTCATTATTAAATATGTATTCAACTTCCTTGTTTTCAAGTTGGCTAATATCACTTTTAGGCTTTACATAGTAAACCATTGTGATAATGATACCACCGATAATTGCAATTGCAGGGTAGATAACTGTTGTAAAGTTAAGTTCAAACTTTCTGTTGTATATAAATGAACATACAATTACTGCAATACATAGTAAGTATAGAATTGCAGGTTTTAAAAATGACTTTTTGTTTAGAGTAAATCTCTTAAAGTCGATTATCATATCTTTTGTATAATTAGTTTTGATTTTATATTCCATTTTTTTCACCCAAAGTGATTTTAACACAAAATACTAAATTGTGCAATGCCTTTTCTTGATATATATTGCACATTATGATATAATTATATGAATAAAAATATTGAATAAGGTGGGTGTAAACTTATGGATGTTAGAGTTAATGATAAAATTGAAATGAAAAAAGCTCATCCTTGTCAAAACAAAATTTTTACTGTTACAAGAGTAGGTATGGATTTTAAGATAAGATGTGACAAATGTGGTCACGAAATTATGATACCTCGCAGTAAAGCTGAAAAAAATATTAAGAAGATAATCAGGGAATAATATGTTTGAGAAAATAGAAATTTTTAGTAAAAGATATGATGAATTAAATAACAGACTTTATGACCCAACAGTTGCCTCAGACGCAACAAAGTTTAATGAAATTATGAAGGAAGTAAAGTCTATTGAACCTATTGTGCTAAAGTACAGAGAATACAAGAAAGCACAACAGGCAATTAAAGATAGCCTTGAAATTTTGGAAACAGAAAAGGACAAGGAAATCAGGGAACTTGCTCAAATGGAAATGGATGAGGCAAAGGACTCACTGGATGGTATTGAAGAAGAACTAAAAATTCTTCTTTTGCCTAAAGACCCTAACGATGAAAGAAATGTTATTATGGAAATTCGTGGTGGTACAGGTGGTGAAGAAAGCTCCCTATTTGCAGGTGATCTTTTCAGAATGTACTCTATGTATGCCGATAAGCATGGTTTTAAGATTGAAATTCTTTCTTCTAACGAAACAGGCTTAGGTGGCTACAAAGAAATTTCCTTTATGGTTAACGGTGAAGGTGCTTACAGTAAGCTAAAGTATGAAAGTGGTACTCACAGAGTTCAAAGAGTACCTGAAACTGAGTCATCAGGCAGAGTCCATACTTCAGCAGTAACTGTTGCAGTTCTTCCTGAGGCTGATGATGTTGAAATTGACATTAACCCTAATGATTTACAGATTGATACATTCCGTTCATCAGGTGCAGGTGGTCAGCACATTAACAAAACTTCCTCAGCTATCAGAATCACTCACCTACCAACAGGTATGGTTGTTGAGTGTCAGGACGAAAGAAGTCAGTACAAGAACAAGGACAAAGCCCTAAAGGTTCTAAAGTCTAGACTTCTAAAGATTGAACAAGATAAACAAAATGCAGAGATTTCCGAAAACAGAAAAAGTCAGGTTGGTTCAGGTGACAGAAGTGAAAAAATTAGAACTTACAACTTCCCACAATCAAGAGTAACCGACCACAGAATCGGTCTTACACTTTACAAACTTGACGATATTCTAAACGGTAATATTGACGAGATTATAGATGCTTTGATTGCATACGATAGAGCAGAAAAACTAAAAGAAAGTATGGAAAATAAGTAAAATGGATACTAAATTATTAAAGGATAACATTGAGGACATTTCTATTGCAGCAAAGATTATAAATGAGGGTGGACTTGTTGCTATGCCAACAGAAACTGTTTATGGTTTAGCAGCAGATGCTTTAAACGGTAAGGCAGTAAGAAAGATTTTTCAAGCTAAAGGCAGACCAATGGATAATCCTTTGATAGTCCATGTTTCATCAGCTCAAATGGCTATTGACCTTAAACTTTATAAAGAGTTTACAGAAGATGCCAAGAAGTTGGCAGATAAGTTTTGGCCGGGTCCTTTAACAATTATTTTGCCAAAGGGTGACTGTATTCCTGATGAAGTTTCAGCAGGGCTTGAAACAGTAGCAGTCAGATGTCCTAGCCACAAAACTGCCAGAGCATTAATAGAAAAGTCCGGTAAACCACTTGCAGCACCGTCTGCAAATATTTCCGGTAAACCAAGCCCAACTACTGCAGAACATTGTATCAATGACCTTATGGGTAAGGTTGATGCAATTCTTGATGGTGGAGAGTGTGAAGTGGGTGTTGAAAGTACAGTTGTCACTTTAGCTACCAACCCACCAAGACTTTTAAGACCCGGTGGAATTACACTTGAACAGCTTGAAAGTGTATTAGGTGAAGTTGCAGTTGATGATGCAGTTCTTCATAAACTGGCTGAAGGCAAGAAAGCTTCTTCTCCCGGAATGAAGTACAAGCACTATGCTCCTAAGGCTCAAGTGTATTTAGTCAGAGGAAACAACTTTGTTGACTTTGTAAACAGAGATATTGATGAAAGTACAGCAGTAGTTTGCTTTGATGAAGATGAAAAATATATTAATGGTGAAACATTCCCTATAGGTTCAAAAACCGATTACATGTCCCATGCACATAAGATTTTTGATGTACTTAGAAAGATAGACAAAGAAGAAAAAATTAAAAAGGTTTTTGCTCCTTTACCTAGAACAGACGGTGTGTCACTTGCAGTTTATAACCGATTGATTCGTTCATCAGCCTTTAGAATTTTTAATGCTGATGCTTATGTTTTAGGATTAACAGGACCTACCGGTTCAGGAAAATCTACTATTGCAAAAATGTTTGCACAGTATGATTTTCACACAGTAGATACAGACAAAATTGCAAGAAATATTATGGAAAAAGGTAGTCCTGTTTTAGCTAAAATAAAGGAAACCTTTGGTGATGATGTGGTTAAAGACAATGTGCTGGATAGAAAGCTACTGGCAAAGAGAGCATTTGCTGATGAAAATTCAACTAAAAAGCTAAACCAAATCACTCACCCATATATATATGAAAAATCACTTTTGGAAATAGAGGAATATTCCCACAAAGGTTACGATAAGTTTATATTAGATGCTCCTGTACTTTTTGAAAGTAACGGAGAAAGATTTTGCAACAATACCCTTGCAATTCTTTCAAACTTAGATACCAGAGTAAAGAGAATAATTTCTAGGGACGCTATTACAAAAGAACAAGCAATGGAAAGAATAAATGCTCAGCATAGTGATGATTTTTACAGAACAAAGGCTGATTATGTAATCGAAAATAACGGTAGCTTTGATGAAGTAAAGTCACAGGTTGAAAGTGTTGTAAAAGCTATTTTGTAAAATTCGGTATCTAAAACTAAGTAGTAGGTTTATAATATGATTAATAGAAAACCCAAAAGAAAAAGGAAAAAGAGTGGTTGTGCTACCTTGTTTTTGGTAGTATTCTTTACAGCCATAGTTGCCTTAGTTACAGTTTTATGTTTTCATATCTTTGGTGGAAATGATTCTATTAATGACAAGGTAAACGATATTAAAAAAATTCAGTACCCAAAGAAGTATTCACAGATTGTAGAAAAGTACAGTGACCTTTATGGTGTGGATGATAACCTTGTATATGCAGTTATCCGTACTGAAAGCCACTTTAAACCTGACAGTGAGTCCGGTGCAGGTGCAAAAGGTCTGATGCAGATTACTCCGGAATGTTTTGATTTTTTACAGAATAATATTCCTAATGACAACACAAAATACAAGGAGTCTGATTTGTACGACCCGGAAGTGAATATAAAGTTTGGAACATACTTTTTAAGCTATCTGTTAGATAGATATGATAATGTTGAAAATACTGCCGTAGCAGCATATAATGCCGGTTTCGGTGCAGTTGATAATTGGCTAAATGACCCTGAATGTAGTCTTGACGGTAAAACTTTAAGTGTTATAGTTTATCCGGAAACTGAGAATTATGTGGAAAAGGTCGAGAGTGCCAAGAAAATATATATAGAAATATATAAGGAAAGGTAATGATATTATGTCTAATGAAGATTCAAAGACACTAATGGATGAAATCCTAATGTCAGGTAAAAAGAAAATTCACTCAATCAGCAGTAGTGAAATTGAAAAAGCTGATGAGTTTTGTGAACCATATAAGGATTTCCTAAATAAATCAAGAACAGAAAGAGAAGCTGTTGTTGAAGCAGTTGCTCAGGCTAAAGAAAACGGTTTTGAAGAATATGACCCGGACAGAACTTACTCTGCCGGTGACAAGATTTATATTGTAAACCGTAACAAGGCAGTAGGTCTTGCAGTTATCGGTAGAAAGGGTACAAGAGACGGTGTACTGCTTTCTATTGCTCATATTGACTCACCAAGAATTGACTTAAAGCCAAGCCCTCTATACGAAAAGGACGGTATGGCTCTATTTAAGACTCATTATTATGGTGGTATCAAGAAGTATCAGTGGACAACAATCCCACTGGCTTTACATGGTAGAGTTTGCAAAACTGACGGTACTTATGTTGATATTTCTGTTGGTGATGATGAAAATGACCCATGTTTCTGTATTACAGATATTCTTCCACACTTAGGTCAAGAACAAGCTAAGAAAACTTTAGGCTCAGCTTTTACAGGTGAAGACCTAAACTGCCTAGTAGGTAGCCGCCCTTATAGTGATGAAGAAGGTGAACAGGTTAAGCTAAACACAATGAAGTTACTTTATGATAAGTATGGCTTTACTGAAAATGACTTCCTATCAGCAGAACTAACTTTAGTACCTGCCTTTAAGGCTAGAGATATTGGCTTTGACAGAAGTATGATTGGCTCATACGGTCATGATGACAGAGTTTGTGCTTATCCTGCACTAATGGCTATTATTGATGCAGGTATCCCTGACAAGACTTGTATCACTTATCTAACTGATAAGGAAGAAACAGGTTCTGACGGTAACACAGGTATGCAGAGTGACTTCCTAAGATACTTTATCTATGACCTAGCTAAGTCTGAGGGTGAAGAAGGCTATAGAGTTCTTTCAAAGAGTAAGTGTCTATCAGCTGATGTTAATGCAGCAGTTGACCCAACTTACGAAAACTGTTTTGAACCAAAGAACTGTTCTTACATTAACGAAGGTGTTGTAATTTCTAAATATACAGGTGCCAGAGGTAAGAGTGGTACAAGTGATGCTTCAGCTGAATATATGGGTGAAGTTCGTTCAATGCTGGAAAGCAACAATATTATTTGGCAAGTTGGTGAACTTGGCAAGGTTGACCTTGGTGGTGGCGGTACTATCGCTAAGTATGTTGCTAATATGAATGTTGATGTTGTTGACCTTGGTGTACCTGTACTTTCTATGCATGCACCATTTGAAATCGTAAGTAAAGTTGATGTTTATATGGCTTATTTAGCTTTTTTACATTTCTTTATGGATTAAGGGTTGATTTTTTCAAAAAGATGTGTTATTATGTATGGGCAGTCGAAAATGACTGCCCTGAAATGCGCTGATAGCTCAGCTGGATAGAGTGACTGGCTACGAACCAGTAGGTCGGGGGTTCGAGTCCCTTTCAGCGCGCCATGCCTTGGAAATTTAGTTTCCAAGGCTTTTTTCTTTTGTTTTTTTATTTTCAATTTTGATTACGGTTAAAGATAAATTTAGTTTCACAAATTTGGGTTTGTAGTGCTATTTGATAGTTTCAGCTAATATGGAATTGTAAATAAATTTACAATTCCAACCACTCCTTCCGTCTTTGCCTACGCAAAGCCACCTCCCTCAGCGAGGGAGGCAACAAAGTATGTACAATTTTGAAAATATGTACCTACTTATTGATTTGTAGAAACTGTATCTGGCTCCCTCAGACGAGGGAGCTGTCGATTGTAAATTGACGGTACGGCAATTTACCCTTTATAAATCGACTGAAGGAGGGATAAAACTATAAACTAGATGAATTAATCGGTTGCTATCTAATCAACCTACATTACATAAACAACCCTACAAACCCTAATTTATCTTTATCTACGAACACCATATATAAACGAATTAAAAAGAAAAAAAGAGCTACTTCTAATATCGGTAAGTCTGTTAACTCTCTGTTAAACAAGTAAACTTCCGATTCTAGGGTTAGAAGTAGCTCTAAAGAAAATATAACATTTTAATGTTATCTATGTCAACATAAACTCGCAATCAAAATTAAAAAGCAACATATTAAAGTTAACACAATTACAACTAAAAAATAGCATTATACAGTATCACTTGAAAATTGAAAACATGGGGTATATAATGTATTCTGCTAAAAATGAAAAAAGAAAATAATTTCGTACAATGGGGTAGGAAAATGAAGAATGTAGTTGTTGATAAGTTAACAGCAGATAATGTTTATGAACTGTATTTATCGGTAGATTGGTCAGGACTTTACAAGTCACAAATTCAGCAAAAACTTGCTAACACAAATCACACTTTTACTATATATGAAGGCAACAGACTTGTTGGTATGGCAAGAATTGTTGGCAATATAGAAACCGTATGTTATCTAAAGGATTTTATCATTAAACCGGAATATCAGCATGAGGGTTACGGTAACTTTTTGATGAACTTTATTTTAAATTACATTAAGGAACACAATTCAAAGGATAAACATTCTAAGGTATGTGTTTTTTCTTCAAAGGGGAAGGAAAAATTTTATGAGAAATGTGGTTTCCGTTTTGTTTCGGGAAAACACAGTCACGAGGAATTGTATCAAATAAAAGTATAGTGTTTTTGGGAACTGTTTTGCAGTTCCTTTTTTATTTTCACTTAACCGACACTTAACTTTTACTTAATTGTAAATACTTGACATTTTATATAATTATTTTATAATTATTGTCGGAAAGAGAAAATTTAATAAAAGGTAATTTTATGGAGAAGAAAAGAATTATCAAAACCTCAGGTCTGTTTATTCTGCTTTGTGTAGTGGCTTTTTGTGTAGAATTCTACTATGCTAACAACACAAAGAACATTATCCTTCCTGAGAAAAGTGAGATTTATACTGTTACAGTGACAAATGGTACTAACGGTAACACAACAACAGTTGAAGAAAGCAATATCAATAAATCTACAATGATTTGAAAAATATTTCTTTAACTAAAGTTGATAACGAGGACTTAAGTGGTTGGAATTATGCAGTTGATATTGAGACTAACCATGATACTGATGTACACTTAGTTTTTGTTTCTGACAAGTTACTACAGTACAACAACAATACTTATGAAATTAACGGTACATCAGTACTTAAGAATTTTACAAATTGCTAATAACTATTAATTTTAAGTAGTGCTTTTTTTATAGCACTACTTTTTTATTGCTATTTTTGCATTTTACCCTACTTAAAATGCAATTTACCTGAATTTTATTGAATTATAAAAGAATGGCTCTATAATAAATGTTGGGGTAAGAAAAATAGAGCCTACGAAAAAAATATAAAAAAGTAGAGCATAAATTTGAAAAATCCGTTAAAATGGAATTGACAAAAAACCAGAA
>JBQKHY010000024.1:0-37044 GCA_052118065.1 Ruminococcus sp. LCP21S3_E8 | reverse complement strand
ATTCATGAGGAGTACTTCTTTCTTAGGTTAATGTTTTTTTAGCGATTCCATTATACCATATTTTGAAGTTACTCCTCTTTTTTATTGGGTCATATCATTTTAGCACATACAAAACACTACACATTTCATATATTTTGTGTTATAATAATTTTAGAACTTATGGAAGAAGGTGACTCTATGTCCTTTGATACATTTGATGAAGGAATTAATCCCGGTGGAATGAGAAGTAAGAATGAAATTAGAATACTGATTTGTTATTTAATTAAGTCTGTAAAAGCTCCGGTTAGCAAAGAATTGATTTTGGAGTCACTACAAAAAGATGGACTTGCTAATTACTTTGAGGCTAGTGCTTGTTTTGATGATTTAGTTAAAAACAGACATATTACTGTTAATGACAACAACAAGTACATTCTTACCGAAGACGGTATGATGATTGCCACTCAGCTTGAGGATTCCTTGGCTTATACAGTAAAGGAAAAAGCCTTTCACTGTGTAATGATGTTACTTGAAGAAGAAAAAACTGAAAGAGAAAACAAGGTTGAAATTGTTAAAAATGAAAGAGGATACAATGTAAAATGCTCTATCACCAGTGAGGGGCTGACTATTCTTTCTCTTGAATTTTATGTTCCGGACTATGAACAAGCAAAGTTAGTTAAGAAAAACTTTAGGAAAAATCCGGAGTTACTATATAAGACTACAATTTCAGTATTGTCAAAACAGAAAGATTTATTAACCGACACACTAAAAGACCTAGAAATGTTATCATAACAAATTTAGGAAAAGCAAAAGTGCTACTGCCGGAACTCCACCACCTGCCGATACTCCGACAGTAAACATACTGATTGGTATATGTACCTGAGTTAAAAATGAGGTTACATTTACTAAAAACAGTGCTGAAAGTCCTATAATCATACTACCAAAAGCCCTTAATAAGGGCTTTTTATTTTTGCCTAATTTATGTAGAATAGCAAGAATAATCAAGATAATAACAAGCATACCGAGTAGATAATAGTCCATAAAATCACCACAAAATAAAAAATACCGATGGAACTTGTCCATCGGTAAATTATATGCATTGTATAGAACTATTATTACGAAAAGTTTGCAATAATATCAAGAACGATAACAAATACTACGAAACCTGCTGCGAATACCTTTGTCCATCTTGCTAGGAAAGAATCCCAACTTCTTGCCTTGTTCTTAGAGAAGAAAGAATCAGCTGCACCGGTGATAACACCTAGACCCTGCTGGTTGCCTTCCTGTAGAACAACAACTAGGATAATTAGTAAACAAAATAGAATAAGTAATGCACCAAGGATATAACTAACTACGCCCATTTCAATTCACCTTTCATTAGAATTAATCAGTCTTTTATTAAATGATAACACAAAGCCATTTAAAAATCAAGTATTATTTTCTATTTTAACCTTATAAAATAGAAAGTTGTTCGTTTCCACTATCCTCTTCAGTTAGAAATGCACCTAAAGCCGGTAGAGTTTTGGTTCTGTATCGTGATGGTTTAGAGAACAAACCATCAGTATATTCTTCTAGTTTTTCAAGGTACTGACCTTTTTTCATTCGCATTACAGCGACACCTTGAGTATTCTTAGTATTCTTTAAGTTTATTACTCCTGTATGGATAAGCAGAACTCTGCCACCTGATGAAGTTAACATTAATTCCTTATCTTCATCAATCCACATTACATCAGAAAGTGGTGACTTATCGGAATAAGCACTAACAAGTTTTTTACGGTTTGTCTTTGTATAATAAGCATTCATAGGAACTTTTGCAAGTTTACCGTTTTCAAATGCAAATACAAACATACCGTTGTAGTCCTTTGTAACAAACATTTTCAGTGGGACTTCTCCCTCATCCATTTGAAGTTTAGCCGGTACATAGTCACCCAGTACACTTGCCTTAGTATCATCAAAGTCAGAGACTTTGCTCTTATAAACCTGACACTTATTAGTGAAGAATAAAAGTTCAGCAGTATTGGTAGACTCATAGTGCTGAATCATCATATCCCCTTCCTTTAGCTTTTGTTCACTGCTCATACGAAGTGACTGAGGAGTAATCTTCTTGAAATAGCCCTCTTTACTAAAGAATAAGTTTACCGGATAATCAGGTACTTCTTCAACATATGACTCATTACTTTCATCAACATTATATAGTAATTCGGAAACTCTGTCCTTGCCGTATTTATCGGCAACATTCTTTAGTTCCTTAACTATAATAGTCTTTACTCTCTGCTTACTTGCTAAGATTGCTTCTAATTCTGCAATATCCTTTTCAAGACTTTCAATTTCTTCAATTCTCTTTAGGATATATTCTTTATTTAAATGTCTTAGCTTGATTTCTGCAACATATTCAGCCTGAGTTTCATCAATACCGAAACCTATCATTAAGTTAGGTACAACTTCACTTTCTTCTTCCGTTTCTCTGACAATTTTCACTGCCTTATCAATATCAAGTAAAATTGCCTTTAGACCTTTTAGAAGATGAAGTTTCTCTTGCTTTTTGTTTAAATCAAAATATGTTCTTCTTCTTACACATTCAACTCTAAATGCTATCCATTCATTAAGAAGTTCTCTAACACCCATTACTCTTGGTACACCGGCAATTAGAACATTAAAGTTACAACTAAAACTATCTTGTAATGTTGTAAGTTTAAATAACTTCATCATTAGCTTTTCAGGGTCAGTACCACGCTTTAGGTCGATTGTGATTTTTAGACCGTCAAGACCTGTTTCATCACGAATATCTGCAACTTCCTTAACTTTGCCTTGCTTAGACAAATCAATAATTTTTTCAATAATTACTTCACAAGAAGTTGATGGTGGAATTGAGAAAATATCTATACAGTTATTTGATTTATCATACTGATACTTTGCTCTAACCTTGATACTACCACGACCGGTTTCATAAATTTTCTTAATAGCACTTTCGTCATAGATAATCTGTCCACCACCTATAAAGTCGGGTGCAGGTAATGTTGACATAATGTCATGGTCTTTATCTCTGATAAGTGCTGCTGTAGTTTCACAAACTTCACGCAAGTTAAATGAACAAATGTTAGACGCCATACCGACAGCAATACCTGTATTTGCATTAACAAGTACAGATGGGAAGGTTGCCGGTAAAAGTGAAGGCTCTTTCATTGTATTATCATAGTTATCTACAAAGTCAACTGTATCTTTATCAATATCCTTAAAAAGTTCATTACAGATTGGATCAAGTTTTGCTTCAGTATATCTTGATGCAGCCCATGCCATATCTCTACTGTAGAACTTACCGAAGTTACCCTTTGAGTCAACATATGGATGTAAAAGTGCTTCATAACCTCTTGACAATCTAACCATTGTGTCATAGATAGCTGAGTCACCATGAGGATTAAGTTTCATTGTTGCACCAACAATGTTGGCTGACTTTGTTCTCTTGCCGGTTAAAAGTCCCATTTTGTACATTGTGTAAAGTAGCTTTCTGTGAGATGGCTTAAATCCGTCAATTTCTGGAATTGCTCTGGACATAATAACACTCATAGCATAAGGCATATAGTTTTCTTCAATAGTTGATGCAATCTTTTGCTCTACTACTTCACCGGCACCATCAATTACACCGTCAATCTTAGGTAATTGAGGAGCTTTTGGCTCTTTCTTCTTTCTTGCCACAGTAACTCACCTCCTTAACTTAAATCTAAGTTATCTACATATTCAGCACCATGGTTTACAATATAGTCTTTTCTTCCTTGTAAATTGTCACCTAGTAGAATATCAAACATTTCTGCTGTACGCTTTACATCATCAGGCATAACCTTAATAAGTCTTCTTGTTGCAGGGTTCATTGTAGTTAAGTTCATCATTTCAGGTTCGTTTTCACCAAGACCTTTACTACGCTGAACAGTAAATTTTTCTTTGCCGATTTCTTTAATATACTTTTCTTTTTCTGCCTCGGTATAAGCGAAATAAACCTTTTTCTTTGTTGTAATTTCATAAAGAGGTGATTCTGCTATAAATACCTTGCCTTCTTCAATTAGTGTTGGTGTAAGTCTGTACACCATAGTAAGTAAAAGTGTTCTAATCTGGAAACCGTCAACATCGGCATCGGTACAGAAAATAATTCGTTTCCATCTTAGTAAATTCATATCAAAAGTTGCTAAGTCCTTATTAGCCTTTGACTTAACTTCAACACCACAACCTAGAACTTTTAATAAGTCGGTAATAATGTCACTTTTGAAAATTTTATTTAAATCTGCCTTTAGACAGTTAAGTATCTTACCTCTGATAGGCATAATTGCTTGGAAGTTAGGGTCTCTTGCTTGTTTACAAGCACCTAAAGCTGAGTCACCTTCCACTATGAATAATTCTCTTTCGGAATTATCTTTACTTCTGCAATCAACAAACTTTGCTACTCTGTTTGTCATATCAAGAGAACTTGTTAAGTTCTTCTTAATTCTAACTCTTGTTTTTTCGGCATCTTCTCTACTTCTCTTGTTAATAAGAACCTGATTACAGATTTTCTCTGCTTCAAGTGGTGTTTCGATAAAGTAGATTTCAAGTTCATGACGCAAAAACTCAACCATTGCATCTTGGATACCTTTATTAGTAATAGCCTTTTTAGTTTGGTTTTCATAGGAAGTCATACTGGAGAAACTTGAAATTACAATTACAAGACAATCTTCTACATCTTCAAAAGTAATTTTCTTTTCATTCTTAGTATATTTACTGTTATTCTTTAACCATTGGTCAATCTGATATACAAAAGCATTTTTTACTGCCTTTTCAGGTGCACCACCATATTCCAAATAACTTGAGTTGTGGTAATATTCGTGCATAGAAACCTTGTTTGAAAATGCAACTGCAATTGTCATTTTGCATTTATATTCAGGTTTATCCTTTCTGTCACGAACCTTTTGTTCTGTTGACCAAGTTTGAGTTGTGGAAAGGCCTTGATCACCTACTACTTCATTTACATAGTCGGTGATACCGTTTTCATACTTAAACTCTGTTACTTCAAATTTACCGTTTACTTGGTTTCTGAAAACAAAGTTTACACCGGCATTTACAATTGACTGTTTCTTCATTACATCTAGGAAATAGTCAGCAGTAATATTTATATCTGTAAAAACTTCTAAGTCAGGTTTCCATTTGATGATTGTACCTGTGTCCTTCTTGTCATATTTTTCTTTATGAAGTCCACCTACATTTTCACCTTTTTCAAAATGAAGGGTAAATTTCTGTCCGTCTCTACGGATATTTACATCCATATATTCTGATGAATACTGAGTTGAACAAAGGCCTAGGCCGTTTAAACCCAGAGAAAACTCATAGTTTTCGCCATCATTGTTGTTGTATTTACCACCGGCATACAGTTCACAAAATACTAGTTCCCAGTTATATCTTTCTTCATTCTTGTTGTAATCAACAGGAATACCTCTACCATGGTCCTCAATCTGAATTGAGCCATCGGCAAACTTTGTAACTATTATTTCGTTACCATAGCCTTCTCTAGCTTCATCTATGGAGTTAGAAAGTATCTCAAAGACTGAATGGCAACAGCCCTCTATACCATCAGAACCAAAAATAACAGCAGGTCTTTTTCGTACTCTATCGGCACCTTTTAAAGAACTGATACTGTCGTTTCCGTATTCTTGTGTCTTTTTCTTTGCCACTTAATCTTCTCCCTTCAATTTATTGATTTTATCTCTAATATAGGCAGCATGTTCAAATTCAAGCAACTTTGCTGCTGCTTTCATTTCTTTTGTTAACTGCTCGATAAGTTTCTTCTTTTCACCCTTAGTTAGCTTTTTGCTATTAAAGTCTTTTTCTTCCTTACGGGTACTGATTTCAAGAACATCGGCAACCTTTTTCTTAATAGTTTTAGGTGTGATATTGTGGTCTTTGTTATACTGTTGCTGAATTTCTCTTCTACGGGTAGTTTCTCTTATTGCTGACTCCATAGAAGGTGTTACTGTATCAGCATACATAATAACCTTACCTTCACTGTTTCTTGCTGCTCTACCTATTGTCTGAATTAGACTGCGTTCTGAACGAAGGAAACCTTCCTTATCGGCATCTAGAATAGCAACCAAAGAAACTTCCGGAATATCAAGACCTTCACGAAGTAAGTTGATACCAACAAGTACATCAAACTCACCTAAACGCAAGTCCCTAATAATTTCCATTCTTTCAACAGTATCTATATCATGGTGCATATATCGCACCCTAATATCCATTTGTTCAAAATAATCAGTTAAGTCCTCAGCCATTTTCTTGGTTAAGGTGGTAACTAGAGTTCTTTCATTCTTTTCTGTTCTAATATTTATTTCAGAAATCAAGTCATCAAGCTGACCCTCAGTTGGTCTTACATCAATTTCAGGGTCTAATAGTCCTGTTGGTCTGATAATTTGTTCTGCAACAACACTACTCTTTTCAAGTTCTAAGTCACCCGGTGTTGCCGATACAAAGCAGACTTGATTTATTCTATCATAAAATTCATCAAAATTTAAAGGACGGTTGTCATATGCTGATGGTAATCTAAAACCATAATCAATAAGACTTTTCTTTCTTGAAAGGTTACCACCATACATACCTCTAACCTGGGGTAAAGTAACATGGCTTTCATCAACAAAAAGCAGAAAATCCTTTGGAAAATAATCTAACAAAGTAAATGGTGCAGTACCCTTTTTTAAACCGGCTAAAACACTTGTGTAGTTTTCGATACCGGTACAAAATCCAATTTCTTGGAGCATTTCAATATCGTATCTTGTTCTTTGTTCAAGTCGTTGAGCCTCTAGAAGTTTACCCTCACTTCTGAAATATTCAAGTCTTTCTTCAAGTTCCTTTTCTATTCTTGCAATAGCAGGTTCCATCTTTTCTTTAGGAACAATGTAGTGAGATGCAGGGTAAATTGCAACATGCTTTAAAATAGAATTAAGTTCGCCTGTTACTGGGTTAATTTCGGAAATTCTATCAATTTCATCACCAAAATATTCTACTCTAATAATATAGTCAGAAGATGCAGCCGGGAAAATTTCTATTGTGTCACCTTTTACTCTAAATTTATTTCTTGTAAAGTTAATGTCATTTCTTTCATACTGAAGTTCAACTAGCTTTGCAACAAGTTCTTCCATAGGCTTTTCCATTCCCGGTCTAAGGGAAATAACCATATTACGGTAATCAATAGGGTTACCTAAGCTATAAATACAAGAAACTGAGGCAACAATAATAACATCTCGTCTTTCGGATAGCGCTAAAGTTGCACTATGTCGAAGTTTGTCGATTTCGTCATTAATGCTACTGTCCTTTTCAATATAAGTATCGGTTGACGGAACATAGGCTTCCGGTTGGTAGTAGTCATAGTATGATACAAAATATTCTACTGCATTATCAGGGAAAAATTCTTTAAACTCTGAACATAGCTGAGCTGCCAAAGTTTTGTTATGGGCTAAAATCAAAGTAGGTCTGTTTACCTTTTCGATAACATTAGCCATTGTGAAAGTTTTACCTGAACCTGTTACTCCCAAAAGGGTTTGTTCTTTGTTGCCGTTTTCGATACTTTTTACTAATGTATCAATGGCTTGTGGCTGGTCACCTGTTGGTTTATATTCAGATTTAAGTTTAAAATCCATAAAACTCAATCATCCTTTAAGTAAAAAATACTACCTGTCAGTTCACTTTCGGCAAGTGAAATAAAATCATTATCTGCAACTATAATATGGTCAATTAAATGTGAACCTATTAAGTCAAGGGTAGTAATTAAATTTTTTGTGATAATTATATCTTCCTTTGATGGAAATGCTACACCACTTGGGTGATTATGGGCAACTACTGCTGTATGGGCGTTATAATTCATAACAAGTTCAACGATTTTACGAACAGGCATTTCTGAACTTGTGAAAGAACCTCTTGCTACACTGCCAAAGAAAAGTTCTTTACCCTTTGAATCCATTAACAATAAATATACTTCTTCAGAATCCTTGCCAATATACTTAGGTAAAAAATAATCACCTAAATGTTCCAAATCAATAATCTTGTCAGCATTGTTATGTTTATCGCTAATGTAAATACGAGTAAACTCAGGAATCATCTTGATAAGTATTGCAGTATGCTCACTTACTCCACACTCCATAATAGTGTTGATTGGAGAGTCACAAAGAGCAGAAAAAGAACCAAACTTATTTAACAGTTTATGTGCAATACCGTTAGTATCTTTTCTTGGACAAGCATAGTAAAGTAGCATTTCAAGTTGTTCATGTTGTTCAAAAATTTCCAAAGTACCGGCATCAAGAAACTTTTTCTTCATTCTGGAACGATGGTTTGCGTGTACATTTTCATTAGCCATATGAATCACCAAAGCATAATTTCTCGCAATATTCTACATCATAATAATGTATCACAACATATTGTTATAGGTCAATTATAATTACACAACTGTAATCTTAAATTTATGATTTATTAAATAATTTTCTATATTTTATGGGGATTTTTGCACAAAATAAATTAAAAAATAAGCCATAAAACCTTAAATAAGGAATTATGGCATTTATGTTTTATTCACTTATACTCATTAGCATTGACAGATATGAAGTACTGATTGTATCTTTCATTGAGTAGCCTAACTTTAGTAATAGACTTTCTAATACTTCTAATGATTTTTCTTTATCAGAATTATTTTCAACTATAATTTCTAATTCTAAATATTCACCTAAGCCTTTAACAGTATCCACACAAGCAGTTATATTGTTATTCTTTAGGTATTGTCTTTCCTTTATAAGTGGTGGTACTGACTTAAATCCTATATTTTCTAAAATTTCCTTAACAATTTTAGAGTCTTTAATTTCAGTTTCAAGTTCTTTTCTAGACATAGAAATATTGTCTAGCTTTGCACCTTTATATGTAATCACCGATTTAGTTTCATTTGTAGATTTATTAAGGACATTTCTTATTCTTAAAGCCTCATCAAGTGAAATAAAATCGTGATGAGAGGAAGTAAAGTAAGTGTCTGTTTCTACCACTAAACTTGACTTTATGAAATTTAGATTTTCTAATTTATTAATAATTTCTTCTTTACTAAGAATTTTTACTTTTAATTCTACTTCAATACTCATATTACTTTGCCCAAGTTACTTTGTCTTTGTCCCCTGTATAATCAAACTTACCGTCATTCTTTTCTTCCAAAGCTTTTATCATATGATAAGTAAATTCGTTATAAGGTGTTTTAATATTCAGTTCTTTTCCCATACGGATTAATGCACCTGAAAACATATCAATTTCTGTATGCCTTTTTGCATCTAAATCCTGTAATGTGGAATATCTTGCTGAGGCAGGTACTGCACTACCTCTTTTTGAAAGTTCACCTGACTTATTAATATCAATACCCTTTGCTTTTGCGATAGTTTCAAGCTCATTTCTTAAACCGTCACTAATAGCTTTCATATGGATACTGTCTTCATAACAACCTACACCTGCACCTAAAATTGCTTGTGGTAAATTGTTACACACATTAAGTCTAAACTTTGCCCACATTTCTTCTAATATATAATCGGTATATCTATAATGAAGTCCTGTGTTGCTAAATAGTTCTTCAATAGCCTTTACTCTTTCACTATAATATGGTTCTTCTGTTTCACCAAAAATTATACCTAAAGTGGTTTCAGGGTTAAAGCAGTAACCGTTATTTTCTTTATGAGATGCTACCTTAATAAGTGAATGGATAACATTTTTCTTGCCTATTTCTTCTGAAATAATTTCTTCACTGTCAACACCATTCATTAAGCTCATAACAACAGTATTTTCATTAACTGCACTTGCTATTGTTTTCACTGCACTTGGCAAAGAATTGTACTTTAATGATACTACTAATAAATCAATATCCTTTTCTGTTGATGGCCAAACATTAGGGTAATACTTTTCATTATTAATAGTAATACCCTTCTTTAGTCTTTCTGCTCTTTCGCCCTCAGCTATAACACCAAGTTGGATATTCTCTTTCTGTGAAAGTCCCCAAATTACATATGAGCCAACTGCTCCGGCACCAAGGACTGCTACTTTCTTTATTTTCATATTTTTCAACCTTATCTTTTATAAACTAAATCCAGTATAAACCTATTTAATAATATGGTCAACAAAAATTATCTGGCATTAAAAAATAAAGTATGATATAATGTTTAGCAAAAGAAAGAAGGTTAATATGGATTATTCACAAATTTTAGCTAAAGAATTTAACATTAGAGAACAATACGCAACTAATATTATTAGTTTGCTTGATGAGGGAAATACAATTCCTTTTATTGCAAGATACCGTAAAGAAATGCATGGTTCTATGGATGACCAGTTAATTAGAGAATTTTCTGAAAAATTGGAGTATCTACGCAACCTTGATAAGCGTAGAGAAGAAATCAGAAACCTTATTAATGAACAAGAAAAGTTAACTGATGAGATTTCTACTTTACTTGATAAGGCAGTTACACTTAGTGAACTTGAGGATATTTACAGACCCTTTAAGCCTAAGAGAAAAACCAGGGCATCTATTGCAAAGGAAAAAGGTCTTGAACCACTTGCTATTGAAATACTTTTACAAGATAGCAAATTTAACCCTAACAAGTCAGCTGAAAAATATGTTAATACTGAAAAAGGTGTTGATTCAGTTGAAGATGCTATTAATGGTGCTAAGGACATTATTGCTGAACAGATTTCCGATAATTCAAAAATCAGAAAAACTATCAGAAAAATGCTAAATAATTATGGTACAGTAGTTTCTGTTGCAAGTGATAAAGACAAGGACAGTGTTTATAGGTCATACTATGAATACAGTGAACCTGTAAAGAAAATTGCCGACCACAGACTTCTTGCTATTAATCGAGGTGAGAAAGATGGTTTCTTAAAGGTATCTATTCAATGTGATGATGAAAAGTTTATTGAATATATCAACAATGAAACTATTAACTACAAAAATGACTTATGCAGTGATATTATCAAAGAAGCAGGTGCTGATGCATATCAGCGACTTATCTTCCCATCTATTGAAAGAGAAATTCGTTCTGCATTAACTGAAAATGCTTGTGAAAACTCTATGAAAGTTTTTGCAATTAATCTAAAGCAATTACTAATGCAACCACCTGTTAAGGGTAAAACTGTTCTTGGACTTGACCCGGGTTACAGAACAGGTTGCAAGGTTGCAGTTGTTGATGAAACAGGTAAGGTACTTGACACAACAGTTATCTACCCTACTCACGGTGAAGTTAAGGTTAAGCAATCTAAAGAAAAGATTATTCAGTTAATTAAGAAATATGATGTAGATATTATTTCTATCGGTAACGGTACTGCAAGTAAAGAAACTGAAATGTTTGCAGTTGATGTTATTAAGGACTGTGGTAAAGATGTTAAGTATATGGTAGTTAGTGAGGCCGGTGCATCTGTTTATTCTGCATCTAAGCTTGCTGCTAAAGAACTTCCTGAACTTGACCTTACACTAAGAAGTGCAGTATCTATTGCAAGAAGAATACAAGATCCACTTGCTGAACTTGTAAAGATTGAGCCTAAAGCTATTGGTGTTGGTCAATATCAACATGATATGCCACAAAAAAGACTTGCTGAAACACTTGACGGTGTTGTTGAAAACTGCGTTAACTCTGTTGGTGCTGACCTAAATACTGCATCTCCTGCATTACTTTCTAGAGTTGCCGGTCTTAATGCTACTGTATGCAACAACATTGTAAAATACAGAGAAGAAAACGGTGCATTCTCTTCAAGAAGTGAACTAAAGAAAGTACCTAAGTTAGGACCTAAGGCATTTGAGCAATGTGCCGGTTTCCTTAGAGTTACCGAAAGTAAAAATCCATTTGACAACACAGGTGTTCACCCTGAAAGTTATAGCAATGCAAAAGAACTGCTAAAGACACTTGACTACAGTGACAAGGATATTAAAGCCGGTGACTACTCTGACCTATCAAATAGAGTAAAGAACTTTGGCAGTAAAAAACTTGCTGATATTGTTGAAATCGGTTTACCTACACTTGATGATATTGTAAAGGAACTTTCTAAACCCGGTCGTGACCCTAGAGATGAACTTCCTGCACCTATGTTAAGAAGTGATGTACTTGACATTAAGGACTTAAAGGAAGGTATGGAACTTAAGGGTACTGTTAGAAATGTTATTGACTTTGGTGCATTTATTGACATTGGTGTTCATCAGGACGGACTTGTACATATTTCTCAAATCTGTGATAAGTACATTAAGCATCCATCAGAGGTATTAAAAGTCGGTGACATTGTAAAGGTAAAAATTCTTTCTGTTGAACCTGAGAAAAATAGAATTGCTTTAACTATGAAGTTTTAATTTTGGTTATTAAATTTTGATTGTGATTGATAATAATTTGCAATACAAATTAGGGTTTGTGGGGATAAAAAAATCCTTGTTTTGTGGTAGTTATTTAGAATTAGCAGAGACTAACCAGCCTCCCTTGTGTAAAGGGAGGGGGACCACGAAGTGGTGGAAGGATTGTCTGGTAGGCACTTTAGATTATATAAGATTTATTCGATATATGATGTAGGGAACGAACACTGTTCGTTCCTATATTTATAGATAACTTTTACCTAATCGTACACATCTTATTTAGAGAACACAATCTACCGTGACAATCCCTCTGTCAGCTATCGCTGGCATCTCCCTTTACACAAGGGAGACTGGCGAATATGTACAAATTTAGGGTAACTACATAGGACAAAATTACAACAAACTTTTGGCTTACAGTCGTAGGGGCGAACATCGTTCGCCCGTTTAATAGTAAAATGTTTTATACAATTTTGTCCTATGTAGAAACTAGAAATTATAACTTGCTACATAGGGCAAAGTACCTATATAAAGGCTAGTTTGTAACGGGACATCAATGATGTCCCCTACAACTGTATCTCATAATGTTCATTGTATTTTATAGTTAGAAATAAAGGAAAGTTTCTTCTATGATGATATTTTAAACAAGTTTAAAATATCAACCACTCCTTCAGTCATTCTTTAAAAGGTGAATTGCTTTGCAATTCACGAATGACAGCTCCCTCAGCGAGGGAGCCTTTGTCTTTACCATAATTTATACTAATTTATAAAGTCTGTACTATTTAAAAATTGCGTACTTATTTTAGATTTGTACAAACTATTTTGCCTCCCTCGCTGAGGGAGGTGGCTTGCGTATGCAAAGACGGAAGGAGTGATTGAAATTGTAAATTCATTTACAATTCCATATTAGTTGAAACTATCAAATAGCCCCACAAACCCAAATTTGTTAACTTACCTTTACCTACAGATAAAATTAAAAAACAAAATTTATAAAAGTGATTGACAAAGTATATTATGTGTGTATAATAAGAAACACAGGTTACGCAACAAGTGTTACCTAAAAGGAGAAATATAATGCCACCAAAATTCAAGTTTACTAGGGAAGAGATTATTTCTTCTGCACTAGATGTAACAAGGAAAAATGGAATACAAGGACTTACTGCAAGGGCATTGGCCAATGAACTTTGTTGTTCTGTTAAGCCTATTTTTGGTCTTTTCAAAAATATGGAAGAAGTGCAGACAGAGGTTATACTAAGTGCTACAAACCTTTATTGTAAGTATTTGCAAGAAGAAATGACTAGTGGCAAGTACCCGCCATACAAGGCAAGTGGTATGGGTTACATTCGTTTTGCTAAAGAAGAAAAAGAACTTTTTAAACTTGTATTTATGCGTGACCGTACTAATGAAGAAAAGAATGATACGGCTGAAACTGAATCAGTAGTAAAAATTCTTCAAAATGCAATAGGATTAACAGAAGAACAGGCATATAAATTTCACCTTGAAATGTGGATATATGTTCATGGTATTGCAACAATGATTGCAACATCATATTGTGACTTTGAACTTGATTATATTAGTGACCTAATAAGTGATATGTATTTAGGACTGAAACATCAGTTTACAAAGGATAAGAAAAACTAAGGTGATGGTATGAAAGTACAGTGGGTGTATTGCCCAATTTGTAACAACAAAACTAGGGAAAAAGTAAGGGAAGATACAGTAATAAAGAATTTTCCACTTTACTGTCCAAAATGTAAAAATGAAACTTTGGTTAACATTGAAAATTTAAAACTTAATGTCATCAAAGAGCCAGACGCTAAGACGCAGAGCCGATGAACTAATAAATATATTTGTTTTTATATTTATAGTTTGTCGGTTTTTTTATATTTTAAGGAGAGAACAATGGACGCAATTAAAATTGACAATTTAACAAAAAAGTACAAAGACCTTGTGGCAGTTGACCATTTGAATTTAACTGTAAAAGAGGGGGAACTTTTTTCTTTGCTAGGTGTAAACGGTGCAGGTAAAACAACTACAATCAAAATGCTTTCTTGTCTAACAAAGCCTAATTCAGGAGATGCTTTTCTAGGTGGTGAAAGTATTGTTACTACACCTAAAAAGGTAAAGAATATTATTGGTGTGTCACCTCAAGAAACTGCAGTTGCACCTAACCTAACAGTTAAAGAAAACTTAGAATTAATGTGTGGTGTACATAATTTTTCTAAAGAAAAGAAAGTGGCAAAGGTAAATGAACTTGCTGAGCAGTTCGATTTGAACAGTATTTTAAATAAGAAAGCAGGTAAACTTTCAGGTGGTTGGCAAAGAAGATTAAGCATTGCAATGGCACTTATCAGCGAACCTAAAATTCTTTTTCTTGATGAACCAACACTTGGACTTGATGTTATTGCAAGAAGTGAACTGTGGGATAATATTCGTCAGTTAAAAGGCAAGATTACAATTATTTTAACTACTCACTATATGGAAGAGGCTGAGGCACTTTCTGACCATATTGCAGTTATGAAAGGTGGCAAGTTACTTGCACTTGGCACAGTTGACGAACTAAAGAAACAAACTAATGAAGATAAATTTGAGGATGCATTTATTCAAATTGTTAAGGGGGTATCAAAATGAGAATGTTGACTTTTTCTAACAGAACTGCAAAAGAAATTTTGCGTGACCCACTTAACTTAGCATTTGGTCTTGGTTTTCCGGTAGCACTTCTACTTTTATTGTCAGCTATTCAAGCTAATATTCCGGTAAAAATGTTTGAACTTGATAAGCTAACTCCTGGTATAACTGTTTTTGGTTTGTCTTTTATGACACTATTCTCTGCAACACTTGTAGCAAAGGACAGGGAAAGTGCATTGTTACAAAGACTGTACACAACACCACTTACTGCAATGGACTTTATCTTTGGCTACATTTTGCCTATACTTCCTATTGCAATTGCTCAAAGTATTGTGTGCTATATTGTAGCCGTAATTTTAGGACTAAAAATAACAGTAACTATTCTGTATGCTTTACTTGCAATTATCCCAATTTCATTATTCTTTATTTGCTTAGGTTTACTCTGTGGTAGTGTTCTTAATGTAAAGCAAGTTGGTGGTATCTGTGGTGCATTAATCACCAACTTAACAGGTTGGTTTGCAGGTATTTGGTTTGATATTAGTACAGTTGGCGGCATTTTTGAAAAGATTGCAAATGCTCTACCTTTCGTACATATGGTTAACCTTGAGAAAGCAATTCTAAACGGTAATTGTTCAGATGTTTCAACAGATATTTTGTGGATTGTCCTTTATACCGTTGCATCAATAGTTATTTCAATCCTATTATTCCTAAGACAAATGAAAAAACAGTAATTGAAAAATAAGCATTATATAATGTTTTATAATATAAATAAAGTATAAAAGATAATGCAATAATCAGAAGTATTGAAAATTAATAATAAGTAAAATTTTACATAAACCAAAACTTCCAAAACAAAAGCCACAAGAATCCTTGTGGCTTTTGTTTGATGTTGATAGATTATATTTTAAGTTTGTATATATATGGATAAATGTCTAATGAAAATTAGGGTTTGTGGGGATAAAATCAAAGCGTCAAATTTTAGCAAATAAGGCTCCCTTGTGTAAAGGGAGCTGTCGCTCGTAAATTGGAAGAATGACAATTTACTCTTAAAGAGCGACTGAGGGATTGTTATGGTACATACTTTTTTACTATATCAATTTTATTCGATAGATATAAATTATAGTTTTTACACTCCTAACTAAATTTCTACTATCTGTTACTACCTACTAAACAATCCTTCCACCACTTCGTGGTCCCCCTCCCTTTACACAAGGGAGGCTGGTTAGTCTCTACTAATTCTAAATATCTACCACAAAACAAGGTGAATTCTAACCCTACAAACCCTAATTTGTAATGTACATTAAATAAAGTTTAAGGATTAAAAAAATTGTTTTAGATGAACATAAAAATAAGCCTCCGAAATGGAGGCTTAAATTATGCTTTAGTTAAAATATAAAAATGAAAATTTTAAATTACTGATTATCACCGGTTACTTTTGCAAGTAATCTCTGGATTTCTGTTGCATCTTTAATATTTACAACACCATCCTGGTTAATGTCAGCATTTATCTGACCTTCACTGGAAAGTGTATAGCTATGAATTGTGCTTTTCTGAATACAAACTGCATCTTCAATATTCACAACACCATCTAGGTTAGCGTCTCCTGCAAGTGTTCCACTTTTATAAGTGATACCCTTAATTACAAAGTTGCCACCTTCTGTGTCATCATTAACATCTTCATAAAAGTCCATAACATCATTGACCTTACTTTTGCTTAAACTAGGAATGTTAGGGAAGATGTTTTTGTCAGTATAAATGTAGCTTTGACCTCTTTTAGCTTCAGTATTAAATATTCTTTCATCTTTATTTTCCAGCCATTCAGAAACGCCAATACCGTTTATAGCTTTTGTGTCGGTTGTATCAATTTCAATACCAATACCGATTTTTCCTTTGCTAACATATAAAGGGTCAACATCTGCTGTGTAGTAACCACTGTATGGTACTTTACCGGTTTTAAGTGTTTTCCAAGTTGTCTTGTCACTACTTGGTGTACCATTATTGTCTACAGGAATGTAGTATAGGGTGTAATTAGCACCAACACTTGTTGACTCAAACATAACTTTATCTAAATATTCATTTTCGTTATCAATATTTAGGACATTAATGTATGTTGTATCTTTTGATGCCTCATCAAGATAATCAAATTCATAAGTAGCACCAAATGTTTCTACTTGATGAATTGTATTTGACACATTATTTTTCATATAGTCTGTAAAAGCATATGATGGTCCAAATACATCAGAGAATATGTAGTAGTCTTCATAGGAAATCCAGAAGTAACCGTCAAAGTCGTTGTAGTCACCCCAACTGTTTCTACATAACCATGCACCATCCTTTTTAGGTGTGTATGTTTTGCCATCAAGATTTACAGTAAAACTATCTTTGCTAATGTTATCATTCCAACCAACTACACTAACACAGTGACCTGAAATGAAGTTTGCTGAAGCAGGACAATATGAATGAGTGTCATCAGCAGAGAATTTGGAATATTCATTGTAGTGAGTAGTAACTGCACCATAATCTTTAATAGACTTCTTGATAGTGTCTTTATCCTCGGAATCAAGATACATAATGCCGGTTACAACATTATTAATATTGTACTTTTTGTTAACATCAAAAAGACTTAGTGGACTTGTGTATGGAAATTCGTTTTCGGAAACACCACCACTCCAGCTACTTAGGTAACCCATTGTAATGTATGGGAAGCCACCACCTTTGTAGTATTCTCTCTGCCAACCTGTACCGTCTTTTCTTGGAGTACCCCAAGCATCAACATGAGCACCTGAGTACCAAGAATTAGAGGAGTTATCTATTACACCATCTTTAATAAGTAATGTTTCAAGGCTGCTTAGTCCACCATAAGCCCAGCAGATTTGAGCATTACCTTGCTGTCTGATTGGTGTTACAAGACCTAAGTCTTTTGAACTATATGATGAAGGTAAAGTTTCATCAACATCAAGTGTAGTACCTTCACCTGTAAAAGGTATTGCAATTTCACTTGAATTTTTACTTTCTACTGTATCAACTTTTGCAGCACTAACACTTAGTCCTGTAGTAGAGGCAATCAGTATTGCACTTGTAATAGATACAATTTTTGTAAATTTATTCATTTTACCTGTCCTTTCGATAATATTTGCATTTAACCACATTATATCAAATACTTTTTGTACTGTAAAGAATATAATTGTGAACTTTCGGAAAAGATATTTACAGAATGTGGGGGATATTATGGAAAGAAGAACAGACCTTGCTTTAGAAGCAAGAGAGCTTTTTGGTGAAGACATTAAAGGTGTTAAGTTTGAAGAAAGTGAAAAGGAACATATTAAAATTTCCAGACTGAAAATAACAAGTGATAAAGCCGGTGCAAAACTAGGAAAAGAAAAGGGAACTTATGTAACTTTGGAAATGCCACCACTTTCGGATAACTACAAAACACCTGATGAAAAGTTGGAGGTTATTGCAGATGAAATAAAGCACCTTATACCGGTAAATGGTCTTGTGATGATTGCAGGTTTGGGAAATACAGAAATAACTCCTGATGCACTGGGACCAAAGTCAGCATCTAAAATTATTGCAACAAGACATATAAAGGGTGAAGTAGCAAAGGCAACAGGCCTTGATAAACTTAGACCGGTTGCAGTAGTTGCTACCGGTGTAACAGGAAAAACAGGTATCGAAACAGGAGAGTATCTGTATAGTTTAATTAAGAAAATAAAACCAAATGCGCTTATAGCTATTGATGCCTTGGCATCAAGACGACTTTCAAGACTTGGTTGTACAATTCAAATCAGTGATACGGGAATTTCTCCGGGTGCAGGAGTTGGCAACAACAGAACAAAACTGTCACAAGAAACTTTAGGTATTCCGGTTATAGGTATAGGTGTGCCAACAGTTGTTGATGCATCAACTTTAGCACTGGATTTGTTTGATACTGAAGATGTAAAATTTTCAGAACAACTAAAAAGTATGGTAAATCCCAACGGCAGACAAATGGTAGTTACTCCAAAAGAAATAGATTTGCTGATAAACAGAGCCTCAGAATTGATTGCACTTGCAATTAATTATGCACTTCATTCTGATTTAAATTTAAGTGACCTTATGAGCCTTATGTACTAAAATGTACAAACCCATCATAGTATTAAAGAGAATATTAAAGAGGTGGTTTTATGGGCAGAAATATAAGAAAGTTAAGTTTGATTTTTGCATTTGTAGCTATTGTTGCAGGTATGTATTCACTATGTAATAGGGTAGGTGGCTATGTAGCACCTAAGGAAAATTCAGTAGAAGTGGTGAAGAAAGTTGATGAAGTTCCCACAACAACACCTACTACTATTTCGGCTACTGTACCTACTACAAAAACAAAGGTGAACAAAACAACTAAAGAAACTGTCCCTACCACCTCATCAGGAAAAAATTATCCTATAATAGAAAAACAGTTTGGTGAGGATGGTATTACATATGATAATTTTTGTGTAAAAAATTATACAGACTTTTCTCTTGATATTGCCACAGAATTAAAGAGAGATTTGCCTTTTAAAATAGAAAATAACCACCAAGTTCAAGTGTTGATTTTCCATACTCATACTTGTGAAAGTTATCTAAAAAGTGATACCGGTTATTATCCAAGTGACTATTATCCAAGAACAACTAATAATAAAGAAAATGTTACAGCAGTAGGTGATGAAATAGAAAAACAACTAAAGAAAGCCGGTATAGGTGTTATTCATGATAAGACAAAGCATGACTATCCGTCATATAACGGTGGGTATGATAGAAGCTATCAAACGATTCAGAAGTATATGGAGAAGTACAAGGGCATTAAGGTTGTGCTTGATATACATAGAGATGCTATCGGTGAGGGTGGTGAGTCCGGTAAAGTTAAGCCTACTTTTAAATATAAAGGAAAAAAAGCCTCCCAAATTATGATTATGACAGGTTATCAGTATGAGGGTGGAGGTGACTTTCCTTTTTGGAGAGATAATCTTGACTTTGCAATAAAACTTCAACAAACTGCAGAAACAATGTATCCGGGACTAACCAGACCGCTTAACTTTGGTGAATACACTTATAACCTAAATGTGTGTAACGGTTCATTGTTAATTGAGTTTGGTACAGATGTAAATACTATTGATGAAGTAAAGCGTTCCGGAAAGATGGTGGGAAAGGCTCTTGCAAAAGTATTGCAAAATAATTGAAATGTGATATAATTACCTTATCAATGATTATTGAGGGTAATAATAATGAAATTAATTAATATAAAGAAATTTTCAATTATTCTGGCTATTGCAACTTTGTTCTGTGTAATGTCCTTTACAACTGCTTTTGCTGAAGAGGTTGTAACGGAACCTGTAACAGAGCCTGTAGCAACAGAGCCTGTAGCAACAGAGCCTGTAACTCAAGAACCTGTAACTGAACCTGTTACACAAGAGCCGGTAACAGAACCTGTAACTCAAGAACCGGTTACTGAACCGGTAACAGAACCTATATATACTGAGCCTGAAACAGAGCCGGAAACCAAACCTGCTACAGAACCGGAAACTGAGCCTGAAACAGAACCTGTAACAGAAAACTATACAGAACCAGCTTATGATGTAAATAAATTGCCAACACTGGTTGACTCAACTCAGGTAGCAGAAGAATTACCTACTGCTATTGGTGCTGATGAAGATGGTGGTGTTAGCTTTGTTGGTGGTGTAGTCTGTTGGATTGCAGTTATTATTTCTGCTTGTGTAATTATTGCATTTTTACTTTCTACTAAGGTAAAAGGCAAAAATATGGGAAAATTCAAGAGATACCAATAATTAAGTAAGGATATAATATGAAAATCGGAAATATTGAAATAAAAAATTCTGCTGCTCTTGCCCCAATGGCAGGGGTGGCAGATTGTGCATTTAGAGAACTTTGTGCTTCCTATGGTGCAGCTTATACTGTAACAGAAATGGTAAGTTCAAAGGGAATACATTATAATAGTAAAAAGTCTGCCGAATTAATGGAACTAACCGATAAAGAAAGACCATCCGGTATTCAAATCTTCGGCAATGAACCAAAGACTATGGCTGATGCAGCAGTATTTGCAATGCAGTTTAAACCGGATTTTATTGACATTAATATGGGTTGTCCTGCTCCAAAAATCAGTGGTAACGGTGCCGGTGCATCCCTTATGAAAACACCTAAACTTTGTGGTGAAATAGTTAAGGAAGTTGTGTCGGCAGTTGATATTCCCGTAACTGTAAAGATGAGAAAAGGTTGGGACGATGACTCGATAAATTGTCTTGAAGTTGCAACTATTGTGGAAGAAAACGGTGCATCGGCAGTTGCTTTACACGGCAGAACAAGACAACAGTATTATAAGCCACCTGTTGATTGGGATATTATTAAGGAAGTGAAAAGTCACTTAACAATTCCTGTAATAGGAAACGGTGATGTTAATTCTGCCGAAAGAGCAAAGAAACTTTATGAACATACTGGTTGTGATATGATTATGGTTGGTAGAGGTGCTTTAGGAAATCCTTGGCTATTTGATGAAATCAATCAGTATCTAAAGACAGGCACAATTCCACCTAAGCCAACACCTGAAGAAAAGCTTTCTGTAATGGTTAAGCAGATAGAAAGAATGTGTGAACTAAAAGGTGAGTACCTTGGTATTCGTCAAAGCAGAAAGCATATTGTGTGGTACCTAAAAGGCTTTAGAGGTGCAGCATCCCTAAGAAATGAAGCCGGTCATACCTCGTCACTTGAAGAATTGTATGCTTTGGTACAAAAAGTTTTAGATATGCACATTAATAGTTGAAATATAAGGAATTTTCCTATATAATGGATAGTAAATAAAAGAAATGGGAGATAATTAAAATGGAAAAAGTAAATTCTATTGATTTTGTAAATATGTACGACCCTGAAGTTGGTTCAGCAATGGCTGAAGAACAGGCTCGTCAGAAGAGAAACCTTGAACTTATCGCATCAGAAAACATTGTTTCACCTGCAGTTATGGCTGCTATGGGTAGCTTACTAACTAACAAGTATGCTGAAGGTTATCCGGGTAAGCGTTACTATGGTGGTTGCTTTGCAGTAGATAAGGTTGAAGAAATTGCCAGAAAGAGAGCTTGTGAACTATTTGGTGCAGAACATGCTAATGTTCAGCCTCACTCAGGTGCTCAGGCTAATATGGCAGTTTACTTTGCAATGCTAACACCCGGCGATACAGTTATGGGTATGAACCTTAACGAAGGTGGTCACCTAACTCACGGTTCACCTGTTAATATGAGTGGTAAGTACTTTAACTTTGTACCTTATGGTGTTGACAGTGAAACTCACCGTATTGACTATGATAAGGTTCTTGAAATTGCAAAAGAATGTAAGCCAAAGATGATTGTTGCCGGTGCATCAGCTTACCCAAGAATCATTGACTTTGCAAAGTTTAGAGAAATCGCTGATGAAGTTGGCGCTTTACTAATGGTTGATATGGCTCATATTGCCGGTTTAGTAGCAGCAGGTGTTCATCCAAATCCTGTTCCATACTGTGACTTTGTTACAACAACAACTCATAAGACACTTCGTGGACCAAGAGGTGGTATGATTCTTTGTAAGGAACAGTATGCTAAGGCTATTGATAAGGCTATTTTCCCAGGTACTCAGGGTGGTCCATTAATGCATATTATTGCTGCAAAGGCAGTTTGTCTTGGTGAAGCTCTAAAGCCTGAATTTAAGGAATACGGTAAGCAGATTGTTAAGAACTGTAAGGCTCTTGCTGATGGTCTTGTTAAGAGAGGCTGTAAGCTGGTTTCAGGTGGTACAGATAACCATGTTCTACTTATGGACTTAAGAGACACAGGCGTTACAGGTAAGGAACTTGAAGCAAGACTTGACGACTGCTATATTACAGTTAACAAGAATACAATTCCAAATGAACCTCTAAGCCCATTTGTTACTAGTGGTGTTCGTATCGGTACAGCAGCAGTTACAACTCGTGGTCTAAAGGAAGAAGATTGTGACAAGATTGCTGAATACATTACACTTGTACTAAATGATTATGAAGGCAATAAGGATAAGGTTAGAGCAGGTGTTGAAGAAATCTGCAAGAAGTATCCTCTATACGAAGACTAATTTGGAGTATTTAACAAAATAAATATTACAAAATATCAATAGGGTGTCTTTGTGACACCCTATTATTTTAGTTAATAATGGTTGAATATATTAAAAAGTGAAAGGAGGAAATTATGCAACCTTTAGCAGATAGACTAAGACCCTCAACCCTTGATGATATTGTAGGTCAAAAGCATATTTTAGGTGAAGGAAAGCCTTTGCGTAAAATTATTGAAAGCAACAAAATCCCTAACCTGATTTTTTACGGACCATCAGGAGTTGGCAAAACTACCCTTGCAACTTATATTGCAAAGAAAACCAATATGACTTTCAAAAAGTTAAACGGTACAACTGCCTCAACTTCTGACTTGAAGGATATTTTTAAGGAACTTGATGGCTTTGCCGGACTAAACGGTGTGTTGCTTTATCTTGATGAAATTCAGTATTTTAATAAGAAACAACAACAAACACTACTTGAATACATTGAAAACGGCAAAATTACTTTAATTGCATCCACAACAGAAAATCCATATTTCTATGTATATAATGCAATTTTAAGTCGTAGTACAGTTTTTGAGTTTAAACCTGTCCCATATGAAGAAGTAGAAAAAGCAGTTAGAAGGGCATTTTCTATTTTAGCTGATGAAAATGGTATTTCTGTTGAAATTGATGATAAAACAGTTAAGACAATTTCTGTTGCTTGTGGTGGAGATGTAAGAAAGGCTATGAATAGTGCAGAACTTTCTTTCCTAGCAACAGATACTGTTGATGGTGTGAAAACTATCACAGAAGAAACTGCCAAGGATTTAACTCAAAGAAGTGCTATGAGGTACGATAGGGAGGGTGATGAGCATTATGACATTTTGTCAGCTTATCAAAAAAGTATGCGTGGCAGTGATGCAAATGCAGCCTTGCATTATCTTGCAAGACTCCTAATAGCAGGTGACTTAATTTCTGCTTGTAGAAGACTTATGGTGTGTGCTTGTGAAGATGTAGGTCTTGCTTATCCAAACCTGATACCTATAGTAAAGAGTTGTGTTGATATTGCAATGTCGGTAGGTTTACCGGAGGCTAGGATTCCTTTAGCTGACGCAGTTATTATGGTGTGTAATGCTCCAAAGTCAAATTCCGGAGAAATGGCAATAGACAAAGCTATGGCTGATATAAAGGCAGGTAACGTGGGAAGTATTCCAAGACAACTTCAAAACACTCATTATGACGGTGAAGATAATCAAAACAAAGGTCAACATTACCTTTATCCTCACGATTACAACCATCATTATGTTGTACAGCAGTATTTACCTGATATTCTAAAGGATAGACAATATTATACATATGGTGACAATAAAAACGAACAAGCATTTAAGTCTTATTGGGATAAAATAAAACCTTAGTTCATAATTTCCTAAAATACTGTTACATGTATTTAAAGACCTATTAATAGTTAGTTCATAACTTGGTACATATAAACAACTTATTGAGTAAAAGATTGTATATAATTAAATTTTTTTATTCTTTAAAAGAATAAAAAACCTTGCATATTTTTGATATAATTTAACCGTAAGAAAATATTTTACTTTTAGGAGGCAAAACAATGAAAACATTATGCAAAAAGTCCTTTGGTGTTTTCCTAGCAGTGCTTATGCTTTTAAGTGCTGTAGGTGTTGGCAGTTATTCTGTATTTGCTGCTAATACTGACACAGAAAAATCAGGGGCAACCTCTGCAAGTGGCGAAACAGTGTATTTCCAAAACACTGGTAATTGGTCAAAGGTTAACGCTTACATGTGGAATGAAGGTAAAAACAATGTAAACAACAAAGCTTGGCCCGGTGAAGCTATGACTGATGAGGGTGATGGTGTATGGTCTTATGAGATTAAAGGCGAATATGACCACATTATCTTCAATAACGGTAGCTCACAGACAGGTAATATTGTTTACCCTGGCAACAGTATGATTTACAAAGATGGTTCATGGGAAGTATATGATACAAGCCCACTAAGAATTACATCTTTTGAATCAGACACAAAGTCACCTGCTTACATTGGCAGTGCTATTGCACTAACAACTACTACAAAGAGCGACACTACAGGTGTACAGTATCAGTACTCTGTAAACAATCAGGTTATCAGTAATTATTCTGCTAACAATTCATGTGTATGGAATCCTGCTTCTTCAGGCGACTATACAATTAGAGTTGATGTTAAGGATAACGCAGGTAACCAGAACTTCAGAGAAATGTCTTTCACAATCAAAGACCCTTCTCAGGAACAAAAGCCTGTATTCCTATCTTCTAACCCTCTTACAGGTAACCAGATTAAGACAGGTACAGCTACTAACCTTTCTGTAAACGCAGCCGGTGGTAACACAGGTACAAAGCTTCTTTTCTACAAATATGTAGTTAAAGACCCTGCAGGTGAACAGGTTAACACAGCTTATTACACACTAAACAAGAATTATTCATTTACAGCAACTAAGACAGGTACTTATACAGTTGATGTATCTGTTCAGGGTAGTGATAACCAAACAATTACTCAGCAGTTAAAGTTTGAATCAACTCAGAACCCAACAGATCCAACAGAAGATACTCAGCCAACTTCTCCAACTGTAACAACTCCATCTAAGACTGATCCAACTGTAACAACTCCAACTACTGCTACTGAACCATCAACTCCGGATCCAAGTAAGATCCTTGGTGATGTTAATGGTGATGGTGTTCTAGATATTAGAGACTCTGCTCTAATCCAGAAGAGGCACACAGGTTTTATTATTGATTCATATGATGAAACAGTTTCTGACTTTAACAAAGATGGTGAAATGAATGTTAAGGATGCTGTAGCTATCCAAAAATTCCTTGCTAAAGCAAATTAAAAAGAGGTATAGTAGATTATGACCAAAATTAAAAAAATCATTGCACTCTTGATGGTCATTGCAGTTTCAGCATCTATTATGGTTGTAGGCACAGTCGGTGTATCTGCTAAGGATACAAGCATTAAGAAAACTGCTGCTTCAAGCGAAACTACAGAAGCTGGAATAACAATACACTATAAGAGTGAAGGCGTAACTCCATATGTATATTATTGGAACTCACTTCCAAATAATATCAAAACAGAATATCCTGGTGAACAGATGACTGCTGACAAGGATAACTGGTACACAACAACATTTAAAGATGTTACAAAGATTAACCTAATGTTCACAGATAAAGACGGTAAGCAACTTACAAAGGAACTTACTCGTAAGACAGGTGAATGGTGGTTCTATAACAATATTTGGTGGAGCTCAAACCCTGATGAGTTTGACCCTGCTTCATCTGTTGATTTTCGTGAAGAGTCAATTTACTTTGTAGTTACAACAAGATTCTACAATGGTGATAAGTCAAATGACGTTCACTGTTGGGATGACAATGTATATAATAACCCTGACTCTGACCCAGCATGGAGAGGTGACTTTAAGGGTCTTGCTGAAAAGTTAGACTACATTAAAGCTCTTGGTTTCTCAGCAATTTGGATTACTCCTGTTGTTGAAAACGGTTCAGGCTATGACTACCATGGCTACCATGCTATGGATTTCTCAAAGGTTGATGCAAGATATGAAAGTGATGACTTCACTTATCAGGATCTAATTCAGGCAGCTCATAAGAAGGGCATGAAGATTGTACAGGATGTTGTATGGCAACATACAGGTAACTTCGGTGAAGGTACACTTTGTAAGCTATTCGATAAGGATACTTCAAAGGATTTAGGCAGTATCGAAGATTCTATGATTCCTACTAAGCAACTTCTAGATCAAGCAGGAGTTAACACAGCTGAAGAATATTGGAACTTAACACCTGCAAAACAGCATGATGCTAGAATTAACCTAATGAAGAATAACTCAATTCAGGATAGTAACTCAACAGGTGTTCACCCTTCAACAAAGGACTATTCTGATGGTAAGTTATCAAAATCTAAAATTTACAATCCTAACAACTATTATCATACATCTTACTTTAGAAACCTTAACTGGGATGACTGGTCATGTAAATACGGTCAGATTGCCGGTGACTGTGTTGACTTAAATACAGAAAATCCAGCAGTTGCCGAATATATCAACCAGGCTTACAGTAAGTATATGGCTATGGGTGTTGACGCATTCCGTGTTGATACTGTTAGACATATTCCAAGATTAACTCTAAATATGATGTATAACAAGCAGATGATGGCAAATGCAGCTAAGTACGGTAATCCTAACTTCTATATGTTCGGTGAAATCTGTACTCGTTACGGTCAGATTTGGTACCGTGGTCATGCTCAGGAATCATCAATGTTCTACACATGGGATGAAACAGATCCTAAGTGGGCTAAAGAATGGTCAAGTGGCTCAGATCTTGAATCTATCAACAATAACATGAACCTAACATTTGACCACTACGACGAGTATGATGATACATCAATTCAGCCAACATCTGACAATGCATTCCTAAAGGGCATTAGTTACCATACACCTGATACAAGCAAGGCATCAGGTATGAATGCTATCGACTTTACAATGCATTATAACTTCAATACAGCAGGTAATGCTTATGGCCTAGCTAAGCAAGAAGATAAGTACTTTAATGATGCAACTTGGAATGTTGTTTATGTTGATTCACATGACTACGCTCCTGGTCCTAACGATAGCGTTAGATTTAACGGTGGTACATCTACTTGGGCAGAAAACCTAGACCTAATGTTCACATTCCGTGGTATTCCTTGTATTTACTACGGTTCAGAAGTTGAATTTAAGAAGGGTATTATGATTGACGGTGGTGCTAACAAGACTCCTCTTGAAGGCACAGGTCGTGCTTACTTTGGTGACCACATTGAAGGTGATGTTAAGACAACAGACTTTGGTGATTATACAGCTTCAGATGCTGCTTTAAAATCTCTAAGCTATCCTCTAGCAAAGCACATCACAAAGCTTAACAAGATTCGTCGTGCTATCCCTGCTCTTCAGAAGGGTCAGTACACAGTAGATAGCAACTATGTAAGTGGTGATATGGCTTATATCAGAAGATATACAAGCGATGACACAGATTCACTTGCTCTAGTTACAATCTCAAGTGCTGCAACATTCAAGAACATTCCTAACGGTACATATATTGACGCAGTTACAGGCGACACGAAGGTTGTTACAAATGGTACACTTTCAGTTTCAGCACCTGGTAAGTCAAATATGAGAGTTTATGTATGTTGTGGTAATGGCTTCACAGGTATTGATGGAGCTATTGGCGAAACAGGTTTAACTTATCTAAAGTAATTTAGAATAATCAACTCCTTTTTGAGGGCATCTCTTTTTGAGATGTCCTCGATTTTTTGTTTTAATTTCTATTTTGATAATTAATCGGTTTCATATATAGTCTAATTTATGAACTGTTTAAACAAAAATTGACAAAATAGTCTGATGATGATATAGTAATGATTGTAAAGTAAAACATAATTGTTGCAAATTAGGGGAGAAGTAGAATGAATCAAAGGGTACAAGAATTTATTAATCAACAGAAAATACAAGCCGAATACAATATGAATATGGAAAAAGCAAAAGTTCTTAATGACTTGGGACTTTATGATAAAGAATATTCTGAAAATCCTGCTTGGAGTGAAAAATATCCTGAGTATGAATATGACCAAGTAACTCAGCAAGGAAAATATTTTAGAAAAATTCCTATTTCCGTTACTGATGAGGAGTATGCTGAAATCTTAAAGTATGCTAATCAGAATAATATGGCATCAATCAATGAAAATGATAATAAAAACAAAATTGCCTCTGTGTTTACAGGTATTGCATATGCAATTTTTATTGTTGGTGCAATTCTCGGTTTTGTGATGGGTTATACTAAAGATATTGTTGACGATACATATTCTTTCAGTTTTGCCATTGCCATTGCTTGGTGGGGTGTAAGCTTTATCGGTGGTATGTTTATGCTTGGCTTTGCCGAAATTATCAAATTACTTCATAGTATCAAAAATAAATAATTGTTATTTCTTAAGGGTGTTTCAATCTTTTGTTGAAACACCTTTTTTATATTATATTTTATTGTGCTAATATATTGAATATGGTAAAATAAATGTATAGTTAATTTTCAATTTAGAAGGTGATTAGGGTGGATGAAATAGAGAAGATTACTAAAGCTAAAATGTATATTGAAAAACTAGCAAATGGTGAGAATCCTATAAATAATCAGAAAGTTGCAGATAATGATGTAGTTAATAATATTGAGGTTACAAGATGTCTATTTTATGTGGCAAATATACTAGGTGATATTGTTAGAAATAAAGGAAAATTCCAATTAGATATGCCTGATAAAGTTCCCTTTACAGTATCACAAGAACAATTGGAAAAATTTGAATTTTCTGAAACACCGATTACTATTTCGGAAATTTGCAAAAGATTAAATTCTCTTGTTGACTCAAATTATGTAATGCAATTGAAACTTAGTAGTATTACCGAATGGCTTGTAAGTATTGAGATTTTGTACAATGATATAAGTAGTAGTGGAAAGAAAAGAAAATTACCCACTGAAAATGGCATTAACATGGGTATAATTAGGGAACAAAGAGTAAGTCAATATGGACCTTATGAGGCTGTGCTATATAATTTAAATGCACAACACTTTATTGTTGATAACCTTGATGCTATTATCAAGTATAAAAATATTTCTAAATAAAAAATTAGCAGAAATAAATTTACAAATATTATGAAAATCTAGGGAAATTCTTTCTATAAAATATTGAAAGATACTGTTGTCTATGTTATAATATTTCATTATGGGTCATAGTATGCCCAAAACATTTCTGGAAAGGAAAGTAGAAATGGTTAGAGAAAATATTTATCGCACAGTTACTTGTGGCGAATTAAGAGAAAGTAATATAGGAGATACTGTCCGTGTAGCAGGTTGGGTAGAAAATATCCGTGACCACGGTGGTGTTATGTTCCTTGATATTCGTGATCACTACGGTGTTCTTCAGGTTGTTGTTCACAATGACGAAATCCTAAAAGATATTAACAGAGAATGTACTGTTACTCTTTCAGGTAAAGTAGTTAAGAGAGATGAAGACACAATCAATAAGAAGATTGCAACAGGTTATGTTGAAGTACACACAGAGGACATTAAGGTTCTTGGTAAGTGTAAGAACAACCTACCTTTTGAAGTTATGACTTCAACAAATACTTCTGAAGATGTAAGACTAAAGTACAGATTCCTAGACCTTAGAAACCCTAAGGTTCATAACAACATTGTACTAAGAAGTCAGATTATCAGCTACCTAAGAAGTAAAATGAATGAAATGGGATTTTTGGAAATGCAAACTCCAATTCTTTCAACATCTTCACCTGAAGGTGCAAGAGACTACCTAATCCCATCAAGAAAGCATAAGGGTAAGTTCTATGCTTTACCTCAGGCTCCACAGATTTTCAAGCAGTTACTAATGGTTTCAGGCTTTGATAAATACTTCCAGATTGCACCTTGCTTTAGAGATGAAGATGCAAGAGCAGACCGTTCTCCCGGTGAATTCTATCAGCTGGACTTTGAAATGGCTTTTGCTACTCAGGAAGATGTTTTTGCAGTTGCTGAGGAAGTTCTTTATGATACATTCAAGAAGTTCAGTGATAAGGAAGTTAGCAAACCACCATTTAAGAGAATTCCATATAAGGAATCAATGCTAAAGTATGGTTCAGATAAGCCTGACCTAAGAAACCCACTACTTATTGTAGAAATTTCTGATATGTTTGAAGAAACAGACTTTGCTCCATTCCGTAAAAAGACAGTTCGTTCTATCAATGTTCCTGACTGTGCAAAGCAGAGCAAAAAGTGGTTCAAGAGAATGGAAGAATTTGCTCTTTCAATCGGTATGAAGGGTCTGGGCTATGTTAAGGTTAATGATGATTTAACATTTGACGGTCCTATTGATAAGTTCCTAAAGCCCGGTGACAGAGAAGAACTAATTAAGAGAAACGGTAGTAAAGCAGGAGATGTTATTTACTTTATTGCCGATACTCCTGATCAAGCTCCTGTTCTTGCAGGTCAAATTCGTACAGAAGTTGCAAACAGACTGGACTTAATCGATAAGAGTAAGTTTGAAATGTGCTTTATTGTTGACTTCCCAATGTTTGAATATGACGAAAACGGTCACCTAGCATTTACTCATAACCCATTCTCAATGCCACAGGGTGGTATGGATGCACTACAGAATCAAGACCCAACAGAAATTCTTGCATATCAGTATGATATTGTTTGTAACGGTGTTGAACTTTCTTCCGGTGCAGTTCGTAACCATGACCTAGATATTATGGTTAAGGCATTTGATATGGCAGGTTATAGCGAAGATGATCTAAAGTCAAAGTTCAGCTCACTATACAATGCATTCCAGTACGGTGCTCCACCACATGCAGGTATGGCACCGGGTGTTGACAGAATGATTATGCTACTTACAGAGGAAGAAAATATCCGTGAAGTTATTGCATTCCCTATGAATAGTAATGCTCAGGACTTACTACTTGGTAGCCCGGGTGAAGTTACTGAACAACAGTTAAGAGAAGTTCATATTAAGTTAAGATAAATTAGAGGGTGACAAGATGATTACCAGAGAAGATGTAGAAAACATTGCACTACTTTCAAAGCTATTTGTTCCTGAGGAAGAAATGGACAGCCTTACAGAGTCAATGCAAGAGATTGTTTCTTTTGCAGATACAATCAACAATGCTGATACTGAGGGTGTAGAGTTTGACAATATTAATAACCTTTCCAATGTTTTTCGTGAAGATGTGGTAAAGCCATCTTTGCCAACAGAGGAAATTCTAAAGAATGCTCCTGAACAAGGGGAAGACCACTTCCTTGTAAGAAATCACGCTTAAGTTTTGGAGGAAAATATGGGATATATTGAAAAGATACAGTCTATGCTCCAAAACGGAGAGATTAGCTGTGTTGAACTTACAGAAAAGTATTTAAAAGCTATTGAAGAGGCTAACGGTGAACTTAATGCTTATGTTACAGTTACACCCGAGGTTGCCCTTGAACAAGCAAAACAAGTTGATGAAAAAATCAAGAGAGGTGAAAAGCTACTTCCTCTTGAGGGTGTTCCAATGACACTAAAGGATAACATTTCTACAAATGGTATCGAAACAACTTGTTGCAGTAAAATTTTAAAAGGCTATAAACCAATTTATGATGCAAAAGTTTGGGAAATCCTAAAGAAAAACAATGCAATCCTACTTGGTAAAACAAACATGGATGAATTTGCTATGGGTTCTTCTTGCGAAACTTCTTGCTTTGGTGGTGCAACAAACCCATTTAATACCGACCATGTAGCCGGTGGTTCATCAGGTGGTGTTGCATCAGCAGTTGGTGGTGATATTGCTGCCTTTGGTTTAGGTTCAGATACAGGTGGTAGTATTCGTCAACCTGCATCATTCTGTGGCATTGTTGGTCTAAAGCCAACATATGGTGCAGTTTCAAGATATGGTCTTGTTGCTTATGCAAGTAGCCTTGACCAGATTGGACCTATCACAAAAACAGTAGAAGATGCATCTCTTGTTTATGATGTTATTTCCGAATATGACGAGAACGACTCTACTTGTGAAGGTAGACAAGGAGAACCAACTTATGATACTCTTAACAATGACATTAAGGGTATGAAGATTGGTATTGCCAGAGAATACCTAGAGGGTGTTCGTGAAGATGTTAAGGAAGCTGTGCTAGAAGCCGCTAAGAAGTATGAAGAAATGGGTGCTGAAATTGTTTACTTCGATTTACCTGCACTAAAATTTGCACTTCCTGTTTATTATATTCTAGCTTGTGCAGAAGCATCTTCAAACTTAGGTAGATATGATGGTATCCGTTATGGTTACAAGACTGAACATTATGAAGGCATCCATGATATGATTTGCAAAACCAGAAGTGAAGGTTTTGGTGAAGAAGTTAAGAGAAGAATTCTTCTTGGTACTTATGTACTTTCTGCCGGTTATTATGATGCTTATTATAAGAAAGCTCAGAACCTAAGAGGTACTATCATTAAGGCTTTTGATGATGCATTTAAGAATGTTGATGTTATTCTTGCACCAACAGTTCCTATGACTGCATTTAAGTCAGGTGAAGCTACTTCCGATCCTGTTGAAACATACCTAACAGATATTTGTACAGTACCTATCAATATTGCAGGTCTACCATCAGTTTCTGTTCCTTGTGGCTTCAACAAAAATGGTATGCCAATCGGTATGCAGATTATCGGTGATAAATTTAAGGAAGGCAAAATCCTTAATGTTGCATATAAATATGAACAGGCTTGTCCTGAAAACTTTAAAGATACAAAGTGGGGTGTTAAGCTATGAAATATGAATTAGTAGCAGGTTTTGAAACCCACATTGAACTTGCAACAGATACAAAGATTTTCTGTTCTTGTTCAACTGCTTTTGGTGGTGCTCCTAATAGCCATTGTTGTCCTGTTTGTATTGGACTACCGGGTACACTTCCTAAGCTAAACAAAAAGGTTGTTGAATATGGTATCAAGGCTGGTCTTGCTACACATGGTAAGATTGCCAACATTTCAAAAATGGATAGAAAGAACTATTGCTATCCTGACCTTTCAAAAGCATACCAGATTAGTCAGCTATATGCTCCACTAACTATTGGTGGTTATGTTGAACTTTCAAGTGGTAAGAAAATCAGACTTCATCATATTCATATTGAAGAAGATGCCGGTAAACTTATCCATAGCCATGGTGACACATATGTTGACTATAACAGAGGTGGCGTTCCACTAATCGAAATTGTTTCTGAACCGGACATTCGTTCTATTGATGAAGCAAGAGAATATGTAGAAAAGCTACAACAGGTTATGCGTTACATTGGTATTTCTGACTGTCGTATGCAGGAAGGTTCAATGCGTTGTGATGTTAATATTTCTGTTCGTCCTGAGGGTAGCGAAAAGCTAGGTACTCGTACAGAAATCAAGAATATGAACTCTATAAGCAACATTATGAAGGCTATGGAGTATGAATATGAAAGACAAGTTGATTTAATTGAAAACGGTGGTAAGGTAGTACAGGAAACATTAAGATATGATGATGCTACTAACACTACATCTTCTATGAGAAGTAAGGAAGATGCTCATGACTACCGTTACTTTAGAGATCCTGACCTTGTTACAATCTGTGTTTCAGATGAAGAAGTAGAAGAAATCAAGAGTACGCTACCTGAACTTCCAACAGAAAAGTACAAGAGATATGTTAGTGAATATGGTGTTCCTGAAAAGGATGCTCAACTTCTAACTAAATATAGAAATATTTCTGAATATTTTGACAAAGCTATTACTGACCTTAAAAAGCCAAAGACTGCAAGTAACTTTATTATAGGTCAAATGTTCCGTATTCTACAGACAGAAGAAGACAAAGAAGCATTTGATGTTAAGACTACACCTGAACAACTTAACGAACTATGTAAGTTAATTGAAGCCGGTAAGGTACAGAACAACCTTGCTAAGTCAACACTTGATAAAATGCTTGAAAGTGGTAAGCCTTGTACAGAATATATCAGTGAAGAAGATATGGCAGGTCTTGACGATAGCTTTGTTGATGACCTTTGTCGTCAGGCTATTGAGGCAAACCCTAAGGCTGTTGAACAGTATAAGCAGGGTAAAGAAAAGGCAATTATGGCTTGTATGGGTTATGTAATGAAGAACAGTAAGGGCAAAGCAAATGCTCAGGATGTTCTTGAAAAGATCAAGTCAATGATTAGCTGATTCTAGGTGATATTAATGAAAAAAATATTGTCACTTTTTGCATTGGCATTGTGTGTAGCAGTTTTATTTTGTGGTTGTGACAGCAAGGACAGTACAAGTTCCGGCAGTAATAACAGTAGTAAGATTGTAACTACAACAACATTGCCTAGCAAAAAATCTTTGTCAGCTGATGAGTTTAAGTCAGCACTTGAAAATGTTTCTTCTCTTAATTTTAAGATGGAAATTGTGACTGATGAGAATAAGCTGAAAATCTTCCCTTATGATGGCTTAAAGTCAGCAGTAAAGGTAAATGTAAACAATAGAGATGTTGCTATATATTATGTTTTTGATACTGATAAAAATGCCAAAAAGGTTATTGAAGATGCCCGTTCAATGAACTACTCAAAGTTTGACGAAGAAAAAGGTAGTAACTATGATAAATTGTGGCAGAATTCAGCAGTTGTAGAACAAGTAGATAATACTTTACTTACAATTGCAGATACTGACCAAAATGTTACAAGCCAAATTATTAACGCAACTAAATATTGATTTTAAGTTTAAGCCTTCCTATTTAGGAAGGCTTTTTCCTTTACTTATAATATTTTTAATAATTTTTGGAAATTGTGTAACCTTTTTAATACTTAAAAAGTGTTATATATAGAAGAGCATAATGGGTGTTTAATAAAAAAGAAAGGATGATGGAAAGGAAATACTACTACCGTTTAGTAGTGTTGCAAATAGAATACCCTAAAAATATAAATAGGAAAGGAAGATGACTTATGAAAAAAATGATAAGTATTATTTTATCAGTATTGATGATGGTTAGTGCATTTTATGTTGCTACAGTATCGGCAGATACAACCAATGAAAAATCAGGTAATTCACTAAATTGTAAGTGGTCATTTAATGATAAGAATGGTACACTGACAATATCAGGCAATGGTAAAATGGCTGATTATAGTTACGATGTTGATGACCCTGATGGTTATGATGATTATGATGATGTTTTTAAGGTTACACCTAATACACCATGGAAAAATTATGCAACTAAAATCAAGACTGTTGTTATTGAAAATGGTGTGAAGAATATAGGTAGTCTTGCTTTTATGAATTGTGCAAACTTAGCTACTGTGAAAATAGCCGGTAGTGTATCATCAGTAGGTTTTCTTTCATTTGCAAATTGCAGAAAGCTAACTAACATTTCATTACCAAAAAATTTAACATCTATTCAAAGTTTTGCTTTTATGAATTGTAACAAACTTTCTAAAGTAACAATTCCTAATAGTAATATAAAAATGAATATTGACAGTGATGTATTCTTTGGTTGTACAAATTTAAAGAGTTTTAATATCCCTAAGCAAGTGTATAAAATCGGTGATGGTGCTTTTAGTTGCCCTAACTTAACTATGATTACTGTTGACAAGAACAACAAGTACTTTGTTTCTGATAATAATGTGTTATATAGGGCAGGTAAGAAGTATCTTCTTCAATATGCTCCCGGTAAGAAGAATACAAGGTTTACAATTCCATCTACTGTAAAGCAAATGGGTGTTGCATCATTTATGTACTGTAAAAATCTTAAGTCAGTTACATTGTCAAAGTCAATAAAATGGATTGAACAAAATAATTTTGCTTATTGTACCAACCTTGAAACTATCGTAATTCCAAAGAGTGTTACTGTTGTTTCATCTGAGTCTTTCTATAAATGTAACAAACTGAGAGTTGTCTTTTATGATGGTTCTAAGAAACAATGGAATAAGATTTATAAATCTACCGAAACTAACTTATTAAAAGCTACAGTGGCTTATAACGGTGCTAAATCAGCAGTTGGATTAAATGCTAAGTCACTTTCAGTTAAGAAAGGTAAAACTGCTCAGATTAAAGGTTATGTTTACTATAAGAACGGTAAAGTTAGTAGCAGTGTAAAGTACAAAACATCTAATTCAAAGGTTGTTACAGTTAATAGTAAGGGCAAAGTTACCGGTAAGAAAAAAGGTACTTGCTATGTTACAGTTAGTGCAAAGAGTAATAGCAAGGTCTATGCAAAGTGCAAAGTTGTAGTAAAATAAATCCACTTGTAAATTAAAAATATGTATGTTATAACTAAATAGAGGAGAGGCAACCACCTATTATTAGGTGGTTGCAGTTTATATATAACATTAATAAAGACTAACTATTAAAAGTCAAGGCTATAATGAAGATATTTTGAATTAATCAAAAAAATCCTTTAGATCGTATTGGAATCGTAAAAATGGCATGACAAAAAGAGCATC
>JBQKHY010000023.1:0-38889 GCA_052118065.1 Ruminococcus sp. LCP21S3_E8 | reverse complement strand
TAGATGAAACTTTCCTTTATTTCTAACTATAAAATATAATAAATATTATGAGTTACACAGTAGGGGCGAACAGTTAAGTGAACATCAAAGAAAACGAGCCGTAGGCGAAGTTTGATTTGCTAATGTGAACTTATGCAAAAGTTTTTTGTAAAAAACTTTTGTTGAAAGACCCTACACCTGTTAGCCACACTATTGTTATAATAATATATATGATTATTTTGCGAATTTTCCTTTACCCACAGACAAAATTGAAAAGCCCAAATTTATAGTAAAACAAATATAAAAAAGGGAATGGTACTAACCATTCCCTTAAATTTATGTTTATTGATTGATGAACTAATTAAATATGTCACTCAATAATATACCACTTGGTAAATGCATCACTAAATAAATTCATTACAAAGTAAATTCATCACTAAGTATATTCGCTGAATAAATTTAACACTCAACAAATTGTAACAAAAACAGTTATTAAAAATTACTTTTCAAACTGAATTCTCTCTTCGATATATGGTACAAGTTCTTCAACCTTTAGTTCGATTTGTTCCATAGTATCTCTGTCACGAAGAGTAACAATGTTTTCTTCAACTGTCTTTTCATCAACGCTAATCTGCCATGGTGTACCGATAGCATCAGCTCTTCTGTATCTCTTACCGATTGAGCCTGATTCATCATAGCTTGTCATAAAGTGCTTTTTGCACATTGCAAGAATTTCTTTAGCTTTTTCACTATGGAATTTCTTTTTAATAGGACAGATGTTTAGTTTAATTGGTGCAAGTGCAGGGGAAATCTTTAGAAGTTCTCTTGTGTCACCATTTTCAAGTTCTTCAATAGTATATGCTTCAAATAGAACTGCAAGAGTAATTCTGTCAAGGCCATATGTTGATTCAATAATGTATGGTGTGAACTTTTCACCTGTTGTCTGGTCACAGTATTCCTGCTTCTTACCACTGAATTCAGCATGTCTTGATAGGTCAAAGTCAGTTCTGTTGTGAGTACCGTTGATTTCACCCCAACCAAATGGGAATAGGTATTCAATATCACAAGCTGCCTTTGCATAGTGAGCAAGTTTTTCATGGTCGTGGTGACGAAGTTTTTCTTTTGGAAGACCTAGCATATTGAAGAATTCAATACCATAGTTCTTGAAGTATTCATAAATATCTTCATCATCACCATGTTTACAGAATGTCTGGAATTCCATCTGCTCAAATTCAATTGTTCTGAATGTAAAGTTACCCGGTGTAATTTCGTTTCTGAAAGCCTTACCAATCTGACCGATTGAGAAAGGTAGTTTTGTTCTTGTTGTTCTTAGTACATTTAGGAAGTTTACATATTCACCCTGTGCATTTTCAGGTCTTAGATAAACAGTGTTAGCAGAGTCATTTGTAACACCTCTCTGAGTAGCGAACATTAGGTTAAACTGACGAATATCAGTAAAGTTAGACTTACCACAGTTTGGACAAGGAACATTGTGTTCTTTAATGTAGTTCATCATTTCTTCCTGAGTCATACCATCAGCATGAGCATTTTCGTCAAAATCATCAATTAGGTTATCTGCTCTGTGACGAGTCTTACATTCTTTACAGTCAACCAGTGGGTCAGAGAAACTCTGAACATGACCACTTGCTTCCCATACTCTAGGGTTCATAAGAATGTCAGCATCAACTTCATATGCGTTATCTCTCTTCTGAATGAAGAAATATCTCCAAGCATCTTTGATAGTATTCTTTAGTCTTGAACCCAGTGGGCCGTAGTCCCATGTGTTTGCAAGGCCACCGTAAATTTCACTGCCCTGAAAAATAAAGCCGTAATTATTACAGTAATCTACCAAATCTTTCATTTCAATCTTTTTAGCTTTGTTATCCATTTTGTGCCTCCATATTATAGTTAAAGACTTACCCTTTAATACTACTATTTAACTAGAATTATGTCAAGATTTTTAGAAGTATATTAGTTACAAATTTCTTATTTTTCTTTGTAAACCTCTTTTGACATATAAATAATGTGGTGTATAATGTAAGTAGAATAATATATAGAAGGTGGATATTATGTATAAACTAGTTGTTTTTGATTTAGACGGAACTTTAGCAAATACACTTGAGGACCTTGCAAATGCTACTAACTACGGACTTGAAAAGGCAGGACTAAAAACTTATCCTGTTGAAGATTACAAACAAATGGTAGGTAGTGGTATTGTAAACCTAGTAAAGAGAGCAATGTCACCTGAAACTGATGAAAAGATTTTTGACATTGTAAAGGGTGGCTTTGACTATTACTACAATGCTCATTCAATAGACAAAACTGCACCATATGAAGGTACAGAAAAGTTACTTAATGACCTTGAAGAAAAGGGTATCAAGACAGCTGTACTTTCTAATAAGCCGGATGAATTTGTTGCAAAGATTTTGGCAAAGATTTTCCCTGATCATAAATTTGCTTTTGCTTGGGGTAAAAAGCCTGAATTTGAAATTAAGCCTAGTCCTGATGCACTTTATGCAATGCTAAAAGAACTTAACATAAAAAAGGAAGAATGCATTTATGTTGGTGACAGTAATGTTGACTGTTATACTGCACAGAATGCCGGTGTAAAGTGTTGTGGTGTTAGTTGGGGATTTAGAGGCAGAAAAGAGCTTGAAGAAGCCGGTGCTGATGTTGTTATTGACAATGCAGATGAATTTTTGGAGAAATTTTCACTATGAAAATAAATTATCAAAAAAAGTTGGATAGGCTTATTGCCTATCATCAAAGTAAGGGTGAAGTACCTACCCTACTTTTGCATTCTTGTTGTGCACCATGCAGTAGCTATTGCATAGAATACCTATCAAACTACTTTAAGATTACTGTAATGTACTTTAACCCTAATATTGGTGAAAAGTCAGAATACTTAAAAAGAAGAGATGAACAGAAAAAGTTAATCTCTAAAATGAAAACTAAGTATGAAGTAAAGTTTATTGATGGTGACTACAACCCTCAGGACTTTTATGATGCAGTACAAGGTTTTGAAAACGAACCTGAAAGAGGCAAAAGATGTACAATCTGTTTTGCATTAAGACTTAATTACACAGGTAAAGTTGCTGAGCAAATCGGTGCTGATTATTTTGCTACTACATTAACTTTAAGCCCACTAAAGAATGCACACTTGATAAACGAAATAGGCAAAAATATAAAATGTAAATCACAGTACTTATGTACTGACTTTAAGAAAAAGGAAGGCTACAAGAGAAGTATTGAACTTTCAAAGGAGTTTGAACTTTACAGGCAAAATTATTGTGGTTGTATTTTTTCAAAGAGAAATCGAAAGTAAATTTATAGCACTTACTGAAAAATGTAAGTGCTATTTTTCTAAGAGGTAAATATGAATAAACAGTGGTCTGAAATTAATAAACAAATGCAAAAAGAAATAAACAGTAAGGCAACCTTTAAATCAGGGATTGAAACATTATTCTTTCTGAGAAATATGTTGTTTCAGCAACTGATTGATTTAAGGAATAATATATCATGGGAAGATTATTATAAAATGCCTTTTTCCCGTCATCATATAATGCACATTGAGGCAATACTGAGAATTAAAAATAAAATTTAAATTCAATTAAACTAAAAATATAATTCCGTAAAAGAAAAACTACTCTCAAATAATAACGAGAGTAGTTTTAGCTATATATAAGGAAATTCTATGTAATTTATGCCTGATTATTTTCCTCATCATCTTCTTTTAAATTTTCAAGTGCAACTTTTACTGCTTCAACAACAAATGCAGAAAAGGTACAATCTGTACCGATAAGTGCTTCTTCAACTTCTTCAATTACATCATTAGGAAATCTAATACTTTTGGTTGTGGTTTGGGGCATTTGTGGAATTTTAAACTTTCTCATATTAAATACACTCCTGTATTACACCTTATAATACTATTGTATGCAATTTGCACAAAAATGTAGCACTACATTTTGTATTACATTATGTATTGCAATATACATAATATGGTGATATAATTTAGTCAATGAAGCTTCATATTATTGTAAATAAATACAGATGTATAATCGGAGGTACTTATGAACATAGTAGTAGGATACATACTTACATTTTTAGGTGGTAGTGGATTGTTCTATTCATTTATTACAATAAAAACAGACCACTCACATACATGGACATCACCCTTTACTACATTTGAAACGACTATTATGGTGGTGTGTATATTATCGCTGATAGTATTAATTGCCGGTATAATGATAATCATTCTTTCGGTTGTTAAAAAGAAAAATCAAGATAGGCTTAACAAATTATCAGGAACTGTAGATAATGTGCCAAAAGCAAGTGTTTGCCCTAATTGTGGATTAAATGTATCACCAAATTTAAAGCAATGTCCTAGATGTAATTGTATGTTATCAAATAATAGAGGAGTGATTAATAATGGCAAGAACAATTATTAGAGTACCATTTACTGCAAGTGTAGATAACACATACAATGTTGTTGTTTCTGTTTTGCAGTCAAATGGATTTAAGGAAAATTCTTATAATGGCGAAACTGTATGGAAAAAAGGTGTTGGCTTATTAACTGCTATGCAGTATATAAAAATTGAATTTGAAGAAAATTCACTGATTGTTTCAGGTTGGGTACAAGCCGGATTAGGTAGTAAAGGTGGTAGTGAAATGGCTCTTAACGGTGTTGTTGCAGCTGTTCCGAAAAAGTCTGTTATGAATGTTATTGAGGAAATAAAAAGAAGTGTTTAATAAATACTAAAAACTAGATTAAAAAATCTCAGAGTAGGTATCTATTCTGAGATTTTTTGTTTGATATTAATTTTTTGTGGTAGTTTGTGGTAGTATAATTAGTGTATATATTAAATACTAAGGAGTAAGTTATGTGTACGGCAGCAACATATAAGACAGATGATTATTATGTTGGCAGAACACTTGATTATGAGTTTTCTTATGGTGAGGTAGTTGCAATAACACCTAGAAATTATCCTATTAATTTTCATTTTATGGATGAAGTGAAGAACCACTATGCTATGATAGGTATGGCTCATATTGCAAATGATTATCAATTATATTATGATGCAGTTAATGAGAAAGGTCTTGGTATGGCAGGACTTAATTTTGTTGGTAATGCTAAGTATTATGATGTGGATGAAGATAAAGAAAATGTAGCACAGTATGAATTTATTAACTATATTCTCAGTCAATGAGCAAATGTAGCAGAGGTAAAGGAAAAACTAAAGAACATACATATTACTACAACAGAACATACATATTACTACAACTAAGTTTAATGAAAATTACCCTTTAGCTCAACTACATTATATTATTGCAGATAAGGATAGTTGTATTGTTGTGGAAACAATAGAAGACGGTATGCATATTTATGATAATAAAGTAGGTGTCTTAACAAATAACTCCTATCATACCCAATATTTTTCCTTTAGCTCGGATTAATTCCGGGCTTTTCTATTAGGTTATAAATGCACTTACTACACTAAATAAAAAGGCTATAACATACTTAACAAGTAATAATTAACAACAATTTTACAAATAAAGCAAGTATATATGTTTATTTGTCTTGCTAATGAACAATACTTTTGTTATAATGATATCGTATATTTTGATGAAAGGAGATATTTACTTATGGACAAAAACGAGTATTGTCACATTCAAAATATAATATCCCAATATCTATCAAAAGATACAAGGGTTATGGACTTAAGGTGTGGTTATGACTACTTTTCAAAATGGATTAAGGAAAACAACTTAGGAAAAATTGTTCCCCTATCCCCTAAAGATTTGGAGCATATTGACCACGAAAATCCATTTGTTGCTTACAACAACTTTATAAACGACAGTAGGAAAATTCCTACAAAGAATAAAGCTGATGTTGTTCTGCTACTTGGTCCACTATACACAATGGAAAGTAGCAAAAAAAGAACTAACATTCTTTCTGAAATAAAAAGGCTTGTTGCTACTGATGGAAAAGTTATCACCCTGAGCAAATGTAGTAACAAAAAAAGTTGTAGTGAAGAATTTTTACTGGGCAATGCAGGATTTACTGTTGATGAAGTTGCTGAAATTCCTTTAAAGAATAATACCACTATAAAGGACTATGAAAAATATTACCTAACTGTTGCAACTCCTAAGCCGGTCATCACTGAATATGATGTACCACCGGAGGTTTATGTTCATATTCCTGAAAAAACTGCTATTCAGCACAACATTAAAATCAAAGATATTTCACAAATTGAAAGCGATGTTAATTCTCATAAAGAAAATAGTGGTCATAAAAACCATAATATTTTTTCTTTTAGAGAAATTAAAAGAAGTGTTGAACCGATTTTACAGATTGGTAATATTAAGAAAAGCATTGACAGTACATTGCAACCTAAATGGTATTTTTCTAATTTAGAAAAATACACTTGTGGTGTAAAAATTAAACTACCTATTCTTTCTAAGGAAATTTCTCAAAATATTAATCAAGTTGAAGAAACTAAGCCTAATGACAACACAGAAGAAATAGCACCTAAGGATGAAAAGAAAGAAACTAAGGAAATTAAAAAGCCACATATTATTAAGATTTTCCCTAGTATTGACAAAAATCTTGTTGTAAGAAGCGACAAAAACAAGGTACAACTTCCTAGTGTATCAGCCAGTATTGACAGGTCTTTACAGATTAGAATTAAAAAAGTTAACCCTCTCTTTGACAAACCAAAAAGCAAAAAGAAAGGTACAAATAACTTAATAAAATAAAAAACTTTGGTTTTTACTTGCCAAAGTTTTTTCTATATAGAAAGGAATGATTGTTATGAAGATGGTTTCATGGAATGTTAATGGACTAAGAGCTTGTGTTACTAAAGGCTTTGTTGATATTTTCAATGAATTTGATGCAGATATTTTCTGCTTACAAGAAACAAAATTACAAGAAGGACAGATTGATTTACCACTTGATGGGTACTATCAATACTGGAATTATGCTGAGAAAAAGGGTTACTCAGGAACTGCCATTTTCACAAAAAAAGAACCATTAGCAGTTACTAATGGCATAGGAATTGATGAGCATAATACCGAAGGTAGAGTTATTACCCTTGAATACGAGAACTTTTTCTTTGTTACTTGCTACACTCCTAACTCACAAAATGAGTTAAAAAGGCTTGATTATCGAATGAAATGGGAGGATGATTTTAGGGAATATTTAATGGGACTTAACGAGAAAAAGCCTGTTATTCTCTGTGGTGACCTTAATGTTGCTCACAATGAAATTGACCTAAAAAACCCTAAAACAAACAGAAAGAATGCCGGATTCTCTGATGAAGAAAGAGAGAAAATGACCACTCTCCTTAATTCAGGATTTACTGATTCTTTCCGTTATTTATATCCTAACAAAGAGGGAATTTACAGTTGGTGGAGTTATCGCTTTAACGCAAGAAAGAACAATGCCGGATGGCGTATTGACTACTTTATTACATCAGACTCCATCAAAGATAAAATAATTGATAGCAAAATTCACACAGACATTATGGGTAGTGACCATTGTCCTGTTGAACTTGATATTGATATATAATTCTAATATAGAAATATATATAATCGCAACATAAAGGGACTACCAATGGTAGTCCCTTTACTTAGGTTAGATTTTATAAAAAGGAAATAGATTATTAATTATTTAAAATTATTCGTAAGAAGCAACATCTGCCCAAGATAGAAGTAACTCTCTCTCTTCAGGGTTGCCCTTAACTGACTGAGATGCTGCAACAACAGGCATCCATTCTTGTACTAGCTGAATTGGAATATCAGCTTTCTTGCTAAATAGCTTTAGATACTTCTTAGCAAGTTCTTCATTACCTGCTAAAGTAAAGATTAGGTATGTTCTAGCTGCATCAGCAGATGCATTACCCTGAGTTGCGTGTGACCAGTCAAGTACATATGGAACACCATCAGGTGTGATAATAATGTTACTTGGGTTAAAGTCACCATGACAAACCTTGTGATGACGCTTCATACCGGAAACTCTAGCCTGAAGTTCAAATCTTGTTGTTGCATCAAGGTCGGTTTCGTCAATCTTTCTGGACATTTTGTCCCATAACTTAGTTAGTAGAGGAGCTTTCTTGCCAAGAACCTCAAGCTGAATATCAACAAACTGATTTAGATATTCATCTTCCTTGTCAGGGTTTTCTTCCATTAACTGAGCAAGTGTTTTTCCCTCGATAAAGTCAGTTACGATTGCCCACTTGCCGTCAATCTTTGTAACTTCGTGAATCTTTGGTATGTTAAGACCGGTTTCTTCCACACGAGCCTGATTAAGAGCTTCATTCAGAATATCTGATTTTTTATAACTTTCATCAAAAACTTTGATACACTTGTCGCCGTCTTTGTAAATAACTTTGTCTTTTCTTTCAGCTAAAACTTTCTCAAATTTCATAAAATTCATCCTTTCAAATTTAGTTTTAACACCTAAAGTTCTTTTGCTTTGGTTATATTATACAACTTTATTTTTTGTGCGTATAGTGTAATAATAACAGAAGATTAAAAAATATTTTTGTATAATAACACAACGAAAATTTGAAGATTATTTAGGTTTGCACAAAAGTTATATATTATAATTATGCAATCCTAACAAATATTATTCTTTAAAAGAATACAATTTTTGATAATATTTTAACAATACTTTGTGCATATTGACGAAGTTTTAACAATCTTGTGAAAGTATTAACATTCTTTTTACCTTTCTTAATAGACAAAGCCGTAATTTATGTATAATTATTCTTTATATATACAAAAAGGTTCAGCAGACTCTGCTGAACCTTAGTTTATTTAATTTAGATTAGCCCCAAACTTCTTCTGCAATTTCCTTAACAAGAGCAATCTTTGCCCACTGTTCTTCTTCGGTAAGTTTGTTACCGATTTCACATGATGCAAAACCACACTGAGGACTTAGGTATAGTCTATCAAGTGGAACATACTTTGATGCTTCCTTAATTCTATCGATTACAATCTTCTTGTCTTCAAGTACAGGTGACTTAGAAGTAATAAGACCAAGAACAACTTTCTTGTCACCTGAAACATACTTTAATGGTTCAAATGAGCCTGAGCGTTCATCATCAAATTCAAGATAATAAGCAGACACATTTTCTCTACCGAATAGTGGTTCTGCTACAGGGTCATAAGCACCACTGCTAAAGTAATCTGAGTGGTAGTTACCTCTACAAACATGAGTTGCAATAACCATATCTTCAGGCTTACCCTCAATAGCAAGGTTATTTACCTTTAGTAGCTTTTCGCTAATTTCTTTAAAGTCAACACCTTCACCGTAACGAGCAACACTGCCCTCTGCTACTAATACACCCCATGTACAGTCATCAAACTGAACATTTCTGCAACCGGCATCATATAGGTCCTTAATAACCTTTCTATAGCCCTTTGCAATATCTTCAATTAGTTCTTCATCTGTAGGATAGAACTTTCTTGTTGTTTCAAGATTTGCCGGAATAATCATCTGCTGGAAGAACTGTGCCGGTGCAGGGATTGTCTGTTTTGCAACAGTATTTTCATCTTCTAAAGCCTTAACAAATTTGTAGTGTTCTACAAATGGATGGTTATCTACTGTGATTTTATCACTTAGCCATGTATCATCAATTAGTGCAGGTTACCATGGAACTGAACACCCTTTTCTGTTTTCTTATGTTCAACACCATTAAATCCCCACATAAAGTCCAAATGCCAAGTTGCTCTACGGAATTCACCATCTGTGATAACCTTTAGACCGGCTTTCTTCTGCTTTTCTACTAGGTCGATAATAGCCTTATCTTCTACTGCTTTTAGCTCATCAGCAGTAATTTTGCCTTGTTCAAAATCTGCTCTTGCTTCTTTTAATTTTGCAGGTCTTAGGAAACTGCCTACAACATCATATCTAAAAGGAATATGTAAATTACTCATTTAAGTTACCTCTCATTTCATTTTATGCTTCAATTATACAAGGTAAAATAATTGTTGTAAAATACATAAAAATAACGGTTAGCTATAGCTTTAAACTATAGCTAACCGTTATTCTATCTTTATTCTACATTAATATATTTACTTAGTGAATTAATGTAGTACTGAGCCATTTCACTTTGGATAATATCGTTATGAGTTAAGATACCTACACGCATAACACCCTCTTTATCAAGAGGAATACTGACTATATTTTCACCATTTAATGAACTGTCAATAACACCACTACAAACGGTATAGCCGTTAAGTCCGATTAATAGGTTAAACAGAGTTGCTCTGTCAGTTACTCTAATATTCTTTAGTCGTTCTTCTGTACTGAAAATTTCTTCTGAATAGTAGAAAGAATTATGCTCACCTTGTTCGTATGACAAATATGGATATGGTGCTAAGTCTTTCATTTTTACAGACTTTTTATTTGCTAATGGATTACTTGTGCTGACAAAAATATGAGGATTGGCAGTAAATAATTCTGTGAACTTTAGGTTGTTGCTTTTAAAGATTTTTCCCAATGCTTTTTCGTTAAAAGAATTAAGATATACAATTCCCAGTTCACTTTTCATCTTGACAACATCATCAATAACTTCATAAGTTTCTGTTTCTCTCAAAGAAAAATCATACTCATCTTCCCCGTACTTTTTGATTAAATCAACAAAGGCATTTACTGCAAAGGAATAGTGCTGAGTTGACACACAAAAGCTTTTCTTCTGCTTTACATTACCCTTAAAAGCACTTTCAAGTAAACTTGCTTGTTCCAATACTTGACGAGCATAACGCAAGAACTTCTCCCCTTCTTGAGAAACAACAGTACCTTTGTTCGTTCTATTAAAAATAGAAATATTCATTTCTTTTTCAAGTTCTCTGATAGCATTTGTAAGGCTAGGCTGAGAAACAAAAAGTTCCTTTGAGGCTTTACTGATTGTGCCTTTCTCTGCTACTGCTACAACATATTTAAGTTGCTGTAAGGTCATAAAATCTACCTTTCATTAGTTCTTTTGATTTTGGCGAATTGTACCGTCTCTATATGCTTTGATAAGTTCCTTTAGGTCTTTGATATTTTCTCTTAGTCTTTTACCGTTATCAGTATCACCTACAAGAATTCTCTTTTGGCTAACTTCCTTTGCTACCTGATTTGTCTGCATATCTCTACCACTTCTAATTGTAGCATCTACAGACTTAAAAGGTTCATGGGCAGTTAACATTAAACCATAGGAATTATAAATTAATGTGTAACCGGCAATACCTGTTACCTTATGATAAGGCTGACTAAATCCACCGTCAATTAAAATTACTTTACCGTTACACTTAACAGGACTTTCTCCCTCAGTATGATGAATAGGTACATGACCGTTGATAATATGGGCATTTTCCCCTTTTGCTCCAAATTCGGCAAAAATTCTATCAACCACTTCATCATCATTAATTAGTTTATAATAAACATCTTTTTGTTCCTTATGTGTCGATTCATCATCAATAAAGTATCTTTCAAATGTAGTCATTTTGTCACGACCGTATAGTGGAGAATCAGGACCGTTCCACAAGTACCATAGAATATCCCTACCGGTTCTTCTCTCATCTTCATTTACTGAGAAAAATGCTTTTCTGGCACAACGCTCTATCTCATCATAAAGTGCTTTACCGGATAACTCTTCACCAAAAAGATTTATCTTTCTAAAGGTACCATCCTCATTCATTGGCACACAACCATGGAAAAGAATGTTGTTGTTATAAACTCGATAAAGTCCACCTTTATTAAGTAGAAGCTTAATATGTTTCTTTAGCTTACCACAATTGATAAATGAATTTCTAAGTTTTGCAATAACAGATTGTTCTTCCTTAGTCAGTTCATAAGGGTTATCAAAATTAATAGTAGGGAATTTTTTGTCCAAAATTTCATATTCCTTACCATCTAACAAAACAGTACCCTTTTCAATATCAATCTTATCCAGTAATCTTCTGTTATCCATTTTGTATTCAGGATGTTTTGCAATTAGCTGACCCTCAAGTTTAAACTGAATAACGGTAATGGCTTTTTGCATTTTCATTGCAAGTTTTGTTTGAGTAGTCATACCTTGATTGTGTCTAAATCTAATGGCAAACTGCTCACAAGGGTCATCTGCATATTGCTCCATAGCAAAAAGTACAAGAGGCATCATACTGATACCGTAGCCATTTTCAAGTACAGATAAGTTATCATACAAAATACTTGTACGAACAATATTTGCAATACAAGCAGTTTGTCCTGCTGATGCACCCATCCACAATACATCGTGATTACCCCACTGAATATCAAGGCTATGGTAGTTAAGCAAACTATCCATTACAAAATGAGAACCGTAACCTCTGTCATAAATATCACCGATAATATGTAAATGGTCAATTACAAGTTGCTGAATTAGGTTAGACATTTCAATGATAAATTCATCAGCACAACCGATTTCAATAATTGTATTGATGATTTCGTCATAGTAGGCCTTTTTGTTTAGGACTTCCTTTTTCTCTGTAATAAGTTCCTCGATAACATATCTAAAGTTATCAGGCATAGCCTTTCTAACCTTTGAACGGGTATATTTTGAAGAAACTATCTGACATACAGAAACCAATCTGTATAAAGTTGTACGATACCAACTGTCATCAGCTTTTCCTTGTGACTTAACATAATCTAGCTTTTCGGATGGGTAATATATTAAAGATGCTAAATCTTCTTTTTGGTCTTCAAATAGAGTATCTCCAAATACATCATCAATCTTCTTCATAACTGCACCTGAACCGTTGCGAAGTACATGAGAAAAAGCTCTGTATTCACCATGAATATCAGACAAAAAATGTTCTGTACCTTTAGGCAAGTTAAGTATAGATTGCAAGTTAATAATTTCTGTTGCTGCACTATCTATTGTGGGATATTGCTTTGACAAACATTGTAGAAATCTTATCTTTTCCATATTGACCATCCTTTCTGCATACCTTTATTATATTATCACTTTATTAAATTTTCAATATTAATTATGTAAAATGTGATAGATTTCTGTGTGAAAACAACACTATATCTTAAAATTTCTTTTTGAAATAATCATATAAAAGAAAATCCCCTAGAATTAGGGGATAATTATATAGGTTAATTACTTATTAGTACTGATTGTTATATTGTAAATAACATATTTTAATCAGATATAGTTTCAATTAAGATTAAACTTTTAATAAGCATTAACCCTAAAATAAGATGATAATTATGAGTTACACAGTAGGGGCGTCACTACAAAAGATTTTATTACATAAAACTTTTGCATAAGTTCACATTAACAAATCGAACTTCGCCTATGGCTCGTTTTCTTTGATGTTCACTTAATTGTTCGCCCGTTAAAAAGTGTGATATCTATGGGATTTTTATCCTATTCGCAAACAATAAATTCCAAATATATACATAGGGCATAATACCTTTATTTAGGCTAGTTTGTAACGGGACATCAGTGATGTCCCCTACAACTGTAAGCCACACCTTTGTAGTATACTTTACCATAATAACTTCGTAAATTTACATATTTTCTCTGAATATAAAAGTAAATCCCCTAGAAATCCAGGGGATAAATTATCAGCTTATAAAGATAAAATACACTAATTTAAATCAATTTTTCTTTTTAACTGCTTTTACAATTAGGTTAACTACTACACATAGGATTAGTGTAATAAGCATATCCGGTAAAGTATTACCAACAATAATATCAACCTGCATTAGTAGTCTATAAACTACAAAGCCAACTACCCATACAAGTAGGTTTACAATAGAAACCTGTTTATTACTTCTGTCTTCCTTTAGAATAAAGAAGTCAGCAATTTGAATTGCAATCATAGGTGCAAATACTGAACCGATTAAATATAGGAAATCTGTAATATCATCCATTGGGAAAATAATTGCACCGATTGTACCTATAACTGTAACTGCAACTGCCATATACTTACCCTTTAGCTTTGAGAAAATTGACTCAGCTGAAATACCGGCAGAATAAGCATCTAGGAAGGTTGTTGTAACTGTTGAGAAGATAATGATTAGTAGACCTGCAATACCAAGACCTGCTTTAATCATAATCTGAGCAATATCACTTTCACCTGTAAAGATAGCTGCACTCATACCGATTACATACATCCAACAACTGATGATGCCATATGTAATAGCACTTACTGCTGTAGCCTTAACAGGCTTTTCAGCTTCTCTTGTATAGTCAGAGATTAGTGGTAACCAAGATAGTGGCATTGCAACAGAAAGTTCAACTGCTGCACCAAATGTCATTTCGTCACTGATTGTTGAAGTAAATGTACCATCATTAAAAATAACAAAGCATAGAATAATAGTTAGGATAAACAGCGCTGACATAGCAACTGTATTTACCTTACCTAGGTTTTTGATACCAATTAAAATCCATAGCACAATAAGTGCACCGATAACTAAGCACCATACCCATCTACCTGTATTGAAAATACTTGTAGCAGAAATTGCTCCGTCATAAATCATAATAGCTGTCCAACCAACAAGCTGAAGAACATTTAGTACTGAGAAAAGTAAGCCACCCTTTGAACCAAAGCTTTGCTTAACTGTTTCCATTGAGCTTTTTCTTACTTTACCACCGATTAGACCTGCAAAGAACAACATTAAACATCCAATGATATGTCCGATAATGATTGCCCAAATGCCTTTTTGAAAACCCAGTGGTGCAAAATATGTTCCTGTCAGAATTTCTGCCAATGAAACACCTGCACCAAACCAGATTAACCCATTTTCAAATAAACTTGTACCCTTTTTATTCATCTTTATTCTCCTTCTCTAAAACATAATCACTTGAAATATCAAATCCATGGTTCATAGGTCCACTACCCTTTCCAAGGTCAAGCATTGCACCTAATGCACCTGAAATATATTCCTTTGAACGAGAAACTGATGTGTCAAGGTCGTAACCCTTTGCTAGGTTTGAGGCAATAGCACTTGAAAGTGTGCAACCTGTACCGTGAGTGTTAGGGTTATCAATTCTTTTACCGTAGAACCACTTGTAACTGCCATTTCTATATAGCAAGTCATTTGCATCATTTACTTTGTGTCCACCTTTTAGTAGGACAGCACAGTTGTACTTTTCGCTAATAATTTTTGAAGCCTCAATCATCTCATCCTCATTAGTGATTTTCATTTCAGAGATAACCTCTGCCTCAGGGATATTTGGAGTAAGTACAGTAGCTAAAGAAAACAAATTGTTCTTTAGAGTTTCAATAGCATCATCACTAATTAGCTTTGAACCACTTGTTGCCACCATTACAGGGTCAACAACAATGTTCTTAGCCTTGTAGAAAGTTAGCTTTTCAGCGATTTTCTTAATAAGTGATGATGAAGAAACCATACCTATCTTTACTGCATCCGGATAAATGTCTGTAAAGACTGCGTCAAGCTCTTTACCCAAAAATTCATCATCCACATCCATAATACCTGTTACGCCTAAAGTATTCTGTGCAGTTAAAGCAGTGATTGCACAAGTGGCAAAAACTCCATTTGTAATCATTGTTTTAATATCTGCTTGGATACCGGCGCCTCCACCGGAATCACTACCGGCGATTGTTAATGCTGTTCTCATAATAATCTCCTTTTCGCATTAATTATTTATAGTGACAGAAGGTGGTGCCCCCAATCTGCCACTTTACTAAAGTCTTGTATGTAATATTTTACAAGGCTTTGTATGCTATTTTTATTTTTCATTTCAGCAGGGTCATACACCCCTACTACTTTGAAGTTTGCTTTTTCTGCCGTTTTGATGGCAAATAATGCATCTTCAAATACCAAAGTTTCTTCCGGTGTTGTACCTAAAATTTCTGCACATTTTAGGTAAATATCAGGATAAGACTTACTTTTCCCTACTGTTTCACAAGTTAATATATCTGTAAAGAAATTGCGAATTTTCAGCCTTTTAAAGGCTTTATCAATCTGATTATAGTCGCTGGAAGTGGCAACAATCATTTTGATATTATTCTTTCTAAGAAATTTAAGTAAATTAACTACTCCATTCTTAGTTTGTACTTCATGAAGATAAAAGCCATTTATTATAGAAAGTACACCTTCGATTATTTCTTCTACAGAATTATCAAGGTAGTAATTGTCTATCATATACTTTGCTCCCTCAGTTAAACTCATAGAGTAAAGTATCTCCCCTAAACCTTCCTTTGGAATCTTGTTCTTTTTTCTAAGATAGATTGCACCTACATCATTCCATATACCCATAGAATTCAGTATAGTGCCATCTACATCAAATATTGCTCCCTTAATCATTATTTACTGTTTTTAAGGTTTCTGTTTTTAATTCTTTTGTTGCATTTTCAATATCTTTTTGACCGAAAATTGCACTGATAACTGCAATACCCACTATACCTCTACCGGATAGTTCCTTTACATTGTCATGAGTAATGCCACCGATTGCAATTACAGGAATTGAAACTGCTTTACAAATTCTTTCAAGTTCATCATGAGAAACTTCTTCAGCGTCATCCTTTGAACCTGTTTTGAAAACTGCACCAACACCTAGGTAGTCAGCACCATGCTTTTCAGCAAGTAGTGCTTGTTCTACTGTTTGAGCTGATACACCGATGATTTTGTCGTCACCTAGAATTTCTCTTACATTCTGTGCTTCCATATCACTTTGACCAACATGGACACCATCAGCATTAATTTCCTTTGCAATTTCTACATTGTCATTAATTACAAATGGTACATTGTATTCCTTACAAAGTTTCTGAATTTCCTTTGCTTCTTCTAGGAAAGAACCTTCATCAAGGTTCTTTTCTCTAAGCTGAATAAATGTTACTCCACCCTTAAGAGCCTTTTCTACTTGGCTATAAAGAGTTTCACCATTTAACCAATGTCTATCGGTTACTGCATATAGAAGTAAATCTTTCTTATCGCAATTCATACTTTGCTCCCTTATTTAACGTTTCACCATCCATATTATAGATAGCATCAATAATTCTGTTACGGTATGTTGAGTTACCGTCACCCTGAACCATTCTTGTTTTTGCAATTTCACCGGCAAGCCCCATTGTACAAACTGCTGATGCTACTGCTTCAAGTACATTGTCAGGGTTAGCCACAATAAATGCAGTTGTCATACCTGAAAGTTGACAACCTGTACCTGTGATTTTGCTCATATCAGCCTCACCGTTACGGATTACATAGCACTTTTCACCATCACTGACAAGGTCAATAGCACCTGTAATTGCTACTACTGAGTTGATACTTTTTGCAAAGTCCTTTACAAACTTAACTGATGAGTCAAGGTTATCTTCTGTAACAGTATCTGCCACATCAGCATCAACACCCTTAGTTGTACCACTGCCTAAAGCTAAAGTTTTGATTTCTGAAATGTTACCACGAACAACATCAAACTTAATTTCTTTCATTAGCTTAACTGCAGTATTTGTACGAAGTGCAGATGCACCTGCACCTACAGGATCAAGAAGAACCTTGTGGTTAAGTTCATTTGCCTTTTTACCGGCAATAAACATACCCTCAATTGAACGCTTATTAAGTGTTCCGATATTAATATTTAGGCCACCACAGATTGATGTAATATCTGCTACATCATCAGGTTCATCAGACATTATGGGACTGCCACCACAAGCAAGAAGTACATTTGCAACATCATTTACTGTTACATAGTTAGTAATGTTGTGTACAAGTGGGACACTTTTTCTAACATTATCAAGGCAATTACCTAACATAATTGTTACCTCCAAACATATAAATTAAAATATTTTACATACAAAAACGGATACACCAAAGGCATACCCGTTAAATAAGTCAATTATTTCCCTACGCTGGCATTATCCAAATCAGGTACTAGGTCGAAGTTATCAACTTCCTCTCAGATTGCTAATTTGCAAACTCCCTACTTATTAATATACTACTAAATGTAGAATTTTGTCAACTGTAAAATAAAGAAACATACCCTAATACTAATTAAGGTATGTTTCTATAAAACACTTAAAATTTTACTTTACTTTAACTTTTAGTCTTAACACATTTACACCGTTAACTCTAATCTTTAAAGTAGTTGTGCCTTTCTTTAGTGCTTTAACCTTGATAGAAGTTGCATTAGCCTTTGAAACAATCTTTGCAACTTTAGAGTAGTTATAATACTTGTTGTTTATATTTGCAACTTTACCGGTTAATTTTACTGTAGCAGTTTTGCCTTTCTTCAAGTTCAAAGTAGTTCTGCTTAGTTTAGGTGAAGTAGTAACTGTTACATAACAAGTAAGTTTCTTACCATTTGTAAGTGTTGCAGTAATTCTTACTCTACCTTTAGTTAGTGCAACAACCTTGCCTTTTGACACAGTAGCAATCTTTTTGCTAGAAGTTGACCAAGTCTTTACTGTACCATTAGTAACCTTTAAAATTTTAGTTTGTGCAGACTTTAGAGTAACTTTTGTTGCAGAAATCTTAGGAGTCTTTACTACAGGCTTAGTTGGTTGTGGTTTAGTTGGTTCTGTTGGCTTTGTTGGTTCTTCAATTTTAGTTGTATTTGGGATAGCTTTTGCTAAAGTTTCAACATCAATAATCTTGCTATCTACTGCAGATTTAATTGAATAAACCTTATTGTCCTTATAAACACAGTAGCCACAAGGATTGTAAGCACTATACATATTATTATGGTTAAATTCATAATTACCGATAAGTTCCTTTGACTCAGCATCCATTACACCGTCAATGCCAAAAACAACATAATCAGCAGTTTCATTATAAATAGTTACAGTATTGCCGTAATGAATATCACTTACATTAAAGCCTACTTCACCACCCGGAAAATAATATGATGTTAAACCACTATCATCAATATATTTATTTACTGCATCACAAAATTCTTTTGAATAAGAAAGGGCACTTGTATCAACCTTAGTTGAGTTAGGTAACTTCTCAACAAGAGTTGCAACACCAATCATACCCTTATCTACTGCATCGTTTATGCTACAGATTTTGCCATTTTTATATAGGCAATAACCGGTTTTGTTAGTGTGATGGAAATAATACTCGGTAGTAAAACTATAGTCACCTAAAAGTATAGTTTTGCTACTTTGGTTTTTGCCTTTTATGTTGAAAAGAACATAATCGGCATTTTCATCATAAACCTTTACTTCTGAATTTTCACTGTTAATGTAATCAACAGTAAATAGGTTTACATACTTGCCATCTCTGTCTAAAGTAAAACCATAATCAGCACCTATGCCAAGATTGATTATGTAATTATTAATAGCATCACAAAATTCTTGACTTTGTGTATATGGCTTTGATTGGTTTTCTGTTTCTATTGCAAATACTACTGATTGCATACCGAAAGCAAGTAACACAACAAGAAACAATGAACATAATTTTTTCATACCTTTGCCTCCTCAATATTTAGCATATTTAATATATTATTTTAAGAACCGATAAAAATAATATATATTTCATCTAAATATTACCATATGCACATTAAAAAGTCAACTAATATATATATAATTTGCAGTAATTTAACAAATAATTTCAATTTTACTACCTTTATTAGGAGTTTTGGTAACAACAATCTGTTTATCAATTCTATCCTTTAGTTCTGTTACATGGGAAATAATACCTACAAGTCGGTTACTGCCGGAAAGTTTAATAAGTACATTCATTGCTTGTCTTAATGATTCATCATCAAGTGAACCAAAGCCTTCATCAACAAACATTGTATCAATTTTAATACCACCTGCTGAAGACTGAATTTCATCAGAAAGTCCCAACGCCAAAGAAAGTGCTGCCTTAAAGGACTCACCACCTGAAAGTGAACTAATTGCTCTTTCACTGCCACAATGATGGTCATATACATTAAGGTCAAGTCCGAATTTTGTTCTGCCATCACTTGACTCTGTTTGGCGAACTAACTCATACTGACCACTTGTCATTTCCATTAATCGCTTATTTGCTTTAGCAAGAATTCGGTCAAAGTAATTTAACTGTACAAATGTTTCAAGCTCCATCTTGTTAACACCGATACCACCATTGGCAGTACTTGCCAGTGGTGAAATTAGCTTAAATTCTCTTTCGGCCTTAATAAGATTTTCATTTTCTCTCTTAATATTAGCTAAAACATTTGTGTTAGCAGAATATCTAACGAAAATATCTTTAGTTTGAATAGGTATGTTTTCAATAGCCTTTTCGGTTTCATCTCTCTTGATTTTAACCTTTTCTATGTCTTGAACTTTATCTATCTTTTCAAGCCGACTTTTTAATGCTTTGATTGATGCATCGGTTGCTGAAATCGTTTTTTCATACTGATTGCATTTTTCTAATACAGAATTATAATCAGCCTTTTCAGCATTAATAATTGAATTAATACTGTTAATCTTATTAACTGCTTCACTTTCACTGCTAAACTGTAATTCTTCTTTCAAAGAATTATGCTGTTTTTCATAAGAAATAATAGCCGTTTCACAGGATGCAACTGCCATCTTTACTACAGTAATTCGCTGATTTAGGTCTTTGATTTCATTATTCTTTTGAGGAATAATTCTTTCAAGTTCCTGCTTTCTGTTATCCTTTGCTTGTAGTTCTTTTAATATATTTTTTAACTTACCATAATTATTTGATAAGTTAGAAACCTCTTTCTTAATAATTTCAAGGGCATCAGGTAAATTATAATCACCTAATATTTCTTGCACCTTAGCTTTAAGGGCATTCGCCTTTTCTTGTAGTTCGCCACGCATACTAATGACTTTTTCTCTTTCAGTTTCAACAACTTCCTGATACCTTTCATAATTGTTCTTTGCTGACTCAACCATTTCTTTGGTTGGTGCATCAGGTAACTTAACAGCCTTATGAGGATGGACTGTTGAACCACATACAGGACAAGGCTTATTTTCTTCCAAACTATCAGCCAAATAACCGGCTTGGTCATTAAGATAAGCTAGACTTAAATTGTCATAATCTTCTTTATAGCCATTGGCAATTTTCAACTTTTCTTCAAACTCATTTTTAAGGTTAAGGTATGTTCCTTGAAATTTTTGTAAATCCTTGATTTTCACTTCTGTATCTCTAAGGGTAGTACCTTTAACCTTAATATCCTTCATTTGGTTAGAAATTTTTTCTATCTCAACCTGAACATTACCCATTGTTTCAAGTTCCTTAGAATTCTTTTCAACCTCCAGGGAAAGGCTTTCAGCTTTATCTGATAATTCTTTTACAGAATTTTTATTTCTCTTTTTCTCAATGCTTTTATTCTGTAACTGACTGCTTAGAGAGTCAAGTTCCTTATACTTAGGCAAAGTATTTTGGATTTTGCCAATTTCCTGACTTAATTCAACCCATCGCTTTTCTTTATTCTTTTCTGATAATTCAGCCCTCGAACTTTTCAAGTTATTCTTTAGATTAACCAAGTTATCGGACTTAGTTTTAATTTCGCCTGATAATTCTACATAAGAATTATAATTTTCTATACTTTTATCCAAAGAAGTCTTTTGACTTTCTAATTTCTCTTTCTTTTCTTCTAATGCTTTTAATTCTTTTTCATCATTAGAAATGAGGTTAGTTAGAAAGTTCTCAATCTCTTCTATATTTGGAACTACACTTTTCGCCTTTTCAATTAAGGCAATATTTTCCTCTGTTTCTTCACAAATTGTACCGTCAATATACTGCTGTACACTTAACCTCTCTTGTTTCAATTTACTGTCCGCAATACTTTTTTGGGCAGATAAAGCTTTTTGCAAAGTTTCATATTTTTCTGTTTTGAAAATATGCCTAAAAATCCTCTGCTTTTCCGTTGTACTTGAGGTGAGTAACTTTTTGAATTCACCTTGTGCCAACATAACAATCTGTGAAAACTGATTTTTATCTAAACCGATAATCTCTCTTATCTTAATATCAACTGCATTTTTAGAAGAAACTACACTACCATCGGGATAAATAAGCTCAGCATTAGTAGGTTCTTTTACAAAGCCATCTCCCCTTTTCTTAGGTCGCAAATACTCAGGGTTTCTCTTAATCTGATAAACCTTACCACCATATTCAAATTTCAGTTGAACCTCTGTTTTGGTTTCAGGATCGGCATACTTTGACCTTAGGGTTTTGGTTTCACGACCATCTGTACTGGCATCTCCATAAAGTGCAAAATGAATAGCATCAAAGATTGTGGTTTTACCTGCACCTGTGTCACCTGTAATTAGGTAAAGTCCACTTTTGCCTAGGCTTTCCATATCAATAGTAACTGTATCTGCATAGGACTCAAAGGCTGATATTGTAATACTTAATGGTCGCATTAGTTTTCCTCCCAAATCTTATCAATTAAGTTTCTCATAATTTCTTCTTGTTCTTCACTCATATCTTGATTATTCTGTTGTTTAAAAAGGTCAGCAAAAAGTTCAAAGGGACTTTTACTTTCAATATTTTCTATAGCATCAACAGTACCACTACCTCTTGTTCGTAGGTTATCATAATCAAGTTTCATAATATTGGGATAAATAGACCTTAGCTTACCGATTGCATCAGGAATATCCTCTTCATCAGTTAAAGTAATATGTAGGTAGTCATCTACATTTGTATTTTCATAATTACTTTTTAGAGTTAGTTCATCATAAGTACCACGAATTTCCCGCATATCTCTAAGTGGTGTTAGTGGAATTTTTGAATACTCTATATTTTCTTTATCCTTAAAATCAAGGATAATTACCGACTTAATATGCTTAGCCTCTGAAAAAGAATACTTTAGTGGTGTGCCACAATATCTAATGTTATCTTTATCTACAGTTTGTTCTCTGTGGATATGACCAAGTGCCACATAGTCAAAGCCATCAAATACTTCTCCACTAACATTATCAGTACCACCTACTATAATATCCTCAGACTCAGAAAGTTCAGCACCTGTAACAAACTGATGGGTAATAAGAATATTTCTCTCACTAAAATCTACATTCATATTGTCAATTGCTACTTTTATTGCATCGGTATAATTTTCAATATTTTCATCAGGGAAATATCTTCTAATATCAGCCGGTCTAATAAATGGCAATAGATAAAAGTTAACTTCTCCATAATCATCATTTAATGAAATAGGCTTAACATTACCATCATAAACAGGTGAAAGAAAAATTTTATTTTCCGTCATCATTCTACCACCATATGATATGCGTTCAGGACTGTCGTGGTTGCCACTAATAACAAATACATTTACATTTCTACTGGACAACTGATATAAGAATTCATCAAAAAGTTCTAATGCCTCATTAGGTGGTAGTGACCTATCATATACATCTCCTGCAATAATGACAGTTTCTACCTTTTCATTATCTATTATCCGTAAAATTTCTTTTAGAATATATATTTGGTCTTGTAGCATTGAATATTCATTTACTTTCTTACCAATATGTAAGTCGCTTAGGTGCATTATTTTCATAGAACTTCTCCTTTAAATAATTTTCACTTTATAATCATTGTATCATTTGTTTACCGAAAAGTGTTGTGATTTGCAAGACTTTTTATAAATTATATTAAAATTATTGATGTTCATACGGTATATTATCTCTGTATCTTATTTCTTTTAATGCTTTCATCATTTCTTTTTCATCTAGATTTTGATTAACTAAATCTAATATTTCATTTATTCTTTTTTCAGAAGATAACAAATCTGCTAGTTCACACATTAATTTTTCTGTATATCGTTCCATACAAACTATAATAACATGACAAAAATTTTTATCCGAACCAACCATAGCAATTCACTCTTCCTAATCTATATAAATTCATATTAATATAATACCACATTCACTGTCCCAAATATGGGACTTATCTTCCATATTAATAATTTAAATAAGAATAAATAAAATTATATACTTTTTGCACAAAAATATTGATTTTATATATTGTTTTATAGTACAATAATTTTATAATTAGTTTGGAGGAGATGGAATGAAAAAGCATACAATAGCTAATAACTTTCTGTACTATTTATTTTGTGGATTTAGTGGTGCAGTAGTTTCACTTATAGTATGGTTATTTTTACGACTGATGAACTACGGTATTCATTTACTGTGGAATGTTGTGCCTAGCAATATTGACTTTAAGTTTTACACACTTATTGTTTGTACAGTAGGCGGTATAGTTCTTGGAATATGGCAGAAATATACTAACGCTATACCTGATGAACTTGATGAAGTTATGAAGAAGGTTAAGAAAGACAAATTCTATCCTTACAACAAAGTTCTTTTCCTTTGTATTTCTGCTTTGTTACCTTTGGTCTTTGGTGGTAGTATTGGTCCTGAAGCAGGTCTTACCGGTGTTATTGTGGGACTTTGTTACTGGGCAGGTAGTCATATGAAAGATGCAAAAAGTAAAATTCCTGAGCTTATGGAAGTTGGAATCAGTGCTACTCTCAGTGCAGTTTTTTATGCACCTTTATTTGGTCTTGCATCTGTCAGTGAAGAAAGACTTGACAGCAAAGACAAGCCTGACCTTGTACGGTCAACAAAAATCATTTCAAACATTGTTGCAGTACTTTTTGCCGGTGGTACTTTATTAATATTAAATTCAATATTTGGTGGTGGTATGGGACTACCTAAACTTGGTGGTGAAAGCATCTCTACTGCTGAATATTTACTTGCAATACCTCTTTCTATTGTTGGGGTAATCTGTGGCTTTATATTTGTAATGGCTGAAAAGTTCAGTGAAAAAATCTTCAAAGTAATTCAAGGTAAGTGTGGCATTATAGTCAGCACAACGCTTGGTGGTATTATCCTAGGTGTTGTTGGTACATATTTTCCTTTATCAATGTTTTCAGGTGAAGAAAGTATTAATGTACTTAAAGATGGCTATATAAAGTTTGCACCTTGGGTACTTATTGGAAGTGGACTGTTAAAATTATTTTTAACTAACATTTGCATAAAGTCAGGTTGGAAAGGTGGTCACTTCTTCCCTGTAATTTTCTGTGGTGTTAGCATTGGCTTTGGTATTGGTATGCTTAGTGGTCTTGATGTTGCATTTTGTTCTGCTGTTGTTACTGCCGGTTTACTTGGTGTAACAATGAAAAAACCTTTAGCCATCACATTGCTACTGCTACTTTGTTTTGATGTTAATGTAATTCATTGGGTACTACTTTCTGCTTTCATAGGTAGTGTAGTTCCTACTAAAATTTTCGAACTAAATAAAACTGATAAATAAGCATAATACCCTTATTACTTCTACTGTAATAAGGGTATATTTTTTTAAACTATTATGATACTAATTTTAAATTATATTTAATTGAACACAAAAATTTCATATGATAAAATATAATAAATGATAAAGGTAAAGAAGTATCTGTTGAGTCACTTAATGATACAAAAAGTACAAAAACTACTTATCCGGAAAAATATGATTTAAGAGATTATAAAAGAGTTACTAAAGTAAAAAATCAAGGCAATGAAGGTTATTGCTGGTCATTTGGTTCTGATGCATCAATTGAATCAAACATCCTAACAAACCCTAACCTATCAAAAAAGATTGGTGACAATCCATCAGAAAAACTTGACCTTGCACAAACTGCAACACCTTATTACATTATGACAAATACTACTGATGAAAATTCACTTCTTGGATATTCCGATACACTTAAATATTATTATGATTATCACCTAAAAGAATATAATCAGCTTAGCAATGATGCTAATACATTAAAAGACAACATTATAAATAACGGTGCTATCGGAGTATATTATTACAATTTATCTCGTTGTTACTCTAAAGATACATTTTCTTATTGTGATAGCAAAGAAAAAATCGAAAAAGGCTATGAACAACCTCATGTTGTAGCAATTGTTGGTTGGAACGATAATTATAGTCGTGATAAATTTGACGGTAGTGTAAAACCTAAGAAGAACGGTGCTTGGCTTTGCAAAAACAGTTGGGGTTCTGACTATCAGGACAATGGCTACTTCTGGATTTCTTATGAATGTTCAGGAACACAGTTCTATCAATTTATTATGCAAGACAACTCAGCCTATGACAATGAGTATCAGTTAGGTTACTACTATGGAACTGCAGTCGATGTTAATAAGTCAGCAAATGTATTTACTGCTAAAAGTGATGAAGAAATCACTTAGGTTAGCTTTGGCACAAGTAGTTTCATACACTTATAATAAAACAAAACAACCTATACTCAAAAAGTATGTGTTGTTTTTATTTAGGAAAAAGTTATATTTCATTGACTAATAATTTTTCTGTTGATATAATTTTATTAGATAATGAGGTGGTTTTATGAAGAAAACTAGGTTACTGAAAATTGTTCTGAAAAGGACAGGTGCATTCAAACTACTATGTACTTATATTGTAGTTTTTGTTGCAGTAAGCATTGGCATTATGATTGTTGAACCTAACATAAACAGACTTATTGACAGTCTATGGTATTCATTTAGTGTAGCAACAACCATAGGCTTTGGCGACATAACTGCAGTTACTATAATAGGTAGAATTCTATCAATTTTTCTTTCAATATGTTCAATACTGATTATTGCAGTAGTACCGGGTATTATCACCAGTTACTACATAGAAAGCACAAAATTAAGAGAAAAAGAAAGTAGTGCAAAGTTTCTTGATGACCTAGAAAGACTACCTGAATTATCAAAGGAAGAACTTACTGCTCTATCTGAAAGAGTTAAGAATTTTAACAAGAAAAAGAAATAGTATTCATATTAAGGAGAAAAGATATGAAAATTGTAATTGTAAACGGCAGTCCAAGAAAGGGCAACACCTACTCAGCTATTAACGCATTTGTTGAAGGTGCAAAAGACAACAATGACATTGAAATTATTGACTCATACAAGATAAAGATTAGTCCTTGTGTAGCTTGTGGTACTTGTGAATGTTACAAGGGTTGTGTAGCAAAAGATGACAGTAACCCTACTGTTGATAAATTAGTAAATGCTGATATGATAATATTTGCCACACCTGTATATTGGTGGGGAATTACTGCACAGATAAAGTTAGTAATTGACAAATGCTACTGCAAAGGTGCTTTGCTAAAGAATAAGAAAGTTGGAGTTATTGCAATTGGTGGTTCACCTACAACTAATGTTCAGTATGAACTGATTGAAAAGCAGTTTCAATGTATTGGCGATTACTTAGATTGGGATATTAAATTTCACAAATCTTTCTTTGCAAATAAAAAAGATGACCTACTAAAGAATGAAAGTGCTATGAAAGAACTTAAAGCACTTGGTAAGGAAATTTAATTTTTAATTCTCCATACAAAAAGGAGCAACTGCTAAAGTTGCTCCTAATTTTTTATTGAGTAACCGAACTTAAAATCATACATCACAAAAGCTAGGCTAATTTCAAAATTAACCTAGCTTTATTTTTCTTATTTAGTCAAATATTCTAGTAGTGCTTTACAACCGGTATAAATATCATTGTAGCATTTTTCAAAATCTCTTGTATACCATGGGTCAGACACATCTCTGTCACTACCTGTATAACTCATTAATTTGTGAACTTTATTATCCGGATTGCCCTTTAAAATTCTGCTCATATTTCGTACATTGTTACTATCCATTGGAATCAACAAATCATATTTTTCATAGTCGGATTTTTTAATTTGTACTGCTCTCTTTCCACTACAATCAATGTTATGTAAATTTAGAATTTCTTTTGCCGGCGGATATACAGGATTGCCAACACCATTCCATATTTCTTCTGTGCTGGTAGCTGATGAAGTAACAACAAAGTCACCTTCAAGTCCCTTCTTCTTTACCATATCTTTAAAAATAAACTCTGCCATTGGTGAACGACAAATGTTACCATGGCACACAAACATTATCTTTGTCATTATATTTTCCTTTCTTATTTTGTTTAATTATTCCTAAAATTTATTTTAATTGTACCACAAAAAGAAAATTCTTGCTACAAAAAGCACCTACAAGTTAATTACTTATAGGTGCTGATTTTAATTAAACTTAACCTTTGCCATTAGTTTTTCCGGATACATAGAACAAGTGATATAATAATCATTATTCATAAATTTATCATAATTAAAATCTAAAAATACAATAGGAGATATTGAATCTACTAATTTAATTTTCTTTGTTTCATTAGGGTTTAGTTCCGGATACATACCAAAGCCATTATAATATAACATAAATGGATAATAGAACTGCGATGAATATGAATTAGATTCAAAATGAAAAGCTGTCATATCAAGTTTAACTTTCTTATTTGAAGGGTTCTTTATGGTAATATCAATTATAGCTAAAGTGTAATATCTGTCTTCTAACAATGTATCGTCACTTTCATTAATAAAATTGTATAAATCTTTATCTTGCTTAATTTGATTTACATTAAGCATATATGCATCATCAACAGTTATATTTACATTTTGTGTTGTAAATGTTTTACCACTTTCAACAACAATCCTTTTATTTTGTGGGTACTTAGCATTTACATTACAATACATAATAACATAAGTTCCTACAAAACAAACCAAAACAATAACTGAAATGATTATCTTTAATTTTTTATTAGTTTTCATCTTTATTATCTCTCTTATTATCTTCGACACTAACGATTTTACCAAGTTTAATTGTAATTATCTCATCACAAATTTTATCAATTTCATCACTATCATGACAAGAAATAATAGTTAAACTGTCTTTACCTCTTCTCTCCATAATCAACTGTCTTACTTTATCAACAGACTCTTCATCAAGACCGTTAAAAGGTTCGTCAAGTATCAGCAGTTTTGGATTTTCCATCATAGCACCGGCAATACCTAACTTTTGTTTCATACCTAAAGAGTATTTTCTAAAACTCTTTTTATTGTATGGGTCAAGTCCTACTTGTTCCAAAATAGATATAATATCATCATCAGATATTTCATTCTTAATTTGTGCTAATGTTTTTAAATTCTTAAATCCACTATAACTACTGATAAAACCTGGATTTTCAATTAACGCACCAACACTCTCAGGAAAAGAAATATCTTTACCAATGACTTTTCCATCAATTTTAACACAACCTGAAGTTGGCAAAATCAAACCACATATTGCTCTCATTAACATAGTTTTGCCTGAACCGTTTTTGCCAACAAAACCATAAATTTTCCCACTATATAAATCTATATTTATATCATCTAACACAATATTGTTAGATAACTTTTTTGAAAGATTATTAACTTTAATTTCCATTTTCTCACATCCTTATAATATATCTTTCTTCTTAATTACTTTTATTCCAATAGTAAAACATATTAATAACAATACTATCGAAATTAACACACCATTCTGATTTGATACACCATTAACACCATCAAAATTATTTCTCAATACCATAGAATAGTTAAATAGCAAAATTGGACTTTCATAAAAAGCAGATGCAACAAGATAACAAACAACTAGTATCAACGAAATAATAGGTTTTACAATTAAACTAATGAAAGCATTAACAATTGCAAAAGAAATAGAAACAATCATAGGCAAAACTATAATAGTAAATATGGTCTTTCCCACAGAAACACCTTGTAAAGTAATTTCATAAAGTTCAGATACAATTTCATCACTCAATGAAAAGGTCATATTTCCACAAAAAAAGCCACACAAAACTGCACAAAGGAAAAACAATAGATAATAAGACACTACTAAAACCATACACCAAATTATTTTGCTAGTCCACCACAAAGTTCTTGACTTTGTTCTCAATATTATTTGTGTTGCACTTTTCTTTAAATCATCAATTAAATAGAATCCTATTGATGAAAATAGTAATGTATGAAAGACTATCCAATTAATCGCAATATTAATACCTTTTCCCTCAGTAGGGTCAAAAGGTTTATTTCCAATAAATATATTTAGCATTATATCAGAAATACTACATTTCACATTAGTATCAGCAAACATTGTATTTATACCAACTATAAATACAATATCAATAAACACAAAATATAATAATGAAATAAGAAAGAATTTCCATCTATGTAATACACCTTGTCTTAAATCGTGTTTAACCAATAAAAATAAATTATGCATTTTAAGTTAACAAATCCTTTCTCTTTATCAGTTTTATTGACAAAACTACAAGAATTATAGTTATTACAGGATAAACACCAAAGCATAATATTTTATTAACATCACTCATATATTCTGCCCTAATTACTTCAGCTGTGGCGGTCAAATAGTATACAATCATATAAATAATATTTGTTCCACATAACACTAAAGTAATTATAAAAGAAAGGACAGTATTAAGTAACTGTTCCAACATACACATTAGAATAGAATAAAAGCAAAATGTTATAAACAATTCAAAAAACATTACTAAAGCTACAATTATAAAATCTGCATCGAATGTAAAATGCATTGCTATGTAATAATAACTACTTGTACTATTCCAATTCATAAAAGTGTTTGTCATTAGTCCACCAACAAAAATAGATGCACATACAATCAATAATGATGTAATAACAGAAAAAATAATATCCTTTAAGATTTTAGAAACAATAATTCTTGTTCTAGAATACATTCTTAAATAATAATTAAAATTTGAACAATGCAAGTTAGATAAGACATTTATAAACAGAACACTAAAAGGGATTACAATAATATTAGAAAATGAAGTTGTAGCAAATCCATCAATAAAATCAGCAAGACATATATTGCCTGAGGTAGTTAACATATATCTTTTAGAAATAGCAAAATAAAATAAGACAACAACACCGGTCATAAAAAAGTACATAAGGAAATATAGTATGTACTTTTTTACTTTATCAAAATTAAAGAACATCCTTTTTCACCCCTATAACATAATAAGGTACAAAGGAAATGATAAACAGTGCTACTATTAAAACAACCACAGAAAATGTATTTCCATATGAAGAATCAGTTACTAAAATATTTCTTAAGCTAAATTTGTCCATTGATAATAATTCAAAAAACAAGGATGAACAAATATATACAAAGAAAGGAAATATCAAAACCAAAAAGCTCTTGCTAGAAAAGTATGTAATAAACAAAGATAAACAAGCAATTAATCCTGAAACAACAAAAGTTAATACCATATATAAAATATCGTACAACATTGGGTGAACAAAAAATAAATCAGCCCATTTACAAGTTGAATCAATATTTGTATAAGCATAAGAAACTTCAGGTAACATAGTAGGTAAAAAAGCTGAAGTAATAACAAAACTAAAAATCAACGGAAGTACAACTGCTGAACCACCACTAATGAATACTGCAATATATTTTGAAATTAGATAATGACTTTTCTTTGTACGAATACAAACATTTTTAACATAACCATGGTTCATATCTGCATAAAAAGACCCACCAAAAGGCAATACTGCAAGAAAGGGTAAAATAAGATACAATATTTCTTGCTGTAAATAAAGATTATGACTACCTAACCAATTGTTATAAGATACCTCTAAAAAATTATCTTGGGTATTACCATTTAACAGCTCTTGATTCATTTCAATACAAGCCGGAATTCTCTCAATTGCAAACCACAAGACAAGAACTCCTGAAATAATAATAGAAATCAAAAACAGTTTATTACAAAAACTTCTTTTAATCTCACTTCTTAAAGTATTAATCATTCAATCACCTTACTTTTCTTTCTTCTCTATTATTGGATCAGAAGGTAGGGGCTCATAGCCATTAAATAATGCATATAAAAGGAATTTATTCTTATATTTTTTTATAATTGAGTCTTTTTCTACAAATACTATATTATAATTATGTTCTTCATTTGGTTTAAAATTAACATGATAATAATCTGTTCTTGTAGTATCTTTTAAATGTGAATCGAAGGATCTTACATCTGTATACTCAGAGTCAATACCGTTAGGGAACAGTAATACATTATTTATAGTAGTTAAAAAGCTTTCAGTACCAACATTTTTTACAGTTACATTACATATAACATAAGAATAATCATTGGTAATCGTACCATTGCTGTCAACTTTTTCTTCAAAGTTAAAATCGAATTTATCAAAGTCTTCGACTTTCTTTGATATTCTTGTACTATTATATTTAAAATATAATTTAACATTTTCACCACCACGAAGTGTACATTCTGCACCTTCTCTAAAATACGCTCTTTCAGGCATATTATCTTCCTTAACACTTTGTGAACTAGTACTATTTTCTTCTGTATTATTAAAAATATTTTCTGTATCAATAATACCTTCTTTAATCATATAGCCCATAGCCAATACTACTGTAACTATTGCACAAACAATAACAATAATTATAGTAGCTACTTTTTTATTCATAATTCCACCTCAAACAAAATGGAAAAAGATTTTATAAAATCTTTTTCCATTTTTTGACTACCAATTAAATACTGTCAGGACTCCATGCAAATGAATAATCCACACGCTCCCTATCTAGTATATAGCCTATTGTTGCATATTTATAACCGTCTTCTTTTACATAGTTCTTTAAGTAACTATGTTGACCTGGTTTAAGTCTCTTAAAGTTTTTTGTAGCTCCATTGTAACTCCATTTACCATAGTATCTGTCAACTGTATTAACAGAAGTAGTTTTACGGTTGTTTGTTCTTTCTACCCAAACTGTAAGATTGCCACCAGACCTCTTTTTATTTTCACACCATGATGATGTATAATCAGCTTTAACTCTCCAAATAGAACGACGTGGTGTTCCATCAAAATTGTTTCTTGCTTCAACATTGACAATACTATCCTTATAGTTGCCAACTGCATTTACAGAAATACTGGCAGTAAGTATTGTAACTAATGCTAACATCAATGAAATTAATTTTTTTGAACTTTTCATAATAAACCTCTTTCCAAAATTACATAATATTGATAAGATACATTGCACAATATGTATTAATAAATAAACAATGTATATACCATAATCACTCCTTTTATACATTGCAATAAAAATAAGCATAAATCATATAACAATACACTTATCAGCTTAATAATATAACATTTGCTATAATTTGTCAATTAACAATATAACCATAATATATTTTTTAAATTAATATATTTTTATGTAATTTTTTGTCACATTTTTTTGTAATCATTATCATATAAAAATAAACTATACTTTAAAAAATGTATATACAAAAAGCCTACTCAACAAAAGTTAAGTAGGCTTAGATTTAGGTATTAAGTTAAATTACTTCTGCACATATTCTTTTATTTGCCTATATGACAGGTTATTGTCACCACCATAAGTTTGGGAGATTGGCACAAAGTATTTAGTTTGGTTAGAGTTTTCTGTTTTGATTTCAAATATTGGGCAAAACACAGTAGTATCGGCACCGGTTCCATTACTGTTAATATTCACATAATAATCAAGCTGTTTACCCGGTGTGAACTTTACATTCTTTTTGTAAGTATATGTAAAGTCACCATTTTCACCTGATACTAAACCTTCAACTGTAAAAGGCTCTTTGTTAGCCTCTAAGAAATAGTAAGCAATTTTGTTATTTATAATTTAAGTATCAATGCCTTGTTGTAAATACACAGGCTGACCCATTTTATAGGCAAAAGAGATATTACCAAAAGGATACTTAACAGTATTGTTACCATCTTCATACACTAAGTAAGTAACATTATAGTTGCCATCTTTCGCAAAGCCAACTGTAAATGATACTGTATATTTTGTTAAATCATTTTCCTTTTCAGGATTATCATTAACAACAACTTTTTCAATATACACATTATCGTTATCGAATTTTAGTTTACTAATGTCATCTAGAAACTTTACATTACTATCAAAAGCATACACTTCTGTTTTAAATGTACATTTGTTATTGGTGACACCTTCACCATGAATTGCACCCATAGAGCCATAAACTTTACGGAAATAGATACCCTTTACCTTATGGGTAGTTGATGTCTTTTCAGGGTCGTTGGTACTTTTCAATTGATGATTATTGTAAGCCAACACCCCTACACAAATTGCCAGTGCTACTACCAGTACTGAAAGTACAGTAATGATGATTTCCTTCTTTTTCATAAATTTTCCTCCTTTATAATTTAAGTTGTTTTAACTTTGGTTACATTATAAAGTGGAAAGTTTATTTATACAAGAAACTACAGGTTTCATTAGATTTGCAACCTATAGTTGCGTGAATATTCGCGTCATATTTTGTGTATTACTCTTTCATTTTAAATAAAACAATGTTATACTTAAGGTGTAAAATTAGAAGATAATTAATATATAAACAACAATATTAGAAAGGAGAAATAAATGAAACTATTTGTTGATGACAAGAGGGATGCCCCATCAAAAGGCTATGAATCTGTAGGTACATATAGCCAAGCAATTATGTTACTAGGCATTATGCCATTCGATTTTATTGACCTTGACTACAGTTTAGAGGAAGAAAAAACCGGTCTGGATATATTAAAATGGATGTATGAAAACAATGTTACTGTACCACACATTAACATTCATTCCAGCAACATTGAGGGTCGCAAGGAAATGCTGATTTATGCTGAAAATCATTTTCCTGACACCACTGTTACATACTTCATTGCAAAGTAACTTAACATTATAAGACAAAACCCGGTAGTAAATGTACTATCGGGCTTTTTCATATTCATATCATTATAAAATATTACAAATCATTTTTATTAATTAACGACATTAAATTTTGATTATTAATATCAGCTATATTTGTCTTCTTAGTTTGTTTATTATTCTTGTCTAGAATAAAGACATTACCCCAGTATGCATTCTCTTTACTTACCCCAAAGAAAACATAATATTTTTCTTTTGTGGAATTATCAACAAATTTGCAATAACACATATTATCAGTAGTTACCCTAAAATCAGTAACGCCATAGTACTCATTAAACTGCTTTACAGTAAACCGTCCTGACATATCATCATAACCACTTTGTGTACACAATACATCATAAATTCTCTTTGCCAGATTGTGAGAAACAGAAACACTATCTATACTTTCATTTTTATCTTTCACAAAATTAATTTGATTTCTCTGAACCTGTGTTGCAACTGTTAATTTTTGTGATGTAGTTTCTTTAACTGTTTGATTAGTATTTTTACTTTCTGAACAACCCACTAAAAGCAAAATAGAAATAATTGATAATAGGGAAATAAGTTTCTTCATAACTACCTCCAAAAGTGTTTCTATTATTAATACTTTTCAAAACACAAAAGTGTTGCAAAATTTATATTTTTATAAAAAATCGACCTACTAGTTTTTATCTACTAGTAGGTTTTGTTAGGTGGAATTGTTAATTACTTGGTAATGCTACTACAAATGGATTTAGTAATTTATAGATTTCACTTGCTTTTTTACTATCTCTTAAAAGTTTAGATAATTTATTATTAACATCCACTTTAGTTTTGGAGCTTATCATTATTTGGATAATTTCCTCTTTCCTATCATCCACTGAAAGGCTTTTCAGATTTTCATTACAAAAATCGGTAATCAAAGTTTTTCTATCTGTTGAGGTAGACTTTTCCACAATTTCAGTTAGAATTGTGGATGGATGGAAATATTCATTTATAGTTACTGCTCTACTAATCTTTACACCGGTTACAGAATTAAACATTTCAATTGCTTTGTCATAGTCATTATCCTTAGACACAATGCAAATTTCAATTGGTTTTATCTTTGCAATTTCTTCTTCAATATCAAAAAGAATTTTGCAATCAATAGCATTTTTCACAGGCATTTGAATTAGCTTAAAAATCATTTTGCAATTAGAAAGGCTAATATTCATATGAGCATCTAAGGTCATTGTTGCATGGTCATTTCCATAATAAACAAAAACCTTGTCGCTACTTTTCAATTCAGTTATTCCCTCAAGTCCACTACTACCAACATTTTCATAGTCAATATAAAAAACTTTATTAGTAGAGGTTTGTGCTGAACATTCATAAATTTTCTCAATCATAATTATCACCTAAAATTTATTTACTACAATTATCTTATCATTTGTGACGGTAAAATAAAGGCTTTTTAGGGAAATTACTGCTTAAAACAAGAGGTAAGTACCAATAATGGGACTTACCTCTATTATATATTTAATTTTTAGTAATAATAATCATAACTAAATTTTAGTTACTATTACAGTCACACCATCATTCAATCAATCCACTTTCTTTTAAAAGGAGTTCAAGGTCTGTGCCTTCAATCTTCTTTAGAACTGTACTTAACATTAATCTTTCTTTCAAGTTAAGGTCAATTTCTTCAAGTGGTTTCTTATCAATTGCGTAGTAACATGCACGAAGTAGCTCTCTTACATCATACTTACTACCCCATACTTCCGGTACACCTCTATCAATATCAAGAAGTGTATACACACTTTCCATACCTGTTCTTATTGAATATTCTGTGGTAAAAATTGTGTCCCTTGGAGTTTCTGCAAACTGACCTAGGAATGCAAAGTTAACTGCACCATCAGGTACAACCTTTGGTCTGTCATCATACTTTCTTGGCTGGAAGAATGCATTAATATATGGCATAAAGCAAGTTGTTGTGTTACATGATTTTACTGCCAAGTCATAGATTTTATCCTCATCAATGCCAATGTGATATAGCCATTCGGCACAAACTTCAACACCGGAACATTCTCTCATGGGTTTCTTAACATAGTTACCTTCTGTATTTGTGTTAAGTGCATATAGCCAAACAAGTACAGTGTCCTTATTCTGTGACTTAAACTGTGGTTGACGGTTAATTGTCCAAGACAAATACCAATTGTCTGTACTATCCTTTACTGTAACAATACCACCTGTAGTTACTTTACCCTTTCTTGGATCACGCTTACAAACATGAATAATATGTCTGATGATTTCTTCATTAGAAGTTTCAACTGTTGCACTCATCCAATTTGTTGCCTCAATATCACTACAAAAAGCATCCGGATTACCGAACTCACCGTGAGTTGCTTGTTGTGCAATGTTCTTCCACATATCCCATGATTCACCGTAACCGTTCTTAACCTTTGAAAGGTCAGGCGCAGTATTTTGGTCACCATAACAAGAAGTATCTGTACAACAACCATTTGTAATAAATACAAGGTCATCTTCAGTAAGGTCAATAGTTTGTTCCATATCGTCCTTGATGTACACAATCTGTTTTGCTACCTTTTTATGACCATGGTTTTCAATAATAACATTCTTAACATCCATACCGTACTCAATCTTAACACCATGATTTTCAAGGTACTTAACCAATGGAAGAATCATACTTTCATACTGATTGTACTTTGTAAATCTTAATGCACTAAAGTCAGGCAAACCGTCAATATGGTGAACATATCGGCATAGATACCTTTTCATTTCCAATGCACTTGACCACCTCTGAAAAGCGAACATTGTCTGCCAATAAAGCCAGAAGTTTGTTTTCCAAAATGACTCAGGCAATACATCAGAAATCTTCTTGCCCTCTAGTTCCTTTTCTGATGTTATGAAAAGTTGTGAAAGAGCAAGTGCTGACTCTCTGTCAAGGTTAAACTTCTTATCTGTGTGGGCATCTTCACCTCTATTAACTGTTGCACGACAAAGAGAATAGTTTGGATCATGCTTGTTAAGCCAATAATATTCATCAAGTACAGATACATCTGGATTTTCTATTGATGGTACATCTCTGAACATATCCCACATAACTTCAAAGTGGTTGTCCATTTCTCTGCCACCACGCATATAGAAACCTTTTGTTATATCTTTTCTACCGTCACAACTACCACCGGCTAGGTCTAGCTTTTCCAATAGGTGAATATGCTCGCCTTTCATTTGACCGTCACGAACTAGGTAAAATGCTGCTGATAAACCGGCAAGGCCTGTACCGATAATATATGCAGATTTTTTATCCACATCCTTAGGCTTTTCCGGATGAGCAAATGATTCATAATTTCCTGAAGAGTAATACATAATAGGCCTCCTAAATTTATTTTGTATCTTCATTATATTGTGTCCAAAACAATTCCACAATAAACAAAAAATGCACCCTGATAAAAAAATTATCACGATGCAATTATTGTAAAGTTTTTAATCATTTTCGCTATTTTGATAAATTAAATCTGACCAAAGCCGAACCTATGTCACCGTCAAGAACTAAAGCTAACCTCTCTACCAAATCTTCAGGTTTTTCCCTCATATCATCCTTTATCCAATCAAGCATAATTCCAACAAAGCAATAAGAATAAACCTGTGCAATAAACTTCTTATCCTCTTCATGAACATTTACATTTGCTGATTCTTCTTCAACAACACCAAGAACTAAATCATCAGTTAGTGGTTTTAAATATTTTTCTACCTGACCTATATCAACACAATTATAAACATTAATGATAAAAGGCTTATTGTCACGAACTGCATAAAGCAGTTGAGTTAATCCTTGTTGCCAAGTATCATGGGTCTTTTTATTTTCAAGTGCTTTTTTTGCATCCTCATAACACACCCATTCAACTAAATCGTAAATATCCTGAAAATGGTAGTAAAAAGTCATACGATTTATACCACAATCTTCTGTTATATCTGTAATTGTAATTTTATTCAAAGGCTTTTTTAGCAACAAATTTTTAAGTGATTGTTCCAATGCTCTCTTTGTAACTTGAGACACAAAAACCCCTCCAAAAAACTTATGATGTAAAATATTGTAGCACAATTACATAAAATTTTCAATTATTATTTCTATATTTTACCACAATTAGATGATAATTGTACTGTCGAAATACTTTTATGAAATTTAAATTGCCCATAATTTTATCAATATAACCGTAATTCACACCAAATTAAATATCTACTTGTTGAAGGTTATAGTTGCCTAAGGTCCTGTCCCCCTTTGCTTGTTATATTTTGTATGTGCTAAAATGATATGACCCAATAAAAAAGAGGAGTAACTTCAAAATATGGTATAATGGAATCGCTAAAAACATTAACCTAAGAAAGAAGTACTCCTCATGAATA
>JBQKHY010000022.1:0-39418 GCA_052118065.1 Ruminococcus sp. LCP21S3_E8 | reverse complement strand
ACAATATGTTTACCTCCGTATTATGCTTGGTGTGCAACTACATTTTACACGATGGTTTACATATTGTCTATTTTTTTAGTGTTGCACTTGTTATTATAATCTACCCTCCCTTGTGTAAAGGGAGATGTCAGCGATAGCTGACAGAGGGATTGTCATGGTAGATTGTGCTCTCTAAATAAGATATGTACGATTAGATAAAAGTTATCTATAAATAACGGAACGAACAGTGTTCGTTCCCTACATCATATATCGAATAAATCTTATATAATCTAAAGTGCCTACCAAAACAATCCTTCCACCACTTCGTGGTTCCCCTCCCTTTACACAAGGGAGGCTGGTTAGTCTCAGCTAATTCTAAATATCTACCACAAAACAAGGTGAGTTCTAACTCCACAAACCCTAATTTGTAGAACTAATTTATATTAACAACTGACAAAATTGAAAAAACTAATTAAGCGTAATACAAAAATGATACAAAAACAAAAGCAAAAAAGGGACTCATAAGAGTCCCTTAAAAATGCAAGTTAAGACTAAATTACTTTAGTTCTACTTCTGCGCCAGCTTCTTCTAGCTTTGTCTTCATAGCTTCAGCGTCATCCTTAGAAACAGCTTCCTTAACTGTCTTAGGTGCGCCATCAACAACAGCCTTAGCTTCCTTTAGGCCTAGACCTGTGATTTCACGAACAGCCTTGATAACGTTGATCTTGCTTGAACCAGCAGACTTAAGAACAACATCAAATTCTGTCTTTTCTTCAGCAGCAGCTTCGCCAGCACCAGGAGTAGGAACTGCAACAGCAGCAGCAGCTGATACACCAAATTCATCTTCTACAGCGTGAACTAGGTCAGATAGTTCAAGAACTGTAAGAGTCTTTAATTCTTCAATAATAGCAGTAATCTTTTCACTAGCCATTTTAATATACCTCCGAAATTTTAAGTTATAGTTATAATTTAAGTTAATTTTGCAGATAAATTATTCTGCAGCTTCTTCTGCTGGAGCTTCTTCAGCGTCAGCATTTTCTTTGTCAGCAAGGCAAGCTTCAACGCCACCCTTGTCAACGATAGCCTGGACACCTCTTGCGAATGATGCAATAGGAGCCTGGAATGCACCAAGAACATTTGCAAGTAGAACTTCTCTTGTAGGAAGTTTTGCTAGGGCATTAATCTTGTCCATATCAATAACTTCACCATCAAGGAAACCACTCTTAATTGCAAAAGAATCAATATCCTTAGCATACTTGCTAAGAACTCTTGCAGCACCAGTGTAATCTGTTTCACTTGTAGCAATAGCTGTTGTACCTTCTAGTACATCTTCTAGACCGGCTAGACCAGCTTCTTCACAAGCTCTACCTAGCAGTGTATTCTTAACAACTGTGTACTTAACGTCACATTCACGAAGTTCTTTTCTAAGAGCTGTATCATCAGCAACGCTGATACCTTCGTAGTTAACAACAATACCAGAAACAGAAGCTTTTAGTCTTTCAGCAAGTTCAGCTACTAAAGCTTTCTTAGCTTCTAAAACCTTTTCACTTGGCAATTCTGTCACCTCCGTATGAATTTTTATACGCAGTTCAAAAGAAAACCTCTCCCAGTTTCCGAGGAGAGGCATAAATTACATAGTAATAATTCTCTTCCTCGGTAGGCGATAAACTTACGCATTTCTGCACCTACTGTCTTTAGAACAGCGAAATATATATTAACTTTCGTTAATAACAAATAAATTAGTTGCCGTACTTTGAAGTAGCAAGCTTAACACCAGGACCCATTGTTGATGTAACAGCAACAGACTTGATGTACTGACCCTTAGCAGCAGCAGGCTTAGCCTTAACAACTGCATCCATAAGAGTTTCTAGGTTTTCAGATAGCTTATCTGTACCAAAGCTCTTCTTACCGATTGGGCAGTGGATAATGTTTGTCTTATCTAGACGATATTCAATCTTACCAGCCTTAGCTTCCTTGATTGCCTTAGCAATGTCAGGAGTAACTGTACCGGCCTTTGGGTTTGGCATTAAGCCACGAGGACCTAGGATTCTACCTAGACGACCAACTAGACCCATACAATCAGGTGTAGTAACAAGAACATCGAAGTCCATCCAGTTTTCCTGCTGGATCTTCTGTGTCATATCTTCTGCACCAACAAAGTCTGCACCGGCATCCTTAGCTAGCTGTTCGTTTTCACCCTTACAGATAGCAAGAACTCTAACATCCTTACCTGTACCGTTTGGAAGAACAACTGCACCACGAACCTGCTGATCAGCGTGACGAGAGTCAACACCAAGTCTTACATGAAGTTCGATTGTTTCGTCAAACTTTGCTTTTGCAGTCTGTAAACAAAGGTCAAGTGCTTCCTTTGTGTCATATTGTTTATTTTTGTCGATAAGCTTAGCGCTATCAACATAATTCTTACCGTGTTTCATTTAAATCCTCCATCATTAGGTGGTCAAACGGATATTCCTCCCACCCGGAATAAATTATTCTTCTACTGTAACGCCCATGCTTCTGCAAGTACCTTCGATCATGCTCATAGCAGTTTCGATTGTTGCAGCGTTAAGGTCAGGCATCTTCTGTTCAGCGATTGCCTTAACCTGTTCTTTCTTAATTGTACCAACCTTTTTCTTGTTAGGTTCGCCTGAACCGCTATTTAGGTTGATAGCCTTCTTAATAAGAACAGCAGCTGGTGGAGTTTTTGTTACGAATGTAAAGCTGTGGTCTGCATATACTGTAATAACTACAGGGATGATTAGACCAGCATCCTTCTGAGTTCTTTCGTTAAATTCCTTTGTAAATGCTACAATGTTAACACCGTGCTGACCTAGAGCAGGACCAACTGGTGGAGCCGGTGTAGCTTTGCCGGCAGGAATCTGAAGCTTAATGTAGCCGATTACCTTCTGTGCCATAATAAATTTCCTCCTAATTCGTGGTTTATAGTGGGCTTTAGCCCTCCCACTGGGGACACAAAATCCCTCTTATATAAAAAGTAGATTACTAATTATATACTCAGTCTTCTGTTACTGGTTCAACCTGACCTAAGTCAAGCTCAACCGGAGTTTCCTTACCAAACATTGATACGATAACTCTTACATAGTCCTTATCAACATCCATCTCTTCTACAGTACCCACAAAATCTTCAAGTGGACCATAAGTGATTCTAACCTCATCACCAACTGAGTAAGAAACTTCAACTGTTTTCTTTTCTACACCCATACGGTAAACTTCTTCATCTGAAAGAGGAATCGGTTTACTTGATGGACCGACAAAACCTGTACAACCTCTAATGTTGCGGACTACATACCAAGTTTCATCTGTGTAAATCATCTTGATGAAAACATATCCGGGATAAAGCTTATGCTCTGTTTCCTTTTGTTTGCCATTTACCTCTTCAACAACAGTTTCTGTTGGAACTTTTACATCGTGAATCATATCCTGAAGCCCACGGTTCTTAACAGTTGTTTCAAGAGTTGAGGCAACCTTGTTTTCATATCCTGAATAAGTATGAACAACATACCACTTTGCTTCTGGCATACTAAACCTTCTTTCTCAAAGTTATGCCTTAAGTGTTGGCAGTTTCCATTACAAGATCAAGCAATGCATAAAGACCTCTGTCTATGCCAAAGATAACAAGTCCACAAAGAATGATTACGACAAGAACAATGCCGAAATTTCTTGTTGTGTGTTGCCATGTTGGCCAACTAATCTTTTTACATTCCCCGATACAAGCTCGGAAATAAGAGATGATTCGTGAAAAGACATTTTTCTTCTTCTTAGTAGCTTTCTTAGAAGCCTTATTCTTTTCAGCCATAACTATCCTCCGATTACTTAGTTTCCTTGTGCAGAGTATGCTTCTTGCAGAATCTGCAGTACTTGTTCATTTCAAGTCTGTCAGGATTGTTTTTCTTGTTTTTCATTGTGTTGTAATTACGCTGTTTGCACTCTGTGCAGGCCATTGTTACTTTTACTCTCATTAACGGCACCTCCCGATTATTCCTATTAGAATAATATAGCCTCCCTCATTGGGGCACAAAAAATAAACCCCTATTCGAGGTAATTAAGATTATATCATATGGCTGTCAATCAGTCAACCTTTTTGTAAAACTTTTTTTACTATTTTGTGATATATTGCAATTTTTTTGCTTATGCTATATTACTTTACAACATTGTACATAAAGTTTTCCCTATTTTATCACACTTTCTCCTATTTTGCAAATCATTATTTTAATATGTTAATAAAAAATAAAGGATAGAGAATATCCTATCCTTTAGTCAATTACTTTTATTTTAGATAAAAGTATGTTATTATAAGAAGAAAGATTATTTAATAATCTCACCGTATACTTCACCGAATGCCATTGCTGCGTTACTTTCGTCAGTATCAATGTGCATTGCAGGTGCATAGTTTTCAGAAACACGAACAACAACTTCATCAAAAGTTAGTGAGCGTTCTGTGCCTTCGATTTTAACAGAAACAATCTGCTTATCCTCTACGCCACATTCTTTAGCGTTTTCAGGAGTAAAGTGAATGTGTCTTTTTGCTGCGATAACACCTTCAGAAATTTCATATTCACCTGCAGGACCTACTAGCTTACAACCAGGTGTGCCTTCGATACAGCCTGATTCTCTTACAGGAGCTGCGATACCAAGCTTTCTTGCATCTGTAAGTGAAACTTCAACCTGAGTAGCCTTTCTTGTAGGGCCTAGGATTGACATTTTCATTTCACCACGAGGACCAACAACAGTTACCTTTTCAACACAAGCAAACTGTCCCGGTTGTGATAAATCTTTCTTGTTTGTTAATGTTGCACCCTTACCAAATAAAGCTTCTAAAGCTTCATCAGAAACATGAACATGGTGTGCAGATGTTTCTACTAATACCTTCATAATATATACCACCGATCAAAAATATTTGGGAATTTTATTTCCGTAATCATATTACACCCATTCGACAAAATTTTCAATATTTTAACGGAATTTTAGGAGAGAAAAAATGATAGATAATTGGAATGAATTAAAAGAACAATGTTTAAACTGTAGAAAATGCAGTCTTTGTGAAACAAGAACCAATGTTGTATTTGGTGTAGGCAATCCGAATGCAGAAGTTATGTTTATTGGTGAAGGTCCGGGAGAAAACGAGGACCTTCAAGGTGAACCTTTTGTTGGTCGTGGTGGAAAGTTACTTGACAAGATGCTTTATTCAGTTGACCTTTCAAGAGAGGAAAACATTTATATTGCAAACATTGTAAAATGTCGTCCACCCAAAAACAGAGATCCAAAACCTGAAGAACAAGTTGCTTGTACTGACTGGCTAAGAAATCAATACAAACTTATCAACCCAAAAATTATTGTTTGTCTTGGCAGAATTGCATCTGCAAAAATCATTAAGCCTGATATTAAAATCACTAAGGAACATGGTCTTTTCTTTAAGAAAGGTGATGTTCTAATGATGCCTATGTTACATCCTGCTGCTGTACTTCGTGACCCAAGAAAAAGACCTGAGGCTTTCAGAGATTTCCAAATCCTCAGAGAAAAGATTAAGGAAATCTGTACCGATACATACAAAAATGTTGATGAGGAATAATTTTCTTATTTTATCAATTTTCATCTATTTGTAATTTAGCAATAAAATTCAAATAGCTTAAAGGTACACAACAATAAAATAACGCAAAACAAAAAGGACTGACGGATAATGATATCTTTCAGTCCTTTTATTTTTCTTTGATTTTTCTTTTTTTGATTGCTGATGTAATAACGAATGCAAGTGCTAAAAGTAACACAACCGATGCTACAATAGCAATAACTGCAAAGCCCATTTCTTTTGATAGGTTACTATCATCATTATCCTTGACTTTAGCAGGTTTCTGGTCACTAGGAGGAGTTTTTTCATACACTACAGAATCGAACTCGCTGTTATCTTTCCATTCTGCTATAGCACAATACTTGCCGGGACTAACCGGATTACTCTGGGTTTCACCATTGCACACAACAATGTCACCTATACAACTGGTGTCAAAATAAAGGTCATAAGTTTGGTTGCCGATATTATCACTAAAGATAACGGCATAAGTTCTGCCCTTTTTTAGTCCACCATAAAGTTTAGTACTAGCCTTTAGCTTATCCAAATCATAGTACCAAACATCATCTTTATATTTTTCACACTTTTCACTTTTTGCCTGCCAGTTATAAAACTCACTACCACCGGCTTCCCAAATGTGACAATAAACTATTTGCCCATTACCCCAAGCATTCTTGCCTGTTGTCGGCACATCAAAATATATTACATTTTTATTTTTAATTGGTTCTGTTTTTTCTTCTTTCGCAGAAGCAAATATAGTTAAACTAAAGATAGAAGAAAAAACTACCAGTGTCATCAGCAAACACCCAACGATTTTTTTCATCTTTACCTCAATATTACTAATACATCATACACCTATTATATCCTACTACAATAAATTATTATAACCATATACTTTAAGTTATAAATCAAAATATATTAATGAATTATAAATAATTTATGAACAGGGACAAAAAAGTGGTAGATTAAAAATAACCTACCACTATCATTGTATAGAGTATTATGCCCAATTTAGTGTATCGTTATATACATTAATGTAGTCTTGTGCACTTCTATCCCATGAGTTATCACTCATCATTGCACGCCACATTAACTGGTGCCAACCCCAATCATCCTTGATACCGGCAAGTGCTCTCTTAACTGCATTGCACATATCTGCAATGTCGTAGTTCTTAAATGTAAAGCCATTACCATAATTATCAGCTGAGTCAAATACAGAGTCCTTTAGACCACCAACTTCACGAACAACAGGAATTGTACCGTAACGAAGAGCAATCATCTGTGATAGACCACAAGGTTCTTGCTTTGAAGGCATTAGGAAAATATCAGAACCGGAATAAATCTTTCTTGCAAGTTCAGGAACAAAGCCATGACAGAAAGAAACTCTGCCCGGATAATCCCAAGCTAACTGATTGAAGAAATCCTCATATTCCTGATCACCTGAACCAAGAATAACAAACTGCATATTTTCTGTATTTAGTAGGTCACGAATACCACCACGAACAAGGTCAAGACCTTTGTGACCAACCAGACGAGTAACCATAGAAACAATAGGAACATCCCATCTCTGTTCAAGGTTAAGTCTTTCCTGTAACTTCTGCTTACAGATACCCTTACCGGACATATCATCCTTAGTATAGTTAGCATATAGCTGATAGTCAGTTGCAGGGTCATAAGATGCACAGTCAATACCGTTAAGAATACCACAAAGTTTCCAGTGATTTCTTTTTAAAGATGCTTCAAGACCATAAGCAAACCAAGGGTCCTTGATTTCTGCTGCATAAGAAGGTGAAACTGTTGTAACTCTTGTTGAGCATTCAATAGCACCCTTCATCATATTTAGTTTACCATCCATTTCGATAATCTTAGTTTCTGTTGGAGGAACACCAACACATTCTGTGTTAACTTCCCAACCATACTTACCTTGATACTGAATGTTATGGATAGTAAATACACTCTTAATGTTATAGTACCATGGGTTCTTACTATAGAATAGATAGTAATAAACAGGTACAAGAGCTGTCTGCCAGTCGTTACAATGAATAATGTCTGGATGAAAATCAATGTATGGTAGCATTTCCATAATAGCACGAGAGAAGAAAGCAAATCTTTCTGCATCATCGTAATAACCGTATAGGTTATCTCTGTTAAAGTAATATTCATTGTCAATAAAGTAATATGTACAACCGTTCCACTGTGCCCAGAAAAGACCACAATACTGGCTTCTCCAACCTACAGGAACCCAAAAGTTAGTAATATACTGTAACTGACATCTTAGGTCATATGGCATTGAGCCATATAGAGGAACAACAATTCTGCAGTCCTGACCCTTTCTATTTAAAGTATGTGGTAAACTACCTGCCACATCAGCAAGACCACCACTACCACAAAACGGATTAGCTTCACTTGCACAATATAAAATTCTCATCTCAATTACCTCCTATTAAGATTATATTATAAGTATAACATATACTGAGAAAAATACAAGACTAAGAAATAACTGAGCCTTTTTCAATATATACCGGATAGTTAGGTGCACCCATTAGTTGTTCACCCTCTGCAATGTTACAATCCTTATCAATAATAACATTGTTGATTGTAGCATTATCGCCGATTACGCTATCCTGCATGATAATAGAGTTCTTAACCTTAGTATTCTGACCTATGTAAACACCCTTTGAGATAATACAGTTTTCAACTTCACCATTGATAATACAGCCCTGAGCAATTAAGCTACCCTTAACTGAACAATCAAAGCCATATCTTGATGGTCTGTCATCTCTAACCTTTGTGTAGATAGGTCTTTCAGGGTTGAACAAATCTGCCCTTACATCCGGATTCATTAAATCCATAGAAATACTGTAGTAATCTTGCATTGAGCAAATTGTCTTTAAGAAACCTTTATGTTCATAACCACAAACCTTGTATTTTTCCAGGTCAAAGTTTAGAAACAACTTTCTATAATCAATATTGTTTGTACTAACACACTGCTTAACAATAGACATTAGCAGGTCTTTTTTAATTAAAATAGAACCGGAAATTAGGTTACAGTCACCTGTAATAGGTGGGTTAATCTGAAATTTCTTAATTCTCTTATCATCATCAATTTCAGCAACCATAGGATAAGACTTATTGTTGTTAATATCCTGATACTGATAACAGAATGTAATATCAGCACCTGTCTGTGTGTGTTGATAATACATCTTTTGATAATCAATATTTGCAATAAAGTTTGTGCTACAAATCAAAACTTCTTGTTCTGAACCATGTTCAATATAACCATGAAGGCTATCCAAAGTTTCAAGCACATTATCAAAACTTTTACCACTAAAAGGTGGTAAAATTGTAAGTCCACTTTTTCTCTTTGATAAATCCCAAGCATTACCGTTACCTACATGGTCCATAAGGCTAAAGTAATGTGATGATGCAACAATACCAACATTGTTAATACCGGCATTGCTCATATTAGAAAGTGGAAAATCAATTAGTCTGTATTTTCCTCCGAAAGGTACACTAGCCATAGTTCTCTTGTTAGTTAGCTGACTAATACAACCCTCATTAGTGTTTGAGAAAATAAGACCAAGAACATTGTTACTTCTATTCATTATTCTGCCTCCAAATCTTCACCAATCATAGCTGCGGGTGGAACAACAACATTGTCACCAATATGTAGGTCATCACCGATAACTGCAATACCCCATTTATCTTTATCTTCTGCATCTTCAGGGTTGCCACCGATTACTGCGTTACAACCGATTACAGTGTTTTCAGATACAATAGAATACTTAATGTCAGCATTAGCCTTAACAACTGTATTAGGCATAATAATAGAATAATCTACCTTAGCACCCTTTTCAATCTTAACACCCGGGAATAAGATTGAGTTCTCAACTTCACCCTCAACAATACAACCATCAGAAACATTAGAATTCTTGATAGAAGCAGTTTCAGATACATAGTGTGGTGGGAACATAGGGTTTTTACTGTAAATATCTCTTAAATCCAACTTTAGGTTAGGGTCAAGAAGATCCATATTAGCATCCCAAAGTGACTCAACAGTACCTACATCCTTCCAGTAACCCTCAAATGGATAAGCAAACATTCTTTCCCCTGCATTTAACATTGCAGGTAGAACATCCTTACCAAAGTCGTTACTGCTGTTTTCATTTTCAGCATCTTCAATTAAATATTTTCTTAGTTCTTTCCAACTAAATACATAAATACCCATTGAGGCATTTGTGCTCTTTGGATGAGCAGGCTTTTCTTCAAATTCATAAATAGAACCATCTTCGTTAGTATTTAAGATACCAAAACGAGACGCCTCTTCAAGAGAAACATCAATAACTGCAATAGTACAAGCAGCATCGTGTTCTTTGTGGAACTTAATCATATCTGCGTAATCCATCTTATAAATATGGTCACCGGAAAGTACCACAACATACTCAGGGTTATACCTATCAATATAGCTAATATTCTGATAAATTGCATTAGCAGTACCAGAATACCATTCAGAGCCTTTCTTAGATTCATAAGGGCTAAGGCAAGTAACCCCAGAATTCATACCATCAAGTTCCCATGGTTGACCATTGCCGATATATTCGTTAAGTACAAGTGGCTGATACTGTGTCAAAACACCAACAGCCTCAATACCTGAATTTGCACAGTTGGACAATGGGAAATCAATGATTCTGTATTTTCCTCCGAAAGGAACGGCAGGTTTAGCAATCTTCTTAGTTAGTACACCAAGACGAGAGCCTTGTCCACCGGCAAGAAGCATAGCTACTACTTCTTTCTTTGGTAACATCATAATTCCTCCAGTACATTAATTTCTAAACGGAAAAAGCCGTACAATATTTATTTTAACATTTAGGTTATGTCATAAATTATCAAATTGTATTGAACCTATTATACTTTTCTTTCTCATTTTTATTAACCTTAACTATATTATATTACAAAAATTTCATTTTTGCTATTGATTTTATACATAACAAATTCTTCAATTTTTGTGCAATATAACATATACAATAATAATATATTTTTATATTTTCGTCAAGTAAATGAATTCATTATATAAAATAAACTATTTAAAAGGCAAAAATCCCATTACAATGGGATTTTTATACATTTTATTATTCTATTTTCTGGGAGTGTCACCTCTAGAGATTTCAATACTGTAACCAAAATTTTTCAAAGATTTTTCAAGTTCCTTAACCATCTCTCCCGATTCTTTACCTGTACTTAATTTACCATCATATAAAGTGTAATTTTCCTTTGCAAATTGTGGAGATAAATTTGGCATTACAACATTTCCACCATACAAAATTCCAAGAATTCTACCTTTAGGGTCAATGGTACTAAGTGCCGTTGTTGATGGAAGTAACACATCATTAATCATTAATCTGATAATCCCTAAAGTTCTCAAAGTCAACTTTAAGTCACCGATAGGTTTATCCCTAAAATGGGTATCTTTATGTGGTACAAATGGACCTATACCAATCATATGTGGCATAAATTTCTGAAAAAATCTAAGGTCAAGAATAATATCATCAACAGTTTGATAAGGTGAGCCTATCATAATCCCACAACCTACCTGATAGCCGATTTCTTTCAAATTATACAAACACTGTATTCTATTTTCTAAACTCATTTCTTGTGGATGAAGTTTTCTATAGTGTGATGGGTTTGAAGTTTCTTCCCTAAGTAAAAACCTGTCTGCACCGGCGTCATAATATTTTTTGTAACTTTCATAACTCCTTTCACCAATAGAAAGGGTTACTGCACAATCGGTAAAGTTACTTTTTATTTCACTTACAATACTGCAAATGTCATCATCGGAATAGTAAAAATCTTCCCCACCTTGCAAAACAAAAGTCCTAAAGCCTAGCTTATAACCTTTTTTGCAACAATCAATTATCTGTTCTTTTGTCAGTCTGTATCTGCAAATATTTTTATTACTTCTTCTGATTCCACAGTAATAACAATCATTCTTACAGTAGTTACTGACCTCAATTAACCCTCTGATATACACATTTTTTCCAAAAACTTTATCCCTAACTTTTTGTGCATACTTTTGCAAAGTTTCATCAACTTCACTATCGGTAGTTAAAAGAATTTCTTTCAGTTCGCTATCTGTTAAGTTGTGTTCTGTATATAATTTTTCAACCAAATTAACTGTACTCATATTTTTCACCTAAGAATATTTTACAGACAGTTTAAGAGAAAATCAACACCTTTCACAAAAGGAAATAGGCTATCCGTAAAGGATAGCCAAAGAAGGTATAATTTTAAGGTATTTTTGTAGATTATTTTTTATATTAAACCAGTGATGCACCAAGTGCTTTACAATTTGCAATAGCATCATCATCAGGTGCATCATTACAAATTACACTTTCTGTTGCAAGAACTGCACCGTCAGAAGTACAAGTTTCTTCCCAGTTACGCATCCATTCACCATCGCCCCAACCATATGAGCCGAATAAAGCGATTTTCTTACCATTTAGTGCTGATTCACAACCGATGAACATAGGTTCAAATTCTTCATCTTCAAGAACTTCAGCACCCATTGCAGGACAACCAAAAGCAATAGCATCAAAATCATTGACCATATCACCGTTAAAGCTATCAGTAGTATAAAGTGTTGCGTTACCACCCTTTTCACTTACACCGTCAGCTACTGCATTAGCCATAGCCTCTGTGTTACCTGTACCACTCCAGTATACAACTGCAATCTTACTCATTTATATATCTTCCTTTCTAAGCTGAAACAGTTAGTTTTTCAAGTGAAAAACCTTGTTTCCATTTTAAGTAATAAATACGAGAGCATTTCTTAAATTTTGCAAATTTTTTCAAGGCTTCTTTCTCATCGCCATAAACTTTCCAACAACCTGTACACTTTGAACAAGTACCCTTGTTGCAAATAAAACCGTAAACATCCTCAGGGGGATAACCGAGGAAAAGTCCGATTTCGTGGGGAAATTCTCTAGAAGTTTTTACTCTTCTCTTTAACTGAGCAATACAACTTTCTACATCAATACTGTTGTACCCTTGCATTCTAAGCAAAAACTCAGCATAAGGAGTTGATAAGTCACTTTTTAACTTATTTTTGCGATACAAGTATAGCAATGCTCTGTTGTTAGAATAGTTCAGCAGAATAAGTTTTATTCCTTTTTTAGAAAGTATCTTGTTGTATGTATTTACAAAATTCACAGCTTCCTTTTCACTACTGCAAGAGCAGTTAAAAAGGTTGCCTGTTTTTAGTCCGGCTAATGTTGGTGAGCAATGCTTGACTAATAAATCCTCTGACATATTTATCATTCCTTTATTAAGGAAATTTTATAGTTAGCATTTGCTAACTATAAAGTAAAAATAAAAGTTTTTCATAAGAAAAACTAAAAAAACAAAATCATCATTTAGAGGGCTATGGTTTCCCATAGCACCTCTAAACTGAGGAACAGCTGTATGCGGAACTGTTCCTTTAAGGAGAAAAGAGTTTGCTGAACAATTAATTGGCATTTTAATTATTCGGCGAAGTTAGTTTTGTTGTCACATTTTCAGCAAGAAGTATATACCAAAAAATAAATAGAGTTCACATGGGTTTGTTGTGACAACAAAGTAAAAACATAATGTAATAATGTTTCTGTATTTAGTTAGCTTTCGCTAACTACAACTATATATTACTCTATACTTCCCACTATGTCAACAAAAATTTGATTATATTTTTCTTTTTGTAAGTTTATACAAACAATACAGTTAGCATACACTAACCACTTGTGCATTTTGTTTTTTCTTATTCATTTAATTAGTTTTTTCAATTTTGTCTGTTGGTAAAGGTGAGAATGATAAATTAAGGTTTTTAAATTTTGATTGTGCTAAATTTAAAAAATAATTTATGAAATCTCAAAATAATCAGAATACTATTTGATTGTACAAAAGGCAAAAAGCAGACTCTTTTTCGAGTCTGCTTTATTACGAATAATATAATTTTTCAAAAATTAAATCTTCTAAATTTTAGTATCTTTAGGATAACAACTTAACAAAATTAAGTTAATCAAAATTACATTGAGTCCGGACAAGAAATGTTGAACATTGTTAGGACATTCTTAATAACAGTCTTAACTGCAACACAAAGAGCAAGTCTTGCCTGAGTTAACTTTTCGTCATCACCCTTAACTCTACAAGCATTGTAGAACTTATGGAACAATGTTGCAAGAGTTGTAACATAGCGAGTAATCTTTGTTGGGTCATAGTCCTTAGCAGCAGAGATAATCTCATCTTCAAATGATGCTAGGTGACTGATAATATCAATTTCTTCAGGAGCAGTTAGCACATCAAGGTCACTTTCTGAACAATCCTTTGGTGTGATACCGTCCTTTTCAAGAGCCTTTAGAATTGAGCAAATTCTGGCATGAGCATACTGAACATAATAAACAGGGTTTTGGTTATCTTCTTTAACTGCAAGGTCAAGGTCAAAGTCCATTTGGCTATTAGCCTCTCTTGTGTTAAATAAAAATCTAGCTGAGTCAACAGGTACTTCTTCAAGTAGGTCGGCAAGTTGGATAGCCTTACCGGTTCTCTTACTCATCTTTACAAGTTCACCGTTACGAACCAGTTTAACAAGTTGCATTAAAAGAACATTTAGCTTGTCACCATCATAACCGATAGCGTCCATAGCACCCTTCATTCTCATAACATGACCATGGTGGTCAGCACCCCATACATCAATAAGAGTTGTAAAACCTCGGTCAAACTTATTTTTGTGGTAAGCAATATCAGCAGTAAAGTATGTTGGGTTACCGTTTTGACGAATTAGAACATCATCCTTTAGTTCAAGCTTGTCAATGTAATCCTGCTTTTTGCCTTCTGCTAGAAGTTTCTTTGTAACAACTTCCTTGTTCTTATACCAAACGGCACCTTCTTTTTCGTATGTTAGACCTTTCTTTGTAAGAATGTCAACAACTTCCTTAACTGCACCACTATTGTGAAGTTCACTTTCAAAGAACCACTTATCATAAGTGATTTTGTATTTTGCCATATCACTTTGCATTTTCTTAATATTTCTTGGTAGTGCAAAGTCAACAAGTGCTTTCTTTCTTTCTTCTGATGAAACATTCAGTAGCTTGTCACCGTTTTCATCATTGTATAGATTAGCAAGGTCAGTAATATCTCCACCTTGATAACCGTCCTCAGGAAATGGTACTGTTTCATCATAAATCTGTAGGTATCTAGCTTCCAAAGAACAAGCAAACTTTTCAATCTGGTTACCGGCATCATTTACATAGAATTCTCTCCATACATTGTAACCGGCTTTATCAAGAACAGATGCTAGGCAATCACCTAAAGCACCACCTCTTGCATTACCCATATGCATAGGACCTGTAGGGTTAGCAGAAACAAATTCTACCATTACCTTTTCACCTTGACCGTAATTACTCTGACCAAAGTTTTCTTTTTCTTCTTCAACTTCCTTTAGAACTTTGCTATAGTAGCTTTGTGATAGGAAGAAGTTAATAAATCCAGGACCTGCAGTTTCAAACTTTGTAAACAGAGTACCCTCTAAATCAATATTTTCTGTAATAGCTTGAGCAATCTTGAATGGAGGCATTCTAAAAGTTTTTGCTGAAACCAATGCACAGTTTGTTGCTAAGTCACCGTTAGACTTATCGGCAGGTTTTTCAATAATAAAATCCGGAATATCACCCTGAGGTAATGTACCGTTCTGTATAGCTTTATTAATAGCAGATGTAATAACATCTTTCATTTGTTGTTTTGCAAGTGTAGCAGTTTTTGACATATCAATTTTCCTTTACTGTAAGAATAAAACGGTTGTAGCTGACAGTTTCACCATTTAAGTCAAGGCTATAAGCAACATCAAGCTTACCACCGTTATCTGTTAAATTATTGTGTAGCTTTGTACATAATACACTAAACATTAAGTCACCCATTTTTGTTCTGTAATGACAGTTATGTACCTTGTCTTTTTCTAAGAAAAGTCTTGTTGTGTGATCACCTTCCCTAAGAATAGAAAGTTTACTGTCATTTACAATTTTAATGGTGTTTAGCGAATAGTCACCCTCAAGCTGACTATCTTCAGAATACTCTTTATATTTTACAATTCTTATGCCGTTTTCCTCATAGTATTCACCCGGTGCAGTAAAAGTCATTTCATCCTTTTCTTGTAGGTTACTTTGAGAGGCATAAAATGTAATCAAATACTTTTTACTCATTAATATTCCTCTATATTTATCTGTTTTACATAGTGGTCAATATTTTGTCCCAAGAAAATTTCAGCAACCTTTTCAAAGTTATCCGGAGTGTCACTAACATAAAATTCATTTTTACCTACTTGAGTTTCCGGTGCAAGTAGGTTTTCTCTCTTAAGAACTTTCTTTGCATAATAAGCAGTTTCCATACCACTATCTATTAGTGAAACACTATCCCCCATAACTTCAGCAATAACATCACGCAAAATTGGATAGTGAGTACAACCTAGGATTAGTGTATCAACATTGTTTTCTTTTAACGATGCAAGGTATCTTTCTACTGTAAGGTGCACAATAGGGTCATTTTTATCAATGAAACCATTTTCCACAAGTGGTACAAATAAAGGACAATCCTGTTCAAAAACCTGAATGTCAGGGGCTTCCTCAGTTAATCTCTTTTTGTAACTATGACTACCGATTGTAGCACTTGTACCGATAACACCGACTCTTTTATTTTTAGTTGTGCGTACTGCAGTATATACAGTAGGGTTTACAACACCTGTATATGGGTAGCCCTGAGTTCTCAACAAATCACCGGCTACTGAAGAAACTGTACCACAAGCTGCAATAACCATTTTTACATTGTGTTGTAATAGAAAGTTTGCATCCTGTAAAGCATATTTTTTTATAGTGTCATTACTTCTTGAACCATATGGTACTCTACCGGTATCACCAAAGTAAACAATATTTTCATTTGGCAAAACCTTTATTAACTGCTTTACGGCAGTTAGTCCACCTAGTCCGGAGTCAAATACACCAATAGCTCTTTTATCCATTGTAATCTCCTATCAGACTAAAATTCTATAATTTTGTCTTATATATAACATACACTTTCATTTTATCATAGAAAGAAGTAACTTTCAAGGGTAAGTCAAGGGAAAAACCTTTGACAAATCCTTATATTCACGGTATAATTGAAAGACAAGATTGAAAGGATGAATTACCTTGGCAGATAATATTTTAAATAAAGCATTTGGTGCTATTACAGATAAAGTAGAAAAGGCATTGTCACAACAAGGCTTTACACAACAGAATGTAGCCTCTGATGATGGTGAAAAGGTTGCTATGTTTACAAATGGCAGTCTTATTTATTCAGTTATTTATACAGAAAAGGACAACCACCTTGTACTTCGTTCTTGTGGTATGACAGATGAAGGTCCTGATAATGACTGGAAGAATATGGCTACATGGCTATTTGACCCTGAAAGTGACACAATGGCTGATGCTGAGTCTATCGGTAAAGACTTTGCCGAAATGCTTGGTGACAAAACTCAGTTAAAGAAAGTTCAACAAGCTAAGAAGAAAAAGAAGAAGAACAAGGATGAAGGTAGTGCTGACCCTGAATTTCTCGCAAAGAGATTTGTTACATTCTTCCCTGAACTAAAGGATGAAATTAAGGAAGAAGCTGACAACTACTACCCATTTAGAGGTGTTACTTTTACTAGAGAACACATTGTTCCAAGAGTAAAGGAATATATGAAGAATCCTAGCAAAAAGGAAGTTGAAAAGTTAGCTCAACTACTTAACCGTCAGTACAACAACGGTGATGCTGATACTCGTTCAATTGTTAATATTGTTATTATTAACTCACTAACTGAAGAACAGTACGATAAGCTTTATGAACACTTTGATGAAGATATGCAGAAGTATTCTAAGGGTGGCAGAAAGTACATTGGCAAAACTGTTAAGCCTGAAAAGGTTAAGAAAAAGAAAACTTCCCGTTTTGCAGAAACACTACAAAATCAGTAATAATCAGTAATAATTGATAACAATATTTTTCATATTAATAACTCCAAAATGCCTATCACAAATTATGTGATAGGCATTTTTCTTGCTTATTTTAATGGGCTCTATTTTTCTTACCCCAACATTTATTATAGAGCCCATAAACATAACAAAAAAGGCTTGTCATAAAGACAAGCCTTTCAAAGTATCAATGAAATTATAGTAATTCGATGATAGCCATTTCTGCAGCGTCACCACGACGAGGACCAATCTTAGTGATTCTTGTGTAACCACCATTCTTGTCTGCATACTTAGGAGCAATCTCTGTAAATAGCTTATGAGTAACTGATTCCTTAGTTACAAAACCCATAACCATTCTCTTATTGTGAAGATTGTCTTCCTTAGCTACTGTGATCATCTTTTCTGCCATTGAAGAAACATCCTTTGCACGAGCAAGAGTTGTTTCGATTTTACCATTTTCAAATAGGTATGTTACCATAGCTCTTAGCATTGCCATTCTGCTATCAGTAGCTCTACCTAGCTTTCTTGTTCTTGGCATTTATATCACTCCTTTACCCTAAATATTGGAATTATAAGTGTCTTTATTATTCGTCTTCGTCACGAAGTCCGAAACCTAAGCTTTCAAGCTTTTGAATTACTTCTTCAAGTGACTTACGACCAAGGTTTCTAACCTTCATCATATCGTCTTCACTCTTAGAAATAAGATCCTCAACAGTGTTGATTCCTGCACGCTTTAAGCAGTTGAATGAACGAACTGATAGGTCAAGTTCTTCAATAGTCATTTCAAGAACCTTTTCCTTACCCTTGTCGTCTTTCTCTACCATAATCTCAGTTGTTGAACCCTTGTCTGATAGGTCAACAAATAGATTTAGGTGTTCTGTTAGAACCTTAGCAGCTAGAGAAACTGCTTCCTGTGCATTAATTACACCGTTTGTCCAAACATCAAGGGTCAACTTGTCGTAGTCAGTAATCTGGCCAACACGAGTGTTGTCAACAGTGTAATTTACTTTTAATACTGGTGTGTAAATAGAGTCAACAGGAAGTACACCAATAACATTGTTACCGGCAAGCTGCTTGTTCTTTTCGCCCGGAACATAGCCTCTGCCTCTGTCTAGTGTAATTTCCATATTAAGTGTTGCACCCTCACCAAGTGTTGCAATGTGAAGGTCCGGAGTTAGGACCTCAACATCGCTGTCAGCCTTAATGTTGCTTGCTTTAACTTCACAAGGACCTGTTGCAGAAATTTCTACAGTCTTAGGACCATTGTCGTTTAGCTTACAAACAAGGCTTTTCATATTAAGAACAATCTCAGTAACATCTTCTTTTACTCCAGGAATTGTTGAAAATTCATGAAGTACACCGTCAATCTTAATTGACTGAACAGCTACACCCTCAAGGGATGAAAGAAGAACTCTTCTTAAACTATTACCTAGTGTGTTGCCAAAACCTCTTTCTAGTGGTTCAACAACAAATCTGCCGAATTTGCCGTCAGAAGATAGGTCTTCAACTTCAATTCTTGGCTTTTCAATTTCGATCATGAAATAACCTCCTAAACATATATGCACACATATATGTGCCTGTTTCTAATAACCTACGGATGAGTGGATTACTTGGAGTACAATTCGACGATTAGATGTTCTTCTACCTGATAGTCAATATCATCTCTTTCAGGCATTGCGATAACCTTACCGCCAAGTAGGTCAGCATCTTTTTCTAACCACTTAGGTGAAACCATTGACTTTGTTTCGCCTTCTGCAATTTCCTTAAATCTTGCCTTTGAACGGCTGCTATCTTTAACCTTGATTACATCGCCAGGCTTAGTCATATATGAAGGAATGTTTACCTTCTGACCGTTTACTGTAAAGTGAGCGTGGTTTACAAGCTGTCTAGCTTCTCTTCTTGAAGAAGCAAGACCTAGTCTGAATACAACATTATCAAGTCTGCGTTCGATAGTTGTTAGTAGGACTGTACCAGTCTTACCTTCCTTCTTAGCAGCCTGGTCGTAGTAACGACGGAACTGCTTTTCCATAATGCCGTAAATAAATTTAACTTTCTGCTTTTCGTTAAGCTGTAAGCAATATTCGCTCTTCTTTCTTCTCATATTGCCGTTAGAGTTTCTGTTAGTAGTCTTCTTGTTGTAACCCATAACAGAAGGTTCGATACCAAGCTTCTTACAACGCTTAGCGATTGGCTGCATATTCTTTGCCATAACTATTCCTCCTTCTATCTACTATACACGTCTTCTCTTTGGAGGACGGCATCCATTATGTGGGATTGGTGTAACATCTTTGATCATTGTTACTTCAAGACCTGCTGACTGTAAAGCTCTGATTGCAGCTTCACGACCCTGGCCAGGTCCTTTAACATAAACTTCTACGGATTTCATACCGTGTTCCATTGCAGCCTTAGCTGCTGTTTCAGCTGCTGACTGAGCTGCGAATGGTGTAGATTTTCTAGAACCTCTGAAACCTAGTTCACCAGCACTAGCCCAAGATACAGCGTTGCCCTGTGTATCAGAAATAGTAACAATAGTATTGTTAAATGTTGACTGGATATGAGCTGCGCCTTTTTCGATATTCTTTCTATCACGGCGACGGCGTACAGTCTTCTTAGTTGCTGCCATTGCTTAATCCTCCTTACTTCTTCTTGTTTGCCATTGTCTTACGTGGACCCTTACGAGTTCTTGCATTTGTCTTAGAACGCTGTCCTCTTACTGGAAGACCCTTTCTATGACGAACGCCACGATAACAACCAATTTCAATAAGTCTCTTAATGTCAAAAGCAATGTCACGACGAAGGTCGCCTTCAACAATACAATGCTTATCAATATATTCTCTTAACTTTGAAACATCTTCTTCAGTTAAGTCTCTTACTCTTGTATCAGGATTAACACCTGTTGCTGCAATAATGTCTGTTGCAGTCTTTCTACCAATACCATAGATATAAGTTAAACCGATTTCAACTCTTTTGTCTCTTGGTAAGTCAACACCTGCTATACGAGCCATTGTGCACCTCCATAAAATTTAAAAGTATTTACTAATTAACCCTGACGCTGTTTATGCTTTGGGTTTTCACAGATTACCATGATTTTTCCATGTCTTTTGATGATTTTGCACTTATCGCAAATTTTCTTTACTGAAGGTCTGACTTTCATTAAGTATCATTCCTTTCTTAAATTCTTGTATTTAATGAATTACTTTGTTCTCCAAGTAATTCTTCCTCTTGTCAGGTCGTATGGAGACATCTCCACTGTAACCTTATCACCCGGTAAAATACGAATGTAGTTCATTCTTAATTTACCTGAAATAACAGCCAAAATAACATGACCGTTTTGTAGTTCAACCTTAAACTGAGCATTTGGTAAAGCTTCAGTTACTGTACCTTCTACTTCTATAACATCTTGCTTAGACATTATAAACCTCCGAACTCTTTAATACTGTTTTTTATTTGTGGATTAGTTTTATAAGTTTTTGCACATCCATTTGTATGCTGTAAGTGAATCAACTTCTTTTTCTTAGGTTTCTCCACTTTTCTTCTTTTACCGTTGGCAATGTAAGCATAACTACCATCAATACCAACTACAACGAACAAATCGTCTTTATCACGACCTGCCTTTGCTTTTACGATTGATCCTTCTTTAATCATCCTTACCTCACTTTAAGTCAGGAATTGTTAGGATTTCTGGACCATCAGAAGTAATGGCAATGGAATGCTCAAAATGAGCAGCAAGGCTACCGTCACAAGTTACTGTTGTCCACTCGTCAGGCATAACCTTTACCTTATAGTCACCTGCACAAACCATAGGTTCGATTGCAATAGTCATACCGGGAATTAGTCTTACGCCTCTTCCGGCAGTACCATAGTTAGGTACACTAGGGTCTTCATGTAGTTTCGCACCTACTCCGTGGCCGACAAAATCTCGTACAACCGAGTAACTGCGATCTTCGACATACTTCTGAACAGCTGAGCCAATATCTCCAACACGATTACCGGCCTTTGCTTGTTTGATACCTTCATACAAGCTTTCCTCTGTAGCTTTTAGAAGTGCCTCTGCTTCAGCACTAACCTTGCCACATTTAAAAGTGTAAGCATTGTCACCATGGAAACCGTCAATAAAAGCTCCCACATCAACGCTAACAATGTCACCCTCTTTAAGAATCTGTTTCTTGCTAGGTATGCCATGGATAACCACATTATTTACTGATATACATGCACTTGCAGGAAATCCACCATATCCGAGAAAGGAAGGGGTAGCCCCCTCTTTCTCGATATACTTGCGGACGATAGTATCAATTTCAAGTGTTGAAACACCCGGTTCAACTGCTTTTCCTGCTACTACTAAAGCATTAGCAGAAATTCTGCAAGCCTCTTTCATCTGTTGAAGTTCTCGTGATGATTTGATAACTACCATTCTAAAACCTTCTTACTTAAGTACTTCAAGTACTAGCTTTGTAGTACCGTCAATAGAGTCTGGACAGTCAATAAGCTTTAGCTTACCCTGTGCTTCATAATAGTCCTTAAGTGGTTCTGTTTCCTTATGATATGTTTCAAGACGAGTCTTTACTGTATCAATGTGGTCGTCCTTACGCTGAATAAGGGCACCTGTGCAAACATCACAAACACCTTCGATTTTTGAAGGCTTGTTGATTGTGTGATAAGTCTTACCACACTTTTCACAGACACGGCGTCCGGACATTCTGTTAATGATAATGTCGTCACTAACTTCTAGATCGATTACTAGGTCAATTTCAACACCCATAGAGTCCAGAGCCTCGGCCTGAGGAATAGTTCTTGGGAAACCATCTAGGATAAAGCCGTTCTTACAATCGTCCTTTGAAAGTCTTTCCTTTACAATGCCGATTACAACTTCGTCAGGAACTAAAGCACCTGATTCCATATAAGACTTAGCTTTAAGTCCCATCTCAGTACCGTTTTTCAGCGCTTCTCTTATCATATCTCCTGTGGAGATTGTTGGAATATTTAATTCTTTGCTGATGATTTCAGCTTGTGTGCCTTTACCGGCACCAGGAGCACCTAAAAATATTAACTTCATTTTTTTCTCCGTTTATTAATCAAGGAAGCCCTTATAATGACGCATCATCATTTGGGATTCAAGTTGTTTTGATGTTTCAAGAGCAACACCTACGATGATGATAACTGATGTACCACCCATTGAAAGTCCTGTCATACCTGTTGCAGCTGTGTAAATTAGTGGAACAAGTGCGATAAGAGCCAGGAACATAGCACCGATTAGTGTAATTCTTGAAAGAATCTTTTGAATAAACTCAACTGTTGGCTGACCAGGCCTGATGCCTGGGATTGTACCATTATTCTGCTTTAGATTATTGGCCATTTCAATAGGATTATACTGAATAGCTGTGTAGAAATAAGCAAAAGCTAGAATAAAGATGAAGTATAGTACCATATATAGCCAACCTTCAGTGCTAAACGCATTGAAGAAACTTACCCAGAAGCCTGACTTAGGCTGCCAGAACATCTGAATTGTACTAGGGATTGATAGGATTGAAGAAGCGAAGATGATTGGAAGAACACCACCAAGAGCAACCTTGATTGGAAGGTGACTTGACTGACCACCGTACATCTTTCTACCAACAACACGCTTAGCGTACTGGATAGGAATCTTTCTTTCTGAATCCTGCATAAATGTAATAACCCAGATAACTGCTAGGAAAATTACAACCCATAGTGGAACGAATACAAGCATTTCTGTTGAACCTTCAAGGCCTGTACTCCAGAAACCTGCTAGTCTGCTGATTGTGTAAGGGAATCTAGCGATGATACCGGCAAATAGTAGGATTGAAATACCATTACCAATACCATAGTTGTTGATCTGTTCACCCATCCACATCATTAGGGCAGTACCTGCAGTAAATACAAGAATGATGATGATTGCAGAGTAAACTAGATCAAAACCACTCTTATATACTGTAACATTACTGCGATATAAGTACCAGAAGTATGCTGCACCTTGTACAAGGCCAAGAATAACTGTTACATAACGAGTAATCTTACCGATTTTCTTTCTACCAACTTCGCCATCTTTAGCCATTCTTTCAAGTGGAGGAATAGCAACACATAGAAGCTGTAGAATGATCGAACTGTTGATATATGGTGTAACACCCATTGCAAACAATGTTGCATTTGAGAATGCACCACCGGAAAGTGTGTTTAGATAGCTAAGCATTGAACCGCTATCATCAACACCCTTCATTAGTGTATTTAGAGCACCCATATCTAAGAATGGAACAGGAATAACTGAACCGATTCTAAATACTAGAACTATTAATAAAGTGAAAAGGATTTTCTTTCTTAAGTCTGGAATGGCCCAAGCGTTTCTAATTGTCTTAAACAATTAAATCACCTCAGCCTTTCCACCTGCCTTTTCGATAGCTTCTTTTGCAGCTGCTGAGAAACCATCAACCTTAACAGTTAAACTCTTTGTTAATTCTCCGTTGCCTAAAATCTTGACACCGTCAAATGAGTTCTTTACAAGGCCAGCGTTTCTTAGAGCTTCTACATCAACAACAGCACCGTTGTCGAATTTAGTTTCTAGCTGCTTTAGGTTAAGAGCAACAATCTTCTTTCTGAAAATGTTGTTGAAACCTCTCTTTGGCACTCTTCTCTGTAGTGGCATCTGACCGCCTTCAAAACCCGGACGAATGCTACCACCTGAACGAGCCTTCTGACCCTTATGACCTTTACCGGAAGTCTTACCCCAACCAGAACCATGGCCACGACCAATTCTCTTTACGCTCTTTTTAGAACCATCTACTGGTGAAAGTTCATGTAATTTCATTTACCTTGCACCTCCCTTAAGCATCAACCTTGATAAGGTGAACAATTTTAGCAATCTTGCCCTGTGTTGAAGGGTTATCTGGCTGTTCAGTTGTATCGCCAATCTTCTTTAGGCCAAGTGCATGGGCAGTTGCAATCTGATCCTTCTTAGTGCCGATTAGGCTTTTTACTAGAGTAATTTTCATTCTTAGCAACCTCCCTATTATAAAATTTCTTTAACTGATTTGCCACGAATAGCAGCAACTTCTTCAGCTGTTCTTAGATTCTTTAGACCTTCTAGTGTAGCTCTAACTACATTACAAGGGTTGTTTGAACGAAGAGCCTTTGTTCTGATGTCCTTAATACCTACAGCTTCAACAACTGAACGAACAGGACCACCAGCGATAACACCGGTACCAGGAGCAGCAGGTTTCATAAGAACTCTACCTGCACCAAATTCACCGATAATTTCGTGAGGGATTGTTGTGCCTCTTAGAGAAACCTTCATTAGGTTCTTTTTAGCATCTTCAATACCCTTTCTGATAGCGTCTGGAACTTCACCAGCTTTACCGATACCGAAACCAACAGTACCTTCGCCATCACCTACAACTACAAGAGCTGCGAACTTATAAATACGACCGCCCTTTACAGTTTTTGATACACGGTTGATTGTAACAACTCTTTCTGTAAATCTGTCGTCATTTCTATCATAATTAGCCAAAGTAATTCCTCCCCTTCCTTAGAAATTGAGGCCACCCTCACGGGCGCCTTCGGCCAATTCTTTAACACGGCCGTGATAGATATTACCGCCTCTGTCGAATACAACATCAACGATATTCTTCTCTGCTGCCTTAGCAGCAATTAACTTACCAACTGCTCTTGCAGCCTCTTTGTTTCCGCCATTGCCACTAATGCTCTTATCAAGAGTAGAAGCAGCAGCAAGTGTAACACCAGCAACATCGTCAATTAACTGAGCATAAATGTTGTTAGTAGAACGGAATACACAAAGGCGTGGACATTCTGCAGTACCGCTAATCTTACCACGAACTCTCTTATGGCGATTTAGACGGGCTTTTTTTGTATCAGGTCTTTTTACCATTTGTCATTCACTCCTTAATTACTTGCCTTTACCGGCTTTACCTTCCTTACGACGGATAACTTCATCCTTATACTTAATACCCTTACCCTTATATGGTTCAGGTGGACGCTTTTCTCTAACTTCAGCAGCGAACTGTCCAACCTTCTGCTTATCACAACCAAGGATAACAATATTATTAGGATCCGGAACTTCAATTTTAATGTCTTCTGTTTCTTCAACAATTACCTGATGAGAGAAACCTAGGTTCATAACAACTTTGTTGCCCTGCTTCTGAACTCTGTAACCAACACCGTTAACTTCTAGTTCCTTCTTGTAGCCTTCTGTAACGCCGATAACCATATTGTGGATTAAAGAACGAGTAAGACCATGTAGGCTTCTGTTTAGCTTGTCGTCATTAGGACGCTTAACTTCAACAACATCACCATTGATTTCAACTGTCATATTTGGGTGTACCTTCTGAGTTAATTCACCCTTTGGACCCTTAACAGTTACAACGCCTTCGTTTACTGTAACAGTAACGCCAGCGGGAATATTTATAGGTTTTCTTCCAATTCGAGACATCTCGGCACCTCCTTACCAAACAAATGCAAGAACTTCGCCACCGATATTTTCTTTACGAGCCTGACGGTCTGTCATAATACCCTTAGAAGTTGAGATGATAGCGATACCAAGGCCCTTCATAACCTTTGGTAGGTTTTCTGCATTGCTGTAAATACGTAAGCCTGGCTTTGAAACTCTTCTAAGACCTGTGATAACAGGAGTCTTATCTTCAGTGTACTTAAGTGTTATCTTAATTACGCCCTGCTTACCATCTTCCATTGTAGTAAATTCTTTAACATAACCTTCATCAACAAGAATCTGGCAAATAGCCTTCTTCATATTTGATGCTGGAATGTCAACTGTATCGTGTTTAGCAGAACTTGCATTACGAATTCTTGTAAGTAAGTCTGCAATTGTATCAGTAATCTGCATAACTTTACCTCCTTACCAGCTTGATTTCTTAACGCCTGGAATCTCACCCTTATAAGCGAGTTCACGGAAGCAGATACGGCAAATACCGTACTTACGGAGGTAAGCATGTGGTCTGCCGCAGATTTTGCAGCGAGAGTACTTTCTTGTAGAGTACTTAGGCTCTTTCTGCTGTTTGATTTTCATTGCTGTCTTAGCCACAACTATTCCTCCTTACTTTGTGAATGGAGCGCCCATTAAGCTTAGTAGCTCACGGCCCTCTTCATCTGTCTGAGCTGTAGTAACGAAACAAATGTCCATACCACGAACTTTATCAATCTTATCATATTCGATTTCAGGGAAAATTAACTGTTCCTTGATACCCATGTTATAGTTACCACGACCATCAAATGAGTTACCGTTAATACCTCTGAAGTCACGAACTCTTGGTAGAGCAACATTGAATAGACGATCTAGGAATTCATACATTCTGTCGCCTCTTAGTGTTACTTTACAACCAATTGCCATACCTTCTCTTAGTTTGAAGTTAGCAACTGATTTTCTTGCTTTACAAATCATTGGCTGCTGGCCAGTGATAGCACGAAGGTCAGTACAAATTGAGTCGATAACCTTGTGGTTTTCCTTAGCTTCACCAGCACCAACATTGATAACAATCTTATCTAGCTTTGGAATCTGCATTACGCTCTTGTAAGAGAATTTCTTCATAAGAGCCGGTGCAACTTCTTCTTTGTAGAAAGTCTTTAATCTAGCCACTTTGAAATCCTCCTTTAAATTTCTTCTTTACACTTAGCGCAAATACGATCCTTAGAGCCGTCAGCGTTAATCTTGTGAGCAACTCTAGTCTGCTTTTTGCATCTTGGGCATACCAGCTGAACTTTTGATGCATACATAGCACCTTCAGCCTTCTGGATACCACCTGCTTCACCCATTCTTCTAGGCTTAACATGCTTAGTTACCATATTGCACTTTTCAACGATAACTTTGCCTTCCTTTGGTGAAACAGCCATAACAGTACCCTGCTTGCCTTTGTCTTTACCGCTAATAATTACAACGGTGTCGCCTGTTTTAACATGAACTTTATTATTCATAACTTGACACCTCCAATTAAAGTACTTCAGGAGCTAGAGAAAGGATCTTTGTGAAATCCTTTTCACGAAGCTCACGAGCAACCGGTCCAAAAATACGAGTGCCTCTTGGACTCTTATCATCTTTAATAATAACAGCTGCGTTTTCATCGAAACGGATGTATGTGCCGTCTTCACGACGAACACCCTTAGCTGAACGTACAACTACTGCACGAACTACATCACCCTTCTTTACAACGCCGCCTGGTGTTGCTTTCTTTACAGAAGCAACTACAACATCGCCAATGTTGGCATATCTTCTCTTAGTACCACCGAGAACACGAATGCACATAAGTTCCTTAGCGCCAGTATTGTCGGCTACCTTGAGATAAGTCTGCTGTTGAATCACAGTGTGTTCCTCCTTTTTCTCAAGCTAACTTATTTAGCTTTTTCAATGATCTCGACTAGTCTCCATCTCTTATCCTTAGAGAGTGGGCGAGTTTCCATGATCTTTACTCTGTCGCCTACACCTGCTGTGTTATTTTCATCATGTGCTTTATAGCGAACAGTTCTCTTAACAATCTTATTATAAAGCTTATGCTTTACGCTGTCTTCGATTGCAACGACAATGGTTTTATCCATTTTGTCAGATACAACCTTGCCGACAACAGTTTTTCTGTAATTTCTATCGCTCATTGTTGTATCCTCCTTAAGCTTCAGCTAATTCATCTTCACGAAGAATTGTTGAAATTCTAGCAATATCTTTCTTAACTGCCTTAATTCTTGTTGGGTTTTCTAGCTGATTAATAGCAAGCTGAAAACGAAGGTTGAATAGTTCTTCCTTCAAGTCTTTTAGCTTAGTCTGCTGTTCTTCAGTAGAAAGTTCTCTAATTTCCTTTGATGTCATTACTGTTCAACCTCCTTTGTAACAAACTTACACTTAATAGGTAGCTTATTAGCAGCAAGACGCATAGCTTCTCTTGCTGTAGCTTCGTCAACACCACCAAGTTCAAACATAACTCTGCCTGGCTTAACAACAGCTACCCAATATTCTGGGTTACCTTTACCTTTACCCATTCGAGTTTCAGCAGGTCTTGCTGTAACCGGTTTATCTGGGAAAATCTTAATCCAAACTTTACCGAAACGCTTACAGTAACGAGTCATAGCTACACGGGCTGCTTCGATCTGGTTTGATGTAATCCATGATGGCTCTAAAGCCTGAAGGCCGAATTCACCGTAAGTAACCTTATTACCACGGTAAGCTTTACCTGTAAGACGACCTCTGTGTACTCTTCTGTACTTTACTCTCTTAGGTAATAACATTACTTCTTGCCTCCTTCTTTACGAGCTGGACGCTTCTGTACATTACCGATTACTTCGCCCTTGTAGATCCAAACCTTAACACCGATCTTACCGTATGTTGTGTTTGCTTCTGCAAAACCGTAGTCGATATCAGCACGAAGTGTCTGTAGAGGAATAGTACCTTCATGATACTGTTCACTTCTTGCAATTTCTGCACCGCCAAGTCTACCTGAACACATTGTCTTGATACCCTTAGCACCGAACTTCATTGATCTGCCGATTGCCTGCTTCATAGCACGACGGAATGAAATTCTCTTTTCTAGCTGAAGTGCAATGTTTTCTGCAACAAGCTGTGCATCTGTATCAGGATGCTTAACTTCAACAATGTTGATGTTAACTGGCTTGTTTAAGAACTTTTCACACTGAGCCTTTAGCTTCTCAATTTCACTACCGCCTTTACCGATAATCATACCAGGCTTAGCACAGTGAATGTGAAGTCTTACTTTCTTACCATCTCTTTCGATTTCAATCTTAGAGATGCCTGCTGTATAAAGCTGTTTCTTTAATACCTTACGAAGGTTGTAGTCTTCAACAAGTGTATCGCCGAAATCTTTCTTGCTGGCAAACCATCTTGAGTCCCAGTCTTTAATAACGCCTACACGAATACCGTGTGGATTAACTTTCTGTCCCATTGCTACAAACCTCCTTTATTCTTTCTCTTTTAGCACTAGAGTGATATGAGATGTTTTCTTATCAATTCTAAATGCTTTACCATGATCCATTGGTCTAATTCTCTTAAGAATTGGGCCCTGGGATACAGAACATTCTGCTACATATAGTGCAGATGTGTCCATGCTATGGTTATTCTCAGCATTTGCAACTGCTGACTTGAGCAACTTAAGTAGTGGCTCACAAGCGGCCTTTGGGGTATGCTCGAGAATAGCCTTTGCAAGTTTTACGTCCTTACCACGGATAAGGTTTAGTACAACTGAAACCTTACGAGGTGAAATTCGAACATATTTTGCATATGCTTTTGCTTCCATCTTGCTTACTCCTTCCGCTTATTTAGATGTCTTACTACCAGCATGGCCTCTGAATGTTCTAGTTGGAGCAAACTCACCAAGCTTGTGACCAACCATATCTTCAGTTACATATACTGGAACATGCTTGCGTCCGTCATGGACTGCAAATGTGTGACCTACAAATTCAGGGAAAATTGTTGAACTTCTTGACCAAGTCTTTAGAATTCTCTTTTCTCCCTTTTCGTTCATATCAATGACTCTTTCGAGCAGCTTAGGCTGGACAAAAGGGCCTTTTTTAGTACTTCTACTCATATTAAATTAGCTCCTTCCGTCTTACTTACCGTTTCTTCTTCTTACAATTAGCTTGTCAGAAGCCTTGTGGTTCTTACGAGTCTTGTAACCAAGAGCAGGTTTACCCCAAGGAGTACATGGACCTGGACGACCGACTGGTGATTTACCTTCACCACCACCGTGTGGGTGGTCATTAGGGTTCATTACAGAACCTCTTACTGTTGGTCTCCAACCCATATTTCTCTTTCTACCAGCCTTACCGATTTTAACATTTTCGTGATCTGAGTTACCTACAACACCGATTGTAGCCATACAGTTTTCAGGAACGTTTCTTAGTTCGCCGGATGGTAGTCTAAGTAGAGCCATACCGTTTTCTTTAGCCATTAGCTGTGCCATATTACCAGCTGATCTAGCTAGCTGAGCACCTCTACCTGGGTAAAGTTCAATATTGTGGATGAATGTACCTGTTGGAATAGCACTTAGTGGTAGTGCGTTACCAGGCTTAATATCTGCACTAGGACCGGCAACAACTGTGTCGCCAACCTTGAGACCTTCCGGTGCAATGATGTATGACTTTTCGCCGTCTTCATACTGAATTAGTGCGATAAATGCTGAACGATTAGGATCATATTCTAATGTCTTAACTGTTGCAGGAATGTCAAACTTCTGTCTCTTAAAATCAATTACTCTGTACTTTCTACGGTTACCGCCGCCTCTGTGACGAACAGTAATTCTACCATAAGAGTTACGACCAGCATTCTTCTTGATTGGCTGTAGTAGACTCTTTTCAGGTGCTACCTTTGAAAGAGATGAGTAATCAGTAACCGACATATTACGGCGTGCGTTTGTGGTCGGTTTATATACCTTAATGGCCATTTGATTTCACTCTCCTCATGATGGCTTTGCGGGGTTTATGGTGAAGCCCCATACATTCTGCCTATTAATTAGTAATTTTTAGAATTCTTAATTAGGCTTACATCATGCCTTCAAAAAATTCAATGCTCTTGCTATCTTCTGTTAGAGTAACAACAGCCTTCTTCCAAGACTTTGTATAGCCCTGTGTTCTGCCCTGTCTCTTTAGTCTGCCACGAACAGAAACTGTGTTAACCTTAGCAACTTTTACTTTGAAAGCTTCTTCAACAGCGTTAGCAATATCAATCTTTGTAGCTGTCTTAGCAACTTCAAAGGTGTACTTCTTTTCTGCGATACCCATCATTGACTTTTCAGTGATGATTGGACGAATAATGATGTCATGAGCGATCATGCGTACACCTCCTCAATCTTAGCAATTGCACCCTCAGCGATAACTAGCTTGTCTGCATTTAGAATATCATAAACATTGATTTCGTTGTACTGACAAGTCTTAACACCAGGAATGTTGTTTGCTGACTTGATAACTTTGCTATCAACTTCCGGAAGAACAATTAGTGTCTTCTTTTCAGAGCCGATTGCTTTGAGCATCTCAACCATAGTTTTTGTTTTGTAGTCGTCACAAGCGATCTTATCAACAACGATAAGTTCATCTGCAGCAACCTTTGAAGATAGAGCTGACTTCATAGCAAGTCTCTTTACCTTCTTATTTACACTGAAGCTGTAGTCTCTTGGCTTTGGAGCAAATACGATACCACCGTGTGTCCACTGTGGAGATCTTGTAGAACCCTGTCTAGCACGACCTGTACCCTTCTGTCTCCATGGCTTTCTACCACCACCGGATACTTCTGAACGAGTTAAAGCACTCTGAGTACCCTGACGCTGATTAGCAAGATAGAGAACTACCATCTGATGCATTACTGCTTCGTTTGGTTCGATAGCGAAAATAGAATCGTTTAGTTCGATTGTCTTAGCATTAGAACCCTTCATATCTACAACATTAATACTTGGCATTTGTAGTCCCCCTTTCTTAAGCCTTTACAGAATCTTTGATTACAACATAGCCTTTGTTAGGACCTGGAATAGCGCCCTTAATAGCAATGAGGTTGTTTTCTACATCAATCTTAACGATTTCAAGATTCTGAACTGTTACCTTTTCAGCACCTAAGTGACCTGCCATCTTCTTACCCTTGAATACACGAGAAGGAGATGAACAGCAACCCATTGAACCACCGTCTCTTACACAAGGACCTGAACCATGAGTTTCCTTAAGTCTCTGGAAATTCCAGCGCTTGATTACGCCGGCAAAGCCTTTACCTTTGCTCTTACCGGTAACATCAACTTTGTTACCAGCTTCAAAAACATCTGCTTTGATGATGTCGCCTACGTTGTAAGCATCTGTGTCTTCAAATCTAAATTCTTTAAGAACTTTCTTTGGAGCAACATCAGCCTTGTCAAAATGACCCTTCATAGGCTTGTTTACTTTGTGAGGCTTCATATCGCCGTAGCCTATCTGAACTGCTGCGTAGCCATCACTCTCAACTGTCTTTTTCATTGAAACTACACATGGGCCAGCTTCAACAACAGTTACAGGAACGAAACGTCCCTTTTCGTCGAAAATCTGAGTCATACCGACTTTCTTTCCGATTAATGCCTTCTGCATTATGTTTTCCTCCTTTTAGGTTATTGGTTGGTTTCCCAACATTTACCCTGTCTACCGGTAGGTTGAAATGAAATTATAACTTAATTTCGATGTCAACGCCTGCAGGGAGTTCTAATTTCATAAGAGCATCAACAGTTTTGTTTGATGGTCTTAGAATGTCGATAAGTCTTTTGTGAGTTCTCATTTCAAACTGCTCACGGCTGTACTTGTACTTATGAACAGCTCTTAGAATTGTAACAACCTGCTTCTGTGTTGGTAGAGGTACAGGACCTGAAACTCTAGCACCTGTTCTCTTGGCTGTTGCAACGATTCTTTCAGCTGATTGATCAACTAACTGATGATCGTAACCCTTAAGTCTTATACGAATTTTTTCCTTGACTGCCATAATAACGCCTCCTTAAATAGTTTTGAGTTGGCGGGCGTGCTTTTAACTGATAACACATCCGGGTGTTTCGCACCCTTGCATTAAAAAAACCGGATGAATTTTATTCATTCGGGCAGTTCAAAGCGCATTAAGAGCATAGTGTTACCCTATTGGGTAATATTTGCTCAATCTTAACTTAATCGCCCGGTTTAAAATCGGACATACTCCACGGAAAAACCGACTAACTGTCGCAACCTCCCGCTTCTTCGCATATCTATCGCAGTCACGCAAGGCTTATTATACTAGATTTAATGGGCTTTTTCAAGGTTTTTGCATAATTATATCCTTAGAAGTTTATAGATATTTTAATGATATTTTTATGTATTATGCACAAAGATTATATTTTTATTGCACATAAAGAATTTTCAGCCTTAAAAGCCCTATAAATCGGCATTTTTGCTGCTTTTAAAGAATATTTTTACAAAAAATTCATTAACTAAAGTAAGCAGCAGCAAAAACTGAACCTAAAATAAGCACTGCACATACAATGGCAACTATACGAATTATAATCATCTGTCTTTTTCTTTTCTTCTGATAATTCATAAAATCACTCCTTTTTTGTATTATAACACACTTGATTATTTTTTCAATGGGATATATTATTATATTAGAAATAACTTATACTATTATATATAGAAAGGAATGTGCTATATGCTACACATTTACTATGGATATGGCAAAGGCAAAACCACTTGTGCTGTTGGTATAGCAATGAGAGCTGCAGGTAGTGACAGAAAGGTGCTATTCTCTCAATTCTTAAAAGGTAACGACTCCGGTGAAAGACGCTCAATGGAGCTTATACCTAACATTACCCTTACTCCTTGTCCTGACCGTGTTAAGTTTGTCAGAGATATGACTGATGAAGAAAAATTACAATGCCGTCAGCATTGCAGAAATACATTTGAATACTGTGCTAAGGAAGCACTGGTTGGCAAATACAATATGGTTATCTTTGATGAAATATTTATTGCAATTGAAAACAATATGCTTTCTGAAAGTGAACTTTTTGATTTTTTGGCTAATGCTCCTAAGAATATCGAAATTGTTTTAACCGGTCACAACCCAAGTGAAAAGATACTTAAACTTGCTGACTACTGTACTGAAATGAGAAAGGTTTCTCATCCTTACGACAGAGGTATCTCTGCAAGAAAAGGAATTGAATTTTAAACTATACTATATAGATAAATCCCCACATAATCAAATGTGGGGATTTGTTCTACCTATCCTATATTAATTAATACTTTTCAGCTACTTCGCCTAATCTTTTATAGATTGAGTTTTCTGCTACATAGCCTCTAACGAATGAAAGTGGATATACATTAGTATTTTTACCGATAACAGTACCCGGGTTTAGAACTGAATTACAGCCAACCTCTACATGGTCACCTATCATAGCACCAAACTTCTTAACACCTGTTTCAACCTTTTTACCGTCTAATAGAACAGTTACAAGAGTTTTGTCACTCTTTAGGTTTGATGTAATTGAACCTGCACCTGTATGTGACATATGACCTAGGATACTGTCACCAATATAGTTAAAGTGAGGAACTTGAACACCATTAAACAGAATAGCATTCTTTAGCTCTGTAGAGTTACCAACAGTAGCACCCTTACCTACAATAGCATTACCTCTGATAAATGCACACTGTCTAACCTCAGCATCTTCATCAATAATCAGTGGACCATTTAAATACGCTGAGTCAAAAACTTTTGCTGACTTAGCAATCCAGATGTTGTCACCTTTCTTTTCATAAATATCAGGGTCAAGTGTGTTACCTAGCTTAATAATAAAGTCACCAATTAAAGGCAAAGCCTCCCAAGGATATGTAAGACCATCAAACAAATCTTTTGCAATAGTTTCGTCTAAATTGTACAACTTCTTAATTGTTAATCTTTCCATTACAATTTTTACCTCTCAATAATATTTTTATGTATCAAAAATTTTTTAAAACCTGTTTTCTTCATTAAGAAGCATACCAACAATGCAATTAAAGAACCTACAATAGCACCAACAAGTACATCTGATGGGAAATGTACAAAAACATATAATCTGGATAGAGCAATAGCCGTTGCAAGGATATATCCCAAAATAGCCCATCTCTTTTTCTTTAAAGTAACAAGCAAAGCAGTTGCTGCTGCAAAAGCACTTGCTGAATGGTTAGATGGGAAGCCATAGGAATCAGGTCTTGAAACAAGCATTTTTATAGAGAAATCTATATTACAAGGGCGAACCCTACAAATAATATTCTTTAGTGTAAATTCTGTTATTAAAGTGTCTATGCCCATTGCAAGTAAAATTGCAAATCCACAATATCTTGTTTTCTTAAAACAGATTAGTATGATTGAAATTACAATCCACACCATACCACCCTCTTGCATTAAGCCAAGAAGTGGCATTAAGAAATCAAGAAATGCACATCTTAAATGTTCTTGAATATAGTACAGAATACTAAAATCTATTTTTGTAATGTAGTCGAAAAATCCCATCTTATCACCTTACCGAAAAAAATGCAAAGACTAAAAATCTTCGCATTTTAGTTAGTTATTATTTTTCTTTAAATTCTTTGAACTTCTCCTTAATAGGAGTATATAGCGGTTCAACCTTTTCTATATAGAAAGGTTTTAGCTTTAGCTTTTCTATAATATAGCTAACACCACCAAAGTGAATTCTATCTTTAATCTTAATTTTACTATTAATCTTGTTACCTAAATTAGAAAACAATTCCTGTGTATTTAGCTGAGGAAGTTTATTTTCATAGTCATCCCTATTTTTGGACTGAGTTTTCTTTGTTTTATGTAACATAGCTATTGTATAAATATAGTCACATACAAAGATAATAGCCAAAACAACAGCTGACCAGAACTGATAATTTTCAGGAATTATAGAAATCATTTTCATAAATGCAGGATGTACTGCTTTACATAAGAGCATACAAAGTGTACCAAAGCACAATGCACCTAAAAGGCAAATTCTGCCTTGAAAATTAAATCTAATATTGCTATAATCCCACCATTTTTTATGGAAACAATTTTCCAGTATAACTGCTACTAAATATTCAATAACTGTAGCAATAGCCATACCACCAAAGAAAATCACCCAAGAATTATCTGTTCTACCATAAAAGCAAAATACCATTGCTACTGCCCCACCGCCGTAAATCGGACAGTAAGGACCTTTTAAAAATCCGGAAGAAATATATCTTCCTTCCTGAACTGTATATAGTGCAGTTTCATAAGCCCAGCCAATAATACTATATAGCATAAATGCTAAAAAATATTGCACTAAGTTCACTTTTCTCCACCTACTTCTTAACTAAACCCCTTGCCATCAGTTTACGCAAGGACACTCCCCATTCTTTAAAAACTTCTTTTAGGGTACATGTCTTGTCAAAATAACAGATGACATATGCTTCCCTACATTTTGGTGGCACAACTGTAAGTGGCCACATATGTTTCTTAATAATTTCCTTTTCCTTATCATCCAAAACAAAAGCCTTTTCAGCATTTCTAAGTGCTATTCCCGGATGATAAAAGCCATGTAGGTTTATATCTAAATCCTTATCATGCCAATCATAAAGGAACAAATCATGAAGAAGTCCTCCTCTTGCAGCAGCACGATAATCAAGATTGAATTTTCTACAAAACTGAAAACTTTTGAAAGAAACCATCAAACAATGGTCAAAGGTTGTTGTATCTCCATGCTGAGTAAAGTTACACATTTTCTGTACTACTTCACTTTCAAGCAAATCGCCTATACAATCAAGAAACAAATCAATCTCTGACTTTGTAATTATACCGAAACAATTCAACAGCTTATCGTTAATTGTAAACACTTCCTAATCTCATATGTTACTATTATACCATTTTTCTCATTTTTCTTTCAACAGTAAAAAAAATGGAAATACACAAACAATATACATTATCGTTTGTGTATATATAACAAATTGAAGTGTTAATTTAAAATTCATCCTCAAGAAGTTTCATACAATGGTTGTATTCTTCTTCACTGATACTACCTACCTTATATAGGTTTTCTGTTTCTTTCTTAACTCTTTCAATCTCTGTTGAGTTATTAATAAGCTGATTTTTCCAAAGAAGATAGTTGTCCTCAGAAATAATCAAAATTGCCTTTGCTTTATAAAGTGTTTCCAGTTTATCAAGCAAAGTGACCTCATCATTACTGATAAATTCTTTCAAAATTTGGTGAGTATCCTGCAAAAGTTCTTCTTTTTCTTTTTCAAACTTTTCTCTATCTTTAGCACCAAAATGATACTTCTTATCAATAGCATTTAGCGCTACTCTATACTCTTCGATTAAATCCTCCGGCTTAAAATCAAAGTCAAGTTTAACCTTAGCAATTTTCACTAACTTATTAGCTGTCCAACCAATCTTTACACCAACAAACTGATATATAAAAGTTAGCAAAGCAGTAACAACATTTAGTGCAACTTCAGCCCACATATACCAATCATACTTAGGGTTAATAACTAATATAGCAGTTAACAGTGCCATAATAATCAGAGAGCAAATAGAAATGGGTGCATTAAGATACTTTCTGTTTAAACAAAAAGAAAGAAAATTAAAAATAATACATAGTGTTGCTACTGTAATTAAGGCAATGCTTCCCTTTACAATAGGAAAACAAGAATAAATTATGTATCCACTATACACAGTTGTAATAGCCGTTAGTATGCCATTTATTGCCCACAAAATATTTTTATTTACTTTATATTTATTTTTTATATTGCTTATAATCCCCATACAATCAAATCCTTTTACGGAAAATATATGTAATAAGTTTTAATATACAAGCACCAACCATAAATGAGCCTACATAGGTCATTAACTCTTGATAACTACAGAAATATCCCCAACCGGTAACTGCAAGGACTTTCCACCACAAAGCAAGCACTACACCAACAACACCAATGAAAAGTATATCCATCAAAAGCTGTGGAATGTTTTTTGTACTTGATAAAACCATAACACTTATTACTGCACCTACAAGGGCCAGTGTTATGACTACTACAAAATTACTGTTAGTTAAAACTTGATTAGCAGTTTCTCTGCTTGTATATGTAGTTATTTCAGAAAGAAGTGCATTCTTAAGGTTTACTCTGGCATATATGATTAGAGCCAAAACAAAATCGCAAATAGCAAGAGTGCTAATTTTCTTTATCATAACACCAACCTCCTTATTTTTAATGGTCCACCTGACAGGACTCGAACCTGCTATCCCCAGAATCGGAATCTGATGCGTTATCCAAGTACGCTACAGGTGGATTTTTATGAAATTATTATATCATAGTATAAGGTTATTTCGTGCTTTAAAAGAATTATGATTATGTTTTGCAAATTTTCTAAAACACTTTTAGTACATATTGAACAAAACTATAAAATTAATTATGTGCATAATGTTAATCAGCAAGTAAAACACTACCACAACAAACATTACAATATTTACTATAAAAATCAGATTATCCGATGCATTCTTAATGGCATAAAAAATATAACCCACCAATAATAAAGGCAAAACACACTTTATCACAAAGCAAAACATAGGTTTCTCAAGCAGATAAATCATTATAGGATTTATTTCTTTAAATCCATTGTACTGAATTATTGTAATTGTGCAGAGATAATCGGATATATTTAAAAAAAATAATAATAATAATTTTCTTCGACAATTAGCCACCTGTAGCCCAGTTATATTCACACTTTTCACCTCACTATAGTGTAACTAAAAGTCAATAAAAAATACTTTTCTTTAAAAAGAATTAAAAAAGATTTAAAAAAATTCAAAAAAATTGTTGACAAAAATTTTTCCATATGGTATAGTAAGGGAGCGTTAGAGATACGGAAAGTTAACTAACACAAAACACTACATAAGCTGGTGTAGCTCAGTTGGTAGAGCAGCTGATTTGTAATCAGCAGGTCGGGGGTTCAAGTCCGTCCACCAGCTCCAAAACAAGCCTACTAAATACAGTAGGCTTTATATATGGGAGATTTCCCGAGTGGCCAAAGGGGACAGACTGTAAATCTGCTGGCAACGCCTTCGGTGGTTCGAATCCACCATCTCCCACCAATAAGAACCGTTCGTTTGAATGGTTCTTATTTTTTTGCTTTTTAATTTTATATTCTATGTTGTTCTTACAATTCACTACCCTTTCCCCTATGTGTATTGCGATAAATTAGTTTTTTAATTTTAATTGTGCTAATCTATAATTCACTTCAACAAATTAGGGTTTGTGGGTGTGAATTATAACAAAATTTTGGCTTACAGTCGTAGGGGCGAACATCGTTCGCCCGTTTAATAGTAAAATGTTTTATACAATTTTGTCCTATGTAGAA
>JBQKHY010000021.1:0-43652 GCA_052118065.1 Ruminococcus sp. LCP21S3_E8 | reverse complement strand
AAACCATCAAGTGGTAGGAGAATGTAAACAATCCACAGTATCTCTATCATTATAGCACACAGACCTTGGAGAGGGTCTATAAATACTACTACTTTATTATACGAGGAGAATAACAATGGAAGAAAAAATTGTTTCTATGGCAAGAGAAATCGGTAAACTTCTTCAAGAAGAAGAATGTTATGCTAAGATGGAAAGTGAAAGAATTGCATCAGATGCAGATAAAGAACTTCAAGATTTAATCGGTGAATTCAACCTAAAGAGAATTGCCATTAACGAAGAAGGTATGAAGAAAGACAGAGACCAAGAAAAGATTCAGAGCTTTAATAACGAAATGCGTGAAATCTATGGTAAGATTATGCAGAATGAGCATATGATTGCTTATAATGAAGCAAAGTCTGAACTAGATAAGATTGTAGGTAGAGTAGCTGCTATTATTACAAACTCAGCAAATGGTGAAGATCCTGAAACAACTGATGTACACCAGGGTTGTAGCGGTGACTGTAGCGGTTGTAGTAGTTGTGGCTAATTAATATCTATTTAGAAAGGAAGTGAGAGTATGGCTGAATTGTCACCAATGATGAAACAGTATTTTGAAATTAAAGAAAAGAATAAAGACAGTATTCTGTTCTTTAGACTAGGTGACTTTTATGAGATGTTTTTTGATGATGCAAAACTTGCTTCTCGTGAACTTGATTTAACTCTCACTGGCAGGGATTGTGGTCAAAAAGAAAGAGCACCTATGTGTGGTGTTCCGTTTCATAGTTGTGAAAGCTATATTGCACGACTTGTTCAAAAAGGCTACAAGGTAGCAATTTGTGAACAAACAGAAGACCCTGCAAAAGCTAAAGGTCTTGTAAAGAGAGATATTATCAGAGTTATTACACCGGGTACTGTTATTGAGTCCGGTATGCTTGATGAAGGTAAAAATAACTTTATTTCATCAGCTTTTATGGCTAACAAAAAGATTGGTTTGTCTTTCTGTGATATTTCTACAGGTGAACTTTTCATCACAGAAATTTCCGGTGAAGACTTGCAAGATCAACTACAAGACCAATTAATCAGTTACAATCCAAAGGAAATTTTAATAGGTGGGGAAATTGTTAATTTCAAAACCTTGCCAAATTTCATCAAAGAAAAACTTTCTGCATCTGTAGAAATGCTAACTGATGATGAATTTGGTTATTCTATTTGTCTTGATGCTATGAAAAAACAGTTTAAAGAAAATGATGTAAACAGTATCAAAGATAAAAAAGAAATGGTTTCTTCTGTGGGTGCTTTGTTAAGTTACCTAAAGGTTACTCAAATTACCGGTTATGAAAGAATCAATACTTTTGAAGTATATAACGAAAACCAGTATATGAACCTTGATTATAACACAAGAAGAAATCTTGAATTAACCAGAACTATGATGAATAAAGAGAAAAAAGGTTCTCTTATTTGGTTACTGGATAAAACAAAAACCGCAATGGGTAAAAGACTTCTTAGATATTGGCTTGAACACCCATTACTTAATATTGGTACAATTCTTAATCGTCAAAGTGCTATTGCTGATTTGGTTGATGATACAGTTCAAAGACTAGAGATTACTGAGTCATTAATCGGTATTTTTGATATTGAAAGATTAATGACAAAGATAGTTTACGGTAATGCCAATGCCAGGGAACTTCGTTCTCTATGTGGTGCATTTGAGAATTTACCACAGATAAAGAATTTAATCAGTAAATTTGATTCAAGTCTTATGAGAAAACTTACTGAGGATATAGATACTCTTGAGGACATTCATCAGTTAATTGATACTGCTATTGAAGAAGAACCACCATTTTCTGTTAGAGAAGGTGGACTTATCAAAGAGGGCTATAACGTAGAACTTGATGCAGTCCGTTCTGATATGAACAACAGTACTTCTTTACTTGCTCAAATTGAACTTGAACAAAAAGAAAAGACAGGTATTCCTAAGTTAAAGGTTGGTTACAATAGAGTATTCGGTTACTATATTGAAGTAACAAATTCCTATAAAGATAAAGTACCGGAAGGATATATCCGTAAACAGACTTTAACCAATTGTGAGCGATATATTACCCAAGAACTAAAAGACCTGGAAGGAAGAATTCTAGGTGCAAAAGACCGTTCATTCGGTATGGAATATGCTATCTTTGATGAGATTAGAAAAGTGGTAGCAAATAACCTTGATAGAATTGAAAAAACTGCAAAGGCTATTGCAACACTTGATGTACTTACTAGCCTTGCAAATGTTGCAAGTGATAATAACTACACAAGACCTGAAGTTAATCAGTCTAATAAAATTATTTTGAAAGACTCTCGTCATCCGGTAGTTGAAGCCTTACTTTCAGGAGCACCATTTGTTCCTAATGATGTAACACTTGATAACGATAGTAACAGGGTTGCTATTATTACAGGTCCTAATATGGCAGGTAAATCTACATATATGCGACAAGTAGCACTAATTGTACTAATGGCTCAAATGGGTTCATTTGTACCTGCAAGTTATGCAGAAATCGGTGTTGTTGATAGTATTTTCACAAGAGTAGGTGCATCTGATGATTTAGCATCAGGTCAATCAACATTTATGGTTGAAATGAATGAAGTAGCAAATATTGTAAAGAAAGCTACTAAAAATTCTCTACTTATCCTTGATGAAATCGGTAGAGGTACAAGTACCTATGATGGTATGAGTATTGCAAGAGCAGTTCTTGAATTTGTTGCAGATAAGAAAAAGTTAGGTGCTAAGGCACTGTTTGCAACACATTATCACGAACTTACTGTTATGGAAAATCTTCTTGATGGAGTTAAAAATTACAACATAGCAGTTAAAAAGCGTGGTGACGATATTACTTTCTTGCGGAGAATTATTCCGGGTGGTGCTGATGACAGTTATGGTATTGAAGTAGCAAAACTTGCAGGACTACCTGATTGGATTATTAAAAGAGCAAAAGAAATATTAAAAGAACTTACTTCCGGTAAGACTGATGATAAGGAAACATTTGCCAACATATCATCTCATAGTAGCGAGGAAGATATGCAATTAAGTCTCCTTGATACTGCAAGTAATGCAGTAACCGATAAGTTAAAATCTGTTGATGTAAATACACTTACACCGATAGAAGCAATGAATTTACTATATGAACTAAAAAATATGATTTAAAAGGTGGTGGACGCTATGGGTAGAATAAATGTACTTGATAAACATACGGCAGAATTAATTGCTGCCGGTGAAGTTGTAGAGCGTCCTTCATCTGTTGTAAAAGAATTACTTGAGAATTCTATAGATGCCGGGGCAACTCAAATTACAGTTGAAATTATGCATGGTGGTATTGATTATCTTCGTATTACTGATAACGGTTGCGGTATCCTTAAAGAAGATGTACGAAACGCTTTTAAGAGAAATGCTACCAGCAAAATTTCAGTTGATAGTGACCTTGAAAAGATAGGCACACTTGGTTTTAGAGGTGAAGCCTTAGCATCAATTTCATCAGTTTCAAAGGTTCAGCTAATAACTAAAGCTAAAGAAGAAAATATAGGTTCAGCTTATGAAATTGATGGTGGAGAAGAAATTTCTTTTGATGATGCCGGTTGTCCTGATGGTACAACATTTATTATGAGAAATCTTTTCTACAATGTACCGGCTAGATATAAATTCCTTAAAAAGGATGTTGCTGAGGGTAATGCAGTTGCAAGTGTAATTGATAAGATAGCTTTATCACATCCTGAAATTGCAATTACTTTTATTAGAGATAATAAGAGAGTCCTAAAAACCGCCGGTGATGGTAAATTAATGTCATCAATTTATGCTGTATATGGCAGAGATTTTGCCTCAACACTTATACCTGTTGATTATGAACTTAACGGTATGAAGTTAACCGGTTATATCAGCAGACCTACAAATGGTCGAGCAAATAGGAATATGCAAAACACATTTATTAATGGTCGTTTTGTAAAGTCAAGGACAATTTCTGTTGCACTAGAAGAAGCCTGTAAAGGTTCAATTATGATTGGCAAATTTCCTTCTTGTGTTCTTAATTTACAGATAAGTCCTGAAGCAGTTGATGTAAATGTTCATCCGTCTAAAATAGAAGTTAGATTTATTAACGAAAGACCTGTTTTTGATACAGTTTATCATGGTGTTAAATCAGCTTTGCTTCGTGGTGACAGTAGAAAAGAAGCAGTACTAAATCACAACAATACTGTAAATATAAAGCCTCTAAATCCTTTTAATTTGGCTAATAAGGTTATTAACAAAGAACCTCAAAAATTGGTTCAAAAAGCACCAGAAAAGCCAAGAGAAAAAAGTATTTTTGATGAACTGGATTTACCAACAAAAAATGTAAAGTATAATAAAGTGAAAAAAGTTTCCGATAGTTCCTCTGTTCAAAAGAAGTATATGGAATTTCTTGAGAATAACAAGAAACTATCAGAAAACAATCAAACTACAAACAATACTGTATGTAATAATATAGATAATAATGTTTCATCTGAAAGTAAGCTTGAAACAAATGTAAATGAAGTAAAAGAAGAAACTCCGGAGAATCAGGAAGTACAAAAGGTTAATCCTTTTGAAGAACTTGAACTTGAAAAAATTACTCCCGAAGCAAAGAATATATCAGAAGAAAAGAAAAGTAATGTTGATGTTGTATTACCGACAGAAAGACAAACAAATTCTTCTTCTGAAAATATAGAAATTAAAACATTAATTGATGAAGACAAGCAAAGTTTTAGATTTATTGGCGAAGCAATGAATACATATATCATTGTAGAAACTGATAACAACAAACTTGTTTTAATAGATAAGCATGCAGCGCATGAAAGAATAATCTTTGAAAAGCTAAAGCGTGAAAAAGGAACAGGTTCTGTTCAGCTACTATTAATTCCAATTACAGTTACACTTGAAAAAAATGAATATACTGTAGCAATTGAACATTTAAATATGTTCAAGAATGTTGGATTTGATGTAGAGGACTTTGGTAATGGTACTTTGATTGTGAGAAGTGCACCATCATACCTAAGAAATGATGATATTGAAGATACTATTATTGAAATTTGTGGTTACATAGCTGAAAACAGAAAGAATGTTATGAGTGAGCATATGGAATGGATTTATCACAATATTTCTTGCCGTTCAGCAATAAAAGCAGGTGACAGTAGTACTGCTAAGGAACTGATTGATATTGCGAAAACAGTTTTTTCTGATGACAGTATAAGATATTGTCCTCATGGCAGACCTGTATGTATTGAACTTTCTAAATATGAAATTGAAAAACAGTTTGGAAGGGCATAACTAAATGGATAAGATAAAAATTATTTCAATAATCGGACCTACTGCATCCGGCAAAACAAGCCTTTCTATTGCAGTTGCTAAGAAATATAATGGCGAAATAGTTTCAGCTGATTCAATGCAAATCTACAAAGATATGGATATTGGAACAGCTAAGCCTACTGTAGAAGAAATGGATGGAATAAAGCATTATATAATGGACTTTCTTCCACCATCAACAAACTATTCAGTAGCAGATTATTGTAAGGATGCAAATATTGCAATTAAAGAAATTTTAAATAAAAATAAATTACCGATTCTTGTAGGTGGTACAGGACTTTATGTTGATTCATTACTTAACAATGTTCAGTTTACTGAACAAAAGGTTGATGAACAGTTACGAAATAAATTAAATTCCAAAAGTGATGAAGAATTGCTCCTAGAACTTGAAAAGGTAGATAAAGAGTCCTATGATAAACTATCAAAAGAAATCAACCATAAGCGAATTGCAAGAGCATTAGAAGTATATTATCTAACAGGCAAACCTAAGTCACAAGTTGACAAAGAAGCTCTGATGGTTGAGTCACCATATAACCCAATAAAAATTGGTTTATATGCAGAAGATAGACAGTTCCTTTATGATAGAATTAATAAAAGAGTTGACATAATGGTTCAACAAGGAGTTTTAGAAGAAGCTAAAAACCTTATGAACAATAACCTTAGTTTAACTGCTAAAAAAGCCATTGGTTATAAAGAATTTTTCCCTTATTTAAAGGGCGAAGATACTTTAGAAAATTGTGTTGAAACATTAAAGATGAATACAAGAAGATATGCAAAAAGACAGTTAACTTGGTTTAAAAGAGATAAAAACATTAAATGGTTTGATATAAGTAAACTTAACAGTGAAGAATTAATAAAGAATGTTTTTGAATATATAGACGAGGCAAAAGATGATTAATAAAAAGACAAAAAGAATTATTATTAGTGCAATATGTATTTTTATAATTATATATGTTATTTATGTTTTCATTAGTTCAGTGTTTGACCTTAATGGTGTAGATACAGAAGTAGCAACACAGATTACTGCAACTGACTCTCTTTATAAAGATGCAATTATTGTCAGGAATGAAAAGTTAGTAAAGAACAGTACAGACGGTATTATTTCTTTCTCTTGCGATGATGGTGACAAAGTTGCAAAGAATGAAAAGGTAGCTGATATTTACAGTTCAGAAGATGATGTACTTAATAACAACAAACTTGAAGATATTAATAGTGAAATCACTAGACTTAAGAAGTTAAGTTCTACTGCATCAAACGGTGATGTTGGTATTGATACTGTTAATAGTCAGATTAATAATTCTATTACAGAACTAAATTCTCGTATTGCAGATAAAAACTTTCTTGATAGTGAAAATTATGTTGATGATATTACATATCTAATTACCGAAAGAATGTTAGTAGCAGGTAAGAATGTTGATATTTCAAGCAGATTAACTGACTTAAAGGCACAGAAACAAGAACTACAGAACACATCTAATAAAGCAGTAGGTTCTGTAAAGGCTTCTCAAGCCGGTTGTTTTGTTTCTTCTGCTGATGGTTATGAGTCAATTTATAAGTACAAAAATGCGAATTCAATGACAATTACAAAGTACAATAAATTACTTAAGCAAAAGCCAAATAAAGTTTCAAGCGATACAATCGGTAAACTTGTAACCAGTGTAAACTGGTATGTAATTTGTCCGATTTCTAAGGAAGAGGCTTTAACATTAAAGTCAACTAACTATGATTCAATTACAGTAAATATGCCTTATGCTTCAACAAGTACAATTCCTGCATCTATTGAATCTATCAACCAAGATAAAAAGGGTGGAGACAGTATTCTAGTTTTGAAGTGTAATTATATGAATTCAGAACTAGCTTCTGTTAGAAAAGAAAATGTTGAAATTTGTCTAAAAACTTATGAAGGTATAAGAGTTAATAAGGATGCTCTTCATACTGATTATGTAACTAAGATTACAGAAGATAGTAAGGGTAACCAGAAGTCAAGCAAGAAGAAAGTTCAGGGTGTATATGTACTATATGGCAATGAACTTCAGTTTAAACAGGTAAATATTATTTATTCCGGTTCTGATTTTGTTATTTGTGATCCTTCTTCAGATAATACAAACTTGTATAATGGAGAAACGATTTCTTTATATGATAATATTGTAGTAAAGGGGAATGACTTAAAAGATGGAAAGATCATTAACTGATATTAAGTATAATTATGATTTTATCAATGAGAAAATTGCAGAGGCTGCTATGAAAGCCGGAAAGACAAGAGATGATATTACTTTTCTTTCAGCAACAAAAACTGTTGAACCTGAGTATATCAACTATGCAATTTCTCTGGGACTTTCCTATATTGGAGAAAACAAGGTTCAGGAATTACTTTCAAAGTATGATGAGTATAACCTTGAAAATTGTTCATTGCAGTTTATTGGACACTTACAAAGCAACAAGGTAAAACAAATTGTTGGTAAGGTTGATTTAATTCAGTCAATCGACTCAATTAAACTCGCTAAAGAAGTTTCTAAGTGTTCTTTAAAGAATAACATTACTTCCGATATTTTAGTTGAAGTAAATATCGGAAAAGAAGAAAATAAATCCGGTGTTATGCCGGAAATGCTTGAGGAATTAGTGGAAGAAATTAGCACTTTACCTGCTGTAAATGTAAAAGGATTGATGACTATTCCACCTATTTGTGAAAAAAATGACGAAATTCGTAGATATTTTGAAAAAATGAATAGATTATTCCTTGACATATCATCAAAAAAATTAGATAATATTTCTATGGACATTTTGTCTATGGGTATGTCTAGTGACTATTACGAAGCAATATTAGAGGGTGCCAATATGGTAAGAATCGGTTCTGCTTTGTTTGGAAATAGGATATATAAATAATTTGGAGGTTCAAATATGGCTGGTTTTGTAGATAAGATTAAGAGAATGTGGGATTCACCTGATGATGAATATGAGTATGATGATAACTCATATGAGGACAACAAAGATTCTTACGATGACGAAGATAACTATGTTGAGGAAAGAGAACATCAGCGTGAAGCAAGAAGATATGAAAGATCAGAAAGAAGAAGATATACTTCTGATTCATATACAGATAGCGACAGTGGCAACAAGGTTGTTAATATTAATGCAAGTACAAAAATTCAGGTTATTTTATTTAAGCCTGAACGCTTTGGTGACGAAACAAGAGGTATTGCTGATGAAATTAACAAAAATCGCACAGTAGTACTTAACCTTGAAGACACTAACAAGGATATGTCAAGAAGAATTATTGACTTCCTAAGTGGTGTTACATATGCTAAAAAGGGTAAGATTAAGAAAATCGCTAATGCTACATTTATCATTATGCCTGAAAATGTAGATTTCACAGGTGATGATTTACTTGGTGAACTAGAAAATAACGGAGTTATTTTTTAATTGAGTAAAAATATAGATGAAAAGGATATTCTGATTTCCAGAATAAGTGATCTTTATTATCTTTCTATGGAAAGGAATAAACCTGAGTTTACTTCTTTCCTTAATGAAAGTGAAATTTCAATTTGTATTGAAACATTAAAGGACTTTGGTATTACTGATTACTGTTTCTTTGGTGGTTATGAAAACAGTCAAAGAAAGGTACTTGGATTTTTTGCTAAGGAAGAGGAATATCCAATATCAATTATTGAATATAAATATAGAAAGCAAGATAAATTAACACACAGACAGTTTCTCGGTACAATTCTTTCTACCGGTCTTAACAGAAATGTTATTGGTGATATAGTTTGTATGGAAGGCAAAACTTATGTTTTTGTGTTAGAAAATCAAGCTGAATATATTTTATCTCAAATAAATAGAATTGCTAAAGTTGGAGTAAAGTCAAGAATAGTTACACTTGATAACTTTGATTATACACCAACATTTAAGTATTATGACTATACAGTTGCTTCTCTTAGACTGGATGCAGTTGTTGCTGCTATAACCGGCCTTAGTAGAGAAAAGGTAAGGACACTTATGCTTTCAGGTAATGTGTTTAAGAACTATATAGAAGATACAAATATAAGCGATAAAGTATCACAAGACGACATTATTTCTATACGAAAGTATGGTAAATTTATTCTTGATGATGTAAATGGCTTAACTAAAAAAGGCAGACAAAAAATTAAAATAAAACAATATATATAGGGGAGATATAAACATGCTAACTATTGATGAAATCAAGGATGTCAAGTTTAGAACTAACAGAGGTGGCTCTTTCTATAAGGCTGAAGATGTTGATTCTTTTATTGATGATGTTATAGAAACATTTGAACAGAAAAACAATGAAAAGGCTGAACTTGTACACAAGATGGATATTCTTGCTACAAGAATTGAACAGTATCGTTCTGATGAAGAGACAGTTCGTAACGCTCTATTATCAGCTCAGAAAGTTGCTGACTCAACACTTAAGGAAGCAAATGAACAGTCTGAAATTACTGTAAAGAATGCTGAGAAAAAGGCTGATGAACTTATTGCAGAAGCACAGGCAGAAGTAAAGAAAGAAAAAGACTCCCTAGTTGCTTTACAGAAACTTGCTAATGAAATGAGAACAGAACTATTATTAAAGGTTAAGAGTTGCATTGATATTGTTGATGCATTACCAACTGATGAAGTTGTTGCTGAAATTCAGGAAAAACTTTCTAAGGAATTTCCTACACCTGCAGTAGCAGAAGAAGTTGTTGAACCAAAGGTTGAGCCTGTTAAGGTTTCAGAACCTCCGGTAGAAGTTTCAAAAGAAGAGCCTGCTGAAGAAGTAATGGAAGAAAAGAAAACTGACCCGGCTCTTGAAGGTACTACTAAGTTTGGAGTTCTAAAGTTTGGTAGTAATTATGATGTTGAAGAATAATTAAAATATAAATTGGAGAGAAGTAGAATGTCACAGGATTACAATAAGACTTTAAATCTTCCTAAGACTGACTTCCCTATGAGAGCAGGACTTCCAAAGAGTGAACCTGTAACTCTAGAGGGTTGGGAAGATAACAAGATTTATGACAAGTTAATGAAGAAAAATGATGGTAAGCCATTATTCGTATTGCATGATGGTCCTCCATATGCAAATGGTGATATCCATCTAGGTCATGCTTTAAACAAAATTCTTAAGGACTTTATTGTTCGTCAGAAGAATATGGCCGGTTTCAAAGCACCATATGTTCCTGGTTGGGATACTCATGGTCTTCCAACAGAGCTAAAGGCTAGACAAAAGGCCGGTGTTGGTAACTCAGCAGAAATCTCTATTGTTGAACTTCGTAAAATGTGCGAAGAATTTGTTACAGGTTATATTAACGACCAGCGTACACAGTTTAAGAGATTAGGTGTTATCGGTGAATGGGATAACCCATATATTACACTAAAGCATGAGTTTGAAGCTGAACAGATTAGAGTATTTGCAGATATGGCTACAAAGGGTTATATCTATAAGGGACTAAAGCCTGTATATTGGTGTCCTGAATGTAAAACAGCTCTAGCTGAAGCTGAAATCGAATATGCTGAAGATCCTTGTCATTCTATTTATGTTAAATTCAATGTAACTGATGATAAGGGTGTATTCTCAAACTTGGGAATTGACCCATCAAAGGTTAAGTTTGTTATTTGGACAACTACAACATGGACATTACCTGCTAATGTTGCTATTTGTGTTGGTCCTAGATATGAATATTCAATCATCAAAACAGGTGATGAATATCTTGTAATGGCTACTGAACTTTATAAGAATGCAATGGAAGTTGCAGAAGTTACTGATTATGAAGTAGTAGCTACAGTAAAGGGTAGTGAACTTGAATATATTAAGACTGCTCATCCATTCCTAGACAGAGAGTCACTTGTAATTGTGGGTGACCATGTTACTCTTGAAAGTGGTACAGGTTGTGTTCATACTGCTCCGGGTCATGGTGTTGATGACTTTAATGTATGTCAGAACTATCCTGAAATTCCTACAATTTGTCCTGTTGACTCTAACGGTGTTCTTACTGAAGAAGCAGGTCAGTTTGCAGGTTTAACAACTGATGAAGCTAATAAGAAGATTGCTATGTTCCTAGATGAACAAGGTTCTCTATTTGCACTAAAGAAAATTATCCACCAGTATCCTCACTGTTGGAGATGTAAGACTCCTATCCTATTTAGAGCTACTGACCAGTGGTTCTGTTCTGTTGATGACTTTAAGGATGAAGCAGTTGAAGCTATTAACAATGTTAAGTGGATTCCTTCATGGGGTCGTGACAGAATTACAAATATGGTTAGAGAAAGAAAAGACTGGTGTATTTCTCGTCAGAGAAAATGGGGTGTACCTATTCCAATCTTCTTCTGTAAAGAATGTGGCGAAGCTCATATTGATAAGGATGCTATGTATGCAGTAGCTGACCTATTTGAAAAAGAAGGTTCTAATGCATGGTATAATCATACTGCTGCTGAAATTCTACCTGAAGGTACAAAGTGTAAAAAGTGTGGTTGTACTGAATTTGATAAAGAAAAAGATATTATGGATGTTTGGTTCGATAGTGGTTCTTCTCACGCTGCTGTTGTTAGAAAGAGAGATAACCTACAGTTCCCTGCAGACCTATATCTAGAAGGTAATGACCAGTACAGAGGTTGGTTCCAGTCATCACTATTAACTTCTGTTGCAACAAATGGTGTTGCACCTTATAAGGCAGTTCTTACTCATGGTATGATTCTTGATGAAGAAAAGAGAAAGATGAGTAAGTCTCTTGGTAACGGTATCAGCCCTCAGGATGTTATTAAGCAGTATGGTGCAGATGTACTAAGACTTTGGGTTGCTTCTACTGACTATCAGTCTGATGTCCATATTTCAAATGATATTCTAAAGCAGATTTCTGAGTCATACAGAAAGATTAGAAATACTGCAAGATATATCCTAGGTAATATTTCTGACTTTAACCCTGACGAAAATTCTGTTGCTATTGATGAACTACTACCAATGGATAAGTGGGCACTTGTTAAGTTAAATGAACTAATTAACAAGGTAGCAAATGCATATGATAACTATGAATTCCATCAGGTTTATCATTCAGTAAGAAACTTCTGTGTTGTTGATATGTCTAACTTCTATCTAGATGTACTTAAGGACAGACTATACACAGAAAAGAAAGAGAGCCATTCAAGAAGAGCTGCTCAGACAACTATCTATATTATTCTTGATTCACTAACAAGAATGATTGCTCCTATCCTAGCTTTTACTTCTGATGAAATCTGGAAGTATATTCCACATAGAGCAACTGACGATGGTGAATGTGTAATGTTTAACGAAATGCCTAAGTCTGTAGAAATCAATGTTTCAGATGACTTTATGGCTAAGTGGGACAAGATTCACGATTTAAGAGATGATGTAAAGAAAGCTCTTGAAGAAGCAGTTAAAGAAAAGAAACTTAAGAAGTCACTTGATGCTAAGATTATTCTTAATGCTAGTGGTGATGAACTTGAATTCATCAAGTCTGTAGAACCTGAACTAAAGAATGTATTTATTGTTTCCGGTGTAGAAGTAGTAGATAATGGTTCAGAAACTAAGATTGATGTTGAACTAGCTGATGGTGAAAAGTGCGAAAGATGTTGGGAACATTCAGTTACTGTTGGTGCTGATCCTGTACATCCAACTCTTTGCCAGAGATGTGTAAATGTTCTTAAATAATAAATAACTAATTACGGTGCACATTCTGTTGTGGTGTGTACCGTTTTTATTAACGAGGTGAAAAGTTGGTAGCGTTATCTCTTGTTATAGCCGGTTTAGTTGTTGTTATAGACCAGGTTATTAAGTATTTTGTAGCTATGTATTTACCACAGGCCGGTGTTGTTACTGCAATTCCACATTTATTGGATTTAAATTATGTTGAAAATCCCGGTGTTGCATTTGGTATGTTTGAAAATATGAGATGGATTTTTGTTGCACTTACTTCAGTTATTATTGTAATCCTACTATATATAATTATTTTCAAAAAGATAAAATCCAAAATGTTTTTAATATCATCAGCATTGATTATTGGTGGTGGAATAGGCAATTTAATTGACAGAGTCCTTTATGGATATGTAATTGATTATTTACAACTTTCTTTTTTCAGTCCGGTATGTAACTTTGCTGATTATGCAGTTACGGTTGGTACAGTACTGCTTGTAATTTATCTGCTATTTATGTCTGACAGTTCTAAGAAGGAGAATAAGGTTGAACATTCTTAATTATATTATTGAAAATAAAAATCAAGAACTTAGAGTCGATAAATTTCTTTCTGATACTATAGAAGATATGTCTAGGTCATCAGTTGCCTCTATTATAGATGATGGTGGACTGTTAGTTAATAATAAATTACAGAACAAAAAGTATAAACTGAAAATCGGTGATAAGGTTCAATTTACTGTTCCTGACCCTGTAGAATATACAGTTGAAGCAGAAGATATACCTCTTGATATAGTTTATGAAGATAACGATTTGTTAGTAGTAAATAAGCCTAAAGGAATGGTTGTTCATCCTGCACCTGGAAACTATACAGGTACTTTAGTAAATGCACTTCTTTATCATTGTAAAGATTCACTGTCAGGTATCAATGGTGTATTAAGACCGGGTATTGTCCATAGAATTGATAAAAATACCAGTGGACTTTTAATTGTAGCCAAAAATGATTTTGCCCACAATAGACTTGCAGAACAGATTAAAGAGCATAGCTTTAAGCGTGAATACCAAGCTATTGTTTATGGCAATGTAAAGGAAAACGGTACAGTTGATGCGCCTATCGGCAGAAGCAAAAAAGATAGAAAGAAAATGTGTATTACCTACGAGAATTCCAAGAATGCAGTAACTCACTATGAGGTTTTACAGAGTTATGGCAATTTCACTCATATTAAATGTATCTTAGAAACAGGCAGAACACATCAGATTAGGGTTCATATGGCTTCAATCGGTCATCCGGTTGCCGGCGATGATGTATATGGACCTAAGAAAGTTATTACAAAGCTAAATGGTCAATGTCTACATGCAAAGGTAATAGACTTTGTTCATCCAAGAACAGAAGAGTATATGGAGTTTAATTCAGAACTTCCGGAATACTTTAGAAAGTTTTTGCAAGAAATTCAACAATAAATTGTGATATTTTTCGAAAAAACACTTGCACAATACAAATTATTGTGTTATTATATATAGGCATTTGGAATCTGTCGTTTTACGATAGGAGTCAAATCGAGGTCATTGACCGAAAATTTGAAGCGGGTATTCCTCTGCTATATAGGCAAGAATATCTGAAATTACAGGAGGAAATAAAATGGACGCATTAAAAACTATTGCAGCAGCTTCAATGAAAGAATCTTTCCCAGAATTTAGTGTTGGTGATACAGTTAAGGTATCAGTTAACATTCGTGAAGGTGAAAGAGAAAGAATCCAGATGTTCGAAGGAACTGTTATCGCCAAGAAGGGTAGTGGCGTTGCTGAAACTTTCACAGTAAGAAGAGTATCTTACGGTGTTGGTATCGAAAGAGTATTCCCAGTACACTCACCTAATGTTGTAGATGTTAAGGTTGTTAGAAACGGTAAGGTTCGTAGAAGTAAGCTATATTACCTAAGAGATAGAGTAGGTAAGGCTGCTAAGGTTAAGGAACAAATCAAAAAGTAATTAAAGGGGACTTTATGTCCCTTTTTTTACTATCTAAATGAAATTAAACGAAGAGAGATATAATGGATAATAATTACACAATTAAGACAAAATCAGCACCTAATTGGATATATGATTGGACAAAGTCAATTATTTCAGTAATTTTTGTTGTTCTAATTATTCTTACTTTCTTTTTTAGAATTGTAAATGTTGACGGAACATCAATGTACAGTACACTTTATGACGGAGACAAACTATTTGTTTCCAGTTTTCTATATACACCTACGGATGGTGATATTGTTATTATCAGCCATGGTCAGTATTTAGATGAACCTATTGTTAAGAGAGTTATTGCTACTGAAGGTCAAACTCTAAAGATTGACTTTGATAAACAAAAGGTTTATGTTGACGGTAAAGAGCTTAATGAACCTTATGTATCATCAGAGTTAATTCAAGGTGATGCTAAAATCCCTGAGATTATACCGGAAGGTAAAATCTTTGTAATGGGTGACAACAGATATGTTTCAAAAGACAGTAGATATGTTGAAGTAGGTCTAATTAATGTAAAAGATGTAATTGGTAAAGCTCAGTTTACATTATTCCCATTCAATCATGCAAAATACTTATACTGATAGGTGATACTATGCAAAGCAGAAAAAAAGAAAAGTATTTTGATAAATCTGAGAAACAGCCGGAAACAAAAGTTAATAATAAAGAAGATTACATAGTAGTCAACAATAATCCTACAGTTGGATTTTTCTATTACTTGGCAAGAGCGATTATAATGGCTGTTGTTGTTATCATCATTATTCTTACTTTCTTCTTAAGAATTGTAAATGTTGATGGCAGATCAATGATGAATACACTTCTTGATAATGATAAGGTAATTGTTACTAATTTTATGTACACACCTAAGGATAATGATATTGTAGTTATCAGTCATGCTAAGGAATACGATAAGCCTATTATCAAGAGGGTAATTGCAACTGAAGGTCAAAGACTTAAGATTGATTTTGAAAATCAAAAGATATATGTTGACGGTACATTAATTGATGAACCTTATGTAAGCTCCGAACTAAAAGAAGGCAATACAGAAATTCCATCAGTAATCCCAAAAGGCAAAGTATTTGTAATGGGTGACAACAGACTTGATTCATTAGATAGCCGTTACTCAGAAATCGGACTTATTGATGAAGAGAATATTATTGGTAAAGCACAGTTTGTAATTCTTCCAATTACCAGAATTCAATATTTATACTAATATAAGCACCTTTTCTTTTGAAAAGGTGTATTTTTTTAAGAAATTTGAAATAATACTTGATTTTTTCTTTAATTCAAGTTATAATAGGTAGCGTTGTGGAGAGTTGTCCGAGATGGCCGAAGGAGCACGATTGGAAATCGTGTAAACCATTAAAGTGGTTTCGAGGGTTCGAATCCCTTGCTCTCCGCCAAGAAATATATCAGAAACCCAGTATTTATCGCACTTTTAGCCGTTTTGGTTATGGTGCGATATTTACTTTTGTGGCTAAGATTTTGTATGCAAATTTTAATTTTCCTAAAGAATTCCTAAAGAATTTTCGGCATAATTTACACAATTAAATATCACAACTACCTATTAATTGTATAAAATAAACAAAAAACACTACTCCCTTGGTGCGAGTAGCGTTTTCTCAAAAATATTATTAAAAAAAGAATTAAATATGAAAAATGCAATTTATCTATGTTTGATTGTGTACCTATTATAACATAGTAGGTACACAAAATCAAGAGTTGTGCATTAAATAAATTGAGATTATGCAAATTTATACAAACATATTGACAAGTAGGTACTACTGTGATAGTATATGTGTATAGAAACAATATATTAGTACAAATAGAAATAAATATCTGCAATATTTATCAACTGAAAAATGGCTAATCTCCATGTATTAATATATTGTTTATGTAGTATTTTATATGGATATTTTTTAAAAATTCTTTAGGAATTCTTTAGGAATATCTATATTTTTATATTTGGACGGTCTCGGTTCATTAAATAAGCCTAGTAATAGGTATAAAGCATTATTTTTAATCATATGATAATGCGACTGCTTTGCAGTTTATCAGAAGACAAGTACCTATATGCCATCTGCCAAAAAAGGCTCCTAAGGATGAATGGCGAAGATGTTGACATCTAAGGGATGGTATGCATAATGTACTAAGTAGTTGTGCTAACCTTAGAAATAAGGTGACTATAGGGCTGTATTAAGGTGCGAACCTTGCTACGGTAAGTGCTTTAATAATTGCAAAAAGAAAATTCGTAATCGAAAGATGGATATATATTTTTGTGAAGTTTGTCGATTGCAAGATGAACAAGATTATGGTGAGTGGGCCTTATTCAAAAGATAGGTATGCTCAAACGCATACCACATAGTCTATGATACTATCTTTAATAAATAATATTTTTGTATTTAATTAATTTTCTTGGTATAATAAAAAAGCAAAAAGTGTATGCGACTACATCATTGAAAAGCAGCTTATGGTGCTGAGATATGCACCCATGTATTACTCGCAAGGCAATATTTGAAATAGTACAAGTAAATACAATCGTAGCAGTGGGTACACTGTTAATCATGCAAAGAACGCTGTATTGAAAGGAACTTTATGATGTGATGTAGTAAGAGTTTTGCTAATTTTCATGAAATTAGTGCTGCTATCAGCTACAATCTAGCCGATTGTGTGACTAACTGCTTTCCAACAGTAGTTAATAGTTGATATATACAAGCCATGGTCTCAACTTGTATTTATGATATTGTAGTTTAATTTGGAAAAATCAATTATACATCAAATTTTTCTTTGACATTTCTTATTTTAATTTGATAATACTATAATTAGATTGTGAGTTCGAATCTCACCAATATCACCATATTATTAGCTATTCTAATATTGGGGATTCCTTGAAATTGATGATGCTCAATTTGATGAGATTATTAACCTGGGTAATATTAGTGACAACTTATTCATTTAATACATCGTATTGCAGAAATATTTTAACACTGATATAATATATTATAGAATTTTATAGAGGTATAGGTTATGTGTGCAATTTTATTATCCATAAATCCAGAACATGTTGATAAAATATTATGTGGTGAGAAAATTTATGAATATCGAAAACTTAAGTGTAGATTAAATATAGAAAAAATATATATTTATTCAACAAGTCCTGTTATGAAAGTAGTAGGCGAGGCTGGTGTAGAGACTATCTTAGAAGGTTCACCAAAAGAAATATGGAATAAAACTAGAAAAAAATCCGGCATTAATAAAACTTTTTTTGATAAGTATTATAAGAATAAGAAGCAAGCTGTTGCATATAAACTTTGTAATGTTGTTGAATATGAAAGACCAATGAATTTGGGTGATTTTGGAATTAAAAGTGCTCCTCAATCATTTCAATATATTAATAACTAGTATAAAAACGCTTGTAATACTCAATATTATTAGCTATTCTAATAATGCTATGTTTTTCATATTCTCGTTTGAGTTCCTTTTTTATTATTCATACCTAAAGAGAGTTGTTCTCTTATTTAGGTAATTCACACTCCTAAATGCCAGTATATGATGTGTTTATATTATTTCTAATTATATTGGTAATACCATTGAGAGGTAGGCAATATGTATTTATTGCCTACCTCTCATTATATTTATAAAGCCTACTGCTGTAGGCTTTCTTTTTATTATATATAAATATGAAAGACAGTTGATAAAAAATAAAAAATGTGTTACTATATAAATATAAAAGTTATACATAATTAAATTCCTACTAATGTAGATTTGATACTGTTCTTTTTTTGTACTTATGTTATATACAACAATAGAATTCCTACTAATGTAGATAATCGTCTGCTTTTTTTACTTCCTTATGTTATGTACAACAATAGAATTCCTACTAATGTAGATGGGGACTTTTCAATGAGCGACTTGAGTGTTATGCACAACAATAGAATTCCTACTAATGTAGATGCTGATTCCAATCCGGCGATAAAGCCGAGTTATATGCAACAATTAAATTCCTACTAATGTAGATGATTATATCTATTACAAGCAGTTTCTAGTTGTATACAGGAAAGGAATCTCTACTTATGTAGATGTTATGGAGATTAATGTATTCATTAATGTTAAGTACAACATACAAATCTCTACTTGTGTAGATTGCGGTTGTAATGTTAATGACATTTATTTATTGATATTCCTAATTACTTATAAAGTGAATAAAAGATTTTAAAAAGTGATAGTTTTGAACTATCACTTTTTTATTTTTCAAAACAAAAAAGCACTATATATCTAGAATTTATTTTTTGTTTTAATTGGAGTTTTCAAAAAATGAATTACTTTAATTTAGAAAGGAAATATAAAGGGGAAAATATAAAAACTCTGAAAATATATTATATTAAGGAGAATTTACTATGAAAGTAAATGTAGAAAAGAACAAAGCTAATATCATTAAAACATTAGAAAAATTAAAGAATGAAGAAAACAATGAAAGAAAAAAGGTTGGAATTGACAACCTTATTCAGTATTTACTGTCAACCGACTTCTTTACTGCACCGGCAAGTACTCATTACCATCTTTCTTGCGAAGGTGGACTTGCACAACATTCATTAAATGTTTATAAAAGGCTATATAACGAAGTCATCACTGAAATTACAAAAATTGTTGGTGATGATGAAGAAGCTGTTAGTAAAGTAACGGCAGATATGAGATATTCTATTGTCATTTGCAGTCTCTGTCATGACATTTGTAAAACAAACTTTTATGAAGCTACTACTAGAAACATTAAAAATCCGGAAACTGGAAAATGGGAAACAGTACCAAGTTATAGCGTTAATGACCAATTAGCCATGGGGCATGGCGAAAAATCACTTTACATCTTAATGAAATTAGGAGTAGTATTAAGTGATGAAGAAGCTCTTGCAATTCGTTGGCATATGGGAGGCTTTGATGCTGCATTTAAGGGTGGTGCTTACGGCCTTAATGAAGTATATGACAAAAGTTTACTTGCCTTGTTACTTCATATAGCCGATCAGAAGGCATCACACATTGATGAAGTTGAAAAATAAGTAATTGATTTTTCAGAAAGTCTACTAATTGTAGGCTTTCTTTTTTATATTAATTAGATTTAATTCATTATATATACAGGATTTATTTTATGTTTTGTAGGAGTTTAATTAATAAATCACTTTAATGGTTATGAAAGGAAGCCAAATAAAATTAGAAAAATAAAACCTAAAATTATAATTAATAGGAGTAAACAAAATGAGAAAATTAGAATTAGATGAAGTAAAAGAATTGATGAATGAAAATGATGGTAATTTAGATTTGAGTAATACCGATATTGATGAATTACCAGATAATCTTACTGTTGATGGTTTTCTGGATTTAAGTTATACAAACATAATTGAATTACCAAACAACTTAACAGTAAAAGACGATATTCGTTTAGCTAATACACAAATAAGTGAATTACCATATGATTTAGTAGTAGGTAATTCTATTGACTTGAGTTTCACAAGTATAGAAGAGTTACCAGACGATTTAACGGTAAATGGTTCATTGGATTTAAGTTGCTCAGCAATTAAGTGCTTACCAAATAATTTAACTGTTAAAAATCGTCTTGGATTATGTGGTACACAAATTACTTATTTACCGATAGACCTATCTGTAGGTGGTTCTATCGACCTAGGATTTACAAAAATTGCCGAATTACCAGAAGAAGTATCTATAGGTGGTAGTATATATTTATATAACACTCCTATTTGTAAATTACCAAATAAGTTAATTGTTTGTGGTGATTTAGACTTAAGTAATACGCAGATAAATGACTTACCGGAAAACATAAAAGTTGGAGGAAATCTATATCTGATAAATACTCAGATGTCTGAATTACCATATGGCATAATTGTAGGTGGACAATTAGATATAAGTAATTCAAAAATTGAAAAATTACCGGATAAATTAACTATCGGTACCGATTTATTATTAAATAACAATATCGACAAGTTACCTAGCAATTTGAAATTAGGTGGAAGAATTTATAAAGCTATACATAGTACTAAAGATATAGAAATTAATGTATGTCATACATTATATTTTGGATATTATAAAGATGGTCAATTTGTATATTCTGACGGCAAACTTATATTTGTATCAGAAAGAAAACAAATAAATAAGTTTACTTATTATAAAGGTATATTTAAAAACAAGAATGCCATCTCTTATAAAGGAATTTTTACAATATGTCAAAATTTTAAACAGGGATATGAACTGTTGAACAGTAAATTGAAATATTATTAATTACCTTTTAATGTAAGTGGTTTAAATTTAGAAAGTCTACTAAAAGTAGGCTTTCTTTTTATTATATATAAATATGAAGAATGGTTGATAAAAAATAAAAAATGTGATATTATATTAATATAAAAGTTGTGAAAACCCCAGTCTTAATTTAATATTTTGTATGTATTGATGGTTGATTACGCAAATATTATGTAACAATTGTTTGATTTAATAAAAGATAGTAGTGTAAAACTTGTACATAATTAACAATGTTGGTGTTATATACAACACACAAATTCCTACTAATGTAGATGGGTTGTCTTTATGTGTTAAATATCGTTATATACAACAATAGAATTCCTACTAATGTAGATCCGTTCTTTGCCCCTTCTCGTACTTCAGTTATATGCAACAATTAAATTCCTACTAATGTAGATTTGCCGGACTTGAATCAGCCGAGACAGGTTATATACAACACACAAATTCCTACTAATGTAGATCTTAATCATTTCTAGCAAGTGTCTTTGGTTATATGCAACAATTAAATTCCTACTAATGTAGATGGGACACTTAGGTATAGCAATGAGTGGGTTATATACAACACACAAATTCCTACTAATGTAGATATATGTTCCGTAATAGGAACACCTCTCTGTTATATACAACACACAAATTCCTACTAATGTAGATAGTTATCCCATAGAAAATGGTAACTTAGTTATATACAACACAAAAATTCCTACTAATGTAGATGTGTTCGCTCCTTTCTTTCCTTGCATTGTTATATACAACAATAGAATTCCTACTAATGTAGATAAAATAATAAATTGTCGTATATTTATGGTTATATACAACACACAAATTCCTACTAATGTAGATTGAAAAAATCTAACAAATTAAGTTACGCTATATGTAACAATTAAATTCCTACTAATGTAGATTCCACTTGGTAATTTCCATGAATAAGTATAATTATAATAACAACTTATTAACAGATAGCAATATAAATAAAGAATACTTACTGCTGTAAGTATTCTTTTTTATTTTGTTTGCAAAAAAACTCATTATATAATTAGGTTTTAATTTTTGTTTTTATGGAGTATAAAAAATAAATTGCAATATATTAATAAACTTAAAATTTAAAACCATTTATTAAATATTAAAAACTAATATAAAATTTATAACAAGGAGATAATATTATGAAAAAAACTAAATTATATAATAAACATAATAAGAAAAATAAAAAGAATAAAAGAAAATGTACTATTAATAACATAAAAACAAGTAATAAAGAAATTACTTGTGGTGGTATAAATGATGGATTAAGGGTTGTGTATAAATACCTTACTATCATTTTTGTATTTATGTCAATAGGAATTCTTTTGAAGATGTTCCTACCATCAGAATATTTTAATTCCTGCATTACAGTAATTAAATTCTTGAAAGGATTATTGAAATGAATATAAAATTATTATGTTATGAACTTTATAAAATTGATTGGGTAAGAACACATATTTCTACAATAAGAGAATTAAATTCATTGAAAAAAATATTATATGAATAATAATGACCTTGATTATAAGAATTTTATGAATTCATATAATAATGAACTTAATACTGTAGGATATGATGGTGAAATGTATGTTTCCTATGATGAATTCATTGATAATGAATTTAATGATAAGGAATACATAAAGTCATTATTGAATGATAACGATTTATACAATCAATACCTAAATGATACTAAATAACATTAAATAGAATATTGCAATTTGTTTTTTAGAAGGCTTACAGCAGTAAGCCTTCTTTTTTTATTTTCTTATTTAAAATCTCATTATACAACTAGGATTTATTTTTATGTTTTAATGGAGTTTGTAAAAAATAAATTACTTTAACTAGTTAGAAAGGAAACTTATAATTGTCAAATTAAAAACTCAAATAATATTAAAGGAGAATTGATATGGGTTTAGATATGTACCTATACAAAATGAAGAATTATAAAGATACAAGTATTGAGGATGCTATGCATGTATTTAATTGTAATTATTGCAATGAACCAATATGCAAACCGTTAAAAACGGATGTTGTAAAATTCTATACACAAAATCCTTGCGAAGAAGTATGTGAATGGCGAAAAGCTAATGCTATTCACAAGTATTTCGAAGATACATTAACTGATGAGGGATACTTATGCAATTGTGAGTATTATCAAGTTGATAAATGTGACTTGATAAAACTTGTTGATTTATGTCAACAAGTTTTAAAAGAACCAGAGAAAGCTAGTGAATTATTACCAACTACTAGTGGGTTCTTTTTTGGCAGCACTGACTATGACAGTTACTACTTATATGATATTGAAAATACAATTGAACAAATAGAAATTGTATTAGATACAACAGACTTTGATAACGAGAGTTTGTTTTACTATTCATGGTGGTAATAGGTGATTAAAATGAAAATAATAGAAAAAGAAACTTTGTCCTTATTAAAGGAAGAATATCCAGTTGGAACTAAAATCCAATTAATTAAAATGGATGATTGTCAAGCACCTCCTATTGGAACTAAAGGTACTGTAAGAGGTATTGATGATACTGGCAGTATTTTAGTTAATTGGGATAATGGTTCCGGCCTAAATGTAATTTATGGAGAAGATATTATTAAAAAAATAAAGTAATTTTATTTTTAGGATACCTGCATTAGTAGGTATCCTTTTTATTTTGCTTTTAAAAAAAACATTATACTATTAGGATTTGTTTTATGTTTATTAGGAGTTTTACAAAAAACAAATTACTATATAAGTTAAGAAAGGTAACTAATTAAATGTCAAAATGAAATTAAAACTCAATAATAATATTAATAAAAAAAGGAGAAAAAACATGAGCGTATTTGCAGATATTGACACTATGATGGGTGTCGAAGAAGAGATTGAAAATGAAAAGGTAACAACTGAAACAATGGTTGATACAACCATTGTTGATGAAAGTAATGATTCTATTACTAATGAAAACAATACGGCAGATAATAAGGAATTATCTGTTATTGAAAGTAAAGAAACAGTAAAAGAAGATGATAAACTTGATGTTCCAAACATCAATTATGATGATTTCAGACCAATCTTTAATTTTGAAAATTTGTCTGAAGGAGAAATTATTGATGGAGCATTAAACCGTTTAATGCAAGATTCTTATTTTGGTATTAACGGATTACCGTTAATTGCTTGCTTTATTTATGTATATAATAAAGCAAAAAAGGACATTGATTTTTCAAAAAAAGTTCTTTTAAAATCAAAGAACTTTACAAAGTGTTTTGAGTACTTATCAAAACAAGTACAATCAATGGGTAATGGTACCAAAGGCATAGGCCTTGACCATCGACAAATTTTTGCAATTATTGATGATTATTATGAACTTAATGATCTTGAAATTGCAAAGAAGGAAGCAGAAGCTAAGGCAAAACAAAAAAAGAAGAATGAAGAGAGACTTGCTAAGGCGAAAAAGAAGGCTAATAAAAAGACTTCAAAAACCTCAGCAAAAAGTAAAGAAAAGAAGGAAGAAAATTCTTTCAATCTATTTTCTCAACCTGCTGCTAATACTTCAACTTCTAAAGATGAACCTAAAAAAGAAGAGGGTACTAAAAAGGAAAATAATAATTCCCTAAATTTATTCAGTATGTTTGACTGATAAAGGAGGAATTGTTGTGTTACCTTCTAAAAAAAGTATCCGTAAAATTAAAAGCCTTACTATTTATAGGAAGGCTAAAAAATTAGCAGAAATTTCCGATTTAAGTATTACTTATTATAATACTAAAATTATCGAAAATAAAAAATATCTTATATGTATAGGTAATACCTATAATTATTACAATGCCAATGCTGAAAAATATGCTGATTGTGATGATTTATACATTACAGTCATAAACAAAAAAGGTGATACACTTACTTTATTACCTAATAATAAGTGGACAAACTCTTTAAATTTTGCTTTTAGTTATTATGGTAAAGTTAGTTATTTCTCAAGTTGTGTTTTCGAATATTTCAATGTAAATATTAATGAGTATGATGATGCTCAGAGATGCATTAAACACTTCTATGAGTCACGCAAGGCTGAGATAAGAAATAATAAAAGAGCAAAAGATATAAAAGAAAAAATGAAAATGTGGTGCAATTATAAGGTAACTGTTCCACGAAAGTTTAAAAACTTTTGTAATAATGACTTAGGATATAAATTAATATTTAGCACAAAAGACAGAAGCAATGGTATATGCACTAATTGTAATACCAGAAGTTCATATAAGAAAATAGTAATGGGGCATAAATATAAGTGTCCTAAATGCAAAAAAGAAATTGAAGCGATTTCTTGTTTGAAAGTAAGCAATAAAGAAACACATAAGTGCTATTCTATGCTTGATGTTTTTATTAATCAAGATGGAGAAAAACAACTTATGGTTAGACATTTTGATTTATCAGAATGTATATCAGCATTTGATTATAATGGTTATTTAACTGATATTAAAGTTGATAGAAGCCTGTATGAATATGAAAGAGATATATTCAGTACAGACTTTCGTAACTTCAATTATTATATTGCAACAAGAGATTATTATACTAATCTTTTGTATTGGAAGAATTCTAAACCATCTATTGGATGGCATGTGTGGTTACCACGATTACCGGATAGATATTATTTTGCAGATAAATTCTATCAAGGTAATCTGGATACTATAAAGGAAGCCTTTCCAAGTGAAAGTGAACGGTTATCAATTCTACAGTATATTGAATCTAGCACTATTTCTTCTAGTATAAGAGTAGAGGAAATTTTGATTAACATGAAATATTCAATGTTAGCTGAAAAATTGCAAAAAGTAGGCTTATATGAATTAGCAACTGATTTGTTAAAAAGCTCTGTTGGCTGGTATTATAATCGCACTACAATTACAGAAAATATGTCAATTAAAGATTATATAGGTTTAAATAAAACCTATATTAAGTTTGCAATAGAAGAAAATGTAGATTACAATACTGTGTCTGCAATGCAAACATTCGATAAATCATTTAAAAATAAAATTAATGATTTTAAGCTGATATATAAGTATTGTATTGATTATGATTATAGTATTATTCATTTTACTGATGATATTATTGAGTTTTGTAATAATTACAAAACTACAATTAATCAAGTGATAAAGTATCTAAGACAGTTTAAAACTTGTGAATTGCCAACCCTTAATGATTACATATCAATGTACATTAAAGCTTATAAATTATCAAATCCGGATGCAAAAATTGTAAAATATAATAAAAGTTTCTTGTTTCCACAGGACCTTAAAAAGGCTCATGATGCTGCTGAAAAATGGCTTAAAGAAAATGAAGATAAAATTAAAAAGCAACAACTTTTAAAAAATGAAAAGAAACTTTTAAGTTTTACAAAATCCTTAGGAAATTTTGACGGACTAAAAATTGGAGATTATAAAATTACCTTACCACACAACAAAAATGATTTTATTGCACAAGGAGAAGAAATGCATATCTGTGTCGGCAGATTAAACTATTTCGAAAAAATGGCTGAGGGCAAAACAATTGTATGTTTTGTTGCAAAAGGTAATGATAGGTATGCTACTATTGAGTTTAGAGTGGCTAACGGCAAAGTCTCACTAATACAGGCTAGAGGCTATGCTAACAAAGACTTAGAAGATAGCTTAACCAAAGAACTCAATAAAATGAAGAATGTATTGGAAAGCAATATCCAAAAACAAAGGTAATTTGTTTTTAGAAAGCCTACTACTGTAGGCTTTCTTTTTTATTTTTGCTACTGTTGATTCATTATATAAATAGAATTTATTTTATGTTTTTCGGAGTTTACAAAAAATAAATTACTTTAAATTGTTATGGAAAGGAAACAAATAAAAGTCAATAAATGAAAAAACTTTAGAATTAAAAAAAGGAAGAAAATATAATGGCAAATAAAAATTTAGGAAATTTATTGAAAATTTATCGCAAAAATTCTTTACTAACTCAGCAACAAGTAGCTGACGCATTAAACATAAATCGTACAACCTATACTTATTATGAAACAGGTAAAACAGAACCATCAATTGATACATTACACAAACTTATCAAGATTTTCGGTATCACATATGATGATTTGCTACCATCAGAAAAGAACCCTAGGAGTAATAAGGAATCATTCCTACATGCTTTAGAAAATGATGCAATTTATAACCTTACTAAAGAGGAACAAAGTATCATAATCGCTTATCGTTCCTTAAGTAGGGAAAATAAGGAAGATTTTAAGAAAAAATTGGATGAGAAATTGAAAATGTGATTTATTTTTGAGAAAGTCTACTTTTGTAGGCTTTCTTTTTTTATTTGTATTACTCGAAAATCATTATATTTATAGAGGTTATTTTATGTTTTTAAGGAGTTTTATAAAATAATCTACTTTAATAGTATGAAAGGAACTAAAAATGTCTAATAAATAAACTCAAAAATAATTAATATAATAAAAGGAGCAAAATATTATGGGTCAATATTATCGTGCCGTAACTAAAAACGAAAAAGGAGAAATAACCATTTTTAATCGAGAAGTTGATAATAAATATCAACCAGCAAAAATCACGGAACATTCTTGGTGGTACAACGATTTTGTTGGATCACTCGTCAATATGATTTATCAAAGACCAACCCAGGTGGCTTGGGTTGGCGATTATGCCGATGCTGATATTACTATTGACAATGATGAATTATACAGTTTAGCATGGATAGATAATGATGGACAAAGTATACATAAGAATGTACTGTTACTTGATAACAAATATCTTGTTAATCATGATAAAAGAATTTATCTTGATTGCAATAAATATAAAGAAAAATTCATGGACAAGGTAGGATGGTGTATCCATCCACTTCCTTTACTCACTGCTATTGGCAATGGTAGAGGTGGAGGTGATTATTACGGAATTAATCAAAATGATGTAGGTAGTTGGGCCTACGAAAAAATATCTGTAGAAGATAAACCACCAATAGGTTATACCGAAAAATTCTACGAATTTGTTGAATATGTAGAAGATTATAAAGAATAAGTAGATTATTTATTAAGGAAGAAAGTCTACTTATGTAGGCTTTCTTTTTGTTTCCTAATTTATATATAAATTTATATAGTCATTGAGTGACTATAATGAATGATATATAATAAAGATAAGATAAATAACTTGAATGAATTATTAAAAAGAGGTAATTGAGCATATGTTAATAGAATTAAATTTAGGAAAGTGGGGTACTATTTTCCCTGTTCCTTCATGTATTGTTGACCACGATATAGTAGATGCAACTAGTGAACAACTTAAAGTTATATTATTCATATTAAGATATAATAATGAAACATTAAATGAAGAAATTATAAGTGATAAATTACAAATTACAAAAGAAGAAGTTATTAATGCATTAGAGTTCTGGGTAAAAAGAGGAGTACTTTCCAACTCTTATAACTTACCACAAAAGTCATCTGCAAAAATTAATAGCACAGAAAAAAATAAAACTAAAAGAAAATATATAATGTCAAGGCAGCAAAAGCCGGATCCATTATTTATTGCACAAAGATTAGGTGATGATGAAGAACTATCGCAATTGTTAGAAACTGTTGAAAGTACCTTTAGTAGGCCGTTATCTAGTGGTGATATTGCAACATTAGTAATGTTACATGAAACAGATGGTTTACCTTGTAGTGTTATAGCAATGCTTGTATATTATTGTCAATCAATTGGTAAGACAAACATGAAATACATAGAAAAAATAGCTATTGACTGGGCCAATAACGATATTACAACAATTGAAAGAGCCAATGACAGAATAGCTGAACTTAATTCCTATAATGATAATTGGAACAAAGTAGCTAGAATATGTGGAATCAATAGTTATGGCTATCCGACAAAAGCACAACAGGAAAATGCAAATCGTTGGATAAATGAATGGAAATTTACAAATGAAATGATTAAAGAAGCATATGAAAGATGTGTAAACCAAAAAATGAAGTTTAATTTAGCTTATACCAATGGAATACTTAATAACTGGTATAACCATAATATCTGCAATTTACAAGAATTGAATAAGTATGAATCAAATAAAAATAATGATAAAAAAAGCGAACAAATATCATATGATATTGATAGTTATGAAAATTATAGTATGTTTGATTAGTTTATTTGTTCTAGAAAGTCTACTTAATGTAGGCTTTCTTTTTTTATTTAAGTTAATAATAATTCACTATATTACTAGAATTTATTTTTTGTTTTTTTGGGAGCTTTGAAAAAATAAATTACTTTAATGGTTCGAAAGGAAACTCAAAAAGTCAAAATAAAACTCTAAAAATATGCTTAAAAGGAGCAATTAAAATGAAAGAATTAACAATCAAAGAAGCTAAAGATATGATGAAAAATTGTCTTGATAGTTCACTCGTTATGAGTGAAACAGATTTTACAGAATTACCGGATAATCTAATTGTTAAAGGTGATTTAGTTTTAGACTCTTCTTGCATAACTAAATTACCAAAGAACTTGGTTGTTGGTGGTAACGCAGAATTCTGGAATACCAAAATTAAAAGTATTCCAGATGATGCAAAACTGAATGGTGATATTATACTAGAAGACTCTAGTATTGAAAGTTTACCGGACAACTTAACGGTTTATGGTAATTTAAATTTGAATAATACACTGATTGAAAGTCTACCTAAAGGATTAACAGTTTTAGGCGATCTGTCATTGCTTAATTCACATATTAAGGAATTGCCAGATGATTTAGTTGTATACGGTACAACATATTTAAAAAATTCATATATAAAGTCTCTGTCTGTGAACACTAAATTAAATGGTAAAGTAAAGACTGAAAATGATAACTATAATGTTATTAAGAATAAAGTTTATTTATTAATAACTAAGGTCAATGATACCATTATTGGTACTATGGCAAATTTACAAAAAGTTGCAATTGCAACGGTATCATTACAAGATGATAATGTAAATGTAATACTCAATGCTGATGCACCAATGGATTGTTTCTTCGTAGACGAAATGAAAAAATTATATGATGGATATAACATCCACTATTATATTAACAATCAACAAATTGATATTAAAAGTGAACCATTTGCTTTTTGTATCAATAACGGTACATCATTCAATGAATATAATGAAATTGATACATTGCATTTAACAAAAGCACCTATTTTTATTGGCAATGCAATAGAGGATATATCAATGAGATATTTCCTAAATTTGCTTGTATCCTATGGTGTAAGTAAAGATAAAATAAATTCATTATCAAGAGAAATATACAATTTTATTGATATTGAAGAAATTTATCAAGAAATATTAGAAAATAGTGAGGTCAGAGAATTATCATCTGGTCGATATTTATTATTAGAAGATTAAAATTAAAGAAAGGAAATATAAAATGAAAGATATAGTTAAAACCAAATTTAATATATCTGGTTTAAAAAATGATATTAGTTATATCATATACTGTTTAAAATCAGAAGAACAAGATATTGATTTTAATAAATTCTCACCTGTTCCGGAAATGGTGAAGTTAAGAGGTAATGAGAGTATATGGTGTAACCATAACTGGGGATGTTATACTACTGCTGTAAGTAGTAGTATAAAGATTAAGACAGTTGGTAATGGCAATAAGCAGGTTGCTATTTGTGAACTTGATACTGTTCGGAATGTACCTGTATCATTCCTCCAAAAATTAATACATTTATGCAATAATAGGTGTATGAACATTGAAGGTATATGGTCCAATAATACCTATAACAATATAGGTAAATTTAATAATGATGAATTAAATGTAGAATTGAATGATGTTGATAAATTATTAATTATTAAAGATATTTATAATTTATCCAATAAAGAAATCAATAAAATAAAAAAGAATATTATTTAGTGATTTATTATTATATTAAAGGTTTGGCTAAGGTCAAACCTTTTTTATATATAATAATGTAAAAACATTGAAAAATAGGTACTACTATTATATAATATAAGTATAATAATTAAAGGAGTAAAAAAATGGAAAGAAATTTTGATGAAATGCTAAATTTATCTTCAGTATATAATAATATTGATTTTATATCATCTAGTAGGTTTCAAAGGTACATTAAAAAATATCAAAAAGTGATTAAAGATTATATGAACTCAAAATTCAACTTAGATGATAGCGAAAATGATATTAAAAATGATACTTTAGCAGATTATATTAGACAGTATATAGCTTTTTATTTATATGACGGTAATGATGAATTGTACTCAACATACAAGTTTTGCCATAATGATTTTTGCGATTTAGTACAACCATTGAAATTGGTAAATGCGATACCACATAGTTTACCAAAAGTAACTGATGATACACCGGAAACAGTTAGTGATAATATTATATCATTATTGTGTAGTGATAATATTAATAGCGTAATCAACTTTGAAATTATGAAACAAGCTATTATTCATGTACAGCAGTATTCATATAATAATAAGATTGATAATGATAATTACTTCTTGTCATTACCAGAAGATAGTGTAACAATACTTTCTGAATTTCAAACAATTATTAATAACTCGATTTATTCATTTGAACGATTGTATTATTATAACTACAGTGTATGTAATAATGATATGGCAAGGAAAATTGAATTAAATGAGTTGAGTAAAATTTATAACATCCTCGAAAAGTTTGGAAATAATTTTGCCCAATTAGTTGATGTTAGCAAAAGTCAAAATGGCAAAATAGAGTCATTGGAAAATGCAATATTGTCAGAGAAGAACACAACTACTGAGGAAGAGTATCAGAAGTTATTACAAAAATACGAAAATTTACAGCAGAAAAACCTTGAACTTGAAAGGCAGAATAAAAAACTTAAATCAAAATATGATGCACTCAACGAAAAGTATTCAAATCTTGTTGTTGAAAATACAAAACAGATTAACGAACAAAAGAAACTATGTGCCAATAAAAATAAGAAAACTTTGAAATTAAATAAGAATGGAAGATATTTATTCTTGATTGGTAAAGATGTTACTTTTGGCAACAGCATTAAAAAGGTATTTCCTAACTCTATTACTACTATGGGTAATATAAATTTATCCGAATATAAAATTGATGCAGTTATTATTTTTATTAATAAAGTATCTCATTCTAATTATTATCCAATTAAGAATCAATGTAAAAGGAATAACATACCATTGTGCTATTGTCCTTATTCTAATATAGATAAAATCAAAGATACAATGGAATTGGTATTGGTTCAGAAAGGCGAATAATTATGGGTAATTCATGTAAAGATTGTACAGACCGTAAAATTGGATGTCATCAATACTGTGAAAAGTACAAAAAAGATAATGAAGAACGAAAAAAAATTAGAAAGTATAAAAAAGATACTTTGGAAAACTATGAAAGCTTTGTAAAGCATAATAATTGGGAAAGCAGGTATTAATATGAGCAAGAAAAAGCAGTCACGAAAGAAAAAAAGTCAAAAAAAACAAGTTGTTGTTAAACCTCAAGTTCAACAAAGTAAAGTACAAGATATTATACATAATAAGATTTTTATTATTTCAATATCTTTCGCAATACTACTTTTGCTTATTGTATTAGTATATTTTTTGTTTTTTAATTATAGTATTGAAGGTTCTTGGACTTTAAATGAAGGAAATAGTGTATACACATTTGATGGCAATAACAAAATATCTTTGAGAGTTGGTTCAACAACAGTAAACGGTCAATATAAAATGAAGGACAATAACAAAGTAGAAATTAAATTAGAAGACTACTTAAATGGGGAATACAAGTATTCTTTGTCCGGTAATGTATTTAGTGGGTATGAATTGTCTTTAAGTCAAGGCAAGTATGAGTTTGACTTCATTAAAAGTGATGAAGTCAATACCAATATTGATGATTTTGCAACTTACAAAGTATCCAAAGAATTAATCGGCAAATGGGTAAATGGTAATTCAACATATCAGTTTAATGAGGATGGTTCTTGTGTTGTTAAAGACAATAAGATACTTATTAATGGTAAGTATAATGTGTTTAAGAATAAAATTATTGTTAAATATAAAGGAACAACTAATAATGTAATTAACATTAATTATTCTGTAGTGGATGACAAAACTATTATGTTGTCAAATCAAAAATATAAAAAGAATTAAAAGATGAAATAAAAATCGACAACAAGGAAGTGATTTTCATCAATAAAAACATTGCAATAATAGATGCAGATATTATTGATAATAAGAAGCATAGATTTCCAAATTTGTGTTGTATGAAGTTATCTGCTTATCACAAGGATGCTGGGGATATTGTTACATTGAAAACCGATTACTTAAACCTAGAAGTTTTTGATAAAGTCTATATATCAAAGGTTTTTACAGATACAGTTATACCTTGTGAACCAGAAGATAAAACCAATAAAACTTGTGAAAATATTGAAAATTGGTATTCTACTAATGAATTTTTAAAATCTAAAAATATTGAATATGGTGGCACTGGTTTTTATTATGACAAAGCTCCTCCATTGCCATATGAAATTGAACACATTAAACCAGACTACCATTTATATGATGAATGGGTTAAATCAAAAATTAGTAGTGGTAAAAAACGAAAAGAGTTTACATATTATTTAGATTATTCAATAGGTTTCCTTACAAGGAAATGCTTTAGAAAATGCAGTTTCTGTGTTAATAGAAATTCAACACATTCAGTTGTAGCAAGTAACTTTTATGAATTTTATGATGAGTCACGACCTAAAATATGTTTTTTAGATGATAACTTTTTTAGCCACCCTGATTGGAAGAAATTAATATTGCCTGTAATACAAAGTGGCAAAAAATTTCAATTCAAACAAGGACTTGATGAAAGACTACTTAATAAAGACAAAATAAAAGAAATGTCTAAATGGAAATATGATGGAGATTATATTTTTGCATTTGATAATATTGCAGATAAAGAAGTAATTATATCAAGGTTAAAACTAATTATAGAAGAAGCTCCTAATATTAGAAACAGATTGAAATTTTATGTATTTTGTGGTTATGACAGAAACAACATTTATGATGAAAAGTTTTGGCATAATGATATTCAAGATTTGTTTGAACGAATTTATATCCTAAGTAAATATGGTGCAAAACCATATATTATGAGATATGAAAAAGTATATAAGTCGAATTATTCATCGTTTTACGCTTCAATAGCGGCGTGGTGTAATCAACCAGCAATGTTTAAAACTTTTACATTCAGATTATATTGTCAATGCAGATATATGAGGCAAAATGGATATAAATTATATGGACGAAATGTTCAAGAATACTTAAAACAGATTGGCTTAAAGGGTGTTGGTTGGAGAGAAATGGAAAGAATTGAAAATCTATTACCGAATGTTGCTGAAAAATATTACGATTTTTATGGATAAACCTTATTGAATAATAAAATAGCAATATATAAATAAAGCGTACATCATTAGATGTACGCTTTTTGTAGTTAATATAATTCAGAAAATAATTCTGCCTTAGTTTTCTTAAAGTAATTTGAATATTGTTGAACGCATAATTGTTCTTGATATGTTTGATTTGCAATTTCACTTTCAATAAACCTATCAATTTCTTCATCTGTTCCTGGCTTTATAATAATACAATCTTTTTTCTTAATTAGTAAAACTTGTTTGTTATCTCTAGTAACACCTAAATCGTTGGCCCATCTCACCGGTATTGTTGCTCGGTAGTTACCTTTACATTCAGTTTTAGAAGCTGGATTGCTATTGAAGATCAGCTGAACTACTTTCATATTTTTGTTTATAAATCTTGACATTCTTATTACTCCAATTTTTTAATTATTCATATATTAAGAATAAGATATTTTTGCAATTTTGTCAATTTTTTATTTAGGTTTTATTTTTTATAAATTTTATTCATTATATATATAGAAGGGGATGATTGATTGATGAATAAAAATAGTAACAAAATAAAAAAGGTAATTTTAATAATCGTAATATCAATAGTAGTTTTGTCTTTAGCAGCACTACTAATATTTTATTTTGTTTTACCGGAAAGAGAAATAAGTAAAAATAATCAAATTAAAAATATAGCATATTCCAATACTACCGATAGTGTTAACAATAACAAAAGTAGTGGTAAGAAAAATAACAATCAGAATGGTAGTAAAAAGAACATTAATAGTAATACCAATAATAGTGTACAAAGAAATAATCAATCATTAAATTGGAATGGAATTAAAAGTGTAAATTCAGAAATTGTTGGATGGCTTAAAGTACCACACACTACAATTGATAATCCTGTAATGTTGCATAAAGGTGATAATGAAAATAATCAATATTACCTTAATAAGGACTATCGTAAAAACTATAACATCAATGGTAGTTGTTTTATTGATTATAGGTCTGGTGCAAATGCGAAAAATATTATAATTCATGCACATCATATGAATGATGGTAGTATGTTTGGTCAGTTAATGAAGTATGGTACTTATAGTGGTAACTTAGGTTTTTATAAATCAGCTCCAACATTCAAATACTCAAAGAGTAACAAAAAGGTATCTACATATAAAATTATATCAGTATTCAAAACAAACACAGACTCTTCACAAGGTAAAGTATTCAATTACTTAATTGGTAATTTCTATAATAAAGCTGAATTTTTAAATTATGTGTATCAAGTTAAAGCAAGGTCGCTAATAAATTGTCCGGTAAAAGTAAATGAAAATGATGAACTAATTACATTATCTACCTGCTCATATGAGTATAAAGATTTTCGAACTGTCATTGTGGCTCGTAAAGTTCGTGATGGGGAAAATTCAAAAGTTGATACAAGCAAAGTAAAATTGCAAAATGGATTGTGGCCAGATATTCATTACAGTAACAAATCTAAAAAGCCTAAAGTTACAACATTCCTTACTGAATTCTCAAAAAGTAAAAATACTTTAGATTGGTATGACGGTAATGGAAATATAAGTGGTGATGAAAGGCTATTATAATAATTAAAAATAAAGCATGAAAGGGAAGTGATATGAATTTAAAAACATCAAAAATAAAATCATGAAGGGAGTTATGTAGTGTATTATACTACGATTTAGATGTTTGAATTAAAATTTAATAAGATTAGTAGAATTGTAATATCAGTTGTATTAGTTATTACATCATTAAGTTTCTCAGTAGTTTCTGTTTTTGCAACATCAAAAAGCATTAATAAAAATTTCTTAAGTAAAGTAAATATGGTGGAAACAAAAACAGCCCAAAGAAAAGTTACTATGAAAGGTATTGATGTGTCAAGATACAATGGAGTTATTAATTGGTCTAAAGCTAAAAAAAGTGTTGATTTTGCAATTATACAGTTAGGTTATGGTGATAATTTAAAATCACAAGACGATTATATGTATAAAAAAAATGTAGAAGGATGTATTAAGAACAAGATACCTTTTGGTGTATATTTAATGTCTTATGCTACTACAACAAAACAAGCAAAATCTGAAGCTGAACATACATTAAGACAAATAAAAAGTTATAAACTGGATTTTCCGGTGTATTACGATCTAGAAAGGTCGGAACAGGCTAAACTCGGTTCATCAGCACTTGGTAATATAGCAAAAACTTATTGTGATATTATTACTTCTAAAGGATATAAAGTTGGAATTTATGCTTGTAGAAATTGGTGGAACTATTACTTAACAAGTCCGGTTTTTAATAATAAAAAGTGGGCTAAATGGGTGGCAGAATATAGTAACAGTTGTGCATATAAAGGTAATTATTCAACATGGCAATATTCTGATAAAGGTAGAATACCAGGTATTAATACAGTTGTCGATTTAGATAATTACTATGGTAATAAAGTTACTTCTTCTTATGCGTATAGTATGAATTTAAAGACTACTAATATGATACTAAATATTAGTAATCGAAATAATGGACAAACAAAGAAATTAAATGTTACTATGAATGATAAAAGTGGTATGATATTTACTTCAAGTAATAGAAATGTTGCCACTGTTAATAGTAAAGGTAAAGTAACAGCTAAGAAAAAGGGAATATGCAACATTAAGATTGTATCAAAGAAGGACAAAAGAATAGTTAAAAATTGCAAGGTACAAGTAAAGCAATTAGTAACTAATATAATTGATAATAATAGAAATCTAACCTTTGCAAACCAAAATATAAATAAATCCTTATCACCTAAGATTTATCCTAGCAATGCAAATAATAAAGTGCTAAAATGGACTAGTAATAATACAAAAGTTGCAACTGTAGATAGTACAGGTAGAATTACAACTAAAGGTAAAGGTTATTGCTTAGTTAAAGCTACTGCTGTAGATAATTCAAGAAAATATATAACTTATAATATTACAGTTGATAATACAATTATTCAAAAGTTAAAGTTTAAAGAGCCAAAAAAGTATTCTGAGATAGGTACAAAATTTATGAATGTTGCGACTTATTCTCCAATTAATGCAACAAGTAAGGATATTACATATAGTTCTACTGATAATAATGTAGCAACTGTTGATAATGAAGGTAATGTAGAATGTTTGTCTATTGGCACATGCAAGATTATAGCTACAGTTGAAGGAAATAATAAAGTTACATCTTCATATGATGTGTATGTAAGACAACTAGCATCTAAAATCACAATAAACAAAAATAAGATTATGCTTTACAAAGGTAACAACTTTAATCTTATTCCTAAAATTGAACCGGAGAATGTAACAGTTAAAAAAGTAAAGTGGGAAACATCAAACAGTAAAATTGCTACTGTAGATAGTAATGGTAAAGTGACTGCTAAATCAAAGGGTTCTTGTACAATAACTGCTACTACTACTGATAGTACAAATATAAGTTGTAAATGTACTGCTGTAATTAAGTAGCACATTAAAGTAGGATATTTGAAGGTAATGAAATGAAAATACATAATATAATGATTAATTCTGAAACATTAAAAAGGTATTTTGATATGGTAACAGTACCTTATGGTGTTTATAAAAGTAAAACAGGTAATGTTTCTGATTATCCAATGAAGTATAACAGTTACAAGGAAGATACTAAAACTTGTAAAATATTTGTTCCTAATTTTTATGAGTTTAATAATCGAATTGTATTTGATTGTAATAAGGCATTGATTGAGTCAATGTACGAACCATCTTTTGATGAACAGGTTGAAATGATAGATGAGTTTGGTATTTCTTCAAGAGATGCAATAGAATGGATAATTAAAGACTCAAAAATTCCATTGACAGAAAAATTTGATTTTTATGGTGATGAATTTGCTGAGCAAATTGAACAAATCCAAAATATGATTGAATTATTTAAGCTAACTAACAAGAATAAAATGTCAGTCTTAAATTATGAACATATTGAAGAAATTAATGATTTTATCATTATTAATAGAAAATACGATAAGTATTTTGATATTGATGAAATTCCATATTTTAAATATAAAAAAGAAAATTCACCTTATAAAAAATTTAAGACAATTTATGGTTCATATTCTCAAGAAAATAAAACAATAAAAGCGTATATTCCAAAATACTATAATAAATAGTGATACACTATTGACATATAGGTACTACTATTGTATTATATATGTGTTGATATGAATTTTATATGAGCTTTGATTTTTATATTTTTGTTTCTGCTTATATAAAATCTTTTATTTTATTTTTTTCTTTTTTGTTTCTTTCATTACGAATGAAACGCTCTATATTAATATTATTATTATTTGGGAAAATGGTTCTTGCAGTTGCAAGGACTATTTTCTTTTTCAATTTTATTTTTTGTTCTTATTTTTCATTATATATATAGCATTGTAATTATGTTAATTTGGAGATTACAGTGTTGTTGACGAATGTAACTTATTTTGAATTTTGAGATGAAATTAGGGCGAATGTACGATAATAAATATATAAATGAAAGGAAGATATAAATGAATTCATGTATTTTAACAATCGTACATATTAATAATAATTATTCAACTAAATTATTTTTCAAGTTATCAAATTTTTCTTTTCTTTTAAAAACAAAAAATAAAAACAACAATAACTTATATTTGAGAAGTATAATAGAATAATTTTATTTAATATGGGTATTCTAAAAAGTATTATGAATTTGTTTTATTTAAAAATCCCCAAAATAACAAGCAACAAGGAATCCATCAAAATAGTATAATTTATATATATCGTTATCAAGACTGAAAAGGCATCACATTTGTGGTGCCTTTAATTTTTGTTTTTATTTTCTCTTTTTATTTATCATTATATATTTAGTAGTTGTTTTTTTGTCTGGATGGAGTTCAAAAAATTAATCACTACTAAAAAATATATAAAAATATTAATTAAAGAAAGGATATACATAAAAGCCATTCATTTTATGTTTAAGGAATTGAAATATGATTAATAATTGTACATTTATGGGAAGAATTACTCGTGATTTAGAGTTAATTCGTAGTACTAATGGAACACCATGTTTGTCTTTTGATTTAGCCGTAAATCGACCAATGGACAGAGAGAAGACTGATTATATTCATTGCTCAGCATATGGCAAAACTGCTGAGAATATTGCTAATTACTTTGTTAAAGGCTCTTTAATTGGTTTAACAGGTGTTATGACAACACAAACCTATACTAGCAAAAAAACTAACTCTGAAGTTAGTAAGAATATTTTGCTTATACAGACTTTTAGTTTCACCGGTGAACCTGCTGTACAGCAGAGCAATAGTGGAAACAACAGTAATCAAGGTAATCAAAATTATCAAAATCAGAATAATAAGGGCAATAACGGTAGACAAGGCTATCAAAATGATAAGAATAATTATCAAAATAATATTCAAAAAAATCAAAATTACCAAAATCAGCAGAATAATAATGGTAATCAAGGTTATAATCAAAATAATTATGAGGATAATTCTTATCCATCAGATTATGAAATTGAGGACCTACCATGGTTCTAAATGAAAGAAAAAAGTAATTAATTTTTCAAAGGCTCACAATTTGTGGGCCTTTTTTTAGTTTACTAATAGGTAAACTAAAATAATCATTGAAAAGTAATTTATAATATGATATTATAAATACATTAGAATAATGCAAACCCTAGTCATAATTTAGAATTGTTTACAGCTTACAATGTTAGGGTTAAATGCTATTATTCAATCTCTACTTGTGTAGATGCGAATATGCAGACTTTAACAGAACTGAGTAAAATGTTACTTCTAAATTCCTACTAATGTAGATTATAATCGTATAGTTTGTCGCTTTCAGTTAAATGCTATTATTCAATCTCTACTAATGTAGATAATCAGGTACATTGGAAGATAAAATCGGTTATAGATTATTTCTAAATCTCTACTAATGTAGATAGAAAACTTCGTATTGATAATAGGAAAGTTAAATATTTTTTGTTCTTGACAGAGAATACTTACAGATGTGAGTATTCTTTTTTATTTTGCAACAAAAAAGCTTATTATATAATTATTTTTTCAAAAATTGATAATAATTTAAAATTTTTTTCATTATATATATGTAGGCATATTAATTATCTTTAGATAGTAATTTATATATAAGAATATGTAATCATTGTATAGTAGTACCGACAATGGTATAATATAAGTGTAATTAAATCAAAGGGTGTGCTACTATGAGTAGAATTGAAATCAATCTACCAAAGGTTTATGATTCGATTATAGAATTTGCTAGTAGAAATCAGATGTGCAAAATCAAACGAGACTGTTTTTACCTTAATAAGGTAATGCTGTCCTTTGTGTCTTTTGAACCTAATTCAAGGGCATTGATTGATAATATGGATATATATATATCATTTAGCGAATTTTTTGCTTTATATCAAGATATTATATCCGGTAGATTATTGAAAATTGGATATATGAAGAAGCAATCAAATTCAAATGATGATAATAAAGCATTATATTTTCATCAAGGTGGGGGAGCAGTTGAAAATCCTCGTACTCATCAAAAGGAGTTAAAGGCAAGACACTTCTTGATTGATATAGGCTCAAAGTCTGATTTTGTTTTTCGGTGCGTCCAAAGGAAGGGTTATAAAAAGGGTAACTTAATTGTTCCTACAGGCGATTATGAGAAAAGTTTCCTAGTTCCTTTAAATTTAAAGGATTTAAAATCATTTGCACACATGGTTAAGATGGAAATTTCTAATTATAATATGTATTGTTACATTAACGGTGTATACAACACTCCTGCATATAAGCAAATGCAAAATGATAACAATACAATAGCTTGTAATAACGATTATAATAGTGAACCGAACGATTACAATAAAGCACCACAAACAACATTTGATTATGCAAATAAAAGCTTTTATTAATATGCCTATTCAATATAATGAAGAAAGAAGGGAAATTATATGTTTAGCAACTTAAACACATTAGGAACCATTACATTAGTAGGACTTATTATTGGTATTGTCCTATATGTATTATCAATGTTTATGAGAAAAGGTTCATCAAGCCGTAAAGGTATGCAAGTTGTTGCACTTATTGTATTACTTGTATCAGTAGTTGGAACTTGTCTCAATATTTTTGGCATAGTACAATTTTAGTTCTAATTTAGGTATACCCCTTGTGAGGGGAAAGAAAAATGATTAAGAAAAAAGACATATTAACATAATAACGCAATTTCGCATAATAAAGATTTTGCGAAACGGGGAGGGCAAAAAATGAATAAATTAAATGGTAACATTGATGAATATATTAGGTCATCACCAAATGTACTTAAGAAGTTCTTTACTTATATTAATGTAATTAAAGGGCTATCCCTAAATTCTGTACATACATATTATTATAATTTAAGAATTTTTTGTTTGTACATTATAAAAGTTTATTATGATAAGACAATTAGAATTGATGAATTAGATAATAATGAAAAATCAAAATTAATAAATCAGTATGTTGATGAAGAATTCTTTAGCAAGATTACCAGTGATGATATTCAAGAATATCTTTATTACATACAGGTTTCGCATAATAATTGTAAAAGTTCACGAGCAAACAGATTGTCCACTCTTAAATCTTTTTATAAATACCTTAATAAGAATAACATTATCCAGGAAAATCCTGTGACTTTAATTGAGTCAGTTAAAAAGGATAAGCGATTACCAAAATTTCTTTCAACTGACGAATGTAAAACCTTATTGGAATATGCATACGTGAATAGTGATTATCGTAATTATACAATTTTAGTGCTATTTATGAACACCGGATTAAGACTAGATGAATTAGTAAATGTTAATATTAATCAATTTGCTAGTAATTCAATCCGTATTTTCGGAAAAGGCTCAAAAGATAGAGAATTATTCCTTAATGATGCATGTATGGATGTTATTCATAAGTACATTGAGCAAAGACTCCAATACAAAAAAATCATTGATAAGGATGCCTTATTTGTATCTGAACAAACCGGTAAACGATTATCTCATAGACGAGTAGAACAAATCGTTACTGAATTAATTAATAAATCCGGTCTTAACGGTAAAGGATACACACCTCACACTCTGAGACATACTGCTGCTACAATTATGTATCACAATGGTGTTGACATCAGAGTTATTAAAGATATTCTTGGCCATGAAAGCCTTGCTACAACGCAAATTTATACTCATACAGCCAATTCACAAATTAAGAATGCATTAGATAAGATTTCTTTGTCGGTTGATTAATACCAAACAAAGGAATGAATTTGATGGGAAATATTGATAAAAGCAAAGAAAGAATTTTAAGAGTTATTGCAAATAAAAGAAAAAATACTACACTATTTAAATTGTCCTTACCTTCCCTATGGCTCAAACAAATGGGAATCTGCGAAAATGACAGGTTCCTAAAATTAAAATTTGAAAATAATATAATTACAATATCAAAAGCAGCAGAAGCTGATATTAATGATGAACAGTAATAAGTTATCCCCTTTATTCTAGTAAATAAAGGGGATTTTCTTTTATCTGAGGGTTGCATTTTATTAAAATGCTTAAATTATATATGAAAATACACAAGTGTTGCAAAATTGTACCGAACTGTGTATAATATGTGTATAAGGTGTGAGGAAACAGAGTTAAAACTCACGCAATATTGTAACAAAAGAAAGGAATTCTTATGAGTAACCAAAAACTTAATAATCACAGACTAAGTGTATCTATTCCGGATAAGACACTTAAAGAATTGGATGAATTAATGGGAATTCGCTTATTAAGTAAATCCGTTATTGTCCAATTAGCAATTGAGGAGTATTACAACAAGTATAAAACAAAGACTAACTATTAAAAGTCAAGGCTATAATGAAGATATTTTGAATTAATCAAAAAAATCCTTTAGATCGTATTGGAATCGTAAAAATGGCATGACAAAAAGAGCATCAT